>NZ_JARVRF010000064.1 GCF_030209835.1 Arthrobacter sp. efr-133-R2A-120 | reverse complement strand
CCTGGCACCACGGAGGACCCACCACCCAGGCCAACGGGGCAGGCCTGTGCGAAGCCTGCAACCACACCAAAGAACTCCCCGGCTGGACAGCAACAACCGGGACAGCACGAACTTGGACAGCAACGACACCCCCCGGGACACGGCATGTCCTCGACATCCGCACCCCAACGGGACACCACTACCGATCAACAGCCCCGCCCCCGCCAGGAACCGGGCTATCCATGACCACGGCGGCGCCAGATTCCAGGCACCACCGACGCAAGCTCCGACACCATGCAAAGGCGCTTAAATACGCCCAACCCGCCAGACTACAAGCCGCCTGAGCGGCTCAGGCGAGCAGCACGCTGCTTACCAATTAGGCGCGCCGCAAGTGCGCCGGGTCCCGCGGGCACGCAAAAGCCCTACCTGACTGGTTTGGCGTTGCCGGTTCCAGTCGAGCAGGGCTGCTTTGCGTGCGGGTTTAGCCTTCGCAGTCGCGGCAGTACTTGAGGCCGTTCTTTTCCAGCGCGATCTGCGACCGGTGACGGACCAGGAAGCACGATGAACACGTGAATTCATCGGACTGCTCCGGGACAACGATGACGGTCAGTTCTTCGCCGGACAGATCGGCGCCCGGAAGGTCGATGCCCTCGGCTGTGTCGTTCTCGTCGATGTCGATGACAGCAGTCTGGGCACCGGAGCCGCGCGACGCCTGAAGGGCCTCGAGCGATTCGGCGGGAGACTCTTCTTCGGTCTTGCGTGGGGCGTCGTAATCGGTAGCCATTGTTGTGGTTCACTTTCGTTGCTGCATAGTGCCATTTCAGGCACCTCAGTGAAGCAGTTTAGGGCATATTACACGCCATCAACGAATAGTGTGTTCAACAAGACATCTGGCCACGTAAGAACCTCGGAATCCCGGGGTTTTTGCTACTCCGCGGCGCGGATTTTCCGCGCTTGGGCGTCGGCGATGGCCACACCGCTGAGCGCCGGGAGCCAGCCGTAGCGGGTGGTTTCAGTGGCTCCGGAGGCCCCCTGCTCGGCGGCGTCGTAGAAGTAGGCAGCTTCGATCCAGGCGCTCACCTTGGACATGATGGATACGATCATGCGGCCACGCTATCGAGGCCGAGTTCGGGACCCGTTTCCGGTCTGTCACGGCTGTGTTAAATGATCCTGTAGCTCAGTATCCGCGTACCGCCGTCGTCGTAACCGTCATCCGGCGCCGCGTGAATCAACAGCCCGGATTCATCCGCGGTGACGGTGACAGGGTTGCGGGTGATGACGTGACCGGCACCGCTGAACACGCTGATGGGCACGTCCCGTTTGATTCTTTGCCGCAGCGGTTCCACCAGGGCCAGTCCTCCGAGTTCAAGGACACCACCATCAACCTGCGGCAACAGGGAAATCCCGCTGCACAGCAGGAGTCCCGGACCGAGGAGCTGTGCATCCTGGTAGTCGACGAAATGGCCGGGGTTCTCCCATGCGTCCAGCAGACGGCCTTCCGTGTCCCAGGTGTAGAGCTGCCGGGAACCCCAGCTTCCGCCGAACACCAGGTTCAGTCCGGCATCGCGGACGATCCAACCGATGTGGTCGTCCACGCGGAACCGCTCGCGGACCTCGAAGGTGTCCGGATCGATCGTGTAGATGATGCTTCTGCTCGCGGCCCGGTATTCGGCGACGGAAACCCACACGTGGTCGCCGTCGAAATCGATACCACCGGGGTGATACGCCGCGTCCTCGCCCACAGGAATGTCGCGTAGCAGCCCGCCGTCCGGCCCGAGGACGAACACGTGCCCGTTCCCCCGCCCGGGGGTGCGCAGCGTCGGATCCGCCGCAGGGCGCGGCGCATCGAGGATCTCAACGGACGACAAGAAGGTCAGTCCCTTGGCGAACGCCATGCCCTGCGGGTGGTACGTCGGAAAGCCGAGGCGGATCTCCCCAAGCAGTTCGAAGCGGCTCCGCCGGTCAATCGCGGAAACGGCGTCGGAGAGGAGCTCAATTGCCGGCGTCGTCATTTGCCTGGCGCCACAGTTCGTAAAGCTCGGCCGAGTATTCCGGACGGGCCGCAAGCACTCCGCCTTGTTCCGGGAACGTGTCCTTCTCGCCTTCGGCATTGAGGACGATGCCTCCGGCCTCTTGAACAACGAGCGTCGCCGCCAGGTGGTCGATCGGGCTGAAACTCCCGATGATTGCCCCCGCGCCACGCCCGGCTGCTACGCCAACCACCGTCATGGTCGCCGATCCCATGATCCGCATGATGCTGTGCCGCTCGCCGAGCTCCGCGAGCAGTTCCAGCATTCCGGGCCACGGCAAGTGCCCGGCGAGTTCGGTTGCCACCACGGTTCCGGCCAGGGCCGCCGTCGAAACTCCCGCGGGAGCCAGCGATAGCGGCTTCCCGTTCAGCCAGGCACCGTGCCCGGCCCACCCTTCGAAAATCTCGCCACGCCAAGGATCTGCGACGACGGCCACCGCGGGCTTGCGGTCCACAGCCAAGGCAAGCGAGAACGCCGTCCAGGGAATCTGGTTCACGTAGTTGGTGGTTCCGTCGACGGGATCAAGGTACCAGCACGGTGCGCCGGGCACTGCGACTCCGCCCATTTCCTCGCCAACTACAGTGTGGCCGGGAAGGCGGGCGGCAATCACCTCGCGGACGTGGCGCTCGACGGCGACATCGACTTCCGTGACCAGATCAGCGGGGTGCGCCTTGGTTGAGACCTGGCCGCGATCGGCGTCGCGCATGTATCCGACGGCCCATTCGGCCAGTTCCAACGCGACTTTCCGGGACTCAAGAACCTCGTCTCCGGCCAGTCCCCCGGGAGCCTGAGCTGATACCCATGCCTGCGGGTCTTCGGCGATGGCGCTTTGCAACAGGTCCAGTTGGTTGCTCGTGATCGAATCCACGCCGAGTCCCAATGCCCAGCGCATGTTTTCCAAGTCGTCCACGGTCCAGCACGCAACTTTTGCTCCCGCGGCGTGGATCTGCTCGACCATGTCCTTGCTGAGGACCACGTGCTCGGAATTGACGAACTCGGGACGCAGTTCGGCGAGCAGCTCTTCCGGCGGGGCGATCCTCTTGCTCCAGGGGAGCCAGATCCGGGCGTCCCGGTCGAGGGCACGGATGATCCGCATTCCGTCCAGGTTCCCGCACCAAGCCACTTCAATGCCGCTTTCGCGTACGACGGCGGCAGCCGCCTCTGCGGGGCCGGCCTCGTCCATGTCGATGAGCAAGGTTGACCGGCTGCCGCGGAAAAGTTCGAGGGCTTCGGAAAGCAGCGGGATTCGTTCCTCACCGGCGCCCAGTTGCCTGATGCGGTCATAGTCGACGTCCGCAACGTCGGCGTCGAGGCTCCAGATCCTGAGCAGCGAGGCATCGTGGAGCAGGATCACCTGCCCGTCCTTCGTTACCCGGACGTCCACTTCCACGAGGTCCGCACCCGCGTCGATGGCTGACGCGATGGCGGGCAAAGTGTTCTCCAGGTATTTGCTGGAGTCGCCCCGGTGGGCTGCGGCCCGGGTCCTTTTGGTGTCGATCGTGTTGCTCACAGTGCGGCACCTGCCTCTCCTACCAGGCGTCCGTCCCGGAAGGTCATGGCCTTGCGGATCCCCGCATATGTCCGCAAGCCGGGCCGCATGGGTTCACCGTTGACAAAGCTGCGGAGCAGGGCGTCGGCCCTGCGCACGTACACTTCCTGGAAGTGTCCGCGCGGGACCACCCTCTCGACGGTCGCCGGGACGGCACCTGCGAACGGCGCGTCTGCCAGGATGACGTCCTCGGGTCGGATCCCGAGAACGTCCGGGCCCGCGGTGATGAGTCCGTCCTTGAGCGAGCCTTCCAGACGGTTCATGCTGCCGATGAAGGTGGCCACGAACTCGGTTTCCGGGCGGGCATAGAGCGCTTCCGGAGTGCTGTATTGCTCGATCCGGCCCGCATTCATCACGGCGATGCGGTCCGACATGGACATCGCCTCTTCCTGGTCGTGCGTGACGATGACCGTGGTGATGCCCAGCTCCTGCTGGATCTTGCGGATGTCTTCGCGCACTTTGACACGCAGTTTCGCGTCCAGATTGCTCAAGGGTTCGTCAAGGAGCAAGAGCTTCGGCTCCTGGACGAGTGCCCTGGCCAATGCCACGCGTTGCTGCTCGCCACCGGAAATGCGGGCGGGCTTGGAATCCTTGTGGTGCAAAAGGCTGACCAACTCCAGGACGGCTTCCACCCTGTCCTTGATTTCGGCCTTGGACATTTTGCGGAGCTTCAGCGGGAAGCCGACGTTCTTGGCCACGGTCATGTGGGGCCACAGCGCGTAGTTTTGGAACACCATGGCGCTGGGGCGGTTCTCCGCTCCGAGGTGCGAGACCTCCTGGCCTTCCACCTCAATGGAGCCGGAGTCCGGCTCGAGGAAGCCAGCAATCATGCGCAGCGTCGTTGTCTTACCGCAGCCGGAGGGCCCCAGCAAGGAGACCAGTTCGCCCTCCTTCACCGACAGATCGAGGTTGTCGATGATGGTGCGGCCGCCGAGGATCTTGTGGAGGCCGCGGATGGTGAGGCCGCCGCCCGACGCCGGGGTGCCCGGCTTCGTGGGGCTGACGGGTGGTTTAGTCAATGGTTCGTGGATTGTCATGGGTTCTCTGTCTGACATTGAGCGCGGTGCGCTATTTGATCTGGAAGCCTTCGGCGAGCTGGCCGCCGAGGATGTGCTTGTGCGCCGCGAGCATGAGGGCCACGGAGGGAATGGCCAGCAGGATCGAGAAGACGGCAGCCACCTGGGTGGGGTAGTTCAGCACGAGGCTGTACATCTGGGTCGGCATGGTCATGAAAGCCGGCGCACCCACCAAGTATGTTCCTTGTGCTTCGTCGAAGGACGCAAGGAAGGACATCACGGCAGCGACGATAATCCCGGGGAGGGCCATGGGGAGCGTCACTGAGGCGAACACGCGCAATTTGGAGGCTCCGGCGTCGCGGGCTGCTTCCTCAAGGTTGCGCGGCACGGCAGCGAACGCTGCCGCCGGGATCCACGTCATGAAGACCACCGTGCCCAGGACGTGCACCACCAGGATTCCCAGCACGGTGTTCATGAGGTTCAAGGCGTAGAAGAGCGCCGCAAGGGTGACGAACAAGCCCATCTTGGGAAAGGCGTTGGTCGCGAACAGGCTGATCAGGAAGAATCTGCGTCCGGGAAAATCAAAGCGGGCGAAGGCGTAGGCCGCGGGCAAGCAAATGATCGCAGACACAAGGACGGTCAGCGGGGCGAAGAACAAGGAGTTCTGCACCGCGATGCCGAGCGCGCCGTCGTTGACCACCACTTGCCACCAACGCAGCGTCCAGTCATCGGGAAGGAGATTGGGGAAGGTCCAGTTGCCCGCGAAGGCGCGGACGCCCAGCCAGAGCAGCGGGCCAAGGATGAAAACGACCATGAGGACCACGAACAGGCCCACCAGGGCACTCCGGACAATCGAGTCCAGCGTGAGCGGCCTGCGGGTCCGGGAAGCAGCAGTAATAGCCATCAGGCTTTCCCCTGTTCCTTCGCGGAACGGAAGTTTGCCCACACGTAGAGCGCGGCGATTCCGGAGGCGATCAGGAAGACGGTGAAAGCCATGACTGCCGACTGCTGGGGCTGGTTGAAGGCAGAGAAGTAGTTGGACATGTCCACTCCGAGCATGTTCGGTGAATTGGGCCCGGTGAAGTACGGAACCGTGAACGATCCAACAATTCCTATCGCAGTAAACGTCGTCGCGATGATGATGGGAACGGCGGCCATGGGAACGATCACTGAAACGATCGTGCGCAAGGAGCCGGCACCGGCGTCGCGGGCTGCTTCGATCATGGCGTTTGGCACGGACTGCAGCCCGGAGGAGACCATGAGCACAGCGAAAGGCAGTGAAGTCCAGACCGAGCCGATGATGACCGTCACCATGGTGAATGCCCACACGGGGAAGTCAACCCCGAAGAGCGCGAAGACACTCCGCAGGAAACCCGTGCCGGAGTAGAACGTCAAGATCGCCCACGAGGCGATGACCACCGGGATGAAGAGCGGCACGATCGCCAGTCCGGAGAGAAGCCGGGCCATTCGACCGCCCTTGAGCTTGAGGTAGAGCCCAATGCCCAAGGCCAGGAAGATGACCGTCGCCGTGCTGACCAGCGTCACGATGACGGTGACCAGGAGGTCTCCGAGGAAACGTTTGTTGGTGAACATTTCTTGGTACGCCGCGAGGGTCCCCCACCAGGCGTCTGCCTCGTGCACGTTCTGGCCAATGGTGGCGATGGTGTGGTTCAACCCGCCGGTCAGGCCGATGCTGAACCCGAAGGCGAGAACGATCGGGAAGCCGACGAAGATCGCAATCAACAGGATCGGCGGCAGTGCCATGAAGAACCCGACGGCGCGCTGGCCCAGGCGTTTAGGGCGCGTGACACCAGCCGGCGGAACTGTTTGTTGCAGTTCCGCCGGCTTGTGAAGCGTGGTTGTCACTGGCCGGGAACCTTCTGGTCCCAGAGGTTGTTCAGGTCTTTGCCCATCTGGTCGAAGTAGCCCTTACGCAGGTTGTTGGTGTCTGCGTCCTTGAACTTGTCCTTCACATCAGCCGGCAGCTTGTCCAGGCTGATGGCCGGGAAACCGGACATTTCCTTGATGATCATGGTCTGCGCGTCGGGCGAGAGTACGAAGTTGGCAAGCTTCAGCGCGGCCTCCTGTCGGGGCGAGGACTTGGGAATGCCCAGGTACGCCGCACCGCCGGTGAAGGACGGGTTGCTGATCTGGGTGGCCTTCACGGTGGACGGGATCTGGCCGTTGGTCAAGCCCGTGATGAACTGGTCAGACCATACGGGAGCCATGGAGATCTGTCCCTTGGCGAGCAAGTCAAGGGTCTGCTGGTTGCCGTTGGGGTAGACACCGCTCTGGAAGACGGACGAGTTGAGGTCCTTCAACGTCGCGAAGCCCTGGTCCCAGTACTTCTCGAGGTCCTTCTCGTAGCCCACCGTCATCTTGGCGCGGGCGTCTGCAGGGACGAACTTGTCCAAAACGGTGGCAACGAATGCACCGCCGGATCCTCCGGACTTGGGCGAGTTGTAGGTGAACTTGCCCGGGTTTGCCTTGATCCAGGCGAGCAGATCGTCAAGGGTCTTCGGCGGAGAGGCAACCGTCTTGGTGTCATAGGCCAGGAGCACTGCGGAGCCGCGGTACGGGATGCCACCCGTGCCGCCGGCCTTGATGACGTCCTTCGGGACATCGTTCAGTGCCGGAATCGTCTGGGAACTTACGGACGTTAGCAGATTGGCTGCGGAGGCCTTGGAAACAAAACCGCCATCCACGAGGTCGAAATCAGGTTCCTTGTTCTGCTCCGTGGCGCTGGTCAGTTTCGCCAGGGTCTGGGCATCGTGCTCGCCGTGCAGATCGAGGGTGACCTTCACGTTGTAGCCGGGGTTGGCCTTTTCGAAGGCGGGAACGAGGCTCTTCTCCCACAGGTTCTGGACGTTGGTGTCCCCGCTGATGAATACGGTGATCGTCTTGTCCGGGGATGCGCTGGCGCCATTGTTCTGGGCCGAAGCGGTACTGCTTTGGGCGCAGCCGGTCACAGCGGTGGCTGCAACAACGGCGACGGCGGCCGCTGCTAGAAAGCGGTTGGTCATGGTGTTCCTTCATCTTGAACCGAAAAGTCCCCCAAGTGCAGGAACTACCTTCCAAGGGCAAGGTGAAGGAGTGGGTCATGGGCAATGAATCCGTGGTTAACCGGAAACAGAATTCACGCAAATATGTCAGGACATGCGAACATCCGGGTGAAACCGAGCGGTACCGGATCGCCCTACTTGCGGGCTCGCTTCCAATTGATCGTCAGGAACGTGACCAGGACGGCTATCGCCGCGGCGAGGGCCAGGCTGACGGGGCCGGTGCCCCAGTCGAGTCCCCCTCGGTCAGGGGTAACGGCGGTCCAATCGGAGAAGGACGCCCCCAATGGACGGGTCAGGATGTACGCGAACCAAAAGGCCGGGATCGCCGCCAACAGCCGACGCCAATGGGCGAGTGCCGGAATAGCGATGACAACCGCGAACATGATGCCCGAGGCGAGGTAGCCCAAGCCCAGCGAGTAGGCAGTCAGGTCTCCGGTAGCCGTACCGAGCGCGAAGGTTGTCAGCACCGCAGCCCAGTAAAAGGACTCCCGACGCCGGGTGGTGATGCTGTGGATGGAGAGGGTCTTCTCGCTCCGGTGCCAGAGCAGGAAAACGACGGCGAGCGCCACGGTGAAGAACAGGGTCGACGCCAGGTAGGGGACGCCAAGCCCGACGTGGACGGCATCCGCAGCCATGGTCCCAAACACACTGACCATCGCGACGGCGGTCCAATACACCCAGGGGATGTACCGGCGCACACGGAACTGCAGGACCAGCGAAATCACCAGTGCCGCGAACCCGAGGCCCAAAGCGATCTCGGGCTCGAAGCGGTGGACAAGGAAATCGGATGTCGTTTCGCCCATCCCGGTGGTGAGGATCTTCACTACCCAGAACAAGACGGTTACCTCGGGTACTTTCGAGGCAGAGGCTCGGGAGACGGCGTTCTGCAGTTGATCGCCAACAGCTACAGTGTCCTTGGCCCGCGGGCTAGCGGTGAGTTCTTCGGGCATCATGGCCCTCATTGTTCATGGCTTTCCCGAGCGTTTCCCGAATATGACACGCGGCGCGGCGGGCTGACACGGCAACGCGTCCCCCAAGCAACCCCGCCCGATTCGCGGGATAATGGAACTATGGCCGATCAGGATCAGGATCCTTGGGACGAGTTCGACAGGCTCAAGCCCGCGGGACACGATCGTGTCCAGGGCTACCCGGGAGGAGAACCTTTGGGTTTTGGCTTCCAGACGGGTGTGCGGAGCGCAAGGGTGGCCTTTGGTTTCGCCGTCTACACGCTGGTCCTCGGAACCATTCTGGTCCTCGTCGGGATCATCGACTTTATCGGCACCGGCGAATTGCTGTGGCTCGGATTGATGGTCCTCATCGAGGCCGCCTTCGTCTATGGCTTCATCCAATTGGCGCACCAAGCGCGTAATCGGCGCTCGACTTAGCCCACCCCGTTGTCGAAGAACTACAACCCTTCCGCGATCCGCTTGATCGCGACCAGGCGGCGGTCCCACTCGGCGCCGATGCGCTCGAGCCTGCGCGCCGTTTCGCTTAGCTGCGAGCCGAGCACCCTGTAGCGCAGTTCACGACCGACGCGCAGCGATTCAACGAGTCCGGCCTCCTGCAGCACGGCGAGGTGCTTGGCGATCGCTTGTCGGGTGACCGGGAGCCGCCCGGCGAGGGCCGACGCCGATGCGTCGCCTTCGCCGAGGGCAACCAGGATGCTCCACCTCGTCTCGTCTCCGAGCGCGGCGAACACTGGAACCAGGGTGCTCGTTGTCACGACCCACCCTCGACATAAGCGGCCAGTTCGTCGAGTTCCGAGTCCCAGCCCTGGCGGTGGCTCTCCATGTTGAAGGCCGGATCGCTCGTCGTGTCGAAGCCGGTCTCGACGACGGTGAGCCTCGTTCCGCCGTCGAGCGCTTCAAGCGTAAAGCGGAATACGGTCGAGTGGTCAGGGTCGACCTCGGCCGATTGCGTACCGCGTGCGTCGTCATTGCTCCAGCGGTAGGCGATCATTCGCGGTGGGTCGAGCTCCTCGATCAGGACCGGGAAGGCACCGTACCCTTCGAAAGAGAAGACACCGCGGGCGCCGACGGCGACCTCGTCGAGGACGGCGGTTTGTCCGAACCACCGCGCGATGTGCTCGGCCTCGGTGATCGCGGCCCAAACCTTCTCGATTGGTGCCGCGATGGTGATGGTGCGCCTCACGGTGAATTCGCCCGCGTCGACGACGGAGGCCTGGTTTGCAGTCATAGTCATGATTCTGTTCCTTTCAGTCAGTTACTGCAACTACAGGGTTGCATTAACTCACCGAAAGAGCAACCTCTAGGTTGCAGATCGCGACCGTCGGTCCTCAACCCTTGCGCGGCAGATACGTGTTCACGGGTCGCCCCGTCGAACCGTAGGCCAAATGCAGGTCAACGAGTCCCTTGCGTTCGAGTTCACAGAGATAGCGCTGGGCCGTGGGGCGGCTGATGCCGACGGTGCCCGCAATCTCCGAGGCCCCCAAAGGCTCCGTGGAGTGAACCACCATGTCGAGGACTTTTTGCATGGTGGGTGGCAGGCGCCGGGGTCCTTTGGCAGGGGGAGCCGTCCGGCGCAGGCTGAAGAGCTGGTCCACGGTCGCCTGATCGGCCACGGTCCGGGACTCCGCCTCCTGCCGCCAGCGCCGATAGGCCTCGAGCTGGGTCTGCAGTTGCTCGAAGCCGAACGGTTTGACGAGGTAGTACACCGCTCCCCCACGCATGGCAGCCCTTACGGTCTCAAGGTCCCGTGCGGCAGTGATCATGACGGCGTCGAGTTTTTCGCCGGCTCCCTGAAGGGACCGCAGCAAGCTGATTCCATCTTCATCTGGAAGGTAGACATCGAGGAGAAGCAGGTCTGGTTTGAGCCGCTGCACCGCTTCCCTGGCCTCCGCCGCGGTGTGGGCCTCGCCGACGCATTCGTATCCCTCGATTTTGGCCACGCGGCTACCGTGGATGCGCGCTACGCGGAAGTCGTCGTCGACTACCAAGGTGCGGATCATTCGATCGATTTTCCTGTCATGACGGTGGTTTCGGATTCCATGTGCGGTTCCGGCAACCAAATTTCAAAGCGTCCCCCGGGGCCCGGGAAAACATCCATGGTGCCTCCTGCACGGTGAACGATCCGGCTCACCAGTGCAAGGCCTATCCCACGTCGCATCCCCGGCCGCGGTTCCTTGGTGGTGAATCCGTCGGCGGTGATCGTGCCCACCAATTCTGCAGGAACGCCGGGCCCGTTGTCGGTCACGCAGATGAAAATGCCCGAGGAATCGTCCAGCTGGATGGTCACCTCACGGGGCGCGGGTTGCTCGGCGAGGATCTCGACGGCGTTGTCCAGCAGGTTCCCGACGATCGTCAGCAGCGCTTGAGTTTCGAGGAACGGTTGGCGCAGCTGCGAGTCGTCAGTCACCGATATCTCGACATCCTGCTCAGCGGCCACGGTGATTTTCGCGAGCAGCAGGGCCGCGAGCTCCGGCGGTTCGATCCGCGAGCGCAGTCCTTCGCCAAGTGAGCGCGAGGTGTCCGAAATCCGCGATACGAAATTCCGGGCCTGGTCCACGTCTCCAAGTTCCAACAGTCCGTCCACCACGTGGAGACGGTTGGCGTACTCATGCTCTTGTGCGCGCAAAGCTTCCATCAGGCCTTCGACCGAGCGAAGGTCACGCACCAGGCCCTCAACCTCGGTGCGGTCGCGCAATGTGACCACCGAACCTATGCTCCTTCCAGCCAAGGCAACGGACATCCGGTTCACCACCAGCAAGGCGTCCTCGGTGATCACGATCTGGTCGGAACCGCTGATCTGGCCGGTCAAGAGGGAACGAAGCCTCCCGGCAGGCAGGAGATCCTCGATCTTCTCTCCCAGCACGTTTTCTTCCAGGTGAAGCAGGGAGCGCGCCTCGGAGTTGATCACGGT
The DNA here is from genome assembly GCF_030209835.1 of Arthrobacter sp. efr-133-R2A-120. GTDB lineage: Bacteria > Actinomycetota > Actinomycetes > Actinomycetales > Micrococcaceae > Arthrobacter. The sequence goes on along the minus strand of NZ_JARVRF010000064.1, from coordinate 118,652 downwards.
GACCCGGCCGTCGTCGTCGAACCCGATCATCGCTTCACGGATGCCGTGCAGCAGGGCTTCGCGTTCTTGCAGCAGGGACGCGATCTCCACCGGCTCGAGATCGAAGGTGACCCGTTTGATCCTGCGCGCCAGCAGGGCCGAACCCATGGCGCTGATCACCAGCACCACTGCTGAATAACCGGCAATCAGCAACACCTGTTTGGTGAGCTCGCTGCTTTCCGTGGTCTCAAGGATTCCCACCGAGACCTGCCCGACGACGGTCCCGTCCGCCGCGCGCACCGGCGCCTTGGCGTTGACCGAGTCACCGAGACTGCCTTTGTCGATTCCGACATGGGTCTGCCCGTCAAGTACGGCGACGGGTTCTTCCAAGGTCTGCCCGATGAGGTTTGGGTTCGGGTGGGAGTACCGGACACCTTTCCGGTCGGTGACCACGACGTAGTCCGGCTGGGCCTGGGACTGGACCTTGCTCGCAATCGCCTGAATCGAGTGCGTGGGATCTCCGTTCCCCAAGGACGTCACGATCTCCGGCATTTGCGCCACCGTCGTGGCGATCCCCAGCGCCCGGAGCCTGTACTGGTCTTCGAGGGTCTGGTTACTGATCTGGGTGTAAAGAAGCGCGCCCAACGTGACTGTCACAAAGAGGATGCAGAGCAACCACACCAGGATCTGTGAGGCAAGGGGCCGAGCCTTCCAGCGCGCGCCGAAAAACCGCAAGCCACGCAACTCTGGCTGCACCGCCAACCTCTTCCTACTCTCCTAGTAGCTTATGTGACAAAGTTCACGGCTACTACGGCTCAGCGGCGCACCGGCACCTTGGCATGCCACGAGGCGTGTTTCTCATAGACGTGCGCGATGCCCAAGAGATCCGCCTCCGCGAATTCCCGTCCCAGGAAATGCATCCCCACCGGCTGTCCTCCCGCTAATCCGCACGGGATGCTGAGTCCGGGCATTCCGGTGAGGTTGGCCGGCGAGAGCATCATGAGCGCGCTGGAGAGGGAATCCTTCCCCGTTGAGCCGGTGAGCGAATGGGACATGTCAGCTTCGATCGGCGCGATGGACGGCAGCGTCGGGGACACCAAAGCCTGGACTCCCGCGAGGTCCATGGCAGTCCGCAGGGAGGCACGAAGATACGAGCGCACTTGATGTGCCAACTGGACGTCCTCGCGCGGCACCAAGGCGCCGGTTTCGATCATGACGCGGGTTCCGCGGAGATACTTGTCAGCGCCTCCGGCCAATAGTTCGCGATGGTGTTCGACCGATTCGGACAGCGAAATCGCCAAGCTTGCCGGCAGGGCCATCTTCAGTTCTGGGAGGGACACCTCAACAAGCTCCACCCCGAGTCCTTGCAAAACAATCAGAGCCTGTTCAAGGACCGCGGCCACGTCCGGGGTAACCTCCCACTCGGCCCAGGCGCCACGATCCACCGCCACGCGGGTCAAGCCAGGTATCGCGTCCGGAAGCACCATCTCCTGAAGCAGCGGCACCGCCTCTGGACCGACCATGCCTTGGAGCATCGCACCGCAATCCGCCACGCTTCGAGTGATCGGACCGATGTGGTCGAGGGTATGGCTGACGTTGAGCACCCCCGATCCGTCCACCAGTCCGGCCGTCGCTTTCAGGCCCACCAGCCCGTTCACCGATGCCGGATTCCGCACGGATCCGCCGGTATCCGTGCCCAGGGCGCCCGGCGCGCTCCCGACAGCCACGGCCACCCCCGAACCGATGCTGGAACCGCCCGCGTAGCGCTCTGCTGCCCACGGATTTTTCGACGGCGGGGTCCCTTGTCCGAAGGCGAACTCGTGAGTCACCGTCTTGCCCAGGATTACTGCCCCGTTCCGCCTCAAGTGCCGGACCACGCCGGCGTCGTCGGAAGCAACGCGGCCCCTGAGCGCCAGGGACCCGCCTTCAGCCGGCATCCCGTACACGTCGATGACGTCCTTCACGCCAAGCGGAATCCCGTGGAGCGGTCCGATGAACTCGCCGCGCGCCCCGCTATCGTCCGCGGCGCGGGCCGCGTTTCGGGCGCCTTGCCGGTCGACGTAGGCCCACGCATGCACTGAATCTTCCGTGGCCTCGAGCCGACCAATGACGGATTCCACGAGTTCGGCTGCGGAAAGCTCGCCACGGCGCAGGAGTCCGGATGCCTCCGTGATTCCCAGTTCCCACGCTTCAGTCATTCGCGCCACCTCCCGGGCCTTCCTGCAAACGTCGGGGGTCGAAATCGGCCCTCAACGTGGCCATGCCGCGCTGAAAGTCATTGAATGAGCGTTCGACGGCGGCCGCGTCCTCCCGCTGGATGGCCTCGCCAACCAGCTCGATGAGTCGCGCGGACTGCTCCGGGGTCAGTTGCCCGTTCACCGGCGCGCCGCCGGAGTCAGCCGACCGTCCCGCACCACGCAGACGCCGCCGACGAAGACGAACCGTACGTCCCGGAAGTCTTCGGCGCTGGCGACGACGACGTCGGCATCCCGTCCCGCTTCAATCCGCCCGCCGTTTGGCGCAATCCCCGGAATCAATCCCGTCACCGCCGTCGTTGCCATGGCCACTGCTCCGGCCAAGGATCGATAGCCGTGCTCGGCGACATCCTGCACGGCCGAGATCAGTTCGTCGTGATGGCCCTCGTGGCCGTAGTCCGTGGCGAGGACATCTACGAGTCCGGGCTCCTGCAGCAAGACATCCCAGTGTTCCCGCGTGGTCACGGTCTGTTTGCGGTGCAGGAGGTCGAAAACCGAGACTTCGGCCGGCCAACCGTGGTCCCTGCCGAGCTTGGCCAGCGCAAGCGCCTCCGCGGGAGTGTGCGAGGGGTGGTTGGCGTGGGAGGCAATGACGCTCGCTTTGGCGCCTGGTCTCCGGGACCCGCCTGCCTTGGCCCGTGGTGTCCCGTCCATGAGTTCGCGCATGACCCGGGCTGTCGCGGCTGCACTGTGTACAATCGCCGGGACGCCGAACCTAGCCGCGGCCTGGACGCCCTCCCGGATGCCGTTGAGTGCCGGTTCGATGGAAGGCAACACGGAATCAGCGATGATTTTCCGCAATTCGACGAGGTCGATGTGTCCTTCCAAGCCGGCTTCGGCGGCCGCGGCGCGCAGTTCGGCCATGTCGCAAGCCTCGGGATCGATGAACCGGCCGAGGACGGCTTCCTTCATCCGCCGGGCCTGCGCCGAGTGCACGCGCACGCCGCTCGCCCTTTCGATGGCGCGGGGGATGTAGCTCAGGTCCTGCCCTCCCCCGCCGAGGGTCTGTCCGCCGCCGAGCTCGCCGATCGCGATCGCACCGTCGTCGAGCATCTTCTCCACCGTGCTGTGGCCGGACTGGGCGGGCAGCCCCCTGCCGTCGGCCATCCGTGCTGCCCGCTCAGCCTCGGGCAAGTACGTCGTTGCTCCACGGACATGGACCGCATGGCGGCGGTCCGCTTCCCGGACATGGTCCATGGTGCAAAAACCGCAAAGGTTCAGCACTGTAGTGGTTCCCGCAAGGAGGTGGCGGTCAAGATTCGCCAGCCACCCGTCGTCGGGCAGCGCGGGGGCACCGCTGGGCATGAGCGGACCCGGGGTCACCCCGTGGACGTGGCTATTGATGAGACCGGGCACGACGACGCATCCGCTCGCGTCGATCACCTCGCCGTCGAAGGCCTGGTCGTGGTCCCAACGCTCGAGAACGTCGGCGACGTGCCCGTCGCGCAGGATGACTGCTCCTGATTCGACCACCGTATTGCCTGTGCCTGGCACGACGGTGCCACCGTGGATGAGCGTAGACATTCGACTCCCTATCGATTACGTTCATGATATCGAAGTATCTTCACTATAACCACAGAGAATAAGCACAGAGGAGATTCCACAGTGCCAGTCCCCTCCACCGCTCGGGATTTCGTGGGCTACGGCGAGCATCCACCGGAGTTTCGCTGGCCCGGGGGTGCACGCGTTGCCGTGTCCCTGGTGATCAATGTCGAAGACGGAGCGGAGCGCAGCATGGCCCGCGGAGGCCCAGCGGACGATCTTGGCGCCCACTGGATCAATCACCCCGCCCACCCCACGGTCCGGAATCTCACGCTCGAATCGGCTTTCGAATACGGATCAAGGGCAGGTATCTGGCGGGTGTTGCGGATATTGAGGCGCCACGACGCGAGGGCAACTGCTTTCTGCTGTGCCACGGCGCTTGAGCAAAACCCGCAGATCGCTGCTGCGCTCGTCAGGGACGGCCACGAAATTGCCGACCACGGCTACAACTGGGATACCCACGCCGGGCTCGCTCCCGAGGAGGAACACGCGCTCATTACCGCGTCCCGCGACTCCATCGCCAAGAGCACCGGCGTTCCGCCCACGAGCTGGTACTCGCGCGACGGACTCAACCCGGGCACGCGGGACATCCTCGCCGCCGCCGGATTCATGTATGAGTCCAATAGCTTCAACGACGACTTGCCGCATTGTGGAACCGGGATGGACAATGCGGGGAACGACGGAACCGGGTTGCCGGTGCTGCCCTACGCCGGTGACACCAACGACTCGGGCCTCTTCAGGCAGTTCCCCACGGCCACCGCATTCGCCCGCCAATTGTGCGGCACGCTGGACATGATGCTCACTGACAGCCGACCCTGCCCGTCCGTCATGAACGTGGGCTTGCACCCGCGACTCATTGGCCGCCCTGCCTACGCAACCGCCCTGGACACATTCTTGTCCCACGCGGGCAAAAACTCAGCGTGGATCGCGACGCGTTCGCAGATCATCGAGGCTTGGCTGCTCAATACGAGCCCTAAACGCTAGCGAGCAGCGCGCCCCATCCCGGGATCGGGCGCGCAGTTCCGGCCAGCCGGAGGAGATGCCACAGCGTGGCTGTTGCGCTGTCGACCACGGGCACGCCGAACTCGGCTTCGAAGCCGGCAGCCAGATAGGCGGAGCGAAGGTTCGTCCCGATACAGACCACCGCGTCGACGTCGGAACCAAAGGCGGGCTTCATGAGCGCGCCGATTTCCGTGCCGGACATCCGCGAGATTTCCGGATTGGACATTGACCTCGCGGGCACCGACGAACGGACTACTTCCAGGCCGCTGGCTGCGTACTCACGTTCAATGAGTGCCACGATGCCCGCGGGGCCGGGAAAAACGACGGCGACCCGGCCGGCGTCGAGCGCTTCCAGGGCGGCAACAAGCGCCAGGGATGCGGTGGTGGCCGGGGCGCCAGTGGCCTCCGTCAATGAGTCGACGAGCGCCCGGTCGCCTTCGAGGCCGGTCCAGGATCCCGACGTTCCGTGGAACGCGATGGCACCCAGCTCGGCATCGCTGAGCAGTGACGGCGCGTCGCCGAGAACCTTCGCATCGATGCGGTCATCGAGGTCCGCGGGGAGCCGGAAGCGGCTGTAGTGGACGCCGACGTCGGGCGATCCGGCCAGGATGTCGGCTGTCAGGGACTCCGCGTTGGAGTTCGACGACGGCACAAGCATCCCCAAGCGGGAAGACGGGCCAGGCGGGCGGCTGGTCAATGCGATTTGCCCAGCGACGGCGGCGTCGAGATCGCCACCATGACCGCCGCGGTGTCCGTGAGGTTGCTCCACCAATGCGGCAACGTGGCGTCATAGGTCAGGCTGTCGCCCTCGCCCAAAGTGAATTCCTGCCCGCCGACACTCGCTACGAGTGTGCCGGTCTGGACCACGACGCATTCCTCACCCTCGTGCGAATGCGGAACCTCCGCGCCGTCGAAATGCGCGGGGATGGTCATGTTGATGACGCCAAGCTTTCGGTCCGCATCCGGCACGATCAGTTCCATGACGATTCCCTGAGAAGGAATCTCGATGCGGCGGCGATCGGCCCGGCGCACCAGCATGTGGTTCTGGGTCTCGCTGGGATCGGTAAACATCCTCGCCAGCGGCACACCGAGGGAATTGGCCAGGCGAAGGAGCGTGGCGAATGACGGATTACCGATGCCGCGCTCGATCTGGCTGATCAGTCCGGCGCTGACGCCGGCCCGGTCCGCCAATTCCTCGACCGTGAATCGCCCGGCACGCTGTTCCTTGAGCATGGCCCCCAAGTGGGTGATCCACAGGTTGCGGTGCAGAGTGTCATCGTCGTCGACTTTAACAACTTCCGTGCTTCCCAATACGGCTCCTCAGTGTTCCAGCACTCATCAGTATATCGAAGACTCGTCAACTAAACGAAGAATCCGGGCTGGATCCTCCGGCGTCGAGCCCTTCTTCATCGTCACAGCATGCCAGCATCGGCATCGCTGCAGAAGAACCACGCGGTTCATTTTCACAGGGAGTCACACCTCGTGACGCGCGTCTCCGGCGCGACGGCTGCAGCCAGCTGCGCGATCATCGAGGCGAGCTCCCGCTCCCAGTACACCGCGGCGCGATCGGCCCCCCGGGCATGGACATCGCCGGCACTGGCAATGTCGGCTGCGGGAAGGCCCACGCTCTGGCCGGCAGCGCCGAGGACATCAACGACGCGCTGGACGGATTCCTCAAGCGCGACCGCCCCGGGCCTCCCCTGCTTCAGCAGTTCGCTTGCAAGGTCCGTGGGACCTACCCAACCGCCGTCGAAACACTCCAACGCCACGAAGTCTTCGACGGCGTCGATGGCTTCCACCGTCTCAAACAGCACCGACAGCCGGGGCTCCAGCGAATAGTCCGCACCGAACGCCGAGGCGAAGGAAGCCTGTTTCGGCCGGAACCCATGAGGGCCGAACCTTGTCGCCCGGTAGGCCCGTTCGAGTTCTTTCGGATGCCGCACCCTGGGGAGCACGATCTCGTCCACACCCGTGTTGGCGAACGCCACCAAGGTCATGTCATCAAGGTCAGGGACACGGACGGCAACCCGGGTATTGGCGCCGGACAGCCGCTGGACCGCATCGGCGCATTGCTGCAGCGTCAATGTTGTCTGTTCCGCGTCGAGGACCAAGAAATCCAGGTTTCGGTAGGCAACCACGGACAACAGCGTGGGGGTCGGCTCGGCAGTGATGAGTCCAACCTGCCGGACCAACGACGTCGCCATCACTCGTCCGCCACGAACTGCCAGTCGGCGGGCTTGCTGACGCCGACAACCAGGTTGACGTCTTCGTCGCCGTCGTTGGTAATGCCATGGGTAGTCCCTCGGGGAATGTAGATGCCATCTCCTGGCTTGGCCCGGTACTCGGTATCGCCCAGAAGGACGAGGGGCTCGCCCGAAATGACCACGTAGAACTCGGAGGCATCGGGGTGGTGATGGCAGAGATGATGTTGTCCGGGGAGGATCCTGCCCCAACTGACGCATAGGTCGTCCGAGCCGCTCAGGTCACGCGAGATGAGCGTGGAGACGAGGCCTTGGTCCCTTTGTCCGCGAAGTCCGGTCTTCTCCAACGCCGTAAAACCTTGTTCATTGACGTTGTGGACCAAGCGTGAAATATCCGTGGCCATTGGAGTCCTTCCTCCAGGCATTGACGTAGTCACGCGCGGCCTTCGTACGCTGCTTCGAGCCGGCCTGCGGCAGGCGGGTTGGCGATCCACCACCGGGCAATTTCCTCCCTCGTGGCGAACCAAACGTCGTTCCGCGCACGCGCATACTCCAGGAAGCGCCTGACGCCCAAGGCGACGCTGGGCCGCCCGCCGATGCGCAAGTGCACTCCTACGGACATCATCCTGGGTACGGTTTCCCCTTCGATCAGAAGGCAGTCGAGGCTGTCCTTCAGTACATTGAAGAAGTCATCCGCTGTCCCGAGGCTTCCGGGGCCCCAAAACCTCGCGTCATTCGTGTCACCCGAGTAAGGGACCACCAGGTGGCGGGAGTCTCCGGCTGAGACAAAATACGGCAGGTCATCCGCGTAGGAATTCGAGTCATAGAGAAAGCCCTCGTCTTTGAGGATCGCACGGGTGTTCTCCGTGATTCCTTCGCGGACGTACCAACCTACGGGCCGGACACCCGAGACTCCCTCGATCGCCGCTACGCAGGCCCGGATTTCGGCGAGTTCTTCGGCCGGAGTCATTCCGACGGTTCCCCGCCATTTGTAGCCGTGGGCGCAGATCTCGTGTCCATCGCGCACGATCGCCTGGGCGGCCTCCGGGTTTCGTTCCAGGGCTACGCCGCACGCCATGAATGTCGCGGGCACGTTGTAGTCCCGGAGCAAAGCCAAAAAGCGCCAGATGCCTACCCTGCTGCCGTACTCGAAGAAGGATTCCTTCATCAAGCTCCGCCGGCCCGGATCCGAAGACCAACCACCGAAAATCGTGACGTCTTCATCGCTTTCATCACCGGCTTCTATGGAGCTCTCCGCGCCTTCCTCGTAGTTGATGACCATGGAGACGGCCACCTTGGCACCATTCGGCCAAGTCACGACCGGGGGGTTTTCCCCGTATCCAATGAGGTCTCGCATTGACTCACTCCTTGCCGTTCGTCGCTATCAATCGAAGCGTCGCATTCTAGAATTCATTATATTGAACTGAACTTCACTATACAATCAGCGGCCTTCCGCATAGACCTTCCTGTGCGCGGCCAGTGACGTCCTGAGCATTCCGTCGACGTCGTCGATCACGTTGCCGTGGGCCGGGCCGATCAGTTTCGTGGGAAGCGTGTCCAGTACTGCTTCAATGCCGTCGAAGGCATCGCTGACGTCCACGAACTTCGTCCAGTAGAGAGCCCGGCCAGTGCCATACGCCGCTTGGTCCACCGTGGGAGGTTCCGGCATCTCGCCGGACAACAGGCGGCATTGACCGGGAAGGTGGACCGGTTCGTCGTCGTCCTCTGCTGCCCCGTCTCCGCGCGCTGCGGGGACATCGTGGATAAAGGAGAAGCCGTCCGAAACAAACATCATCCGGGCGCCGTCGTCATGGCCCCAGAGAGTGTTCTCCAGGTCCCGGATGAAGGCCGGAAGGAAGCGGAACTCCCGATCGCCAAGATCGATCCGGCTGCCTGCCGCCTGCGTCCGGAACCTTGAGCGGTATTCGGGGAAATGCAGATGGTAATCACGGACGTCACCCACCACGAGCGCCTCGGGATACTTGTCCAACAGGGCAGGCAGATTCCCGGCGTGCGGGATCTCGGGATGGGTCGGAAAGACATAATCCAAGGGCCGTTCACCAAGAACCAATTCCAGTTGGGCAAGAAGAACAGCACGGTGAGCCGGATCCCCCGTGTCCACCAAGAGCGTCGCCTTGGAGCCCACCAACAGGTATGAGGAGACGTGATAGTGGACTTCCTGGCCCTGGGCGTTGGCCGACAGGCAGCCACCCAGCCAGTAAGTTCCGTCGGCAAGCCAACGGAGTTCGACTGCATCGTACTTCACTGGACCTTCATTCACTGGATACCCATTTCCTCGATTGCCCGCGCGAGCTCGCCTGCCTGCTCAAGGCACAGGTCCCTGCCAACAAAGGGAGTTCCGTAGCCGGGGCCGACGGCGCGGACATCGCGGTCACGGAAGACGTCGCCAACGTTCCTGGCGATCGGCCCGGTATCCGCCCCTGTAAACCAGCGGAATTTCCGGAGCCCCTCACGGGCCTCGGGGCCGGCACCCCCGCCGTGGGTAAACGCATCCGAGGTCAGCAGCGCGCCCGATTCCGGATCGAAAACCCAGAGCGTCGGCAGGAGCCGGAGCAGCGGTGAGACGAGTTCGACGACGACGCCGTCCAGCACTTCTACACGCCTCGATGTCCCCGGATCCACGGCAATCCGCCTGGATTCAGCCTTCGAACGGGGCACGGTGATTCCGCCCGTGTACCAGACCGCGTCGACCGCAAAGTGTTCCTCGATGGCCGGGATGTTGAGGCAGCATTCCATTTCTGTCCTGGTGAGGACAATGGATAGGGGCTCTCCCGGTGAAAGCAACCGATCAAGCTGTTCGATGATGTCGTCCTGATGAAGGCGTATGCCGGTGTCTACCAGCACTGAACCGGACGGGCCCTTGATCAAGTAGCAGTTCACCGCTTGCGTACGCCGTACGCCGTGCGGGCACCAGCTCACGTGCTCGTCCAATTCGATGTCCCCGCCGAGCCGGTAGATCCGGCCGCTGAGCAAACCGCCCATTTTCGCTCCTTCCCTTGGATCCGGATGTTCAGGAGGTGCTGGCCGTCTCCCAGACGGCAATAGCTTCATCGAGGGTGCAGACGTCGTGCCGGGCCCGCATGACGGTCAACGCGGCATCGTGTACCACCGTGTCGTAGGCTCCCACCGCGTCCTCGAGCAGCACGGCATAGAAGTCGTTGTGCACGGCGTCGCGCAGGGTTGCTTCCACACAGCCACCGGTGGAAACGCCCACGAGCGCCACCGACTCAATCCCCTGGCTGCGCAGCAGCAAGGCGAGTTCGGTGGCAATGAAAGCGCTGGGGCGTCGTTTGGTGATGACGACTTCCCCGTCTTCGGGCATGCAGGGTTCGCAAAATTCCGTCGCGGGGTCGCCTTTGGCACTGAGCTTGCCGAGGTCGATAGGGCGGCCGTTCGCCGCGGTATAGAGGGCACGCAACCAGGCCGCCGGAGAACTTGCGCCGTCGGGAAGGTTCTCGACGCGAATATGGAAAACCGGCACCCGGTTGGCCCGTGCGGCGGTGATGGCACGGCCGCATTTTTCGACAACGGACGGCATCATGCTCATGTCATGCCCGGAATCCCCAATTGCGCCTCCGTGCGAAACAGCTCCTACCTGCATGTCGATGACAACCAAGGCGGTGGTGGCGGGATCGAGCAGTTCCTCCAGGGTGTCGCGGACGGGTTTGCCGCAGATTTCAATCATGGTCTTCTTCCTTCAAGCGGATCCGGGGTCATGGGGAAACCGGGGTCGGGTGAGTTCTGGCCGGCGGTCGCCCGCCGGCCAGAACTACGTGTTTCATAGGGTTTTGTTACTTGCCCAGACCGGCGAAATAGACCTGGTCGTTGGTGAGCGGTACCGCTCCCGTCAGGGTGTCCTGCTTGACGATCAGGTTCCGGACTTCCACCAAGGAGAGAATCGGAGCGCCCTGGTCAACCAATCCGGCCATCTTCTTAAGCAGGGCCGCCCGCTGGTCTGTGTTCGTGCTGGGGGTAGCGGCCAGCTGAGTCCGTGTGGCATCGAATTCAGGATTGGACCATCCGGTGCTATTGCTCGGAGCTCCGGTGGAGTAGAACGCGTAGGTGTAGAAGGCAGGGTCAGCGATGACGATCGGCTCGGAGTACAGGACGGCCTGGAAGCGGCCGTCGATGAGTGCGGAGGAGAAGTCGGTCGGGCTCGCCACATTCAACAGCTGCACCGTGATGCCCACCTTCGCCAGCATGGACTGGATGAGGACGGCTGAACTCTTCGCGACGGGACCCGGGCGGCTCACGCTGTAGCTCAATGTCAGCGGGAACCCGTTCGCGTACTGGGTCTGTGCCAGCAGCTTCTTGGCCCCGTCGGGGTCGTATTTGTAGGTGGGCGAATCCTTCACCGTCGGAAAGATCGAGCCCGCAGGGTCCGCGAGGCCGGCATAGGCGCCCTTGGCCAGGGCGGCCCGGTCGATCGCCATGGAGACTGCCTGGCGAACCTTCTCGTCTGCCAGCGGACCGGTCTTCGTGTTGAACATCATGGTGTCGCGGGTCTGGCTGGTGCACTTGAGAACACTCACTCCGCTGACGCCGGTCATGGAACTGTATTGGTCATATTCGAAGCCGTTGGCAATCTGGGCCTCGCCGGTCTTCACCAATTGGGTCCGGGTTGCGGTGTCGGGAACGGCCTTGACCACAACACGCTTCACTGAGCCTCGATCGCCTCCCCAGTTCGGGTCCGCGGTCACGGTCAGGGACGTCCCGGGAGTAAACTCCTCGAGCTTCCACCCGCTGTAGTCGGCCAGGTTCTTCGAGAGCCACTTGTTTGCCGTCGGGTCATCCGGCGTGACGTGAAGTTTCGCTTCCTTGCTGTCGTGGATGTAGAAGAGATTGTTCTGCAGTGACTCGAGCGTGTATGACGTCGTCCCCAGGGTGTTGAGTTCAACAGTGCGGTCATCGATCACGGTGACGAGGTTGTCCACGTTGAATCCGCTGCTCTTGAGCGTCCCCTTCATGACGGGCTGCCGCACCATGCCAATCGCCAGGCTCCATTTCACGTCCTCAGCCGAGAGGGTGTTTCCAAATTGGCTTGTCAGCTTCCGCAGCTTGACGATGACCCCTTTGCCGTCCGTGGCGGGTACGGCGCTCTCGGCGAGCCGCCCGGTGACCGCGGTAGACGGCGTCGAGCATGATTGGTCATCAGTCGCGCCGGTTTTGTACTCCAGCAACTGGGAACCGAGGCCGCTGAGCACAACGTGTGATGCACTGCCGCCCCACGGGGCGGGGGTGAGGCTGTCCGGGAGGGCGCCGACCGCAATGACGACCGACTCCGGCTTGGCCAATGCTGCGGTGGGAGTGGCTCCCCCGCATCCGGTGAGCGACACAGCTGCCGCGGCTGCGACCCAGCCGAGCAATAAACGCGAATTCTTCATAAGCCTGGTTCCAATTTCTGTACAGAGGGAAAGGACGTGTTACGAGTAGTGCGCTGCTGATGTGGGCAGTGGATTAGTAACGGTAGGCGTGCTTGTGGCCGGCCCGGATGATGGGCGCCACCTCCGGAATATTGGTGATCACGTTGCCGTGGGTGGGCGCTACGATCTTGACCCCAAGGTCGTCCATCAGCTTGCCGACGCGGTCGTAAACCTGGTCGGCGTCGTTGGCGAATCTGGCCCAGTACAACGCGCTGCCGGTAAAGAAGGCTGCGTTCTCGACCGCGATGGGTGCCGAGAGTTCATCTGTTGTCAGGCCACATTCGCCGGGGAGGTGCACCGGATCCTCATCATCGAGTTCCGGGCGGTGCATGTAGCAAAAACCGTCGGCCGTGAAAAGCACGCCCGACTTCGGTACGAAGCCCCATTGGGTATTTGGCAGGTCCCTGATCATGGCCTCGACGATCACGAATTCATACCCGCCGCCGAGATCCACTTTGTCCCCGGGAACCCGGGCATGAAGGTTGGGCACGATCTGCGGGTAGAAGAGGTGGTAGTCCCGGATGTCGCCGACAACCTTGATATCGGGGTACTTCTCCACGAGGCGCGGAAGGTTTCCCGTGTGCGGAAGCTCCGGATGCGTCGGGAAGACGTAGCTCAGCGGCTTGTCCCCCAGCAACCCGTCAAGGGTTTCGGAAATGATGTTCCAGCTGGAGGGGTTGCCCGTATCAATGAGGATCGACGACTCGGTCCCTTGTGCGAGGTACGTGGAGGTGTGCCCGTGGATAACGCGGTCCTGGAGGTGGAACGGCAGGCATGAACTCATCCAGGTGACTCCGTCGGCTACCTCACGCGGAAGGTCGCGGCTCATGGTTTCTACTAGTTCTTCCATCGGGATTCTCCTATGCCTTTTCCGGTGTCAGCGCGGCGAGCATGAAATCAAGGTGCCGGCGGACGAGCTCACGCCCGCGGATCACGCAACCGCGGGAAGGGGCGATGGTCTCTGGGGCCAGCGTCTCGAACTTGTCCGAGAGCCATTCCCGGAGCGGCTCGCACGTGGCCCGAGGGATCCATTCGTATTTCGCATAGAGGTGCTCGGCGACCTGCTTGGCCGTGGTGGTGTCCTGGGCGATCGAGTCGATGATGCGGGAACCGTCCGGGCTCGTCATGGTGCCGTGGGTGAAGGTATCGGAGGTGAAGATGGTTCCGGTATTCGCGTCCCAGCCCCAGAAGGTCGGGAGGAGCCGCAGGAGCGGCGACTCGATGGTCAAGTGACGGCCCGGCGCCACCTCGATCTCGGGAGTGCGGGCCATGGAATCTCCGCCCTCTCCCTTCTGGTCGATCTGCTGCCGGCGGCCTCGGAGCGCGAGCCGGCTGAGGTCATCAAAGGCATCGAAGGGGTTGATGGCGCCGCCGGTGAAGAGGCGTTCGATGTCGAACTTCCCGGCAATGGGTTCCAGGTTCGAAACGCAGTCCATCTCGCTCCGCGTGAAAAACATGGAGAGCCGGCCGTCGTCGTCGAGCAGTTCAACCAGGTCGTCAAGGATTTCCTGGCTGTGGACTGCGAGCCCGGTGTCGACCAACAACCGGCCGGACCCTTCGCTGAGGAGATAGCAATTCGACGGCTGGAAGCCGCTTGCTCCGGCCGGCACCCAGCTCACGCGGCCGTCGAGCGGAATGGTTCCACCGAGGGCGATAACTTTATCTTCATGAACTTTAGTGAACATATCTTCAATCTATTGAAGTCGGGAGACGTCTGTCAAGACTTCTCCGGGGGCGGCTGAGGACTTCTTAGGAGATGGTTGCCGGCGTTGCGCGCTGGCGCTTCTGACGGCGTCCGGCCACGGCTTTGCTGCGCGTACGGGGGTCCAGAAGGGTGATCAAGGCGTCGAGAATGACGTAGCCGAGCAAGCTTGTGGTTCCCATGATGAGGACAAAGCCCTGAATGACGGGCACGTCGCCTTTGAGTACGCCGTCGAGCGACCAACCACCCACTCCGGGCCAGGAAAAGACACTTTCCACAATGGCCGCTCCACTGAGGGACGCAGCAAAGAGAAGTACCAAGTAGGTCATGAGCGACCCGCGGATGTCGCTGAGGGCATATCGGAAGACCTGGGTGGGACGCAGTCCGCAGGCCCTCGCGAACTCGATTTGTGGTGATTGGAGCACCTGCAAGAGGCCTGAGCGGACTGTCTTTCCGAACGGGGCAGCGAAGAACAAGCCCATGGTCACGATGGGAAGGACGGCGCGGCCGAGGATTGACGAAAACGTACCCCATTGGCCGGCAACTATGGCGTCGAGGGGAATCGATCCCGTGACGCGCGGCGGAGTGATCTGCGCACTTGAGAGCATGCCGATCGGTGCGGGCGCGATGCGCAGTTGTTGATAGAAGACAAACAGCAACACGAGGGCCAGCACGAATTCCGGCATGGCCATGAGGATGGATATCCAGAAGGTGAAGGCCTTGTCGGCAAAGCGCCGGTAGCGATAAGCCGCGAACGTTCCACTCGCCATACCGATGATGAGGGCCAAGGCGAGCCCCGGCACCATATAGATCAAGGTATTGGGGAGCCTGGTCAGGATTTCGATGGACACCGAACTGCCAGTGAAGAGGGAATGGCCAAGGTCCCCGCTCAGGGTCCTGGACATGTAGCCGAGGTAGCGTTCCCAGAAAGGCAGGTCCAGGCCAAGTTCCGCGTGGATACGGGCGACGTCTGCCGGGGTTGCGTATTCACCCAGAAGGGCCACCGCGGGGTCGCCGGGAAGAAGGGACACGAGGCCAAAACTGAGGGTGATGAGGCCACACAGCAATAAGGCAGCAATCAGGAGCCTTGAAATGATGTAGCGGATCATGAAATCTGCCCCCGGGAATTCGTAGAGCCAACGACGGCGGAATAGGGAACCACCGGCAACGCGGCGGAAATCAGCGATTGGGTATAAGGGTGCTGCGGCGCCATCAAGACGTCCTGGGTGCGACCGGTTTCGACGATTTTGCCGCGATGCATGACAGCCACCGTGGAACAGAAATGCCGGACCGTTTCGATGTCGTGGGAAATGAACACGTACGTGAGGCCGCGCGTAGCCCCGAGGCGCGCGAGGGTGCGCAGGATCGAGGCCCGGATAGTCAGGTCCAACGAGGACGTTGGCTCGTCCAGGACCACCAGGCTGGGATTCGTGACCAGGGCGCGTGCGATGCCGACGCGCTGCTGCTGTCCCCCGCTGAGGTTCGCCGGGCGTCGGTCCATGAAATCGGCCGAGAGGCCGACTTCTTCCAAGGTCGCCAGGACCCGCAACCGCCGCTCGGCACGGTTGCCCATCCGGGCTACGATGAGCGGCTCCTCGACGATCTGCCGGATCGTCAGGCGCGGGTTCAATGACGCGAAGGGTTCCTGGAAGACGATCTGCCAATGGCGCCGCTTGCGGCGGAGTTCGCCACGGCCGAGGGCCAACACGTCCTGCCCCTCGATGACGACGGATCCGGAATCCGGCTCGGTCAATCTCAGGATCAAGCGGCCGAGCGTTGACTTGCCGGAACCGCTTTCGCCAATGATGCCGAGCGTCTCGCCGGCTTCCACGGACAGGGTGATTCCATCCACGGCGCGCGCTTCTCCGTGGGGAGTACGGAAGATCTTCGTGACATCCACGAGTTCAAGGAGCGGCATTCTCAAGACCTCCGGGCTTCGGACAATTGGACCTTGGAGGGGTTTGGCGTTTCCGGCTCCTCGGTATCCGGCGCTTCCGCATCCCCTGGAACGTATTGCGTCTCGTCTTCGGGACGCACCACCGAGTTGAGCAGGGAGATCGTGTAAGGATGCTGCGGACGGATGAAAACGTCGTCGACGAGTCCTTGTTCCACGATGCTTCCGCGATACATGACAAGGACGCGGTTGCAGTATGAGGCCACCACCCCGAGGTCATGGGTCACAATCAGCATCGAGCGGCCGCTCTCGACCGTCAGCCGGCGAAGGGTGTCCAGGACCTGGCGCTGGACGGTGAGGTCGAGCGCCGTCGTCGGCTCATCGGCGATCACGAGCTGCGGGTTGAGGTAAAGCGCCATGGCGATGACGACGCGCTGGGCCATGCCGCCGCTCAGTTCGTGCGCGTAACCGCGCATCACGCGTTCCGGATCGCGGACTCCCGTCGATTCCAAGAGCTGCAGTGCACGGGTGCGCTCGGAGGCGTCGACCTTCACTCCGTGCGCCTTGGCGATATTGGCGAACTGCTTTTCGATGCGGGTCACCGGGTTCAGGGCGCTGAACGGATTCTGGGCGATGAATCCGATCTCCTTGCCCCTGATTTGGCGCATTTCCCGCTCGGGCAGGTCCAGGAGGCTGCGTCCGGCGAAGTTGACGTTGCCGGCAGACACCTTGCCCGGCGGCATCAACAGCTTCGTGATGGAACGGACCACGGTCGATTTGCCCGAGCCGGATTCACCGACGATCCCGACAATCTCGTTGTCCTGCACCTCAAAGGAGACGCCATGCAGCGCCCGGACCACACCCCGGGGAGTGTGGAACTCGGTTTCGAGTTCCCGGACTTGGAGGGTCTTGTTCATCGGGTGTGCTCCACTCGTTCCATCTTGTCCTCAATGGCACCGGCGATGATGTTGAGCGAGCCGATGACCAGGAGGAGGGCCAGCGCCGGAAAAGCCACGGCCCACCATTGGCCCCGGATGAGCATGCTCACGCCGTCCTCGATCATCGCGCCCCAGCTTGGCTGGGGCGGTTTGACCCCGACGCCGAGGAAGTTCAAGGCGGCAATCGTGCTCAGGGCGCCGGCCGTGGTCAGCGTGGCCTGCACGAGGATCACACCGTAGGCGTTCCTGAAGATGTGGTTGAAGGCCACGCGGATGGGCGAGCATCCGATGGCCACCGCGGCCTCCACGTACCGTGACGAGCGGAGCGAAATCGCCGCCGCACGGGACAAGCGGACAAAGCGCGGAGCCGCAACCAGGGCGATGGCGAGGATGACATCGGTGGCTCCGCCGCCCATGAGCTGGATGGACACCACGGCAATCACGATGATGGGGAGCGCGGCGAAGGCGTCGACTACCCGCATGATCGCTTCGCCGGCCACCCCCGTAGTGGCGAAAAGGCCCAAGGGAACGCCAATGACAAGGGCAATAGCCGTCGCCGCGAGGGAAATGGGAAGGTCGAGCCTCGCCGATTCAATCGTCCGGGAGAACACATCCATGCCGTTGCCGTCCGTGCCGAACCAATGAACGGAGTTGGGGGCCAGGGCCATGGATTCCACGTCCGGTTGCAGGGGGTTTTGGGGAAGGTGGAGGAAAATCGCCGCAAGCGGGAGTCCCACAATAATGCCGGCGGCGACGACGGCGAGCACCGCCCCTGATCGCTTGTACGCCCAGGCCCTGCCTTGCTTGGCCCAGCCCGACGCACGTCCGCCCAGGGACGTCACTGGAGTCCGGGACTCGGCTGTCGTAGTTTCACTCAATTGGCACTCGATCCGGTTGACGGGTGTAGGTGAAAGCCTTCTTTTGACTGGCGCATCAGGGGCTCCAGCCACTCGACATCCTGCCGAGAATTTGCATATCGAAGTTTCATCACTTTATTGAAGTCTTCGATTGTGTGTCAATGGTCACTGTTGACAGGACCACCAAAGCGTCTTCATTATGGTGACAACGCCAACAGTAAGATGAAGACGGATGTCAACCTTGGTGTGAAGCCGAGCCCTGATCTGTTTTCCGAACACGATTTGGAGACAACAATGACCAATCTGAGTAAATCGGCAACTGTGACCGACACCAAAGAGCCCGCATTCGAGCCCAGCGTTCGCTACCTGCTGCGTGACGGCGAACTGGTGGAGTACGCAGATGCCAAGCTCCACGTCCTGAGCACCACGTTGAAGTACGGCGTCGGCGTCTTCGAAGGGTTCCGCGCCTATTGGAGCGATGAGGACCAGCAGCTCTACGCCTTCCGGGTGGCCGACCACATGCGCCGCTTGATTGACTCGATGCGGGTGGTGGAAATCGACGGGCCGCGTGACATCGGCGTCTTGAGTGAACAATTGCTCGGCCTGGTGCGGGCGAACGAGCTGCACGGGAACCTCCACATGCGCGCACAAGTATTCGTCGACTCGAGCGACGGCAAGCCGGAGGACACTAGTCCGGTCACCGTATTCATGGCGGCCATCCCGATGGGCAACTATTTCGGTGCCAGCGGACTGGACGTGCAGATCAGCAGTTGGGCCCGCTTGTCCGACCGCTCCATGCCGCCCAGGGTCAAATCGATCGCCAACTACCAAAACGGGCGCCTTGCCATGCTGGAGGCCCGGCGCAACGGGTACGACGCAGCCCTTCTGCTGACCGAGGACGGCCATGTTGCCGAAGGTGCCGGCTACAACGTGTTCATGGTTCGCCAGGGCCGGCTGTGCACGCCCCCCGCAACGGACAGCATCCTGGAGGGGATCACCCGGGACAGCGTCCTCCATCTCGCACGCAACGTCCTCGGCGTCGACGTCGACATCCGCCCGATCGACCGCACGGAACTCTACTCGGCTGACGAAATCTTCGTGTGCGGCAGCGCCGCCGAAATCAACCACGTCTCTTCCGTGGACCGCACGCCGATCGGCGACGGTACTGCCGGCGAACTCACCCGCCAACTGCAGCACGCCTACCGGCAGGCCGTCGTCGGACGAGTAGCCGCCGATCAAAAGTGGGCACGGCCCGTCTACCCCACCGTCTAGGTTTACGCCACCGCCTCAAACGAAAGGGGCAGCATGCTGAACATGCTCCACGCAAGCTTTGAATCGGCAGCGGGATCCTTTGACCGCGACGCCACCCCCGTGATTGAAGTAGGCCAAGGCGAGCAGTTCTCCCTCGGCGCCCGGAGCCTACTGACAGGTGGCCTGTTCGAAAGCACCGATGAGTACGAGAAGTTGTCCATCCCCGTGACAGGGCCGGTCGCGGTGCGCGGCGTCAATCCAGGGGACACACTCCGTATTGACGTCCACGAGATCCGGATAGCGGACCGGGGCGCCATGGTGACACTTCCCGGGCGCGGCGGTTTCACCGGAGGGCTAGGGCGATCCGGCCGGGTTGTCGACATTGTGGACGGGAGCGTCCGGTTCGACGACGACATCCGGATTCCCATCCGGCCCATGATCGGCAAGATCGGCGTGGCACCGGCCGACGGGAATCCCAACTCAAGCACCGTCGGAATGCACGGCGGCAACATGGACTGCAAGGACGTGACCGCTGGTTCCGCCGTCATCTTGCCCGTGCAGAGCGCGAACGCCTTGCTCTATGCCGGCGACCTCCATGCAGTACAGGGCGACGGCGAGTGCTCCCTTACCGCCGTCGAGGTCGAGGGCAGCGTTGTCCTCTCCTGCCATGTCCTGGCCGGGGTCACCGTCAAGCGGCCGGTGGTCCTGTCCGGGGGTAGCGTCATCACGATCGGCGACGGCGAGACCCTCGACGACGCCGCGCGGCTGGCGCTCGACGACATGCTCGAACTCCTGCAGGCGGACCGGAAGTGGACCCGCGAGAAGGCTGCGATGCTGATGAGCGCAGCCGCTGATGTTTCCGTATCCCAGCTCGTCAACGCCCGCGCCTCGGTGAAAGTCTCCCTCGCCGCCCGCTACTTCACGTCCGCACCGTTTTCCCTCGAACCTCACCAACTCTGAATCCTCACCAACCCTGAAAGGCGCGACCCCCTGATGCTTGATCTCGTTCTCACCAACGGCCTGGTGGTTACCCCCTCCGGCGCCAAAAACCTGGACATCGGCATTGCGGGAGGCAAGATTGTGTCCCTCCGCGAGACCGGCCTCGGTCCCACGGAGGAAGCAGCACGTACCGTCGATCTCCGCGGCCAATTGGTTGTCCCCGGCGGCGTGGACCCGCATGTCCATACCAACTCCGTCCTTCCGACGGCGGCCGAAAGCGGAATCAAGTGTTTTGGCCCCGACCGGGTGAGCGAAGGCGCCATCTATGGTGGGACCACCACGTTGGTGGATTTCGCGCATTGGCAACCCGGCGATGAGCTGTCGGAGTCCTTCGCCCGCAAGTCGGCCGAGTGGGCCGGGTCAAGCTACACCGATTACGCCTTGCACGGCACGTTCAAGGAACCGGAAATTCCGTTCGAAGTGCTCGAACAGATTCCCGACGCCGTCGCCGCTGGCCATGGAAGCTACAAGGTCTGGATGACCAACACCACCCCGACGCGCCCCAAGCAGAAGACGGACCTCGGCAATATGTGGGGGCTAATGCAACAAACAGCCCATGCCGGGGCAATGCTCGCGGTGCACGCCGAGGACGACGACATCGTTATGTACGCCTACAAGCAATTGCAGCGCGAAGGCAGGATCGGGCTGGAGAACATGCACCATGCCCACAACAACCTTTCGGAAAAGTTGTCCTTCCAGCGGGTCATCACCCTCGCCGAGCACGTCGGTGCGCCTATCTACCTCATGCACGTCAGCGCCCGCGAAGGCGTGGATGCCATCCGAGAGGCACGCGGGCGCGGCCAAGCGGTCTATGGCGAGATCCTCCCCCACTACGCGTACTTCACCGCGGAAGACTACAAACAGAAGAACGGCGCGATCTACCACACCTACCCTTCCTTGAAATCGGAAACCGACCGCGACTCCATGTGGGAATCGTTGCTCGAAGGCTCGCTCAGTACCCTGGCAACGGACGGAGTTTGCACCGACCTCGAGGTAAAGACCCGAGGCAAGACCATTCTTGACGCCACGGGCGGTCACGCCGGGGTCGAGATGCGCATGGCTGTCGCGTACACCGAAGGAGTGGCCAAGCGCGGGCTCGATCTCACCCGCTTTGTTGACATCACTTCCGCCAACGCGGCGAAGATCCTTGGACTGTACCCGCAGAAGGGCGTGATCGCGGTGGGCAGCGACGCCGACTTGGCTGTCCTGGACACCACGGTGGAGCGGGCCATCCATGCCGAGGACCTGCACGAGGCCGACTACACCCCCTGGGACGGCTACGAGGTGGCCGCCTGGCCGAGCATGACGGTCTTGCGCGGGCAGGTCATGGTTGAAAACCGCGAACTGAAGGCAGAAGCCGGAGGCTCGCTGCTCAAGCAGCATGTCTCGAGCGACGTCCGGAACCGGCCGGCCTGCTGACAAGCAGCTCCCGACGGCGGCGGCTCACTTGGGCGCCCGACGGCGGCCGATCGCCGTCGTCGGGAACTCCCCGCTGAGAGAGGTACTGACAGGGACTCCCTGCCAGTACCGTCGCGTCCCTAGTGTTGACGGCAAGGCTGGATCTTGTTTCACGACACAGGATTCACGACACGGGAGGACGAACGATGGAAAAGCGCACACTGGGCACCAACGGCTTGGAGGTCTCCGCCGTCGGACTGGGCTGCATGAGCATGACTGGTGGATACAGCGACAAGCCGGACCGGCAGGAAATGATCTCGCTGATCCGAGCCGCCGTGGACCGGGGCGTGACATTCTTCGACACCGCCGAAATCTATGGCCCGTATGCCAACGAGGAACTGGTGGGCGAAGCCCTCGCCCCGTACAAAGGCCAAGTGGTGATCGCCACCAAGTTCGGATGGGACATCGATCCCGCAGAGCGCAAGCCAAGCGGGCGCGTGAGCAGCCGCCCGGAGGTCATCAAGGACGTCGTGGAAGGCTCTTTGCGCCGGCTCGGCGTCGACGTCATCGACCTCTACTACCAGCACCGGGTGGACCCCGACGTTCCCATCGAAGACGTGGCGGGAGCGGTCAAGGAACTGATCGAGGCCGGCAAGGTGAAGCACTTCGGCATGTCCGAAGCATCTGCGGTAACAATCCGCCGGGCGCATGCCATCCAGCCCCTGAGCGCCATCCAAAGCGAATACTCCCTCTGGTGGCGCCGCCCCGAGGAGGAAGTGCTGGCCGCGTGCGAGGAGCTGGGCATCGGTTTTGTCCCTTACAGCCCACTCGGCAAAGGCTTCCTGACAGGTACCATTACCGCGGCCACGAGCTTCGACGCCGGCAACGACATCCGCAGCACCATCCCCCGGTTCGCGCCGGAAGCGCTCCAGCACAATGCCGCCGTCGTCGAACTGCTCGCGAACATCGCACGACGCAAGGGTGCTACTCCGGGCCAGATCGCCTTGGCATGGCTCCTGGCGCAGAAGCCCTGGATCGTCCCGATCCCCGGAACGCGCAAACTGCACCGCTTGGAGGAAAACATCGGTGCCGCCGTCGTCGAATTGTCCGCCGCGGAACTGGGCGAAATCGAGGATGCAGCCTCGAAGATCCAGGTACAGGGCGGGCGCTACAACGACGCCGCAGAACGGATGACCAACCTCTAGGCGTTCGCGTGGTGCCACGCAACCGGATCCTGTGAGCCAGGCGGAATTGTCACAGTTGAGGCACAGCACAGGTATAGAGGGGCCAAAGTGTGGGCTTCGAGGATGGGATACAGCTTCGAACCCCTCGGAGTTGAACCTCTAAGGAGCAACATCGTGAACAAAGTCCGGAAAATCGCAGTGGGCGCTGCCCTGATCGGCGCGGTCGCAGGCGGCGGAGCCCTCACGGCCATGGCACTTCCCGCCGACGCCGCAACCACCGACACCTCAACTGCCAGCCCATCCGCCCCCGCGGATGGTGGCACGCACGGAAACGAAACGGCCCTGACCGGCGACACCGCAAGCAAGGTCAAGGCCGCCGTGCTGGCCGCCAACTCCGGCGCCACGGTGGAGAACATGACCACCGAAGACGACGGCAGCGCCGCCTATGAAGCCCACATCACCAAGTCGGACGGCACACACGCCACCGTCAAGCTCGATGCGAGCTTCAAAGTCACGGCAACCGAAACCGGCGGCCCCGGAGGCGGGAAGGGCGGCCACGGCAACCACGGAAACGAAACCGATCTCACGGGTGACACCGCAAGCAAGGTGAAGGCCGCTGTACTGGCCGCCAACTCCGGCGCCACGGTGGAGAACCTGACCACCGAAGACGACGGCAGCGCCGCCTATGAAGCCCACATCACCAAGTCGGACGGCACGCACGCCACCGTCAAGCTCGATGCGAGCTTCAAGGTCACGGCAACCGAAACCGGCGGCCCCGGTCACTAACCCCCAAGGCAACTAAGCACTGTGGGCGGGTACGGCACCCTGCCGTATCCGCCCACCGTGCTTTAACGGTGTACTGACAAGACCTCCCACACGTCCCCTGCCGGAAGTAGCCTGAATCCATGGACAGTCGAAACGATGTGAGTGAGTTTCTGCGCTCGCGGCGGGCCAAAGTGACACCCGAGCAAGTGAATCTCATTGTGGGTGCCAACCGCCGGGTGCCTGGGTTGCGGCGGGAAGAAGTCGCAACCTTGGCTTCAGTCAGCGTGGATTACTACGCGCGGCTGGAACGCGGTAACCTCACAGGTGTCTCGGACGAAGTGCTCGAATCGATTGCCCACGCCCTCAGGCTCGACGAAGCCGAAACCGCCCACTTGTTCGATCTCGCCCGGGCCGCGCAGCCCGGGCCGGCCCGCCGCCGCCGGGCGGTCACGCCCGCACAGCAGATCCGCCCGAGCCTCCAGCGATTCATGGACGCAATCACGGGTGCACCGACGTGGGTGCGGAACGAGCGCATGGATCTCATCACTGCGAACCCACTCGGCCGCGCCCTTTTCTCGCCCCTTTTTACCGATCCGGTCCGGCCCGTGAACAACGCCCGGTTTGTGTTCCTCAACCCCGAGTCACGCAACTTCTACCTCGATTGGGAGCAAGGCGCGAACGACATCGTCGCCACCCTCCGCGGTTACGCCGGACGGCAGCCGCACAACAAGGGCCTGAGCGATCTGGTCGGCGAGCTCGCTACTCGGAGCGAGGAATTCCGCACACGCTGGGCCGCCCACAACGTCCGCTTCCACCGAACCGGCACCAAGCGAATGCACCACCCGGTGGTCGGGGACCTCGAACTCAGTTATGAGGCAATGGAACTGCCGGCCAACCCCGGGTGGACGATGTTCGCGTACACCGCGGAACCCGGGTCAGCGAGCGACGAACGCCTGAAACTGCTCGCGAGCTGGGCGGCCACCACCGCAAGCGAACTGGCGGCACCGGCGTCGATCTCGGACTGAGGGTTCAAGGCCTTGCCGCTTGGCCGCGTGCGGTGGGGTAGGACCGTCAGTCCTAGGAAAAGCAGGGAGCGGCACATCTGCTGACATCGTCTTCCAGAGCGCTTAGCGTCTTTAACAGAACCTTGAACGACGGCGGTTCCGCCTTGGATTATTCGGGTTTCTTCCAGCCGCTAACTGGTCAACCAGTTCAGGGCTCCACGCTTAGATGAGAAGAAGATGACTATGGATTTTTCGTTGATGATGGCTTGCGCAGTCGTTGGCCTCGTGAACAATGACAGCCGCAGTGCTTTGCCGGGGGCACCGGTTGTTCCGGCACGCCCGGCAAGGCGCCTGCGGCCGTCTCGGCTCCGGGGTTGGCTCGCAACCGCACTACACCGGGTGGCGTGGGGAATCGAGCCTAAAGTGCCAGTGTTCGTGGAGCCCGCGCGGGTGAGCTGCGCGGATTGACCGACGTCAGGCGAGATCCTGTGGGCTGAACATTACTGCGTTCCATTCCCGGATCTCGCTGGGTACTGCCAGTCCTTCCAGGACGAAAGGATCGCCCGCGATGAACTGCTCCGCCCTTTCCTTGCTGGTGAAGATGCCCATCGAACCGTTCACGGCGGGATTGTTGAAAGTCCCGATGCCGATCAGGCCGCCCTTGGCGGCGAAGGCCTGCATATATTCAACGTGCCGGGGATAGACGGCCTGGAGCCCCGGAAGTGCCGAAGGGTCCGAGCTGTAGAAAACGACGAATTGCATTGTTTGCCCTTAGCTGTCGAGTTCGGCGCTGTCGGATTCAGTGCTGTCGAGTCCGGCCAAGGTCTGGCCGAGCCGCGGAAGCACATGGTTTCGCCAGCCACCGCTCATGATGCGGTGCGATGCCACGTGCGTCGGCTCGTCGGGATTGAACCCGTCATGGACAAGCGACAGACGGGTGCCCGTGTCTTCCGCGGCGATCGACCACGTCACGGTGCTGTTGAGGCTGTTTCCGGAGTTCGCGTCCCGCCACGAAATACGCAGTAGCTTCTCCGTTTCCACGTCAAGGACTTCGCTTGCCACCAAGCCGCTGAAGCCAACTGCCGGAACGGGAATCCCGCGCATCTGGAACTGATGCCCGACGATCGCTTGGAAGTCGTTTTCCATCAACCAGCGGGCGATCAGCCCGGGTTCCGTCAGAGCCCGCCAGACCTTGACAGGCGAATGCGGCAGGAATTCTTCGACCTCGATGGTCGTCAGTAGTTCACTCATTTAGTGTCCTCAATCTCGTTCACGACCATCGTAAGTTCCGAGCGGGCAATCGGCAGAGCGATCGGGTATCCCCGGCCTGCGTCGCAGACCAAGTTCGAACAAATCCAGCTCTTGTTTAACGACAGTCAGCGATATATCGTTAAGTATCGCAGAACAAACTGCGAGCCTGAGGGCAACCCACAAAACACTGAAAGGACGATGCCGTTATGAAAGGCATTCACGACAATAGGCACACAGATTGCGGTCCGGATATGGAACGTTTCGGACGCGGCCGCAGCCGTCGCGGTCCCCACGGACACGGCGGATTCGGGCCGGGCCGCGGATTTGGGCCGGGCCGCGGTTTCGGACCGGGTTTCGGACCAGGATTTGGTCCCGGCTTTGGTCCCGGGGGCCCGCGTCGGGCCAACAAGGGCGACGTTCGTTTCGCGATCCTCTCCCTGCTGGCCGAAGCGCCATCAAATGGATACGGGCTCATCAAGACAATCGCCGAGAAGACGTCGGGATCGTGGCGCCCAAGCCCGGGTTCCGTCTATCCGACCCTGCAGCAGCTCGTTGACGAGGAACTCATTGCGCCTGTCGGCGAAGGCCGGCGCACCGAGTTCACACTCACCGATGCCGGGAAGGCATATGTAGCGGAGCATGCTGAGGAGCTGGAAAATGCGTGGAACATCGATCCGGAGGGATCAGGACCCGCGTTCCACCAGAGCGTGGCAAAGCTCATGGGAGTCATCCATCAATTCCGCTTCGCAGCAACGGACGAACAGCGTACGGCGGCTATGGAAAAGATCGACGAAGCCCGGCGAGCGCTGTACCACATCCTCGCTGACTAGTACCGGCCCTTCCGAAGCCGCGACGTGGAAGTAATCCCGCTCGCGGCTTCGGAATGTAGACTCCCCCGGCTCGGTTTCCGGGTCTATGCTGGGTTTCCCGGTTGCGCCGGCTCGCCCAAGCGCTCCGAACTGCTACTGAGAGCGATTGTCCATGAGCGGTTGCGATGCAGTCCTGGCAGGCCTTGGCACAGAACTCGCCTGGATCCAGGACACATATATGGACCTGCATAGACACCCCGAGCTGAGCCTCGAGGAGCATAGGACTTCGAAGCTCGTCGAGGGGAAACTCGCCGCGTTCGGCTATGCAGTAACCCGCGTCGGAGGCACCGGCGTCGTCGGGATCCTCGCAAACGGGGACGGCCCAACCGTGCTTGCCCGCGCGGACACGGACGCGCTACCTGTCGCCGAGGCGACCGGGCTACCTTATGCGTCGACCGTGGACGGGGTCATGCACGCGTGCGGGCATGACCTGCACGTCGCTGCGCTGCTCGGCGCGGCCAAGCTCTTGGCCGACGGGCGGACAGCCTGGTCCGGGACGTACATCGCGCTGTTCCAGCCGGGCGAAGAGATCGGGTCAGGATCCCAAGCAATGCTCGACGACGGACTCGTCGCCAAAGTGCCGCGGCCCGACGTCGCCTTCGCCCAACATGTGATGCCGATCCCGGCAGGGATGGTCGCAACAACGGCCGGCCCCGTCCTCTCCGCCGCGGACTCGCTCAAGATCACGGTGTACGGCAAGGGCGCACACGGCTCAATGCCGCACATGTCCGTTGACCCGGTGGTGCTGGCTTCCTCGATCGTGCTCAGGCTGCAGTCCATCGTCTCGAGGGAGACCAAGCCGGGCGACTTCGCGGTTGTCACGGTAGGGGCGCTCAACGCCGGAGCAACGTCGAACATCATCCCGGACCGCGCCACCCTCCTCCTGAACATCCGCACTTACGACCCCCAGGTTCGTGCGTCCGTGCTCGCGGCGATTGAGCGGATAGTCAGGGGCGAGTGCTCTGCCGCCGGATCACCGCAAGACCCGGATTTCGAGTACTACGACCAGTTCCCGCTCACGAGCAACGACGCCGCCGTGACAGAGCAGGTTCGGGCCGCATTCTCTGCCTATTTCGGGGAGGACTCAGTGCGTACCGCATATAGGCAGACAGCTTCCGAAGACTTCAGCCGCATTCCGGACGCTTTCGATGCACCATACACATTCTGGCTCTTGGGCGGCGTGGATCCCGAAAGCTACCGGGCCGCCGTCGAACGCGGAACAGTGGCCCGGGACATTCCGGCCAACCACTCCCCGCTCTTCGCGCCCGTGATCGACCCGACGCTGTCCATGGGCGTCCAAACCCATGTGGTCGCAGCAATGTCCTACCTAGCTCAGGAGTACCACTGCCACTCAGGCGGGGCCCAGCCCGAGGGAACCTGATGGTTATCCTTTGTACCGCATCGTGCACAGCTGTAGCTTGCCGACGGCGGACGCAATCCGCTGCCATCGGCCGCATAGACCGCCGGAACATATTCATGGAATGTCAGCGGAAACCCTGGGCCGCACCGCCCACAAGCCGGTACCCTTGGCAGCGCTGCGGGAACACAGGGACGATGAGTAGCTATTCGTTGTCCAGCACGAGCAAGCGTCATGTTTCTCCCTCACGTCTTCATCATTCGGGAATCGGCGTCGGCCAGATCCCGCGTTCAAAGTTCATGCCCGGACGCCCACATCGTGCGTATAAACCCAGTGGGGCAGCCAGCGGGTAGTGGGTCAAACCCTATGCCAGGATTCCCTGAAGGGCCATGGCCCAGCCAGAAAAGATGGTTCGCAATCAGTTAAGCCGACAACTGGAGTAACTGTTGCCTGCGTCACATCCGCCGTTTAGTGTTTGTTCCGGACCGCAGCGTCGCGGTTCCTGATCGGAAGAGGACTCATGACCGAAAAAATCCGGCTTCTCGTAAAAATGGACATCGATGGTGCCCAGGTCCGCATCACAGCCCACGGGCGGCTAACCTCCCGGAGCCTTCACGCCCTCTATGTAGTCGCGAGGCGGGCCAACGCCCTCATGCATGGTCTGGCCCTTGAAATCGACGTCAGCGGGGCCAACGTCGACTCGGCGGCAATGGAAGCGCTCCGCCGCTGCTCGCAATCCCGCCGCCTTCCGGCCCTGATCGATCCCCAACAGTCAGATGTCAACATCTCCATCCGGTCATCGGCTGACGCCGTGATGGCCGCTTGACCGCTCGCCTGCTGCGGCTCGCGCTCGGGAATGACTGCCAGGTGAGTGCTCCCTAAGATTTGAATGTTTGTAGCGACCACGCGTTCTTCTACCATGCAGGAAGACTTACCGGAGATTTTTCGGGCTTTTCCCATTTGTAGTCGATCCAGATCTCATAGCCATCCCACCTTTGCACCATGGTGCGTGGATTCACGCCATCCACGGCAAGCCAGAGAATCGAGTTGTCGTTGGTGACGGCATCAACGATGCCGTGCCGGACGACCTCGTTATGCAGGCGCACCTCGACGACTTCACCAACTAACGGCAACCAGTCAGACTGGATATGAAAACTCATTTTTCTCCGCTCGGGTCTACTTCCTGTGAGGACAGTCCTGATTGGTCACTCTCCACAGGCGTCTGACTGTGTCGAGAATTCTCTGCGACCGGTCGGGCCCGCGGCGAGAGTGACTGCCGGGACCCGTATCCATCGCCACTTATTGGGTGAGCAATTAGATAGTTTGGCCGCCGTCGACGTACCAGGACTGGCCAGTCACGAAGCTGGTTTCGTCGGACGCCAGGAAAGCCACGGTATTGGCGATGTCCTGCGGTTGGGCAAGCCTGCCCAACGGAATCCCGGTGCGGAAGGCGTTGAGATCCCCCTCGATCTGGCGTTCGGGTCCTACTCCCAGCCGCGCCCACTGTTCGCGCTGCATTTCGGTTTCGCAGGATCCGGGGTTTACCGTGTTGACCCTGACGCCGTGTCCCGCTACTTCCAACGCTAGACACTGCGCCATCATCTGTGTGGCCGCTTTGGACGCGCAGTATGCGGCAAGATCCAATCTAGGTTTGCTTGCGCAGTTGGACGTGATGATCACGATCGAGCCACGGTTTTCGTGGGCGATCATTTTTCGGGCGGCAGCGACGCTACAGAGATAGGCAGCTCGTGTGTTCACGGCGAACTGCTTGTCCCAGAGGCCGATATCTCCGGACAGCAGTTCACCAGGGTTGCAGACTCCAGCGTTATTAACGAAGATGTCCAGTCCTCCCAGCTGGTGTGAAGCATCGTCCATGGCCTGTTGCACAGAGGCGGGATCCGTGAGGTCAGCGGCGACACTGTATCCGCCCAGTTCGGCGGCAGTGTCAGCCGCCGTCGCAGCGTCGATGTCGATGATTGCGACTTTCGCACCCTGGGCAACGAGGTGGGCGGCGATTGCCTTGCCAATGCCACGACCGGCACCGGTAATAATGGCGGTCTTTCCTTTAAGCGAGGTATTCATTTTTGCACTCCGATGTTTCGTTCGAACTGTAGAGAATCAATGTTTGCGGCTGGTAGCGGCCTTAGTGCTGCGTCGAACGCGCTGCTAATCGCCTCGCGCGCCTTACCTGCTTGGGCGGCGTCACCGATGATTACGAGTCTGTCGCTCGGGAGATCCCCCAGGCCGAGCGCGCGGACGAGGGAATTTCCCCTCCCGACGCGTAGCCTGTAGTAAAAGAAATCGCGAACTTTCTGGTTGCTGAAAACCTTCTTGACGGCTCCTGACTTCATGAACGCCGTGTTCAGGATTTTCTCCACCAAAGGACCAAGTCCGGCCCGGTATCGAGCTCCGGCAGCGATGACGACGAGATCGGCTTCGTGCAGAAGTTCGGGTCTGGATTGCGCAGCTTTACCAAGATGGAACCTGACGCCGGCCCGTCTGCATTCATTTTCCAGGTTGGAGATGTAAGCCGCGAAGCTCGGCTCCGTGGCCTCAACATCGTTGAAGGTGGGGGCCTTCCCCGTCAGTAGGAAATTGCCTCCCACTTGGCCTCGTTTGTCGATAACGCTGACCGTGTTACCAGGGGCGGCTAGCGATGCGTATGACAGACCGGCCGGTCCGGCACCGATAATGACGATTTTCCGTCCGGTCGCCGTTCGAGGACCGGCTGCGAACTCCAGTTCCCGGCCAGTGGTTGGGTTGACGACGCAGGACAGGTTGTTACCGCCTCGCATGTTGTTCACACAGTGATTGCACGACAGACAGCTGCGAACAGGTTCCCCGTTTCTGGCTTTGTTGACCCATTCCGCGTCTGCCAGGAGCGGACGGCCAATGGCCGTCATGTCCAGCTTTCCCTCGGTTATGGCCCTGCCGGCTATCTCTGGGTCGCCCAGTCTTCCGACGCCGATGACGGGGACCTTGACCCGCGCCTTGACGGCTGCGGCCATGTCCAGGAAGATTCCTTCCTTGTAGGCCATGGGCGGGATCATCACCTCGGCGCCGGGTTGGGACTTGTAGTGTCCTGCCGTGACGCTGATCGCGTCGGCTCCTGCTTCGACAGCCCATTCGGCTACAGCATAAGCGTCCTCGGCGTGTAAGCCTTCGGCGTAGAAGTCTTCGGCGCCAAGTCGATAAATTACCGGCAACCCTGGAACTGCGGCTTTTATGCCTTCGATGATTCGAAGGCCGAAACGAGCCCGGTTTCGCAGCGATCCGCCGAATTCATCCGTACGGACATTCTCCGATGGAGAGAGGAACTGCGCGATCAGGTAGCCGTGTGCTCCGTGAAGCTCCACCATATCGAAGCCGGCCCGTTTGGCGCGTGCGGCGGCGGAGACGAACGCTCCGATTGTTTCCTCGATTCGTTCTTTGGTCATCGCTTCGGGATGGGCTATTTCCTTTTCGATTTCAAAGACGGGTGTTGGTATGGCGGAGGGTGCGATGGGCTGCACCTGCGAGACCGCACGGCGAGCTCTGCTGCCACCGTGACCTAGCTGGATCGACGCACGGGCACCTTCATCGTGGATTGTCTTGACTATCGTTTCCAATCCCGGCAGAAACTTGTCATCATAGATGCCCAGCTCATGGAACCGGTGACGTCCGGCAACCTCAGGTGCTGCCATTTCGACGGTGATCAGCCCTACGCCTCCGCGGGCGCGCGCTTGATAATAGGCAACGGTGGCAGAGGTAGCAAAACCCGCATTCGTGGAGTATCTGGTCGTCATGGGAGGCATGACCACCCTGTTCCTGATCTCGACGCCTCCGATAAAGATCGGAGTAAACAATGCCGAAGTCTGCACGTCAGGCATGGACAAGTCCCGACTCCGCTATAGCCGCGCGCAAGGCCGTCCGTTCTTCGTCGCTGAGCGGCTGCAACGGAGAGCGCACATAAGCCTCATCGATGCCGCCCGTCAATGCCAGGATGTTCTTCATTCGGTTGTGTCCGTCCAGAAGAGGTTCCTTGTAGCATTCTTCGGCGAGCGGCCAGATCTGGTCCCATACCGTACGGGCTTCGGCGAGGTCCAGCTTGTTCACAGCCTCCCAAAGCCTGACGTGAAGGCTGGCCACAATGCTGCCATGACCCGAGAGAATGCCATCGGCCCCCACACATAGGGAACTGAACAGGGAACGGCTGAAACTAGACAAGACCGCAACGTCCCTGTCGAGTGATTTCAGCGCCCTCCACGTCCGCTCGTAAATGACAATGTCATTGGACCATTCCTTGACGGCGGCGATCGTGTCGATTTCCGCACACAGCTGCGTGATGCCGTCCACGGTGAACCGCAACGCCGAAAAGTTGGGATAGATGAAGGCAATCAACGGTAGATCCGTTGATGAGGCGATTTCGCCAAAGTGCCCGCGCGCCATTTCCGGACGCTGATAGCCGCCGCCATCCAATACCGCGGACGGGAAGACCAGCAGGCCATCAGCGCCGGCCTGCTGTGCCCGAGCCGCAGCTGCCGCGGCTTTGGTTGATCCGTCTTCATAGATACCGGCGATAACAGGCACACGCCCGTTAGTTTCTTCGAGCACAATATCCAGCTGACGGGCGCGTTCATCCTGAGTCAGCGTTGCCGTCTCCGAGGCATGGGCGTTGGTTGTGATCCCAGAGATCCCGGGAACATCCAAGAGCGCACGTAGATGCTTCCTTAGGTTTACCTCGTCCAAGCGGCCATCGGCCGTGAACGGCTGCAAATGGGCAGGTATAACGCCTGAAATCGAAAGGGGTGAAGGTGTCATGGAAGTACTCCTCTGCATTGGATGAGTTCTGAGGTGACTCACGTTACGGTTGGATCAATTTGCTGTGAAATGCCGATTTCACATCCCTTATGCGTGGTACGTATAAGGGATGGATCTCGAAAATCGGCTTCTCAACATTGAGTTCCGTCATCTCCGGGCTCTGGTCGCCATCGCAGAAGACCTGAACTTCACCCGTGCGGCAGAACGGCTTCGAACCACCCAGCCGTCCCTGAGCCGGACCATTGCTAGCCTCGAGCAGATTCTGGGAACGGTTCTAGTGCGCCGTGACCGCCGTTCCGTTACCCTGACCCCGGCAGGGACACGTCTCCTCGCCTACGCTCAGCTCTCCTTGAGGGCCCTACAAGAAGGCGCGGACGCGGCTACCGGCACCCCTTTGGTTTTGCGCATTTGTTTCGCCGGTCCTCTTGCGGAGATAACAGGACCGGCCGTCAGGACCTTTGAAAACATGCATCCGGGCATTCAGGTAGACATTCGCCGTTACGACGACCCGATGGCGAGGCTCTCTGAGGGACAATGCCATCTGGCTTTTCTTCTCGGCGCCCCAAACAACCCGGCGCTTGAAACGCTTGTGCTGACTGAGGAACCCAGGATGGTGGCACTTCCGGCTGGTCATCGACTCACTGGACGAAGCGCCATCGGCCTCAAGGAGCTGTCACGCGAGACGTTGGTGATGAACGTCCTCGCGGGTACCACCAGTGTCACTCTGTGGGATGAGGCAGACATGCCCACCAAGATCGTGCGCGTCCGCAATATTGACGAGTGGATGGAAGCGATTGCGCTGGGTCGGGGTATCGGTATCACTCCAGCGTCGACCGCACGCTTTTATACTCATCCACAAATTGATTTCCGCACCTTATCGGATGCCCCGCGAGTGCCCGTTGTTCTGGCTTGGCGAAAAGGAGACCCGCATCCAAACATCCCCGATTTCACCGAAGCTGTGAGGTTGTCTCTGATGTAATCCTTAATGACACCGCCGGTGCGCGGCTTCTCTGCGCTCTCCGCGAGTTACTGGAGCCCGAGTGCTTTCATCCGCGAATACAGGGTGGAGCGGCTGATGCCAAGCAGCCCTGCAGCTTGAACCTTATTGCCCCTCACTTGCACCAGAACCTTGCGAATAGTGTCGAACTCAGCCTGCTCCAGGAGCCCCAGATTCCGGCGGCGGCCAGGCGTTCGATAACGCTCCGGAATGTCGCCAAGAGTCACATCGCCAGCTGACCGCGCGGCAAGAACTTCGTCTAACACACACTGTAACTCTTTGTAGTTGCCGGGCCAGTCGTGGGCTGACAGGGCCGCCAGAGCCGGGGGTGTGAACCTAATGTTCTTGGCGCCGCGATCTGACAGCATCGCCCCTATTATCGAAGCCAGCTCGAGTCGGCGTTGCCGCAGCGTTGGCAGATCGATAACCGAACGACAGTGCGTCACGACCGCAGCGAGTGAATCTACTCCCGTATCGCTCGTCAGCACTAGCCTTGTGCTCGTTTGCTCCATAGCGTCTGACAGCACCCGGAGCAACCGCGCATCAAGAAGGTGGACCGACTCGACGACGAGGCTGGCCGGCGATTGCTCTGCCAAGCTCTGAAGACTCGCTGCCCACTTCTTTGCGCCGTTGACGACAGCTTCGCTGGCGTCAATCACTTGGACGAAATCGTCACCTGTCACGCTGTGAGCTGCGGTGGTGCGGCCCGATCCTGGCTCACCGGAGACGAGCACATGGCCGGAGGCAGCGCGTGCGCGGATGAGCATCTCGGTAAGTTGGTCACCGACGGTTCGGTATCGAACTGAAGCGCGGGGCACAGCCAGGGTATCTTCTTCGTCTCGCAGAACGCGGAACACCGCACCCTGATCCGAGACCCTCTCTACGAGGACCGTTCGCTGTCCAATGCTCAAGTCCATCCGCACTCGGTCACCGAAGACCACGCCGTGTTGCGCAGCGAACTCTTTTAGCACGGCGAGGTCATTGCTTTGTAATTCCGTGGCCGCCGCACCGTTGGTGAAAGTCTCGCTTGGCTCGACCGCCACCACCGGCATTCGGCGATGGCTTTCACATGCAGCTCGAAAGGCGAGCAGGAGCGCAACTTGAGCGTCCGAGTACGTAGTTAAGAGCCTCTGTTGGATCTCCCGGACCGCAGCGGTGAGTACGGGCTTCATCAGGGCCGGGCTTTCACGTCCCGGACCCATTATGTTGATCACGCCTTCCAAACGCCTTGTGCCAAGCTGAAAGATCGGGAGACCGAAGCAAATCTGGTCGCGCAGGCATTCCAGAAAGTGCTGTTCCCCCAGCACAAAAACACCGCGCCTGGTCTCGATTGGTGTCGAGATCGCGTTGGTGCCGCTTGTCTGTTCTGTGATTTGGGCGCCAACCAACACCCCCAGACGATCCGACGCGGCGGCCAAATGTGGTGTGCCGAAGGTGCGATGCAGGATGTAGCCCTCGTTGTCGGCAAGCAGAAGCCCGAAATTGGAGTCGTGTAGCTGGTTCTCTAGACCTTCGAGGACCGGCGTGGCTGCCCGCATGAGTCGGGAGCCGAGATTCATGTCGACGAGTTGATCAATGACGATCTGGCTGCCCGGGTTCAGTCCGGCTAGGGTCGATCGATACCACGACTGCCGGATGTCCGGATCCATGGGCGAGTCACCTTCGGGCATCGGATTTCCGACAAATTCACGGATGGGCATATGGCTTTCTTTCCGAGCAGGGGTATATCAATGCTCGCACGGGCCGTCAATCCTCCGCCAGAGTCGGTTCGCCGGGCGAAGACCTTGGCAGGTGGATCGACCGGACGGCACCGGGCGGCTCAGCCCAGATCTCCGCATTGGAACGCTGCAAGAACGTCAGGTGTCCGATTCCTGAACAGTTACTCACATGGGTGTTGGAGGACGATATCGCTATCGCCGATCAGCGTGATCGGCTACAAGCAATCAGTACTCAATGGAGAGGGAGCCCAGATGACGCTCCAGATGGATCCCGTACGGACCAAGACCGAGCTATCCGACAGGTCATTCAAGCAACTCATCGACGGGCGGCTGCTCGAGGGCGCATCCAGCCAGCCTGTCATCGACCCTGCGACTGGCGAAGCGTTCGCCGTAGCTCCGGTCGCGAACGAGAGCCAGGCAAACGAAGCATGCCTCGCGGCCGCCCGAGCGTTCGCGGGCTGGCAAAAGACCACGCATGGTGACCGGACTAATATCCTGGAACAGATCGCGGTGCGGATCGAAGAGCGCCGCCTGGAGATCGCGCAGATCATTACCCTCGAGAACGGCAAGCCGATTGCTGAAGCTGAGGGTGACGTCGACGCGGCGGTGACATGGCTGCGGTACTTCAACAGCCTCCGTCTGGACC
The DNA here is from genome assembly GCF_030209835.1 of Arthrobacter sp. efr-133-R2A-120. Lineage (GTDB taxonomy): Bacteria > Actinomycetota > Actinomycetes > Actinomycetales > Micrococcaceae > Arthrobacter. Next base: position 82,599 of record NZ_JARVRF010000064.1, on the reverse strand, counting down.
CGGAGGTCCTCCGCGAGGATGACGAGTCGCGCATCGAGGTCCACCGCACGCCGCTAGGTGTTGTTCTTGCGATCATTCCGTGGAACTTTCCGTTCTTCCAGACCATCTACAAGCTCGCTCCGGCGCTGCTTGCGGGCAACACAATCGTCATCAAGCCGGCGCCCACCACCCCGCTCAACGCGATGGTTGTGGCCGAAATCGTCCACGATCTGGTGCCAGCAGGCGTGGTCAACGTGGTGGGCGACGGCGGCGAAATCGGGCCATTCCTTAGCGCGCACCCGTCGATCGCAAAGGTCTCCTTCACTGGCTCAACCGCCGTGGGTCGAAAAGTCATGGCGAGTGGTGACACCGTCAAGCGAGTAGTCCTCGAACTTGGCGGCAACGACGCGGCTGTGGTGCTCGACGATGCAGACATCCCCGCCGTCGCCCAGCGGATCTTTGAGAAGGCGTTCTGGAACACGGGTCAGGTGTGCATCAACATCAAGCGAATCTACGTGCACTCTTCGCAGTACGACGAGTTCTGCACTGAGCTTGCCCGACTCGCTGAGAAGGCGAAGATTGGCCCCGGGCTCAACCGGGATAACGAATTCGGGCCGCTGCAGAATGCGCGCCAATTCCAGACCGCCAAGAACGCACTCGGCATCGCTGCCCGCGACGGAAAAATCATCGCGGGCGGAAACGTGATTGACAGGCCTGGTTACTTCGTCGAACTCACCGTGGTGCGCGACATTGAGGAGACCAGTCCGCTTGTCGCCGAAGAGACCTTCGCCCCGATACGCAGCGTCCTGAAGTACGACGACATCGATGAGGTCATCGAACGGGCCAACCGAACCGACTACGGCCTCGGAAACTCTGTTTGGGGCAGCGACGTGGAACGTGCCACAACCGTTGCGCGGCAACTTGAGAGCGGGACAGTTTGGGTGAACACGCACTCGGCAGTCGCGCCCGATGTGCCGTTCGGCGGCCGCAAACAGTCCGGCTTGGGTGTCGAATTCGGGATCGATGGACTTCTGGAGTACACGGACAGCTCCGTCATTCACATCGCCAAGAAGGCGTACTCAGATAACTGAACCATTCAGGAACCACACTGCTTTTTCGCGGCCGGTCTGGCCACACAAAGCAGAGCGAATCAGAATGATTAGGAAGGCAAGAAACGCAAATGATTGAACTATCGGTTTCAACAGAACACCTCAGTCCTCCCGAGGACTACCCCTTGGAGAATGTTCTCTACGGAACACCGGCCGCCAAGGTTCAATGGCTCCGGACGTCCACAGACGGCGAAGGTCAACTCTACGTCGGCCTCTTCACCTGCGAGCCCTGCGGGGTGGAAGACGAGCTCCTCGGTGACGAATCTGTCTACATGTTAGAGGGTCGCATGACCGTCGAGGTGATAGGTGGCGAGTCGGTCTCCCTGAAAGCAGGCGACGTCGCATCGTTTCCGAAGGGAACAAAGACCGTTGCTCACGTTCATGAGCCCATCAAAAAGTTCTTTGTAATCAGCGGATAAAGGTAGCAGAAGAAAATGAGCAATAAATCATACGACGTCATTGTCATCGGCGGCGGATTTGCCGGCGTCACTGCTGCACGCGAACTCGGCCGCCAAGGCTACAAGGTCGCGCTGCTGGAAGGTCGCGACCGCCTCGGTGGACGCACTTGGTACAAGGATGATGCACTTCCGGGTTATTCGCTGGAGCTGGGTGGCACCTGGGTGCACTGGTTCCAACCCCACGTGTACTCGGAAATCACCCGCTACGGCCTCCAGTTGGTCGAGACCGTTGGCGTCTCTGGGCCGGAACTGGCAGCCACGGTGACCGGTGGTAAGCAGAGCATCCGAAAGTACGACGAGGTGGCCGACTCAATCAACGCCGTGATGGAAAAAGTGGTCGCAGGTGCCCGCGACGTCTTCGATAGGCCGTTCGAGCCTTTCCTGCATCCGGAAGCCCTCGCGGAGGTCGACAAGCTGTCCATCCAGGATCGCATCGACTCGCTGGACATCTCCCAGGAGGAAAAAGACCTTGCTAACGGGCTTTGGGGTGCCATGGGTTCCGCTCCATGCAATGAGGTCGGCGTCGTTGCAGCCATGCGCTGGTACGCACTGAGCGATTTCAATATCGGGACCATGTTTGACGCCGTGGGACGGTACAAGTTTAAGGACGGTACCCGATCTTTGATTGAGGCAATCGCTGACGACTCCCTCGCAGAAATTCGCTTAAGCACCCCGGTCGCTTCAGTCGAACAGAACGATGAAGGCGTCCGCGTCGTCACGCGTGACGGCGAGGTTCTCCAAGCGTCGGGAGTCGTCATGGCTGTTCCGGTCAACACACTCGGGTCCATCAAGTTCACTCCGGAACTCTCGCCCGGCAAGCGAACGGTCAGTGCTGAGCGGCAAGCCGGCCGCGGCTCGAAAGTCTGGGTGCGGGTCCGCGGTAACCTGCCCAAGCCTTTCTTCGCGGTCGCCCCCGACAATCATCTGATCAACTATGTCGTAACGGACAAAATCTTCGACGACGGCCAGATACTGATTGCGTTCGGTCCCGATGGGGCAAACACAGACGCCTCCGATGCCGGGATGGTGCGTGAGGAACTTGGCAAGATCTTCGGAGACCTCGAGATCGTGGAAACCACCGGGCACAACTGGGCAAATGACGAGTTTTCCCAGGGCACCTGGTCCATGTTCCGACCTGGCCAGACGGTCGCGTACCTTTCCGAACTCCAACAGGCCGAAGGTCGCGTGTTCTTCGCCGGATCGGATATTGCTAACGGGTGGAACGGCTTCATAGACGGTGCCATCGAGTCCGGCATCCGCGCCGGCCGTGAGGTCCACACACAGTTGCTCAGCACCTCCTCTCACAGCGCTCCTGCCTCAGATACAGCGCACTCACACAGAAAGACTTCAATATGACCGAGACCGAGGTCGTTACCGAGGTTGTTACCGAGCGTCGCCGGCTCGCTAAGACCCTGACCTGGCGTGACGGAATGGCGCTTGCACTGACCTTGCCCACGGGCCTATTCGTAACCTTCGGATACCTTCTTGGAGTCGTTGGCGCTTGGACCGCGATCACCGTGTGGTGCGTGGGAGCCGTCATCGCCCTGCTCCAGTGCTTCGTATTCTCCGAGATGGCGGCGATGTTCCCTCGGGACTCGGGCGGCGTAGCCCGCTATGCGATCGAGGGCTGGAAGCGGTACTTCGCTCCCCTAGGAGCCATGGCGGCGTTCGGGTACTGGATTGGCTGGTCCCTGTCGATCTCGATGGCCTCAGTTGTCTTAGGGCAACTCATCAAGGCCACGTGGTTCCCGAGCAATAACCTGAGCTTCAGCATCCTCGGAAACCAACTCGGCCTCGAGCACATCATTGCTCTCGGCGCCATGTTGTTCGCCTGGGCCTTCAACTACTTCGGCCTCAAGTTCGGCGCAACCGTGAACAAGTTTCTGGGCGTCTTCGTCATCGTCGGCCTCGCTGTGGTGACGGTCGCGTGCCTAGTTAGCCCATCGCTGCACTGGTCGGCCAGCAACATGACCTGGTATGTCAACGGAGACTGGCGCACGGTCGCAGTCGTCTTGTACGTGACCGCTTGGGCGGTTTACGCCAGTGAGATTGTCGCGTCCTTCGCGCCAGAGTACAAGAACACGTCGAGCGACACCTCCAAGGCCATGACTCGCATCTCGATGTTCATGATCGTGTTGTTCTGCGTGGTCCCGACCGTGCTCGCCGGCACCATCGGTGAGGGAGCGGTGCGCGACAACCCGGTGACTTATGTGTCGGTGGCGTTCGGCGAAGCCTTCGGCGGCGCCAGCTGGATCGGTACCATCGTGATCGGATCCGCCCTGCTGATCGCGATCATCTCCACGACGGCCGACGGCGGCAGGGCACTCTACGGCCTAGCTGAAGAAGGTATGACCATCAAGCAGCTCCACTGGGTGAACCGCTGGGGAGTGCCCGGACGGTCCCTCACTTTGGACGTGCTCCTGAACGCCACGGTCATGGTACTTGTCGGGGCACCCGTGAGCATCTTGCTGGCCAGCAACCTTGGCTACCTGCTGTCGATCATCCTTGGTCTGTCCGCTTTCCTCCTGCTGCGCAAGGACCGCCCGAACTGGCCGCGTCCGATCCGCCGCGGTCGTGGCTGGATCGCGGTGGTCGTCATCTTGGTTGCATTCAACATCGTCATCACCGTCGTCGGCGTCGCCAATCCTGAGCTCCTCGGCTACGGCGACTTCCGCGACACCCTCGTCGCTGTCGCCATCCTGCTCCTGTCCGTCGTGCTCTACATCTACCGACGCGTGGTCCAGGACAAGAAGCCGATGGCCTGGCGCCTTCCTGCGCCCGCGTTGCCAGAAGGCGAAGACGCTATCGCCCTCGAAGAGGAAATGCGCCAGGTCCAGGCGGAGCGTGAGCGTCGGCGGCAAGCACGATCAGCTCAGTTGTAGACATCATGTGAGCCGAATCGAAAACCCTGTGAAGGGCGGTCTGGCCGGCATCGGATGCGAGCCCGCATTTGCCTGGGCGTAATCGCTTCTTGTGCCGCTGCCGGGCCGCTCTTCATGTCACCCTTCAGATTTAAAGATGAAGATGGACTGCGCTCATAACGAGAAGAAGGCCGGACATGGCATTGCAAAAGCATCGTAGACGACGTCATGCAAGACTCTTCCGCCGTTTCAATCCCATCATTCTTTACCCGCTGCCTTGACTCATTTGCGTAACTAGCACAAACGACTAACTCGAAAGGAAGTAGACGTGGCCGACACCGAAAACCACGCAAGCCGGCGCGTGATTGTCACCGGAGGAACCAGAGGAATTGGTCGCGCGTGCGCAGAGCACTTCGCCCGACGCGGCGACCGTGTCCTGGTCTGTTCGCGTAGTGCTTCCGAGGCGCAGGCAGTAGCCGCTGAGCTCAAGCAAGTCGGCGGTACTGCTGAAGGAATGGTAGCCGATCTTGCTGACCCTGAAGTGGGCTCCAAAGTCGTTGGGCGATGTGTCGATCTCTTCGGCGGGGTCGATGCACTGGTGAACAACGCCGGGATCTTCGAGTCGACGGCGCTTGTCGACGTGACGGCCGCGGACTGGGATTCGACGATGCACACGAACCTGCGCGGACCGGCGCTGACTTCCGCCGCTGCTGCGCGGGTGATGAGGGCCGCGGGCCATGGCTCTATCGTCAACATCGCTTCTATCAACGGTTTGGCACCGGAGGCCAACTTCGCGGCGTACAACGCCTCAAAAGCGGGGTTGATTTCACTCACAAGGACGTCCGCTATCGAGCTCGCAGACGCAGGCATCCGCGTCAATTGCGTTGCTCCCGGCCTGATCCGAACGCCGATGGCGGAGCCCTGGATCACCGGCCTGTCCGATGACGTGGTTGCGCGATGGGCACCGATGCGCCGGTTCGGACTGCCCGAGGAGATCGCGACCGTTGTTGGCTTCCTGATCTCCGACGCCTCCGCATACATGACCGGTGAAACGCTCACGGTTGATGGCGGTACGTTGGCCCGCCAGCCTGTCCTTTGACTCAGCCGACGTGAACCGACTGGATGACGCAAGAGCCCAAGCGCCGCAACGCTGCTTCGACACAACAGCGGTACCCGACTTGCGGACCCCTTTGGTAACCGAATCGTCGTCGGGTTCTGTAGCCGTCCAGAAGGTATGATTCGAATCATGAGGGCGGCCGATTCAGATTTCGCCGACCACCGGGCATTGGCCGACGCGCTCACCGCCGAACGGCCGCTGCATGCGCTGGTGAGGGCGTTATACCGCATCTCTTCTGCGCCTGTGGCTGTGATCGATCTGCGTGGCGGCGTGCTGGTGAGTGTACCTGAGCGAGCGGAATGGATGGCGAAGGAACTCGTCGCCGTATCGCCTCCTCCGGACAGTCCCGTCGCCGGATGCATCCTTCGGTCGGTTGAGCTGGAAGGGGAACCAGTCGCCGTGCTGGCCATGCGTGGACAAGGCGCGTCGACGAAGCTCCTCACTTTTGCCGCCACCCTGGCAGGTATCGAACTGTCACGACGGCACGCCATCTTGAGCGGGCGAAGAGAGCTGTTGGGCCAAGTCCTTGAAGACGTGATTGCCGGTTACCTCGGCGAAAAAGAAGGCGCGCGACGACTCCTTGACCACGGCCTGGACGTAGCCAAGCCGCACGAGGTCGTCGTCGGGTCCGCCGATGGTTCGCCTCGCCGGCTCCGGTCGTACCCCTGGAACCTGCACACGTTGCTGACCCAGCAGAACGATCCGCACCTGCGGACGATCGTGGACGACAGATTGGTACTAGTCGTTCCAGAACAAGCCGGCCTGTTCGTGGCGCGGCTCTGCCACGAACATTTGGCCAGGCTCGGGCCCAACGCACGAGTCGGTGTAAGTAAGCCGCGCGTTGGAGTGCGGGGCCTGAGGCTAGGCTACTTCGAGGCGCGCAACGCGCTGGCTGAAGGGTACGGTGTTCATGTGCATCGGACGCAAGATCTGGCGACGGCCCTCCTGATAGCTAGTCTGGAGGCAGGGGTACCGCTTCGCGACCTCTCGGCCGAAGCTCTGGCTCCGTTGGTGGAGTACGACCGAAAGAACGACACCCTGCTGGTAGACACACTCCGCTGCTACCTCGCAGAAGACGGCGACATGAGCGCGACGGCAGCTGCGCTCTTCGTACACAGAAACACCCTGCGCAACCGCCTGCGGCTAATCGAAGAACTCACCGGACGCGACGTGTCATCGCCAAGCAACTACGCTCACTTCTGGCTGGCCACGTCAGGTCTGGATCTTCGCTCCAGCGCCAATCTCTCCTCCCTTTTCGAACGAGGTACAGTTCAGGATGACTAACAACGTCCGGGTCGCCATGGAGAGCGTCCTCTTCTTAGGCGGAGACACGGGCGCAACACGCGCGTTTTTCAACTTGGTAATGGACCGATTGCACGAAGGTTCAGACTCCGGCCAAACGGTGTCCTTCGTACCGTCAGTCGACGCGCCGATACCCCCATCAGGTTGCTGGATTCCGTGCTTCGGGAGCACTGACAAGGACGCATCGGCTCGCCGAGCCCTAGATTTCGGCGCCGACTTGGTGGCCAAATTGGCTGTAGGTGGGCAGGACCTGAGTGTGTACTCGGCGCCCGCTGGAGCGCTTTTCGTGCTCGCTGAGCTTGTCGGCTCTAAGCCGCAACCGCAGAGACTCGGGCAGGTGGCGTTTGTCGATCTCTACACGCCACGGGCAAAGGAAGCCGCGAACTATTACGCGAACGCATTGTCGTGTCGTGTAATTCATGAACTGAAGCCAACCCCGGGCGACTACCGATTCCTGGCCTGGGGCGATGAGCCAGTCGCGGGTGTGGTCGACATGCTTGATGTTCTCCCGGAATCCGTCCCACCGCACTGGATTCCGTACTGGCGGGTGCTTGATTTAGAAGGGGAGGTTGCGCGCCTGAGTGACTTCGGGGCCAGGGTTCGTGTGCCGGTCACGGAGTCTGCCCTAGGTCCCTTCGCGCTGCTCGCGGATCCCTTCGGCGTCACCTTCGGACTACAGACGCCACTCTCAGACAATCTGCTCGTCGAGCACGCGAAGTCCCAATCGTGAATGTGGGCGCGCACAGTTAGGGCGGCTTGAACGGTGCGCATGCCTATGTTGATGCGCAGTGCGCCTGAATAACGTTAGTCCCTATCAGCTCGACTATCGACGATGGAGACGACAAGTGACCACTTCACTGCCACCGGCACCCCTCACCAAATCCGACCTGGACATTGTGCTCGAAGAACGACTCTCGGATGCCCGGACGCTGCCCGCAGACGCCTACTTATCACAGGACATTCTTGACTGGGAGCGCAAGCACCTCCTCGAGGCCGCGTGGGTCTGCGTCGGCCGCAGCAGCGACGTCGCCAAGGCTGGGGACCAGCGTGCCGTCCGAGTCGGCACCCAGGGCATCCTGCTGACCCGCGACGATTCCGGCGCCCTCCATGCCTTCTACAACGCTTGTCGCCACCGCGGCCACGAATTGCTTCCGGTGGGCGCGTGCACGAACAAGAAGTTGGTGCAGTGCCCGTACCACGCTTGGGTTTTCGGCCTCAATGGGGAGCTTCGGTCGGCGACCCAGTTCATGGACACCGAGAACTTCAACAAGGAGGAGTGGCCGCTGCTCGAGGTCCGATCCGTCGAGTGGTTCGGTTGGATCTTCATCAACGCCTCCGGTGACGCCCCTGAGTTCAGCGAGTGGGTCGGCAATCTGACCGAGGTGGTGGCTCCATGGGACCCCACGGATATGGTTGTCGGTGAGTCACACAACTACACTCTCAAGACCAATTGGAAGACCGTCGTCGAGAACTACCTCGAGTGCTACCACTGCCCGTCAATTCACCCCGAGCTCTGCCGCGTCGCCCCGCCGGAATCCGCAATGGGCCTGCATCAGACAGGCATGTGGCTGGGCGGCGGCCTGGAGTTTCGTGACGACGCGGACACGAACAGCCTCGACGGCCGCAGCGGCGGCGACCGCATCGTCGGAATTGATGACGAGCAGGCCCGCTGGACGCTCTACTTCATGCTCGCCCCCAACCTGCTACTGACGCTCCAGCCGGACTACGTGATGACCCATCGGCTCGTGCCACTTTCCCCGGGCGAGACGTGGGTGGAGTGCACGTGGTACTTCCCGCGCGAGGTTGCCGAGCGGCCGGGATTTGACCCGTCCTTCGCTGCGGACTTCTGGGACATCACCAACAAGCAGGACTTCGGCGCCTGCGAGTCCGTTTACCAGGGCATGCTCACTGACGGTTACCGCCCAGGTCCGTTCGATGAACGCGAGGACGGCGTCCGTGCTTTCCAAGCCCAACTCGCCACAGCCTATCTGACAGGTCGTTGGGAGAAACCACTACAGATTAGCTTGGGCGCCTCCCATGTCATCTGACCTGGAGCTCTCTCTTGAGATCACGGCGGCTTCACTTGTGGCCGCCGGTGTGCGGTCGCTGCGCCTTGCGCGCGGCGACCGTGCTCCCCTCCCCAATTGGGATCCGGGTGCACATCTCGAATTCGAGCTGCCTAACGGGCTGATCCGCCATTACTCGCTCTGTAACGACACCAACGAAACCGACTCGTATGAGGTGGCGGTGCTCTTGGCTCCCGAAAGTCGCGGAGGGTCAGAATACGTGCACAACGATCTCCAGGTGGGCGACGCAGTGACCGTGCGCGGACCGCGGAACAACTTCCCCTTCGCAGTTAGCAGCAGCGAGCGGGCGCTCTTTATCGCAGGCGGTATCGGCATAACCCCAATCTTGCCCATGATCAGAAAAGCCAACGAAGACGGCATCGAATGGAGCCTCGTCTACGGCGGCCGGTCTCGAGAGTCGATGGCCTACCTTGACGAACTCCAGCGCTACGGGTCACGGGTCCAAATAGTGCCCCAAGACGAACTCGGCCGGATCGACCTTCAGGCACTCCTGGGAGTGCCTCAGCTCGACACGAAAGTCTACTGTTGCGGACCTACGGGACTTCTGGACGCAGTCCAGCAACTCTGTGGGACGTGGCCGACCGGCACACTGCATCTGGAGAGATTTGCTGCCGGAAGCCTCGACGAAGGCGTGGAAGCGGGCTCAAGCGTGTTCACCGTCGTCGCGGAGCGCAGCGGCGTGACTTGTGAAGTGGCTGTTGGTGAGTCGATCACAGATGCGTTGGGGCGGGTCGGAATCGTCGTGCCGACCTCGTGCAAGGAAGGCATTTGCGGTACATGCGAGACCAAAGTGATCGCCGGCGTTCCTGACCACCGCGACTTCCTCCTTGGCGACGCCGACCGCGAATCGGGGGCGACGATGCTCATCTGCGTGTCCCGTGCAAATACGCCAGAACTCGTCCTCGACGTTTAGCGTTCAAGGGTGGGTAAACGGAAGAGAAACTCACTTCCACCAACCACTTACTTGGGCCGTCTGCCAGGAGTTAATACTGCTCAGCAGTTGAGGCAGGGCTTGCTGCCCGTGGCGGGCGCGATTGTCACCGTAGCGGAAGCGGCGGAAACGACGGTCTCGGGCATCTGACCGGCCAGTGTGCCGCGAACCGTCGAGAACGAGTGGGCCGGCAGGCGGAGTACCAGCTGGCCGTCGCGTTCCTTCACCTCCAGAGGACGGGGAGCGACGGCGTAGGGGTGCGCCGGCGCGTTGAACGCTGCGACGCTGTCACCGCTGAGCACCAAGGCCTCCACGTGCTCCAGCCGGCCGCCGCGCAGATCCAGGACCACCTCGCTCTCATCCTCCAGCCCAAGATTGGCCACGGAGATGAGCACCTGGCCGTCCTTCGTGCTGGCAGACGCAGTAAATGTCGGGAGCTGGGCACCATCCAGCTCATACGAAGCGCCGGAGTCCACGTACGTGTGCAGCACCGCGGCGTCCTGGTGGCCTGCGTTCATGGCGAAGACGTGGAAGGTGGGGGTCTTGACCAGGGCGCCGCTCTCCGGATCGGTGAGCAGCATGGCCTGCAGGACATTCACGGTTTGGGCGATGTTGGCCATGACCAGGCGGTCCGCGTGGCGGTGGAAGGAATCGAAATGAATGGCCGCCACCAGGGCGTCGCGGACGGTGTTCTGCTGGTACAGGAAGCCGGGGTTGGTGCCGGGCTCCACGTCCCACCAAGTGCCCCACTCATCCAGGACCAGCCCCACCGCTTTGTGCGGGTCGTAGACGTCCATCATGGTGGAGTGGGCGCTCAGCAGGGTCTCGATATGCTGGGCTGCCTTGACGGTCTTCCAGTACTCCTCCTCGCTGAATTCAGTGGCAGAGCCCTTCGCGTCCCAGTGGCCGGACATTGTGTAGTAATGCAGGGAAATGCCTTGGTATGGGAACGCCTTGCGGTCCACGCCACCCTTGTCATGCAGCGCCTCCATCAGGGCCTTGGTCCAGGCCACGTCATCGGCGTTGGCACCGGCTGCGATCCGGTACACCTCGTTTCCATTGTGGGAACGGACGAACGTGCTGTACTGCCGGGCCACATCTGCATACGCCTCAGCGCGGAAGTGGCCACCACACCCCCAGGGCTCGTTGCCGATGCCGAAGAAAGGGACCTTCCAGGGCTCGTCCTGGCCGTTCTGCCGTCGGAGGGCGGCCATGGGTGAGTCATCGGCGCGGGTGAGGTATTCGATCCACTCGCTCATCTCCTGGACTGTGCCGGAACCCACATTGCCGTTGACGTAGGCGTCCGCGCCGAGCATTTCGCAGAGGTCCATGAACTCATGAGTACCGAAGGAGTTATCCTCAACAACGTCGCCCCAATGGGAATTGACCATGCGGGGGCGCTGCTCGCGGGGGCCGACGCCGTCACGCCAATGGTATTCGTCGGCGAAGCAGCCGCCCGGCCAGCGCAGATTGGGGATCCGGAGTTCGCGCAGGGCTTCCACGACGTCATTCCGGATGCCCCGGGTGTTGGGGATACCGCTGTCCTCCCCCACCCAGAAGCCGCCGTAAATGCAACGGCCAAGGTGTTCAGCGAAATGGCCGTAGACGTGACGGCTGATGGTGGGGCCCGCGATATCCAGATTGACGACGAGCCGGGGCGAAGATGCCATGGTCAAATTCTCCAAAGTCTATGAGTAGATTCAGCTAGGTTTCCGGACGATGAGCCGGAAGAGGGCGCGGTGCGCCATGCGCGATTCGCGCGGCTACCAGGTGTCGGGTGCCGCGCCAAAGGGCACGACGGCCGGCCTGTCGACCGTGCTGTCCACTTCTATGACCCGACGCTCTCGACTCGCGCGCGTGATGGCATCCATGACCTCGAGGACGTGGAACGCTACCCGTCCGGAGGCCCGATGTGGGCGGTCTGTCTCGATCGCTCTGGCCATGTCTGCGAGGCCGTAACCTCGCCCGGCGTCCTCGTAACCAGCAGAGGTTGGCACCTCACGCCGTTCCGGTACTTCCCTGGTCACCAGTTCGACGGGGTCGGAGAACAGGTTCGGGTCGGGGACAGCGATGGTGCCATCGGTGCCGTAGATCTCGAAGAGCGGTGTCCGGGTGGCCCAGACTTCGAAGCTGACCGTGATCGTGGTGGTCACCCCGTTCGCGTGCTCGAGGATCGCGCTGACATGGGTGTCGATCTCGACGGGAATCGGCGTGCCGGCCAGGGGGCCGGTCTCGACGGTTCGCGCACGGTCGGACCTTGTGGCTACTCCCGATACGCGGACGACGGGTCCGAAGAACATGACGAGGCTGGTCAGGTAGTAGGGACCCATATCGAATAGTGGGCCGCCGCCGGGTTGGTAGTAGAAGAGGGGTGACGGGTGCCAGCGTTCGTGTCCGGGTGCGGACCAGTGAACTTGCGCCGCTACCGGTGCGCCGATGGCGCCTGAGTTGAGCAGCTGCAGGGCAGTTTGGACGCCCGTGCCGAGGACCGTATCGGGGGCACTCCCGACTCGAAGTCCCAAAGAGTCGGCAAGCTCCAGCATGGGGAGGGCTTCTTCCGGGGACAGCGCGAGGGGCTTCTCGGCAAAGACGTGCTTGCCGGCGTGGAGCGCCCGCGTCCCGACTTCGACGTGCGCTGCGGGGATGGTCAGGTTGATGATCGAGTCGATTCGGTCGTGGGCAAGGAGTTCATCGACTGTCAGGGCTTCGACGCCCTGCTCGGCCGCGACCTCGTGCGCTCGTTCTTCGTTGATGTCTGCGACAGCGACGAGCTTGAGACCGGGCAGCTTCGGGAGGCTTTCGAAGTACTGTTCGCTGATCTTTCCGACGCCGATGACTCCGACGGTTAGCGGGACGCCCACAGCAGTCCCCTTTCGATGATGGTTTTGACGTTCGGGTTCTCGAGGATGTCGACACGGTGACCGGGAGTAGAGACGAAGATGCGGCCCTCGCCCCACTGCCTGGTCCAGATGGCGGGTGAGGTGATTTCGCGGTTCCACGGATCCCAGGGCCGGACGGCTTGGGTGGTGGTCGCGAGCACGTCGTTGTAGTCGTCGTGGAGTACCCAGTACTGCTCAGTGGTCAGCTCGAAGTCGCCGATGCCTTCGGTGATGGGGTGCGAGGCTGCAGCTTCGGTCATGTTGATGGTGTGAGGGCGATAATTGTCAGCCTGCTCGCCGGTGAGCTCTTCGGGAGCTTTGCCGGGGTGCGCAGCGAACTGGCCTCCGATCAACTGCAGATAGTCGGAGTTGTTGCGATAGGAGTCGGCGATGCCGCCATGCCAGCCTGCGAGTCCCGTTCCCGCTTCGACGGCTGATCGGAGGCCTTCGAACTCTTCCTTCTCGATCGAGGTCATCGTGTTCGACTGGACGATGAGGTCGACCGAGGGCATGTAGGAGCTGTCAGCATAGACTGCGGGGGATTCCTCCACGCGGACCGTGTAGCCGCGCGCCTTGAGGAACGGGATGAAGAGGTTTGTGGCCTCGACGGGTTGGTGCCCGTCCCAACCGCCGCGCACGACGAGTGCGGTTTTGGTCGTGAATCCTGGATCAGGGGTACTCATGTTTTCCTTGCTGCCGCCATGCGACATAGTTGATGCGTTCTTGCGGGCGTCGCTCAGCGGCTGGAAAGCGACCCGCCGATTCCGCCGACCGAGAAGTGCTTGTTGAGGAACGCGAACAGGATAATCGGCGGGAGCATCATCACGACGGCGACCGCCATGACGAGGCCCCAGTTGGTGGCGTTCTGCTGGAAGAAGGATTCCAAACCGACCGGAAGGGTGTAATTCGGGTCGGACCGGAGGAACACGACGGCGATGAGGTAGTCGTTCCAGGCCAGGAGGAACGAGAAGATCGCGGTTGAGAGGACGCCCGGCAGGGAGTTCCGGAGGACGATGCGGGTGAACGAACCGAAGATCGAGGCACCGTCTATCCAGGCGGCTTCTTCGAGAGCGATGGGGATGGAGTCGTAGTAGGCGGCCATCATCCAGATGGCGACCGACATCGTGGCACCGACGTAGATGATCACGACGCCAAAGAGGCTGTCGACCAACCCAAGGTTCGCGAACAAGATGAAGAGCGGGATCGCCGAGGTGACGACGGGCAGGGACTGCACGACGAACAGGATGAGCGAATATCCCGACACGAGCCGGTTGCGGGCCCTGGACAGAACGTAACCGGCGGGAGCCGCGACCGCGACGGCGACAACGACGGTACAGGCGGTGATGACAAGGCTGTTGCCGAGCCAGGTCAGGACGGCCGTCTGCGTGAAGATGTTCCCGAAGTTCTCGAAGGTGAGACCTTCTGCGTTCGAGCCGAGTGACGGTGTCAGCGACAGTCCGAAGACGGCGACGATCGGGACCAGGACGACGGCGGTCATGAGCAGGATCAAGACGAAGCGGGGCCACTTGCCTCTCTCACGGATGTCCTGTAAGGTCTGGCGGTCGGCCGGAGTTCCGGCCCTGTCCGTGGGTCCCGTTCGGACTTCTTCTTGGGGAGCACTGGTCGTTATCATTCGACGTTGACCTTTCGGATCTGGCGGTAAAGAACGACCGAGATCACCACGAGGACGAACGTCATCAAGAACGCGATGGCGACGCCGGGCCCGGTCTGGAAGTTCTGGAAGACGGTGAGGTAGGCGAGCAGGACCAGCGACGTCGTCGCATGTGCCGGGCCCCCGCCGGTGAGCAGGAAGATCGTCGGGAAGTCGTTCACGCAGAAGATCGTCATCAGAATCCACGACACGAACGTCGTGCGCGCAATCAGCGGAAGGGTTATGAGCCGGAACGACTGCCACCCTGTCGCACCGTCGACCTTCGCGGCCTCGTAGACGTTTGTGTCAACCGAGGCGAGAGCCGAGGACATCATCATCATCATGAACGGGAACGAAATCCACACTTTGAAAAGGCAGACGACGACCTGCGCGAGCATCGGGTCGGCCAGGAAGAGCACGTTTCCGAAGCCTAGATGCTCCGCGATCACTGGAAACGGGCTCTGAGGTGTTGCCACCAGCCAGTTCCACGACGTCGCGGAGACGACCGTGGGAACGATCCACGGCAGGAGAAGCAGTACCTTGAACAGTCCGCCGGCCGGGATGTGGGTGCGAAGCAGCAGGCTCAGCGCGAGCCCGACGAGCCACGAGCCGAACACGCCAACGACCGTGAAGACGACGGTGAAGGACGTCGCCGACCAGAACGAGGGCAGGGCGAGTACGTCGCCGAAATTCTTCAATCCGACGAAGGGGCCGGTTTCGAGAAGGGTGCCGTCATGGAGCGCTTGAATCAAGGCATAGACGAGCGGGTAGACGTTGAGGAGCAGGAGGAGGATGAGGGACGGCGCTGCGAATGCTATGAGCGTCCAGGTACGCGGTGTAAACCGTTTCCTGGCCCGACCGGCGGGCGCCGGACCGGGCTTCCGTCCCGCCCCGGCCGGCCCGACCCCACGGCGTGCACGTTTGACGCTCTCGGCGATGCTCGTGGATGTCATGGATCAGTCCTTGATGAGCGACGTCAACGTGGCCTGGAATGTCGTCAGGGCGTCCTTCGAAGACTTACCTGAGAGCACGTTCTGGCCGAAGTCGGAGATAGCGGGTGTGCTGTCTACGTAAGAAATGTTCGAGAAAAGGGCGGTTCCGCCGGGCGCTGCCCAGGTCTTGGCGACAGGCTGCCACATCTTGACGATCTTGACTGCGTTTGGGTCCGACTGGAATTCCGGGGTCGCCGCGATTGATTTCAAAACCGGGAGGCCGATGCCGGTGTTCTGGGTCCAAAGGGCCTTCATGTTCTGGTAGTAATAGGTCATGAACGCCTCCGAGCCCTTCTGGCTGGGGGTGTTCTTGTACATCATGATGTTGTTCGGGAAATACAGGGCGCCCTTTTTGCCGCTGGCGCTGGTGAGCGGATCACCGACGACCAACTGCGATGCGGACGCTCCACCGACGTTGGCCGCGAGGTTGGGGACGTCGAAGCCCATGCCGAACTTCTCGGCCTTCCACTGCGAGTTCGCGTTCGTCGCCGTGTAGCTGATGGCGGCAGGGTCCATGTAGCCCTTGCTGATGTTCTCGCGCACGAACTCGAGCGCTTCGATGTTCGCGGCAGTCACCAGATTCGGCTTGTGCTCCTCGTCAAAGATGCCGCCACCGTTGTTGATCATCAGGCCCACGATCATCTGGAAAGCGTTGCCGCCACTGGCGTTGCCGTTGGCCGCGAACCCGTACACGTCGATCTTCTTCAGAGCGGCCGCCGCGTCGAGGTAGGACTGCCAGTCAGTGGGAGGAGTCGCGCCCGCCTTTTCGAGTAGCTCCTTGTTGTACCAGTTCACCCGCATGTCAAGGTTGTACGGAACGGCGACGTATCCGGCGTCGGTCTTCATCGTGTCGAGGACTCCAGGAAGGAAGTCATCGTAGATGCCATTGGATTTCCAGCTATCGATGAGGCCGTCCGCGGGAGCGATAAAGCCTTGTTTGGCGAACTGAAATGCCTGTGTTCCGCCTCCCGAGGAGATGGCGGGCCCGGTCTTCGATGCGAGGGCAGACGAGAAAGTCTGGTTGAAGTTTGCCCACTGGATTGCTTGATAAGTCGCCCCAGGAAGCCCCGACTCCGGCTTGTAGCCAAGGGTGATCTTGCTGTCGAGCGTGTTGAACGCGGGAGTACCCCAGGGCATGTTCCAGAACTTCAAACTGCTACTTGCCCCACCGCCACCGCCCCCAGTCGAGCAGGCCGCAAGAGCGGCGACGGCCGCACTGGTTCCGACAAGGCCCAAGAAGCCCCGCCTCGATGTAGTAAAACGTGAAGTCTCCATCGACTTTCCTCCTCGACCCGCCACCGGGTCATCGACTATTGAAAAGTTGCGCAATTTTCAAATATCCTTTTGCGCAGAGAGAGTATACATATCGCAATTTGGAGATCAAAGGAAAACTTTTTTGCGCAAAAATAGCAGTCCAGCAGCAGGTGGCAAGAAACCGACCTTGGCCGATGTAGCAGCCGCGGCCGGCCTCAGTACACCGACGGTGTCAAAGGTTCTCCGCGGAGCGACAGACGTCTCCTTCGCAACGCGTGAGCGCGTGGTCCGGATCGCACAGGAGATGGGCTACGCGAAGGCCAAGGGACCCCGCCCGGTGGGTCGCTCGCTCGCGACCACGCCTCGCCTCGTCGACCTCGTGGTGAGCAACATCGAAGGCTCATGGGCCAACAGCATTCTCACTGGCGTAGAAGAAGCCGCGGCGGTCGCGGACTGCGACGTGGTCCTCACGATCGCCCGCGCGGGCCGCGACTGGGTGAGCCGGCTCCTGCGCCGCCCGTCAACCGGAGCCATCGTCGTCCTGGTCGATCCCACGTCGACACAGCTGAGTGCACTCGATACGGCTGGCATACCCGTGGTCCTCGTCGATCCGATGAGCCCTGCTCCGCGTAGTACCGCAAGCGTGGGCGTGGCGAACTGGGAAGGTGGACGGATTGCGGCGGAGCACCTACTGAGCCTCGGGCACAAGCATTTCGCCCTCATCGGAGGAGTGAAGAACCACCTCTACAGTCGAGCGCGCCTCGACGGTTTTCGCTCTGCCCTGTCGGCCACGGACCTGCACGTCGAGCCTCGGTTGGTCGGTGCCGCCGATTGGAACCGCGACGAGGCCCGCGACTTCGCCGTCGACGTCCTGAGCCGCGAGGACAGGCCCACGGCCATCTTCGCAGCGTCGGACCTGATGGCTCTCGGCGTCTACGACGCCGTGCGCTACCTCGGGCTCAACATCCCCGGGGACGTCAGCGTCGTCGGATTCGACGACATTCCCGAAGCAACTTGGGCGACACCACAACTGACCACTGTGAGGCAGCCTATTCAGGAAATGGGAGCGACCGCCTTCCGCATGCTCCTGCGCCTAACGAATCAGAAAGAAGGCATCGACGCAACCACGGAGGGGCCCAGGGTTGAGCTCGCAACGAGGCTCATCACACGGGGTTCGACCAGCTTCCCCCGAGCTCAGGCGGACACGTAACTGACGGGTCTTACCCGCCGCGGCACCGCTACGCATGGGCGGCGATCTGGTGTCGGGCCAGGGCATCCGAGGCCTTCGCAGAGGCGTAGAGGGAAGCCGCCAGCGTGAGGGAGAGGACAACGCCGGCGGTGATGAGGCCTGCGTCAACCGGCGGGGCGCCTTGGCCCGTCGCCTCGACGCGGGCCGACCCGTTGAAGAAGGTAATGGCTGTCAGTACGCCTACACCGAGGGCGACCTCGGTCCAGACGACCTTCGGGAAGTGACCAAGGGTCAGGTGTACGAGGGAGGCGGCCGGGTCGGCGTGACGGGCCAGGGCGATGCGTGGCATCAGCCAGAACGAGTTCACGGCGCCGGCAGTGATCATGCCCAATACCAGAATGATCTTGACCAGCAGGATCAGTCCATTGGTCGTGGTCCACAGCTGCGGGATGCTGCCGATGTGCTGCCAGGTCAGCCACAGGCCCGAGATCAGTACCGCTCCGACGCTTGTCAGTGCGACAAAGCCGAAACGCCGCCACATGTCCGCCCACAGCAGGCCGGCGCGATCGCTCAGACTGCGACGGGTGCCAGCAAGGACGACGAGCAGGGCCAGACCGCCGAGCCAAATGCCGCCACTGACAATGTGGGTTTGCAGGAAGACCTTGGTGAGCAGAGCCTCTGTGGTCGCGAAGGGGGCCGGCGGTACGAGCCTGATCAGCGTCGCCGCCAGGGCAAGGGGCAGCGCCGTCAGCGCCAGCCTGTCCAGCCGGCGCCGTGCGCGTGGGCTGAAGAGGGCGATCAGCAGGGCGGAGGTCAGGACGATAATGAGGCTCTGCACCAGGAAGAGCGCGCCTTCCGAAACCCAGTTGCCCGGCTTCGCCGGCGCACTCATGAAGGCCCATATCTGTCCGGGTTCCAGGGCATCGCCGTACGGCGCCCCCTTCCCCGACTGGGCCGCGAAGGCCGCGAGCTGGAAGTAGGCGGTGACGGCCAGGAGGACCCCGGCCCACGCAAGGAAGGTCGCAGTCCGGCGACGCAGGGTCTCGACATCGCCGCCCTCGTTGCCTGGTATTCGAAGTGCCGGGCGTACCACTGCCGCATACGTCACGGTGGTGCCGATGGCCGCGAACAGGCCGACGAAGTAGCCAAATAGGGACAGCATTTGCCAAAGCGGAGGGATGGTGTAGGCGATCGCGGAGGCAGTGAGGTGAGAGTTCATGACGTTCATCCTGTTGTCTACAGTTGACGATTTCGCGAACAAATGGCGATGAAACCAAGTCATGTTGGCAAAGGATTTGATGGGATGGGGCGCCGCCCGCCGGCGCCCCCGGAACAGTTGCTCCTGTCCCGGGGGCGCTTTTCCGGTCGACCAGGCCGCGGCTACTTAGGCGGGAAGGTCAATCACAACCCACATCTTCCGGAGGGTCTCGTGGATCTCCCAGGTACCCCGCCACCCTGCAGGCGTGACGAACAGGGAACCCGGACCGACTTCGAAATTGCTTCCGTCTTCTTCCGTGATGGTCGCTGTGCCGCTCAGGATCTGGCAGATCTCGTCATAGCCCGGCCGGGTGCTCGCGAACGTTCCCGGAGTGACTTCCCAGATGCCCGTCTTCAGCCCTTCGCGGGCCCAAAGACGCAACGACACCTCCGTCTGCCCCGGGGTGCTGGACGTTGCCTTGGGGCTGTGCTCGCCCGGGTTCGTTGTGTTTGCATCGCTCATGATAGTGGCCTTGACCATTGTTACTCCTTCTGGGACTGCGCCCTTCGAAAGTGCCTACCGTCTTCGGAAGAGCACAAACTTAACCTTAGCAATTGTCAACAATCGACGATAGGGCTGAGATGGAAAATGTCCCGGTCAGGCGCGGCGCCTGCCCCGACCTCTCTGGCCCGCATCCGCGCGCAGGAGTAGCGTCGGTGTGAGGATGCAGGAGGGACGGTCAGCGCCAGGCGAAAGGCCGGGGCTGCCTGACACGGGGTTCTTGAAGGAGCCAACAATGGCTGGATGGAATGCTGACACGGCCGCCGGCCCGCTCGGCGCCGGGACGGTAACCCTCGTGGAAGGTACGTCGTTCTGCATCTCGTTGCCCAACGGGGACATCCATCCGGATTCACCGCACGGGGTGTTCGTCCAGGACACCCGCATCCTGTCGCGTTGGTACCTGACCATCAACGGCCAACAATTGGAGCCCCTGGCAGCCCAGACCAAGGAGCCTTACCGGGCCGTTTTTGCAGGCCGTGTTGTCCGGTCGGAAGGATATGGGGACAGTCCGCTCATCGTGGAGCGCATTCGTGAAGTCGGCGTTGGAATCCTGGAGCATGTCACGGTGCACAACCACTCCATGGAGCCAGCAGAATGCTCGATCTCGTTCAGCGTAGGTTCCGATTTCGCGGACGTGTTCGAGGTGAAGGAAGCCCGGATCCAGCGCCAATGGAGCGAATCACGCGAGCTGGGCGAACATGAACTCACCATCCGTGCAAGTTGGCAGGACATCCGCAAGGCCGTCGTCATCAAGTCCGAAGGTGCGGATGTCGCCCCGGATGCGCTGACGTATCGCACCACGATTCCGCCACGTGGCCAATGGAAAACGGTGCTCACCGTCGCGCCAGTGCATGACGGAATGGTGCCGGCGGCAACTGTGGTTCATCCCGCCGTCGGCGAACTCTCACGCAGCGACCGCCGCAGACAGGAATGGGTGGCCAAGATCCCCGTTCTCCATATGGGCAACCACTCCATCGAACGGACGCTGCGGCGAAGCTACGACGATCTTGGCGCCCTTCGCATCGAGGACCCCACCCACCCGGAGAGGATCGTCGTGGCAGCCGGTGCTCCATGGTTCATGACGCTGTTTGGCCGGGACTCGCTCTGGGCCTCGGAAATGGCCATGTCCGTTGATCCATCTTTGGCTCTTGGCACGCTGCAGACATTGGCGGACCGGCAGGGGGCGGTGGTCGACCCGGTGACAGAGGAGGAACCCGGCAAGATCCTGCATGAGGTGAGGCTGGACGTCTCCAGCAGCCTGGCCCTGGGAGGCAAGTCCATCTACTACGGCAGCATCGATGCGACACCGCTGTTCGTGACGGTCTTGGGCTCGGTCAGCCGTTGGGGCTTTGCCAAGGACACCATCGCCGCCCTGCTCCCCCACGCGGACAGGGCTTTGGATTGGATCCGGGACTACGGAGACAGGGACGGCGACGGCTTCGTCGAGTACGAGCGCCTCAACGACCGGGGTTTGATCAACCAGGGCTGGAAGGACTCCTGGGACGGGATCAACTTCGCCGACGGAACCCTCGCAGAACCGCCGATCGCGCTCTGCGAAGTTCAGGCTTACATCTATGACGCGTACATGGCACGAGCTTGGATTGCCTACGACGACGGAGACGCAGCTTTGGCGACCGAACTCGCCGATCGGGCTGCCCAGTTGAAGGCACGGTTCAATGAGCAGTTCTGGATGCCCGATCGTGGGTACTACGCCATAGCTTTGGACGGCAACAAACGGCAGGTGGATGCCTGCGCCTCGAACATGGGGCACTGCCTTTGGGTCGGCCTCGTAGACGAGGACAAAGCGCCGCTGGTCGCCGAACGGTTGATGTCCCCTGAGATGTTCAGCGGCTGGGGCGTGCGAACCCTGGCCAGCGACATGGGCGCCTACAATCCTGCCAGCTACCACAACGGCTCCGTCTGGCCGCACGATAACGCCGTCATTGCCGCCGGCCTGATGCGCTACGGATTCGTCGAAGAGGCTCAACGGATTGCGTCCGCCCTGTTTGAAGCCGCTGACTACTCGGAAGGCCGCCTTCCGGAGCTTTTTTGCGGATTCAGCCGGGACCAGTACAGCCAACCCGTGCCCTATCCGACCGCATGCTCGCCCCAGGCGTGGGCAGCGACTTCACCCATCCAACTAGTGACGAGCCTGATGAGATACGACACCCATGTTTCCCGCGGCGGGTTCTGGATGGACCCGAAGCTGCCGCCTTCCTACGGCGACCTGCATATCACCAACGCGCCTATGGCGGGCGGCCGGGTAACCATCGACATTGCAGATTCGGTTCCCACCGTGCAGGGACTTCCACCTGGGATGGTCTTTCATCGAGGGCATCGCCCATGGCTGGCCGAACTGGTGGCCCAGGCCGGCCTGCGGATTTCTGAAGGCGGGCTGCGCGACGGAGCCTAGCGGTGAACCTTGCCGACGGCGGCCGCGGTAAGCAGGCTGCTGAGCGGAATCCGGTCCCGGATGGCCTCGACAAGCGAGTCCTCCAGCTGCTCGACGCCAACTGCGACGGCCCCCCGGAGGCATTCCCGCTCGTCGGTGAACACCGTCAGCGGAACCGGGGTATCCCCGGGGATAGGGGTCTGGTGCAGGGCGGCGCCGGTCTCCCCCAGCATGGTCAGCTTTGTCCCGTAGATCTTGCTTGTGTAGACCGGCAGGTCCGAGAACGGCCCGGGCGCCTCGCCCAGGCCGAGGTCGTGGAGGACCGAGCGACCCGCGTGCCGGCCTTGGGCGAGAGCGCTGGCCCAGTTCTCGGTGCGTCGGGCTCGCGCAGTTGTCGCGACCCTGGCCACATCCCCCGCCGCGTAGACCCCTTCGGCCCCGAGCGCCCGCAGCGAAGGGTCGACGGCCACCCCGTCCTCCACGTCAAGCCCGCTGCCCTGGAGCCATTCGGTGTTCGGGAGGCTGCCCACCGCCAACAGGAGCAGGTCGCCCGTCAGTCGGTGTCCGTCATCCAGGCGGACCATGACCCCGTCCCCACCGACGCTGCAGCCGGTGACCGTGCGCCCCATGTGCGTGTGCACGTGCTCGTTGTGGCGGTCCAGGAGCCACGCGGCCGCATTGCGGCCGAGCCGGTCCGACATGGGTACCGGCTGCCTCGCGACCAGGTCCACTTCCGCTCCGGCGCCACTGAGCAGGCTAGCCGTTTCCCCTCCGGTCAGCCCTGCACCCAGGATGATCACGCGCCCAGAGCGCCGAAGGTGATTGCCGGCCCAGCCGAGCAGCGACCTCATGCGTGCTGCGTCCTCCGAGGTGCGCAGGGTCACCACTCGGTCCGGCATCGAACAGGCGCTCCGCGGCCAGGACCGCGCGCGCAAGCCGGTGGCTATCACGAGGGAGCGGTATCGAAGCACCTTGCCGCTGGCAAGCCCCACCTCCCGGCGCACGGGGTCCAATGCCGCAGCCTCGTCCGGCGAGAGCCATTCGACGTCGGGTGTCCGCGCCTCCGGCAGGGTCAACTCAAGGTGGGAGACTGCCGTGGACAACATCTTCGTGTTCACGGCCGTGCGGTTATACGGCAGGGCGTCCTCGCCGCGCACGACTGTGACTTCGCCGTCGTACCCTCCTTCCCGCAGCGTCGCGGCGCATGCCGCACCGGCTATCCCGGACCCAACCACGACGACCCGATCTTCCTGCTTCATGCGCGCTCCTCTTGATTGTTCGATGTTTAGGCAATACCCGTGGTGCCCAGGAGGCTTCCGATCGCGAACGTCGCGGCCAGTGCGAGGGCGCCTCCCACGACGACGCGGCTCGAGGCCCTGAGCCTGGAGCCGCCGCCGATCCACGCGCCGACCCATCCGGTAAGGAAGAGGGCGATGAGGACCGTCGCGAATGTCAGCGGGACACGGACCGCTGCGGGGGCCAGGAGGATCGAGAGTATCGGGAGGATCGAGCCAAGCAGGAACGAGACCGCCGACGCGATGGCGGCATGCCACGGACTCACGATCTCGTCAGGGTCGATTCCAAGTTCGATGTCGAGGTGTGCGCGCAGGGGATCCGTCTCCGTAAGCTCCATGGCGACCCTCGATGCTGTCTCCTGGGACAGCCCCTTCGACAGGTACATCCCCACGAGCTCAGCGAATTCCTCCTCCGGCTGCTCACGCAGCTCCCGGGTCTCCTTCTCGATGAGTTGCTTCTGGCTGTCGCTCTGACTGCTGACCGAGACGTACTCACCGAGGGCCATCGAAATGGCGCCGCCCACGACGGCGGCCATACCCGCAGCGAGGATGGGACCAGTCTCCGTTGTAAGGCCTGCGACGCCGACGACGACCGCGGCAACTGAGACGATGCCGTCATTGGCACCGAGTATGCCGGCCCGGAGCCAGTTCAGTTTTGCCGCAAGGCCTGTTCCCTGAGGCTCGTGATGCAAGATGACAGTTTCAATGCTCATGTTCTTAGTTCTCCGTTCTCGGATGAATATCGTGATGGTCGCGATCCGACTCTTCGCATTTGGCTATTGCCGTTCCTCTCGGGGGCCGGCTGTCGGGGATGGGGTCTAGCGGAAGGCGGGACGGTGAGTCACATCGTGGGCTCCTGGGTCTGGATCAGCAGTGCGCGCGACTCGGTCCATCGATGGCACCTGACCTCGTGGCCAGGGGCGACTTCGAGCAGCGCCGGCATCTCTGTGCGGCACTGCTCGGTGGCGAGCGGGCACCGGGAGTTGAACCGGCATCCTGCCGGTGGGTTGATCGGCGATGGAGGCTCCCCGGCCGCCACTAGCTGCTCCGGATGTTTCTCGTCGGTAGCCAGTGCCGCGGAGAGCAGTGCGATGGTGTAGGGGTGCAGCGATCCTTGGAACAGGTCCTCCCTGTCCGCCGTCTCCACGATCTGGCCGAGGTACATCACCGCGACGCGATCGCTGACGTACTGGACCACCCGCAAGTCGTGGGAGATCACGACCATCGTCAACCGGTGGTCCTTGCGCAGCCGAGCGAGGAGGTTGAGCACCTTGGCCTGGACGGACGCGTCCAGGGCCGACGTCGGCTCATCGCAGATCAGGAGCTTGGGGTTCGTGAGGAGCGCACGCGCGATGACAACGCGCTGGAGCTGGCCGCCGGAGCAACCGCCCGGGTACCGGTCCAGGTAAGAAGCATCGAGCCCGACCTCCGCGAGCGCCGCCACGACCCGCGCCCACCGGTCGGCCCTCGTGCCTATCCCGTGGGTACGCAGGACCGCAGCGAGGCCCACGCCTATGGTCATGCACGGATCCATCGCGGCGTGGGGATCCTGGAAGACCAGCTGCGCCTTGGCTCGAAGGCTTTTGAGAAGGGCCCTTCCCCCTCGGGAGACGTCCTGGCCATCGATGCTCACGGTTCCCGAGTCAGGTGGGAGCAATCGAAGAATCACCCGTGCCAGGGTGCTCTTGCCCGAACCCGATTCCCCGACCAGGCCAAGCACCTCGCCGGCGCGCACCCGCAGGCTGATCCCGTCGACCGAACGGACGGACTCGGGGCTGCCGACCAGTTTTTTCCGGGCGAGACGGAAGTGCTTGACCACGTTGTCCAGCGCCACCATGTCGACGGCGAGTGGCTGAGCCGTGTCCTTGACCGGTGCGGTGCGGAGCATGCTCATCTCGCCTTCCTCGTCTCGATCGTCGCCCAGCAACGTGAGCTGTGCTCGGCCCTGCCGCACCCTGCGAGCTCGGGCTCCTCGCTCTCGCACTTCTGCTCAAGGTGCTCGGCCGTGCAGACGAGGCACCGCGCTCGGAACCTGCATCCGTGCGATACCGCCCGGGCAGCGTTCGCGTCGCCCAGGATCGTGTACAAGGACCCGTCTGCCTCCGGCTTGAGCATCGCGCACTTGACGAGTGCCTTGGTGTACGGGTGCTGCGGGGAATGGAGGATCTCCCGGGTCGTACCCTCCTCGACGATGCGGCCGGCATACATCACCGCGATGCGGTCCGCGACGGAGGAGACGACTCCGAGGTCGTGGGAGACGAAGAGCGCCGACATGCCCAGCTTCGCCCGCTTCGCCGCGATGAGCTGCAGGATCTGGACCTCCACGGTGACGTCCAGCGCCGTCGTTGGCTCGTCGGCGATCAGGACGTCGGGCTGTCCCGCGAGGGCCATGGCGATCATGACGCGCTGCGCGATGCCGCCGGAAAGCTGGTGGGCGTACGAGTGCGCGCGCCGCTCCGGCTCGGCGATGCCGACGTCGGCGAGGAGCTCGATGACTCGGGCGTGCGCCTGCGACCGGCTCAGGCCAAGGCACAGGCGTAGCGGTTCGGCGACCTGGGCGCCCACGGTGGCGGTGGGGTCGAGCATCCGCTTGGGCTGCTGGAACAGCATGCTGATCCGGGCGCCCCGGATGTGGTTCATCTCGTGCTCGCTGGCGTGGAGCACGTCGATGTCCCCCAGACTGATGGCGTCGGCGCGCATGCGCGCCCCGGGTGGCAGCAAGCGCATCAATGACATCGCGGTCATGCTCTTCCCGGATCCGGATTCGCCCACGAGGGCCACGATCTCGCCCGGGCCTACCGTGAGCGAGACCCGGTCCAGGATCGGCGGCGAGCCGGGCGGGCCGAGCTCGACCGTGAGCCCGCTGATTGTAAGGGTGTCAGTCATTGCTTCCTCCTGGAGCTTTCGGTGCGCCCCCGGCAGCAGGCACACTCAATTCGGCGTCGGCGCCGAACGGGCTTTGCAGGGGTTCCGCGGCCTCCGCATAGTGTCTGTGCAGCGTGTTCAGGGCTGTTCCTAGGTGAGACTCGAGTTCCTCGACCAACCGGGTCCGGTCTCCTGCGACCAAGTAGTCAAAGATCCGCTGGTGCTCCTCGAGGTAGTCGGCCCGCCCCTCGAAGCTGCCGACGAGCATGTTCAGGCCGAGCCGGGACTCCCCCAAGAGCGACGCGTACATGCGCGACAGGCGGGGACTTCGGGCGGCGCCCACGATGAGTTCGTGGAAGCGCAGGTCGGCCGCGACCACGTCCCGCCATTCCTGTTGCCGGGTAGCGACTGCCATCTGGCCAAGCGAATGTTCCAGGGCCGCGATATCGGCGGCGGCCAGGCCCCGCTCGGTGATCCTCACCATCGATGCCCGCTCGATGGCCGCGCGGGAGAAGTAGATGTCGTCGAGGTCCTCGTAGGTCAGCTGCGGCACGAAGACGCCGCGGTGCGGCTCGCTTACCAGCAGCCCCTCCTGGACGAGTCGCTGGATTCCTTCCCGCACCGGCGCTCGGCTCGTCGCAAAGTACGCCGCGAGCTCCTGCTCGTTCAGCTGCATGCCCGGCGGGTAGGTCCCGTCGACGATCCGACGTCGCATTTGGGAGGCGACCACTGACGAGAGGGTCCGCTTGGGCACCTCGGATTTTCCATTTTGACCCCCGTAGCTCGCTGTCATCGTCGTTCCTGCCCTTCGCGTGTTTTTTGAAAGCGGGTTCATGTCAGCCTCGCCCCTGTCGCCCCGGTCGGACATTGATGCCCCTGCCCGTCAGCGTCACTGCGAGAGCAGTGAGGAAAATCGCAAGGCCAGGGTAGATGACCAGCCCCGCGGCGCGTGACATGTAGGGCAGCCCATCGGCCAGCATCGAGCCCCAGTCGGAGTCCGGCGGCGCGACGCCAAGACCGAGGAAGGACAGCGCACCCACCGTGATGAGCGTGTGCCCGAAGCGCACCGAGGCATGGGCCAGGAGAGGGCTGAACGCGTTCGGGAGGAGATGGCGCAGGATGATGAAGGTCCGCGAAAAGCCTAGGCTCTCGGCCGCCTCAATGAAGTCGCGCGAGTTGATCTCCAGCGTCAGGGCGCGTGCCAGGCGGGCGAACGGGGTCCACCCGGCGACGGCCAGCGCCAGGATCAGCGTGCCGTACCCGGCGCCGAGGATCGACACCAGGAACATCGCGACGATCATCTCGGGGAAGGCCAGCAGGACGTCCGAAACGCGCATGACAAATTCGTCGAGCACTCCCTTGCTCCGGGCGCACACGATTCCCAAGAGGGTGCCGAACACGGCGGAGATGGTCAGGGTGATGGCCGCTATGGTGACTGAGAACCGGCCGCCCCACATGAGCCGGCTCATGACATCGCGCCCGAGCTGGTCAGTGCCGAGCCAGTGGGCGCCGCTGGGCGGCGCCAGCCTATTGGACAGGTCCTGGAGTGCGGGGTCGAACGGGGCGCTCCACGGCGTGGCGAGGAGCACGAGGACCACGGCCAGGACGCCGAACAGGCCCACGCGCAGGCTCCACGGCCAGGCCCGAAGGCGCCGCAAGCCGCGGATGCGCGGGGCGCCAGGCGATGGCGCGGGGTCAAGAACGCCATCCAGTGCCCCGGATGCAGTGTTATCAACTGCAGGGTTATCAACTGCAGGGTTATCAACGCGAGACATTCGAGGACCTCACAGTCGGGTTAATGAGCGCGTAGAGCAGATCGGTCAGCGTGGTGATCAGGACCGTGAGTGCGACGATGCAGACGATTCCAGCCTGGATGACCGGGACGTCGCCGTCGGTCACGGCCTGGTACAGGAGCCTCCCCATTCCGGGGACCGCGAAGATGACCTCGATGACGACCGAGCCGCCCAGCAGTCCGGCAAGCCAGATGGAGAACAGCGTCACCACTGGCAGGAGGCCGTTGCGCAGCCCGTGCCTGAGCATCGCTTGGGCGAAGCTCAGTCCCCGGCTACGCGCGGCTGTGAGGTGGGGTGACTCCAGGACGTCCACCATCGATGCCCGGGTCACCTGGGTGAAGTAGCTCAGCGGGCGGAGCGAGAGGGTCACAGCGGGGAGGATCATCGACGCCGGTCCGGTCCATCCGGCGGAGGGCAGGATCCCGAGCTTGAGGGCGAACACCAGGACAAGCATCGGGGCCACCCAGTACTCGGGGAGCGCGACGAAGCCCTGGGTGACCGTCGTGATGGCGATGTCGGAGGCCTTTCCGCGCCTGATCGCGGCCAGTGACCCGAGGGGAAGGGCCGCCACCAAGGCGATGAACAGTGCCGCGACGGCCAGGGAGGTCGTCACCGCAAGGGCGCTGCCCACCAGGTCGGAGACCTGGGTGCGGCTCGTGTACGACAGACCCAAGTCGCCATGGAGGGCATTCTGCCCCCAGTTCCAGTACTGCTCGATCACGGGCTTGTCGAGGCCATAGCGGACTCGGGCGGCCTCCACCGCCGAGGGGTCCAGGTTCAGCTCCCCCGTCCGGGCCTGGAGGATCTTCCGGGCCGGGTCCCCGGGGGTCAAGTAGGGGATCAGGAACACGAGGAACGACACCGAGGCCAGCGTGCAGAGGAGGACGACGAAGCGTCTCAGCAAGAAGATCACCTTGCTCTCCTTTCGTTCAGCCGCCGACTGTGAGCGTCGGGGTGATGGCGTCCCTGGCCAACGGGTCAATGTGGAAGTTCTTCACATTGGCGCGCGCCACAGCGGTGCTCTGCTCGTGCACGAGGAAGACCGTGACCGCGTCGTCCTGAAGCTTCTGGGCGATCTGGGCGTAGATGGCGTCCCGGTCCTGTACCTCTGGTTTGCTGCCGGCGTCGGCGATGAGCTTGTCCAGCTCCGGGCTGCAGTAGTGGCTGATGTTGAAGGAGCCCTTGCAGGTGTAATCGGATGAGAGGAACCCGAGCGGGTCGGGGATGTCGATGAGGTGGTTCCGCGACAGCAGCGCCATGTCGTACTTCCCCGAGAGGAGGCTGGGCTCAATGGCAGCGTAGTCGGCGATCCGCACCTTTACGGTCACGCCGATCTTGGCCAGGTCGGACTGGATCACCGTCGCGAGGTCGGGGAACTCGGGGTGCTCGGTATAGCCGAGAAGTTCGAGGCTGAGCTTGCCGGGGTCGACCCCGGCGGACTTCAGCAGGGCCTTGGCCTGGTCCAGGTTCTGCTTCGCCGCTCGGTCCTTGGGCGACCACGGCTCGTTCGGAGCGAAGGGACCGATTGCGGGCTGTGCGGTGCCGTCGTACACCTGGGAGGCGATTGCCGAGGTGTCGATGGCGAGCTGGATGGCGCGGCGGACGTCTGGGTTATTGAATGGCGCCTTGGATGTGTTGAGATACAGCCCGTTGGTTTTGGGGGCGCCTGTCTGGGTCACGACGACGTTCTTGTCGCCTTTGAGGTCCGCCAGGCTCGAGGCCGGAATGCCCAGGGCGATGTCGGCCTCGCCGGTCCTCACCTGGGTAGCCCGCGTCGCTCCGTCCGGCACGAACTTTGCCTCAACGCTGCCCAGGGCTGGCTTCGCGCCCCAATATTGGTCGTTGCGGACGAGCTTCATCGACTGCCCCTGGGTGTAGGCCGTCGCCTTGAACGGGCCGGTGCAGGCGCCGATCGGGTCGACGCGGTTGGCCTTGAATGCCTCCGGTGCAAGAATGCCGGTGTTCACGCTGGCCAGATTGAACGGGATCAGGGCGTTGGGTTTCGGCGAAGTCACGCGCACGGTGCTGGAGTCGAGTGCTTTGACGTCGCTGACGACGCTGGGCTTGAATGACCGGGCAGGGGTCTCGACGTGGAGTGCACGCGAGAGCGCGCCCGCGACGTTCGCCGCCGTCAGTTTCGTGCCGTTCTGGAAGGTGACGCCGTCCCTGATAGTGAAGTCCCACGTCGTCGGCGTCGTCTGTTTCCACGCCGTGGCGAGTGAGGGCTGCAGCTTGCCGGTGCCCTCGTCGTAGCGCACGAGGGTCTCAAGGCAGCCGATCTGGCTGAGGATGAAGGCGTCGTCGGTCTCCAGGGCGAAGTTCGCCCTTGGTGTGAACTGCATGTCGATGATGGCGTTCCCGCTTCCGGTGGCGGCGCCGTTGCCGCTTCCACCGGAGAACGAGCATGCGCTGATGGTGAGCGCAAGGGTGGCGCCTGATGCGCCGAGGAGGACTGCTTTGCTTCTTCGCATGATGCAAACTGCCTTTAGTCAGGGGATGCGGTGGAGTTGGTCCAAGAAGTGATGCGAAACACACATTGAAGTGGTGCGGAACACATTTCCATCGAAATAGTCGATTGTCAACGATTTTTTGCTCTTGGATTGTCGACAACCCCGAGGCGGGCAACTTCCCCGCTCGCCCCATCCCGCTACTAGGCGGCACTGGCATCCTTCGGGGAGATCCCGAACTCCCTCTACAATTAGCGGAAATCGAAGCCTCGACCTAGTTCTTGCCCCGCCTGGACGTTGTCGCGAAGAGCGTCGGCAACGCTTGTCGACAATGCCCCGCCTCCGTCGAAACTGCCGGCTCCACAGGTCTAGCAATTGTCAACAATCGACGATAGACTGCTAAAGTTCCTTATCTCGCGCCGGACCAGAAAGGCAGATAAAGATGCGACAAAGCGGTCGTGCGTCCAGTCAGGTGTCTCTGTGGACATCCCTCCAGCGCGGAGACATCGTCACGCTTCTCCGGCGCGGTATGCAGTGCCACAGGGGCACTATTGACGAACGAACCGAAGATGGCCGAATGATCTGGGTGACCGATGCCATCGGTGACCGTCGACTCTTCCACATAGAGGACGACTACGAGTTGCTCATCATGGCGTTGTCCACACCTGCCCAGGAGGCTGTGGCCGCAGCGGGACATGACGGCCATCCCGGATCCTTCAACTGGGAGGTCTGATGGGCAGCCTCGTCATGCTTATTGCAGCGGGGTTCCTGACTAGCACAATTACCCTCTTACACAACCGGCCGTCCAGTTGGAGCACAAGGCGTAGGAGGATGTTTGGAACCAACTCCTTGTCACAGGCCTGCGTCGGAATCGTTGCCCTGGGTGCCGTTCTCCTGTCTGTCCATGCGCAACTGGGAGCGTTCCGATGACCAACGCGAGATCCATCGTGTCAGCACCATCCGTTGAGCCAGCAAGCCTTCCGTGGGCGGCCCGCGCCAAAAGCCTTGTCGGCTCCATCATCGATTCAAGTACGTCACTGCTGCAGGAGCAGACCCACGATATTGTCAGCTTCGCCATGCGGCGTTTTCCGTGGCAGGACAGTTTGGCAACGCATTGCGTCTATGCTTTGCCTCGCAAACCCCTGAGCGGACGGAACTCGGCGTTACCCGACTCGCCAAAACACTCGAAATGCGGAAGATCAGAACGTCGCGGCGTCAATGACAAAGCGGTACCGCACCGCACTGTCAATGACTCGGTCAAAAGCCTCGGCTATTTTGCCGGCCGGAATCACCTCCACCTCGGCGCCGAGCCCATGGGCGGCGCAGAAGTCCAGCATTTCCTGCGTCTGCCTGATGCCGCCCATCTTTGAACCGGCCAGATTGCGTCTGAAACTGGCCAGTGACCAGGCCCGTTGTGTTAGTGGTTTCGAGGGCAGCCCCACGATGACCAGGGTGCCGTCCAAGGCGAGCAAGGAAAGGTACTGATCGATGTCGATGTCCGCGGAGACGGTATTGATGATTAGATCGAAATAGCCTTGGTGGCGCGCGAAAGTGGCGGGATCCGACGTCGCGTGGCAGGCCGCCGCCCCGAAACGGAGCGCGTCCTCCTGCTTCCTGAGCGATTGGCTGAGCACCGTCACCTGCGCCCCGAGCGCTGTTGCGATCTTGACGCCCATGTGGCCGAGCCCGCCCATGCCGACAATGGCCACCCGCGTTCCCGGGCCTGCACCCCAATTGCGGAGGGGCGAGTACATGGTTATCCCGGCGCATAGAAGTGGTGCGGCTGTTTCGAGTGAAATGCCCTCGGGAATCCGCAGAACGTAATTCTCGTCC
Source organism: Arthrobacter sp. efr-133-R2A-120 (assembly GCF_030209835.1). Classification (GTDB taxonomy): domain Bacteria; phylum Actinomycetota; class Actinomycetes; order Actinomycetales; family Micrococcaceae; genus Arthrobacter. The sequence goes on along the minus strand of NZ_JARVRF010000064.1, from coordinate 50,406 downwards.
ACAACAATGCTGTTGCTGTAGCCGCCTGCGGTGGGCCGGCCGTCCCGGCCCACCGAGTTGTAGGTACTCGTCGATCCCGACAGGCAGTGCTGCTCCTCGCCTGCGAGGCAGTTGACGCAGTTCCTGCATGAATCCACGAAACAGCCCACACCTACCCGGTCGCCCACGGCATGGCGCGTCACTTTGGCTCCGACAGCTTCAACAATTCCCGAGATCTCGTGTCCTACAACGATCGGGAAGTTGACGCTTGCCCAGTCGCCTCGCGCAGTGTGGATGTCGGAATGACAGATGCCGCTGAACTTGATGGCAATTTTGATGTCGAACTCACCTGGATCGCGGCGTTCAATGATGCCGGGCTGCAGTGCGGACGTAGCCGAATTGGCGATATACGCGTTGGCAATAGTGGGCATGTTGCGGCTCCTTAGACGCCTTCTGGATCAGGAAACAGGGACAAATCCGAGGGTCTTGTCCACCACGTTCAACAACGGTTCGCTTTTGACGAACCGTCCCAGATTCTCCAAGAACAGCTTGCTGAGGTCATCGAGATAGTTTTCAGCGTCACCGCTCATGTGAGGGGTGATGATGACGTTCTCCATGCTCCAAAGCGCGTGTCCCCCAGGTAACGGCTCCGGGTGCACGACGTCGAGGGCGGCACCGGCGATCGAGCCCGATGCCAGTGCTTCAGTCAGGGCGCCGGTGTGAACAAGTTCGGCGCGGCCCACATTTATGAGGTGCGCCGACGTTTTCATGGACGCAAGCACGTCGACGTTCATCAGTCCCCTGGTCTCCGCGGTCAGCGGAGCGGCGAGCACAACATAGTCGTAGTCATGGACGATGCCGGGCAGGTCTTGGGAAGAGTAGATCCAGTCGAAATCATCGTCCCCGGGACGACTTGCGCGTCCGGCACCGCTGACCTCCATGCCCACGGCACGGAACAGGCGCGCGATTTCACGTCCGATCGATCCGATGCCCACCACCAGCGCATTTTTGCCATGGATCTTTTGCGTGGTTCTGTGCTGCCAGCGTTGTTGCTGCTGGAGCCGGAACGAACCCTGCGCATCCTTGGCCAAATCCAAAACGAACCCGAGCGCAAATTCGGCAATGGCCCTGCTGAGCACACCCCGGGAGTTCGTGTAGACAACGCCGCTTTGGACCAACTCCTCGAAAAGCAGCTGGCTGACGCCTGCCGCCGAGGCATGAACCCACTTCAGCGACGAGGCTGCGGCCCAGTTCTCCTTCAAGGCAGGTGAGAACGAGTGCCACTGGTACAACACGTCCGCGCCGTCCAACGCCTTAGCAAGCCCATCGGCCTTGCTAAGGCGGACATCCGCCAGCTCCTCGATCTCCTGTAGCCGGGGCGGCAAAGCCTCCCGGTACAGGACCGCGACGACGGGCCGCTTGCGTTCCGTAGCTGTCATGACGACGCCGTTGCTGCCGGCGGCGTGTTTCCCGTCGTGGCGTCCACCGCCCCAACGGCGTCGATGACGTCAATGGCGGCCAGGACGGCGGCGGTGAATTCGGAGGTCGAGGACGGTCCTCCGACATCGCGGGTACCCAGGCCGTCCCGTAGGACGGACTCGAAGGCCAATTGGAGGTGCTCGGCAGCTTCCGGGTACCCGAGGTGTTGGAGCATCATTGCTCCGGACCACATCTGGCCTACCGGATTGGCCAGGCCTTTGCCTGCAATGTCCGGCGCTGATCCGTGGACAGGTTCGAAGAGGGACGGGAAGTCACCTTCGGGATTGAGGTTGGCACTCGGGGCTACACCGATGGAGCCGGTGACGGAACTGCCAAGGTCCGAGAGAATGTCGCCAAGCAGGTTGGAGGCAACAATGACATCGAAGGTCCAGGGTTTCAGGACCAGATGCGCGGACAACGCGTCGACAAGTTCACTGGTGAGCGTCACGTCGGGGTAGAGGCGGGTTGTCTCTTCCACCACTTCGTCCCAGAACGGCATGGTGTGGATGATGCCGTTGCTCTTGGTTGCCGAGGTCAGTCGGCCCTTCCGGGAGGATGCGAGCGATGCGGCGTAGTGCGCTGCCCGCGACACTCCCAGCCGGGTGAAAATGGTTTCCTGGACCGCGGTTTCATGCGGCAGCCCGCGATAGGCGCGGCCGCCGACCTCCGAGTACTCCCCCTCGTTGTTTTCACGCACGATGAGGATATCGATCGGTTCCTTGGACGCGAGGGGCGACTTCACGCCGTCGAGCGTTTTCACTGGACGGAGGTTGATGTATTGCTGGAATTCGCGGCGGATGGGGATCAACAGCCCCCAGAGGGATTCAGCGTCCGGGACGGACGGCGAGCCCACAGCGCCCAGGAAGATCGCTTCGTGCGCTGACAGCTGTTCGAGCCCGTCAAGCGGCATCATGCGCCCGTGCTCGGCGTAGTAGTCCGATCCCCAGTCGAAATAGGTGAACTCAAGGTGCAACGAGTGGAGTCCGGCGATGCGTTCAAGGCATTCGATGGCCGCCGGGACAACTTCCTTGCCGATGCCGTCGCCCGCGATCACCGCGATTTTGTGGGTGGTCATGATGCATTCCGTTCTGCGGTCGTCAACTGCTGCCACCCGGTGGCCGGCTCGGCCAGTTTGATGATGGTGCTTTTGGGTTCGGTCATTTCACGGACGGCGTGCTTGACGCCTTCACGCCCAACACCGGATTTCTTGAACCCGCCGAAGGGCATGGAATCGATCCGGACGTCGCTGGTCTCATTGATCACCACTGCCCCCACATCCAGCTTCTCGGCAATCGCCAAAGCCAGATCGATGGATTCCGTGAAAACTCCAGCCTGGAGCCCGTACTCGGAATCGTTGGCCGCGCGGATGGCGTCGGAGGCTTGGATAAACGGCATGATGCTGACCACCGGGCCGAACACTTCCTCGCGGATGACCCGGCAGTCCGCCGGCACGTCGGTGAGAACAGTTGGCTCGTAGAAGGCGTTGCTGCGCTGCCCGCCCACCTGGACGGTGGCGCCCGCAGCCTTGGCCTCGTCCACCCATTCCTCCACCCGGCGTGCCTCCGTTTCGGTGATGAGGGGGCCGATGTCCGTGCTGCGATCGAACTTCGCCCCGAAGCGGAGCGCCTTGGTCCCGGTGATCACGTGTTCGAGGACCTCGTCGAACAGCGAAATGTGGACGTAGACGCGCTGGACCGAAAGGCAATTCTGGCCGGCCACTCCGAACGCGCCGGCAACGATTGCCTCAGCGGCTTTCGCTGGTTCAGCGTCGGCGCAGACGATCGTGGCGTTGTTGCCGCCCAGTTCCGAGAGGATCTTCTTGGCACCTGCGGCGGCAGCGATGCGGTCCGCCGTCTTCGGGCCGCCGGTGAAGGAAATGAGGTCTACCTGCGGGTCCGTCACGATCGCCTCGGAGACTCCGGGTCCGGCGACAATCGCAGCGATGCGTCCGGCAGGGACACCGGCTTCCAGCAGCAGCTGGACGAAGGCCAGCCCGGTCAACGGCGTTCGGCCTGAGGGCTTGAGCACGACGCCGTTGCCTCCGATGAGCGCCGGCCCCAGCTTGTGTGCCACGAGATTGAGCGGATCGTTAAAGGGCGTGATGGCGGCGACGATTCCCACCGGTTTGCGGTTGTACCATCCGATCTTGTTTGCTCCGGCCATGCTGTCCTCAAAAGCGAGGGTTTCTCCATTGAGTTCGCTGGACGCAGCAGCGGAGAGCCGCAACGTTTCGGTGCAGCGGCGCACCTCACGTTCGGCCTCGTTGATGGTCTTGCTGCTCTCTGCGGCAATGAGCTCCGCGAAGCGAACGGACTGCTCCGCCAGAAGCACGGCCGCACGTTCCAAAGCCTCGCGGCGGGCCCGGAGGGGCCATTCACTGTCCTGCAGGTGCCGATGAATGTAGGCTACGGCCCGCCGCACATCCTGTGGGGTCGAGGAACACACATTTCCCAAGAGGACACCGTCTTCGGGATCCCGGACCTCCAGGATCATCTCGGCTCTCTCCCAACGGCCTTCCAGGAATGCACCACCCGGTAGCGCGGCTATGCTTGCCCGCCTGTAGGCCGTTTCTTCTGCTGTTTTTGGGCGCGCTTCAGCGACGGTTGTTGACGAACTCATAGGAAACCTTCTCTTGCCTAACTGAATCGGTCGATAATCTTCGCGGCTCCGCCAATGAAGGGCAGGAACCACGGCGGGCCGAAGTGGCCGGGCACCGGCGGGTTCTTAAGGTCTTCCCACACGTTCGCCTGCTTGTCTCCGGCCATGTAATGGGCCATCTTCTTGCCCATGTGGGCGGCCATCTGCACGCCGTGGCCGCTGTAGCAGAGCGAATAGAACAGGCCATCGTGCACGCCGGCATGGACCATCTGGTCCATGGAGAGGTCCACCAAGCCGCCCCAGGTGTAGTCCACCTTCACGTTGGCAAGATACGGGAAGAGCTCAGTCATCGCCTTGTGCAGGATCTCGCCGCTCTTGACATCTGAATCCGGGCTGGACAGTGCAAATCGAGCACGTCCGCCGAAAAGGAGCCTGTTGTCCGGGGTGATCCGGAAGTAGTAAGTCAGCATCTTGCTGTCCGAGGCTTGGCGCCTGTGCGGAAGGATGCGGTTCACCACGTCCTCCGGCAAGGGTTCGGTGACAATGATGAAGCTGCCCACCGGAATCACGCGGCGCTGCAGCCACGGTGTGACATTGCCTGTGTATCCGCTTGTGGCGACCAGAACCTGCTTGGCCCGTGTGATGCCACGGGTGGTGTGTACGTCATGGACCGTGCCGGAGACTTTCTTCAGCTCGGTGACGCCGGCGTTCTCGCAAATGTGGGCACCGGCAGCAGCGGCTGCACCGGCCAAGCCGTGCACGAACTTGCCTACGTGGAGGCCGGCCCCGAGCGGATCAAGCATTGCACCGTGATAGAAATCCGTACCGATTTCGCTGTGGATCTCCGACTCGGGAATGACCTTCACGTAGTAGTCGGCAAGTTTCGCCAATTGCTCCTGGGACTTCAGCATCCCCTCGTAGTGGGACTTGTGGAAGGCCAGCGAAAGCTTGCCGAAGCGCTTGTAGTCGCAGTCGATGCCGTTGTCGTGGACAAGCTTCTCGATGCTGTCGATCGCGTCGTTGTATTCGCGGAACATCTCCACGGCACGGGTACTCCCGTACCGCTTGACGGCTGTGTTGAAACTGATGGCCAAGCCGGTGGTTGCCATGCCCCCGTTACGTCCGGAGGCGCCCCAACCAACTGTGTGGCGCTCGAAGACAGCGACGCTGGCGCCTTGCTGGGCAAATTCAAGGGCTGCGGAGAGCCCGGTAAATCCGGCCCCGATGATCGCCACATCAACATTTTCCGGCACGGATGTTTGCCGGTAGTCGCCGGAAGGCTCGGCTGTGTCCAGCCAGTAAGGAACAAGTTTCACGGTGTGACCTTTCGCCTCGAAGTCGGTTTAGAGACCGAGGTGCTTGTTGAGCTCGTCCAGGGACTTAACAGTGAAGAGGTCGTAGCCCGTGGTGACGGGGTCATAACCACGGTCCAGCAGGAGGAGGTTCCGGAAGCCCAAGTCGTGCATCGGATGCATGTCGTAGCGTGTGTGCGAGGAGACGTGCAGGAAGTCCTCCGGCTTGGCGTTCAGGGTGTCCAGCATGTACTCGAACGCCTGGTAGCGCGGCTTGTAGGCCCGGGCCTGCTCAGCGGTAAACACGGCGTGGAAGTCTGCACCGAGCTTCGGAATGCTGATGTCCAGGAAGCTGGTGTCTGCGTTGGAGAGGGCCACCAGCTTGTAGTTATCGCCCATGAGCTTCAGCGGAGCCGGTACGTCCTCGTGGGCAACCCAGCCGCGTACCGCCTCAGCGAACTCTGCGCCGGCACCTTCGGTCGGTCCAATGCCCCACCGCTTGCACACGCGGTCAAAGGAATCCTGCAGGATCTGCTCGTAAGGCTTGTAGTCGCCCAGGACCTCGTCGAACCGGTACCCACGGAACTGCTTCTTGAAGGTCGGCCACTGCTCTTCCGAGATGCGGCCATCCAGCAGGCGACGCGTGGTGGGGTCAATGTCGAAGTTGATGAGCGTGCCGTAGATATCAAAAGAGATGTACTTCGGCCGGAAATTGGTCTCTGCCATGTTCGGTTCCGTTCTTTGTCAGGAAATGGAAGCGGTTGCCGTCCCTGCGTATTGGAGGTTTCGGGAAGCGCGTGGTGGGCCGGGAACGGGTCCCCGCCAGGCTGGAAGATCCTGCCCGATGACTCGACTCTAGGCTTGCAAATTGTAAATTGTCAACAGTTTGAACGCGACCGACCGGAACGATTCAGAACCGATCCGGCCTCCGAAAAAGTTTCTGTAAATTGTTGACAATCTACTGTTGAGGGGGTTGCATTGCATTAGACGGCGGAGAGATTCGGATCACACTTCTCTCCCCTCCCCGGTGACAACCACCAACTGACTACCCCTTCGAAGGGAAGCATTATGAAGACTCGAACAAAGGCACAAACCGCAGCCGCAGCACTGGCTGTGCTGCTCGCACTGACCGCCTGCGGAGGCACCGCCACAAGCACCTCGGCACCGGACAGCTCCAAAGCCTCAAATACCGCTGACATCTCCGAGGGCGTCCAGCCCGATGCGGCCGCGGTCAAGCTGCTGCCGCAGTCCTATAAGGACAAAGGTGAACTGACGGTGGCGATGGACCTTCACTACCCGCCAACCACCTTCCTCTCGGATGACAACAAGACTCCGATCGGCCTGAATCCGGACGTTGCCCGCCTGGTGGCCAAGAAGCTTGGGCTGAAGCTGAAGTTCGAGAACACCGTGTTTGACACCATCATTCCCGGTATCGACGGCGGCCGCTACGACTTCACCGTCACTACCATGTCCCCCACAGCCGAGCGGTTGAAGGTCCTGGATATGATCAACTACTTCAAGGCCGGCAACTCAGTGGCCGTGAGTGCGGGCAATCCGCTGAAGCTCACGAATGAGAGCCTGTGCGGTAAGAACATTGCCGTCACAGCCGGTTCGACGGGCCAGCTCAAGCGCCTCCCGGCCCTCTCGGATCAAACGTGCACCTCCAAAGGACAGTCGGCCATTAACGCCGTGACGCTTCCCAACGTCCAGGAGGCGCTGACCCAATTGGCGTCAAAGCGCATCGACGGCATCCTCTACGACACCACCTCCCTCGCGTGGGCCGCGAAGCAGCAGCCTGGCGCTTTCACTATCCTCACCCCCCAGATCAACGTCGGCTCGAGCGACCTTACAGCCGTCGGCCTCAAGAAAGGTTCGGCATTGACCCCCGCTCTTCAGGCTGCCGTCCAGTCGGTCCTGAACAGCCCGGAGTACAAGCAGTCACTCTCGAACTGGGGCCTCGAATCGGGTGCCATCACGGATGCCAAGCTCAACTAGGAGGCGTGCTCCCATGGTGCAAACCATCAGTCGCGGAAGCAGGAACAAGATAGATGGGACCGACCCGGCGCTCAAGCCAAGGCTGCGGCGGCGGAGCGTCTTCGAATACGTGGCCTGGGTGGTGTGCAGCCTGATTGGCCTGGGCATCCTCGTTTCCGTGTCGACCAACCCCAACTTCAAGTGGGACGTGGTCGCTAAGTACTTCACTTATCAAACAATCATCAGTGGGCTGATGCTCACGATCTTCCTTACTGTCGCCAGCATGCTCCTGGGCACCCTTCTGGGCCTGGCGCTGGCGATCATGAGATCCTCCCGGATCAAGCCGATCGCTGCCACGGCGGGCGTCTACATCACCCTTTTCCGGGGTACGCCGGTCCTGGTCCAGCTGATCTTCTGGTTCAACATCGCCGCCCTCTACCCGAACCTGACCATCGGCATTCCGTTCACTAACATCAGCACGGCGGTCGACATCAACGCCCTGATGGCACCGATCACGGCAGCCCTGATTGGCTTGAGCCTCAATCAAGCCGCGTACATGGCAGAAATCATTCGCGGCGGCTTCTCCGCCGTGGGCAAGGGCCAGATTGAAGCTGCCGACTCATTGGGAATGAGCGGCGCAACGAAAATGCGCAAGGTCATCATTCCCCAGGCCATGCCATCGATCATTCCTGCCACCGGCAACCAATTCATCGGCATGTTCAAGGAAACCTCACTGGTCAGCGTGCTCGGCGTCGCAGAGCTTCTGCAAAGCGCCCAACTCATCTACGCCCGCACGTACGAGACCATCCCGCTGCTGATCGTTGCCAGCCTGTGGTACCTCGTCATGACCCTCCTTCTGAGCTACCCGCAATCCCTGCTCGAGAAAAAATACTCCCGTACATCTTCCAGGCTTCCCCGGAACGCGAAGAAGGTTGTGCTGACAGAACCGGAAGGTGTTGCCCGATGAGTAACGACGGCACCATACACGCCCGTAGGATCCGAAAATCGTTCGGCTACAAAACAGTCCTGCAGAACATCGACCTGGACATCGCCTGCGGTGAGGTCTGTTGCATCATCGGCCCGTCCGGCTCCGGCAAATCAACGCTCCTTCGCTGCATCAACGGGCTCGAGACCGTCGACTCGGGGGTTTTGAAGGTCAACGGTGAAGACTTCGGGTACTACGAGACCGACACCGCTTACCACGCCCTCAGTCCAAAGAAGCTCGCCGAGCAGCGCACCAGGGTGGGCATGGTTTTCCAGCAGTTCAACCTCTTCCCCAACATGACGGCACGGGAGAACGTCATGGCCGGCCCCGTGCTGGTCAAACGCGGTGACAAGAAGCAGGCAGCCAAACGGGCCGACGAGCTGCTGGCCAGCGTCGGACTCGACGCTTTCGGCGACCACTACCCGGCCCAGCTTTCCGGCGGACAGCAGCAGCGTGTCGCCATCGCACGGTCCCTGGCGATGGATCCTGAGATCATGCTCTTCGATGAACCCACCAGCGCCCTGGACCCCGAGAAAGTCGGCGAAGTCCTCATGGTCATGCAGGACCTCGCCAAAAAAGGCATGACCATGGTCGTCGTCACCCATGAAATGGGGTTCGCCCGCGAAGTCGCGGACTCGCTGATCTTCATGGACGAGGGCTTCGTCGTCGAACGCGGCGACGCCCGGGAGGTCCTTGCCAACCCCAAAGAACCCCGCACCCAGGCCTTCCTGAAGCAGGTGCTCTGAACGATGGACGGAAAACTGGCCGTGATCGGCCTGGGCAGCATCGGAAGCATGGCCCTGTGGCAGGCCTCCCGTTTGACCGATTCCATCGTCGGATTCGAGGCGCAGGCGCCGGGTCATGCCCGTAGCGCCGTCGGGGGCGACACCCGTCTCTTCCGCATGCTATATCGCGGACGACCCGACTATTACCCCATCCTGCAGCGGTCCCGCGGCCTCTGGGCCGAACTCGAGGCGGAATCGGGCCAGGACATTCTGACGCGCTGCGGCGGGCTATCGATCGGGACGGTTGACGGCCCCTATATCGCCGCCCTGCTCGAAACGACCCGGGTCAACGGGGCTGAGCATGAGATCTTGAGCCGCGACGCCATGGCGGAACGGTATCCGCAGCACAACCTTCGGCCTGATGACTGCGCCGTGTTCGATCCGCATGCCGGCGCCCTGCGCACTGACCGTGCAGTGACGGCGGCAGTTGCCGCCGCACAGGCAAACGGGGCGGCAGTGGTCACCGACACGCCGATCGACAGCATCCAGGAAACGGACGACGGCGTGGTCGTCACCTCGGGCGACGAGTCGTGGACCTTCGAAAACGTGATCGTCGCGTCCGGCGGCTGGTCCCAAAAGCTCATGCCCGACTATCTGAAAGCGGCAACCGAGACGCGGCGGATATTCCTGTCCTGGTTCGTGGCCAGAGACGCGGCGGAATTCTCCCCGGAGAGATTCCCCGTGTTCATCAGGATTTCCGGAGACCGCTCCATGTACGGTGCACCGAGCGTTGACGGAGTGACTGTAAAGGCCACCTTGGATGGTCGCGGGGCGCCAACACCAGCGGCTGACTCAGTGCCAAGGGACCTCACCGCAGCGGAGATCGCCGAAACCACCGAGACGGTACGTGAGTTCTTCCCCGGCCTTTTCCCCAGCATCGTTCGCTCGGACGCGTTCCCGGACCTCTACACCGCGGACTCCCAGCCTTTGCTGGGCTTCCTCGACACTTCCAGCAGGATCTACGCCGCAACTGGATTCTCAGGCGCCGGATTCAAAATGGCTTCCGGCTACGGCGAGATCGCAGCCAGCGAAGCCCTCGGTAAGCGCTGGTTCGACGGGCTGGACTTCGTTCGGCCCCACAGGTTCGAAAAGATTTAGCGACTTCTTATGGGTTCCCCGGGTGAACTCTGGATCGTGCATTGTTGACAATCTACAGTTACTAAGAAAGTATGAAGCCATGGCAGCACTTAGCCCCCTCCTCAAGCAGGCAACTCCCGTAGTCGTCGACTACGCACTCGGGAGCTGGATCCACGCGACCGACGGCAAGAAGTACCTCGATTTCACCACCGGGATTGGCGTCACCAGCACTGGCCATTGCCACCCTGACGTCGTGGCCGCAGCCCGTGATCAGGTGGGCAAGATTGTCCACGCCCAGTACACGACTGTGATGCACAAGCCCCTTCTGGAATTGACGGAACTCCTTGGCAGCGTCCTGCCCGAAGGATTGGACAGTGTCTTCTACGCGACTTCCGGATCAGAAGCCGTGGAAGCATCCATCCGCTTGGCCCGCATGGCAACCGGCCGCCCCAACATCATCTCCTTCCAGGGAGGCTTTCACGGGCGGACGGTGGCTGCGGCGTCCTTGACCACCGCCGGAACCAAGTTCCGCTCAGGATTCTCCCCCCTGATGGGCGGCGTGCACGTAGCTCCCTTCCCGCATTGGTACCGGTACGGATGGGATGAAGCCACGGCTGTCGAATTTGCCTTGAAGGAACTGGACCACCTCCTTCTGACCGTCAGCACCCCGGCCGATACGGCAGGCTTCATCATCGAACCCGTCCTCGGCGACGGCGGATACATCCCCACGCCTGTTGCCTTCCTCCAAGGACTTCGGGAACGGGCAGACCGGCACGGCATCGTACTCATCCTCGATGAAGTCCAGGCCGGCGTCGGCCGGACGGGCAAGTTCTGGGGGCACGACTGGGCCAGGATACGGCCCGACGTGGTCATCACCGCAAAGGGCCTCGCAAGCGGCTTCCCGATTTCGGCTATTGCCGCATCGGCGGATTTGATGGGCAAGGCCTGGCCTGGTTCCCAAGGTGGTACCTATGGTGGAAACGCGGTCGCAGCAGCAGCCGGTGTCGCCACCTTGGGTGTCATTCAGAGGGAGAACCTGGTGGAAAATGCCTTGCTGCGCGGCGACGAACTGAGGGCAGGGCTGGACGCGCTCCAGGCAGAATTCCCGGGAATCGGCAACGTGCGCGGACGCGGCCTCATGCAGGGCGTCGAATTCACCGCCGAAGGCAACATTCCCGACGCGGCAACCGCACTCGCGGTCCAGCAGGCTGCCATCAAGGAAGAGCTCCTGCTGCTCACCTGCGGCCCGCATGGCAACGTCATTCGTCTCATCCCCGCGCTGAACGTCAGCAGCGATGAAATCCAGGCAGGCCTGTCCAAGTTCACGCAGGCGCTCAAGTCGGCCACTTCCTAGTTCCCCTGATCACTGAAAGAGCGAACATGAACCCCCCATTTGATCCCACCACTCTCCAAACAGACTTGTTTATTGACGGAAAATGGCAAAGCGCTGCTGACGGAGCCACCTTCCCGGTAGAGAACCCGGCCACGAACGAAGTCATTGCCCACGTCGCAGACGGCAGTGCTGAAGACGCCGCCCTGGCCATCGAGGCCGCAGGTCGCGCGCAGGCGGAGTGGAGCAAATCCACGCCGCGTCGGCGGGCCGACATCCTGCGGCGTGCCTTCGATCTGGTCATTGCCAACACCGACCGGCTCGCGGCGATCATGACCGCCGAAATGGGAAAGCCCCTTGCCGAGGCAAGGGGCGAAGTAGCCTATGGCGCCGAGTTCCTTCGCTGGTTCTCGGAAGAGGCCGTAAGGATCGGCGGCGACAGCACCACCTCCGTGGACGGAAATACGCGCATCCTCATCACCAAGGAACCAGTCGGACCGTCGGTATTGGTCACGCCCTGGAACTTCCCGCTCGCCATGGGAGCGCGCAAGATCGCCCCCGCAGTCGCCGCAGGGTGCACCATGGTGTTCAAGCCGGCCGAGCTGACGCCGCTGACCTCCTTGGCTTTGGTTGCCATCTTCCAGGAAGCCGGACTTCCCGACGGCGTCCTGAACGTCGTGACGACGTCGAGCGCTTCCGGCGTGGTGCGGACCTGGACGGACAGCGGCATCGCCCGCAAGATCAGCTTCACCGGCTCCACCGAGGTGGGCAAAATCCTCTTGCGGCAAGCCGCTGACAACGTCATGCGCTCTTCCATGGAGCTCGGCGGGAACGCACCGTTCATCGTGCTCGCCGATGCCGACGTCGAGAAGGCAGTGGATGGAGCCATGAAGGCAAAGATGCGGAACATGGGCGAAGCCTGCACGGCCGCAAACCGCTTCTTCGTCCACCGCTCCGTTGCAGAGGAGTTTGGCGAGAAGTTCTCCAAAAAGATGTCAGAATTGCAGGTGGGCAACGGCGCTTTGGCAGGCACAGAAGTGGGTCCGCTCATCGAACAGGCAGGGTTGGACAAAGTGGAGTCTCTTGTTGCCGACGCCGTTTCCAAGGGTGCACGGGTGCTGACTGGCGGAAGCCACCCGGAAGGTCCCGGCTACTTCTACTCCCCCACTGTCCTGACGGATGTGGCGCTGGAATCCGAGCTGATGACCACGGAGATATTCGGACCGGTAGCAGCCATCACTCCCTTCGACAGTGAGGACGAAGTACTCCGTATGGCCAATGACACCGCATGGGGCTTGGTGGGCTACGTGTTCACCGAAAGCGTCGACAAGGCCATGCGGTTCTCAGCGGAACTGGAGGTCGGAATGGTCGGTGTCAACACCGGCATCGTGTCCAATCCCGCCGCTCCTTTCGGGGGCGTCAAACAGTCGGGCCTGGGACGTGAAGGCGGAAAGATCGGCATCGAAGAATTCCTGGAATACAAGTACACCGCGATAGCGGTCTAATAGATTCAATTTGGCGAAGTATGAAATGAGGGGATGTCAATGGCGGCACCGGAGGGAATGTTCGTATTGGAGGGCCGGCCCACGGCGCAGCTGATCGCTGACCAACTCCGAGAGCTCATCGTCCAAGGGGCTTTCAGGCCCGGTCAGCAGGTGAACGAATCTGCCCTGGCTAGCCAGCTCAACACGTCAAGGGGGCCACTCAGGGAAGCTCTGCAACGGTTATGCCAGGAAGGCATCCTAGTCAGCAAGCGTAACCGCGGCGTTTTCGTGCTGGAGCTTTCAACCGTAGACATCAAAGAGATCTACGCCGTGCGCGAGGCAGTGGAACTGGCCGCCGCCAACACTCTCCTCGACTCTGGTCCCGACCAGATCACGGATACCTGCCGAGAGCTCAAGGGCATCATCAAGAACATGGCAAAGCAGGTGGCGGCGTCGGACTGGCAGGCGATCGCCAGGCTCGACATGCAATTCCACACCGCTTTCGTTTCAGGCACCGGGAACACTCGACTGATCCGGATTTACGAGACACTTGCCGCGGAATCCCGCATGTGTATCCTCAGCCTGGAAGTCTCATATCCCCGCATAGATGTGCTGGTACAGGAACACCAAGACATCCTGGACCTTCTTGAGGCGCGCGACCAGAGCGGACTTCAACAAGCCATAAAGCGACACATGCAGAAGGCCGTCGAGGACCTCACATCGACGCGGCAGCCAAGTGGCGTTACGGCGTAAATTTTGCACACAAACTACGGGCCCGGTTCAAGCGAACTGGGCCCGTAGTTTTTCTGCCAGGCTGCCTATTCGTTCCGGGCGGGCACGGGCAGCTCGACGACGGGTTGCAGCCAGGCCTTGTGGTTGCGGACGTGACGGTCTGGGGGACGGATGTACCGGTCGCTTCCGTTGTCCGGGGCCAGTCGCAGGCCTTCATCGGCCAGCGCGTCTTCGATGGCCAGGATGCTGCCGGCACCGATGCCGGCGACGTCTTCCCTCAGGTTCTTGGCTGAGAGGGCGATCAGCTGCCCCACCGTCTGCACGCCTGACCTCAGCAGTGCGTTCACCGTCATCCTGGGCAGCTTGATTTCCCTCAGGGGTAGGTTTCTTTTCATCTACCCACCGGTCCTTTCTCCGGCAAAGCGTGCACGTCCGCGGGGAGCGGTGAATGTGCAGGACGCAGGCTCCCAGGATCGTGCCGGCGGCTATTGGATCGCCCGGAGCCAGGTCAGTTCCGAGCCGTCGCCCTCGATGGGGCCTGCGAGTTCTTCGTTGAACTTCCGTCCGTAGTCGGCGCCGATGTGCTCCTCGAAGGCGGCCTGGTCGCGGTAGACCTCGAAGACGAAGTACTCGTTGGGCCGGGATTCCCTGGTGTAGGGCCAGAAGACCACGTTTCCCGGCTCGGCGCGGACGTGTTCGGTGAGCTCGCGCATCATTTCCGCGACGCTGGCTTCGCAGCCGGGCTTGACAGTGAATTCTGCGTACAACGTTTTGGTCATGGTGGGTTCCTTCTTTCAGGCGAAATTGTTGGAGTGGTTGGTTGGGTCAGTCAGATGGTGGGAGTTCGCCCGAGCCGCGCACGATCAACTCCGAGGGGACAACCCAGGTGCTGGGCTGGCTTTGGTCGCCGTCGATCCTGGCCAGGATCCTTTCGGCGGCGAGTTTGCCAATGCGTTCAGGGTGCTGCGCGATGACCGTGATGCCCGGTTCCATCATGTCCGCGAGGGCGAAGTCGTCGAAACCGACCAGGGCCACTTTGTGGCTCGCGCCCGCTTCCTTCAGTGCCCTCATGGCGCCGAAGGTGACCAGGTTCTGGCTGGAGAATATCGCGGTAGGGGGATTCCGGGAGGCGAGCAGTTCGTGTGTCGCGCGATGTGCTGCCTCTTCGTCGTGAAGGTTCTCAATGGCGGGAACGTCGGACACGGCGATGCCGGAGCGGGCGAGTTCCTCCAGGAACCCCCGGCGGCGTTCCCGTGCGGTCTGGATGTCGGTCCGGTCTCCAAGGTATGCCAGCCTGGTGTGGCCGTGGCTGAGCAGGTGGGCGGCCGCCCGCGCTCCGCCGGTGGCGTTGTCGCTCACGACGGCGTCGGCGTCGATCCCGTTGGGTTCGCGGTCGATGAAAACGACCGGCAAGTCCTGGGAGTGTTCCGGGATGACGTGGGCCTGGCTCTTGGCAATGGGTGTGAGGATAAGCCCGTCGACCCGGCGCCTGAGAAACGCGGCGACGAGGGCTTTCTCCCGCTCGGGATCGTCGTCCAGGCTCGCGGCAAACATGGCAAGGCCGCGCGCCGCCAGGGCATCTTCAATGGCGCGGTGGATTTCCCCGCTGAACGGGTTGGCCACGCTGGGCAGAAGCAAGCCGATGGACAGGGTCCGGCGCCCGGTGCGGCGGAGACTGCCCGCGGCCATGTCCAACTGGTAGTTCAGCTGTTCCACGGCCCGGAGCACCCGCACCGTTTTGGCTTCCGAGACGCCGGGCTCTTCATTGACGACCCGGGATACTGTCTTGATCCCCACGCCCGCCAGCGCAGCGACGTCGCGCATGGTCGGGCGCTGTTTCGCGGCTTCGGCTTGGTAACGGTTAGACAACGTTGTCAACGGCCTGCTCCTTCTTATTCGGAGAACCATTGACTCCCTTTTGTGATCCGGGTTGCATCTTACCTGACATCGTTGTCAGACACGGCAAGTGCCGAATGCAAAAACAGGAGATTCAATGCTGAGTTCCTGAGCCTTCGGGCCGGCCGTCAACCGCTTCCTCGCCCCCGGGGCAGCCGCCGTCCGGTCCCTGATGCTGCAATGCCACGACTCGTGCCTGGTCACCTATGACCCCAACATCAGGCCCGCGCTGCTGGGCAGCCACAACGAAGCCAAGACAATCTTCGAAGAACTCGTGCCGTTGACCGACGTCGTCAAACTCAGCGACGACGACGCACACTGGCTGTACCCCGGAACAGCGCTGGAGGACATCGCAGCCCGGGTCCTCGCCCTGGGCGCCGAACTGGCCGTCATCACCACTGGTTCTTCCGGCTCCCTGCTCTCCACCGCCGCAACGCAACTGACCATCCCCGCGGTGGCAACACAGGTAGCCGATACCATCGGCGCCGGAGACTCCTACATGTCCGCACTGATCCACGGGCTCCTGAACCGCACCGGCGAAGGCCTCACCCCGTCCGTGCTCGAAACGATAGGCCGCAGCGCCTCCATGGCAGCGGCCATCACCGTGAGCCGTCCCGGCGCCAACCCGCCAACCTGGGCGGAGCTCGACGCAGAGCTCACCCAACCGCGGTTCGGTGATCCATTCAAGGCCGCCGCCCAACCTGCCTGAGCACCTTCTCCTCCCGGAGATCCTGGGCAGGCTGCTGTGTCGATGTGTTTGGCGCCGTATCCAAAGCAGCCAGGACCCGTTTGGGGTACGTCCAGCATGACCGGGTCGGCGCCCGGGCGCGCACAAGTCCGTCTTCCGGCTTTCTCAGGCAACCGGAACGTTTAAGGTTAAGTCCGCCGCGCCCCGAAGGGCACCGGTGGAGATGATCTGCCCGTCCTTGATGACGGTACGCGTCTTGCTTTCGTCCCAGAGGATCGAGGGCTCACAGAAGGGATTCCCGTCTAGCACCACCAAGTCTGCGCAGAACCCTACGGCGATGCGTCCAAGGTCACCGCGCCGAAGCAGGGCGGCGTTGGTTGACGTTGCCGACCGGAGGGCGCCGTACACGCCAAGCACTTCACACTGCAGGCGAAGTCCGGCCAGTTGCTCATCCTCTAGTTCACCCATGAGGTCTGTTCCGAACCCAATCCGGACCCCCGCATCTCGGGCCAGTGCCACGGCGTTCCTCCCTGCCTCTAGCACTTCCCGGTTCTTGGCCGCTCCCACTTCGGTGAGGCCGACTTCCTTGCCGCGCCGTTCCATGGCTTCGTAGGTCACCAAGGTGGGGACCAGATAGACGTCATTGTTGGCCATTAGCTGGGCGGTTTCGGCATCCAGCAGGTTGCCGTGTTCGATGCAGCGAACCCCGTTGAGTACTGAATGGCGAATGGCCTCGGGCGAATATGCGTGAGCCGTGGCGTAGCTGCCCCGGCGGGAAGCCTCCTCGGTTACGACTCGGATTTCCGCCGCGCTGTACTGCGGAACCCGAATCGGATCGACCGGTGAAACGACGCCTCCGGAGGTCATGAGCTTGATAGCGGAGGCGCCTGTGCGGAAGCGGTGACGCACCGTCCGCAGCAGGTCTTCGGCGCCGTCCACCACTTCGCACATGTGCCCGCCATGGAAGCATCCTCCGTCGTTCGCGGGACGGATATCGCCGTGTCCGCCTGTCTGGCTTAGCGCCGGGCCTGTGAAGAAGTAGCGCGGACCAGGGTACAGACCCTCCTCGATGGCGCTGGCAAGGCCAACGTCACCACCGGCTACGTCACGAACCGAAGTGAACCCGCGGAGCAGTGTAGCCGCGAGGCGCCTTGCTCCGACCAGTGCAGAATAGCTCAGCGGCCCCGTCTCGTTTCTGGCGGACGTCAGGCTGAGCGCGTAAGCATGAAAATGCGCATCGATAAGTCCTGGAATCACGGTTCGGCCGCCGGCGTCAAGGACGGCACCGGTCTCTTCCACCTCCCGCCCTACGGCGATGATCCGGCCATCCCGGATGCTGATTGAGCCCTCAATCAGCTCAGGTGATTCACCGTCGAAGATTAGGGCGTTCCGTATTGTCAGGCGTTCCGGAGTGGTCACGTACGGTTCCTTCCTGTTGTCCAGCACGGGCGGGCCCCCAATTGGTGCCCGCCCGTGAAGGAACTAGCTGGCGGCGGTAAGGGATTCTTCGAGCAGATGGACTGACCGCCGTGCAACGTCCACGGCTGCGTCCACCGAACTCTGGTCGTAGCTGCCCTCAGGGCCGAGGAAGTTCATGGATCCGATAGTCTGGCCGTTGCTCACGACCGGAACGTTGACGATGGCCCCGCAGCCCAATGACTCGATGGTTGCCGAATCAAAGAAGAATGCGCGGACCGCTTCCTTAT
This sequence comes from Arthrobacter sp. efr-133-R2A-120, assembly GCF_030209835.1. Classification (GTDB taxonomy): domain Bacteria; phylum Actinomycetota; class Actinomycetes; order Actinomycetales; family Micrococcaceae; genus Arthrobacter. The sequence continues at coordinate 32,401 of NZ_JARVRF010000064.1, read as the reverse complement.
CCGCCCCCAAGAACGGCTGCTGTCCATTGAGCACCTGCTTCAGCCACACTTGGTTCGTGTCCCCGGCGAGAGTCTTCTTCCCGCCCACCGGATAGACATCGGGATGCGTGGTGTAGACGCGGGCCATGCTGGCGCCATTCTCAGCAATCACGGAGGCGGTAAAGAGCGTGACACCGACTGCCTCCTGGGCGTGAGCGTACACGTCGCCAAAGGATTCAAACTGGGAACTCATAAGGTCCTTTCCTTTCTAGATGGGAACCCATCAGCTGGCGGTGCTTAGTAGCCGTAGTGCGTCTTGGCGAAGTCCTCGGTGATAAAACCGTTGACGATGTCATAGGTGATGTCCTCGCGGGAGCGCTTGGAGACGTCTCCGAAGCCGCCGCCCCCTCCCACGGCGAGGCGGACGACATCGCCGGCCTTGACCTTGCGGGCGTTCGCCTTCAGCGTGCGGACCTCATCAGTGCGGCCGGGGTTAATCACAACCTCCGGGCCCTGGGCGTCTGATCCGCCGAAGAGCCCCCAGGCGGGGGTCTTCGACCGTTCGAACCAGAGCCCGACCACGCAGTCGGCCAGGAATTCGTACTCGCGCACCACGCCGTTGCCGCCGCGGTACTGCCCGGGACCTCCGGAGTTGGGGCGGATGGAGTACTCATTGATCCGGAATGGGTAGCGGGTTTCCAGCATCTCGATGGGCAGGTCCTTGAGAGAGCCGTTGACGTTATTGATCATGGCTGATTCACCATCCGTGCCCTGCCAGGCACCCCAGCCGCCCAGGGTTGCTTCCATGGTGACGAAGTTCCGGCCGAAGCGGGTGTCGAAACCGGCGGCGGTGATGATCATTGAGTCACCGTGGCTGGCGCTGGCGACGCGTTCCGGCATGGCAGGAGCCATCGCTTTAGAGACGAGGTCGATCAGCAGCCCAAGGTGGGAGAAGTACCACTGGCACGGGGCCGGCGTTACGGCCCCGAGCACGGAGCCGGACCGCACCTGAGTGGTCATTGGCCGGAAGGAACCGCCGTTGGAGTTGGACTCAGGGCTGACAAGGAGTTTGTAGCCAACGCGCAGTGCCGAGACGGCCTGGGCAGCACCGCAGTTGACCGGACCCAGGGTCTGGTCCGCCGATCCGGTGACGTCGAAGTCAACGGTGTCGCCGGCTACAGTGATCCGCAGCTTGATCGGAATGGGAGTGTCCAAATTGATGCCGTCGTTGTCCAGGAAGCCCTCGGCTTCGTATACCCCGTCCGGGATGTTGCTGACGGTCGCACGCTCAATTTCCTCCGTTTGGCGGAAGATCTCATCCCGGGCGGCATCCAGCTGCTCCATCCCGTACCTGCCCACGAGCTCCTTCATCCGGGTGGTCCCCATCCGGAGGGCTGCGATCATCGCATGCATGTCACCAATGGTCTGGTAGGGGAAGCGCACGTTGGTCCGGATCAGGTCCACAACCGAAGTCTCGACTCCGGCTTCGACCAGCTTGACCGGCCCCATTCTGAAGCCTTCCTGGAAGATATCTGTCGAGTCCATCGAGCCGCCCACATCTTTGGACCCCATGTCCATCCAGTGCGCACGGGTGGCGGCGAATCCGACCACCGCGCCTTCGTCGAAGATCGGAGCAAAAAGGGTCACATCATTCAGGTGGGTGCCGCCCAGGTATGAGTCGTTGAGGATCCATATGTCCCCTTCCTGCCAGACCGCGCGGCCGTACATCTCCTCCACAGCGATGGAACAGGTTTCGAGGTTGCCGAGGAAGAGCGGCAGGCCGGCGGACTGCCCGAGCACGCGGTGTTCGGTGTCCAGCAGGGCCACAACGCAGTCCCCGCCCTCGTAGAGGATGGGTGAGTAAGCGGAACGGATCAGTGTGGCGTTCATGTCATCCGCGGCGCTGGTGAGCGCGTTGCGGATGATTTCCACGGTGACGGGATCCAGGGTTTTGACTGCTGCAATTGTCATTTTTGGTACCTCAGTTTCCTTCGACGTCTTCAGAGCGGATAACCAGTGAGCCGAACTCGTCGACCTTGACACTGAACCCGGGGGGAACCACGGTGGTGGCGGTCTGCTCCACGATGATGGCTGGTCCTTCGAATGTGTGCCCGGCACCGAGGTCGTCCCGGCGGACCACGATGGTGTCCTGCTCGACGTGGTCAAAGACCACCCGGCGTATTTCGTGCTTGAACTCCGGGCCCCGTGCGGTTACGTAACTGGGAGCTTCCAGCCGTCCCAGGTCGCCGACGGCCTGCGTGCGCAGCGTGACGATTTCGATCGGGGCGCCGAGGTTGGAGTGGCCGTAGCGCTCGTGGTACATCGCGGAGAAGCGGACAGCGAGGTTCGCGACGAAGTCCGGAGATTCGGGTTCGTCAGCGGACGTCAGGGGAACGTTCAGGGAGAACTCCTGCGATTGATAGCGGACGTCCACGGACGCCGTCGTGGCGCGGCTTTCCTCCGGGACCCCTTCCGAGACCAGCGACGACAGGCCTTCTACTTCCATCGAGCGCAGGATGCCGGCCATATCTGCCACATCGATGTCTTCGTCGAGGTAGAAGTACGGTTCGGAAAAGTCCTTGCGGATGTTGGTCTGCAGCATGCCCCAGGCCGAGAAAGCGCCGGGGAAGCGGGGAACGACCGTTTCCGGGATGCCAAGTTCCTTCGCGAGGAAGACAGCGTGCATGGGTCCGGCTCCGCCGAAGGCCACGAGGGCGAAGTCGCGGGGTTCGATGCCGCGGGAGATGGTGATGGTCCGGATGGCCTGGGCCATCTGCGAGTTGGCGACGTCGCAGATGCCTTCGGCCATGGCGATGGGGTCAAGGCCGAGCTGGTCACCGACTGTCTTCAGGGCTGTGATCGCGGCCTCGCGGTTCAAGGCCACCTGTCCGCCGGCGAACCAGTCGGGGTCGACTCGGCCGAGCACCAGGTTGGCGTCGGTAACGGTGGGTTCCGTCCCGCCGCGGCCGTAGCAGGCCGGTCCAGGGTTGGCTCCTGCGGAACGCGGTCCCACCCGGAGGCCGCCGGCTTCGAGCCAAGCGACGGAGCCGCCGCCAGCGCCGACGGTGTGGATGTTCACGACGCTCATGAGCATCGGCAGACCTTCAAGGTGGGCTTCCGTGGAGACATCCGGCTTGCCGTCGACCACCAAGGAAACGTCAAAGGATGTGCCGCCCATGTCCACACCGATGAGGTTGCGGTTTCCCGAGACACCTGCCAGTTCGACATCGCCCATGGCACCGCCGACGGGGCCGGAAAGCAGTGTCTGCAGCGGGCGCTTACGGGCGGACTCTGCGGTAAGAACGCCGCCGGAGGACTGCATAATGTGCAGCGGGGCTTCCACTCCCCGGTCAGCGAGTTTCTCTTCCAAGTCCAAGAGGTAGTTGCGTACGACCGGACCCGTGTAGGCCTCGACGACGGCGGAGGACGTGCGCTCGTATTCGCGCCATTCCTTCGCTGCTTCGTGCGAGAGGGAGACCGTGAACTCTTCGCCGAGTTCCTCGATCAAGATTTCGCGGGCCCGGAGCTCGTGCGAGGGGTTCTTGTAGCTGAACAAGAACGCAACGGCGACGGCGCCGTAGCCCTCCTCCACCGCCCGGCGCGCTGCTTGGCGGACTGCCAGTTCGTCCAAAGGCCGGAGTTCCTGGCCTTGACTGTCCAGCCTGCCACCGACGCCGATGACGTCCTTGCGATCGACCAGCGGGGCAGGCTTGCGGTATTGAGCATTGTAGAGCTCAAGACGCGGGCCGCGGGCGATGTGATAGGTATCTTCGATGCCGGCCGTTGCCAGCAGTAGCACGGGAACCCCCCGACGTTCCAGGAACGCATTCAGGCCCTGGGTGGTGCCGTGGACCAGGAAATCGATGTCCGATAGATCATTAACTATCGATTCGAGGCCTGCGATGACTCCGGCGCTCAGGTTCCCCGGCGTGGTGGACGCTTTCGTAGCCGCGAAGGTTCCGGCGTCCTGATCGTACGCCACAATGTCGGTAAAGGTTCCGCCGATATCCATCGACACCCTGTAGTTCGGCACGTATATCTCCTCATGGTCTTGGGATGGAACTTTGTGTGTGGGACATCACGGTACATACGGGGCCGAGCAAGATGGTGGGCATACTGCATGATTGGGCTACGGCTGGACGGGCAGAGTGCATAACAGGGTTGTGCGGGCACCAGAGCTGACGAGGCCGGTGGCCTGAAGCGGCACGAGCCATTCCGGCCGGGGCAGGCGCAAGTGCTGGAACGAACGGTGACCGGCGCCCCAGAGGGTGCGCGTTTAGAGGGGCAGTGCTTTACGCCCAAACGCTCGAATCAAAAAAGTGCAAAGTGAACACTTTCTGAGCACTCCCCGCTTGTAGTGTGAGTGCAATCACTCGGCGGGAGGCCAGGAAGAGCTACCCCGAGTGGAGGCTTTGGTGAGCTGCTCCGAGGTGAATTCCCTAATATCCGGACTGTTCTCCGTGCCCAGAAACACTGCGTGTACTTCTTATCCTGTCCAAAATATCGGAGGTCAAGACATGTCCAGCATCGACCCACTCATTTCAGGGCAAGCGCCCGGGACGGCGAGCCCGCCTCGCTCCATGGCCGTCGGGCACGCGTTCCGCGACATGCCTTTCGGGTCCATCCACTTTAAAATCTGCGCCGTTCTATTCTTCGCTTTCGCAATCGAAGCCTGGGAAATGCTCATGCTCACCTACGTTGCTGGTGATCTGGCTACCAGCCTGCAGGTCGGCACGACGCAGGTAGGAATCGCCATCTCGGCGCTCTTCCTGGGCATGATCCCCGGGTCACTAGTTTGGGGGCCCATCTCTGACCGGATCGGTAGGAAGGCCACGTGTGCATGGAGCTTCGCCGGTTATGGCGTCTTCACGCTCCTGAGTTGCTTCGCACCGAACTTTGAGACCCTCTCGGTGGCTCGTTTCCTCTCCGGGCTGTTGTTCTCCGGCGTCTTCACTGTGACTTTCCCCTATTTTGAAGAACTGCTCCCGGTCAAGGCCCGCGGAAAGGCAACGGTCTATCTGGCCGCAGGGTGGCCGATTGGTATCCTGGCCGCCCTCGGCACCGCTGCTCTGATCGGAGGGCACGGCTGGCGCTGGGTCATTGCTGTTAGCGCACTTGCCAGCCTCTGGGGCATCGTTCTGTACAAGATCGTTCCGGAATCCCCGTACTGGCTCGCGAGGCGGGGGCGGAATGAAGAGGCGCACGATGTCCTCGACCATCTGGGAGCCCGCGGCATCTCCCGTGGCACCATTTTCACCGTCTCGGAGGGCAAGAAGCAGTCCATCTGGGGCCTTTTCAAGGGGAGGATGGGCCGGGTCACGGTCATTCAAGTCCTCATCAACTTCACCTTCTCTTGGGGCTACTGGGGACTTCAATCGTGGATGCCAACATTGCTTGAAGGGCGGGGACTGAGCGCCTCATCAAGCTTTGCCTTCATTGCCCTGAGCGCGGTCCTCATGATCCCCGGATACATGACGGCTTCCTACCTGACCGGACGCTTTGGCCGCAAATGGATATTCACGATCTACGTCCTCGCCGCGGCTGGCGGCGGCTTCTTCTTCGCGACAGCCTCAACCGAGACCGAAATGTATCTCGGCATGTTCTCCCTGGCCTTCTTCGCTCTGGGAGCCTGGGGTGTCTGGGACACGTGGATGGGCGAGCTCTATCCCTCAGCCCTTCGTGGCTCAGGCTACGGGTTCGGGATTTTCGGTCAGCGCGTCGCGAATACGGTCGCACCGAGTCTTGTCGGGTTCCTCCTAGCCTCCGCCACCGGAGCCACCTCGACAATTCTGTTCATCAACATGTTCTTGTTTGTCACAGTCATCCTTGGCCTGTTCTTGCCCGAAACCGAAGGAAGTGAATTGGAATGATCACCCCCACCGACAATCTCCACGATCTCTCGGAGAACGCCCGAATCCTGTGGATCAACCCGCTCTACACCGATGCGTACAACCGAGCGATGGCGGATTCCTTCCGCCAGATAGTCCGTCCCGGCACCGAAGTTGATGTCGTTTCCCTTGACGGAGAGGGCCCCTCCCACGTTGAATACAACGCTTTCGAGGCACTTATGCTTCCACAGCTGTTGCGAACAGTGCGGTGGGCGGAAGAAGAAGGCTATGACGCCGCCGTCGTCGGCTGTTTTTACGACCCCGCGCTGCGGGCGGCACGCGAAATCACCGATCGCATGGTGGTTGTGGGCCCGGCCCACTCGGCGCTGAGCATCGCCGGAAGTCTAGGCGAGCGATTCTCCATCCTCGTGGGAAGGAAAAAGTGGATTCCCGAGATGGCCGAGAACGTCCATCGTTGCGGCGCGTCAGACCGTCTTGCCTCATGGCGCGTGCTTGAGATGGGCGTCGATGACTTCCAGGAGGACCCGGCACTCACGGAACAGCGGATCATGACCGAAGCCCGCAAAGCCGTGGAGCAGGACGGCGCCGACGTCGTTATCCTCGGCTGCACGGCCGAATTCGGATTCTTCCGAACGGTTCAAGAGGAAATCGGCGTACCCGTGATCGACGCGACTGTGGCCCCGCTCAAACACGCCGAGCAGCTCGTCGACTCGGTTCGTCGGTTCGGTTGGACGCACAGCAAGCGCCTGGGCTACGACGGGCCCACGGCCCAAGAACGCCAGCGGTTCTTCCCGGCCCTCGAGCCAAAGCACATGGTGTCAATGACCACGGTGTCCTCGTGAACAGGCCGGAATCCGCGGTTGTCTTCCGCAAATTAGGCGGCCCCGATGTGCTGGCCGTCGAAGCTGCTTCTCCACGTCCAGTCGCCGAAAACGATGTCCGGATCAACGTCGCAGCATTCGCACTCAACCGGGCAGATCTAATGTTCATCCACGGAGAGCACTACACCATCCCGGTGTTCCCCTCGCGCATTGGTTCCGAGGCAGTTGGCACCGTCACCGAGATCGGCGCGAACGTCACCGCCTTCAGCATCGGCGACCGCGTTACGAGCATTCCATTCTTCACCACAACCGACGGCGTGCAGGCAACAACAGCCGTCCTCCCGGCAGACTACCTAACCCTTGCTCCACCGGAACTTTCGGACGCCCAAGCCTGCTCTGTGTGGATGCAATATCTCACTTCTTACTTCGCTTTCGCAGAAGTAGCCAACCTCGGATCCGAAGACACAGTGCTCGTGACGGCCGCCGCCAGTTCAGCCGGGTTTGGCGCCATCGAGATCGCACGCGCACTTGGGGCGAAGGTGGTCGCGACGACACGGTCGGAGAAGAAGCGATCGCTCCTCCTCGAGGCCGGCGCAAACGAAGTGGCCCTCGTAGGAGTCGACGACCTGGGCGAAGTCATCGACCGCACCACCGATGGCAAAGGCGTGCGGGTCGCTTTCGATCCTGTCGGAGGAGAGTCCCTCGGCACCTACGTCGATCACCTCGCACCCAACGCCGTCATCTTCGGCTACGGAACGCTGAGCGATTTGCAGCCCGTCGTCCCTATGGCCGCAATGTGCAGGACTCAATCGGTTTTCCACCCGTACTCAATGTTCAACCACGTCGGACGGGCCGATGAGCGGCGGCGAGGTGTCGACTTCATCCTCGAGCGGATTAGCTCCGGGGCCCTGCGGCCCAGAGTCGACCGGGTCTTTGCTTTCGACCAAGTGCTTGATGCCTACCGCTACATGGAGTCAAACGAACAGTCAGGGAAGATTGTCGTCGAAATAAGTTAGCCCGGACGCGCCTGGCTCCGTGTCCGTGTCCGTGTCCGTGTCCGTGGAACAGTCCGCGGACACGGACCGGGGTCGAGCTCAGGCATGGACCGCGCCGTCACGTACTGCTGACGGATGAAGACGCGCGCTGCAGCACTTTGGCGATGAGGTGGACGGACAGCAGCTCAGAGGGAATATCAAGCGGGACACCGAGTTCCCTCGCCCGGTTAAGCCGGGCCTGCAGGGTGTTCCGGTGCAGGTTGAGGGTTTTCGCAGCGAGGCTGACCGAGCCGCGGTGATCGAGGAAGACGGCCACTGCGGTAATGATTACGTCGCGGTCAGGGGAGGTCATCAGCCGCGGCAGTGATAGTTCTGCCACGAGCGCGACGGCGGCCATGTCGACGAAGGTCGTGGCCGCGACCACCCCGAGGCTGGCGAAGCCTAGAACCGTGCCGGGTCCCGTTGACCGGGCGGATTCAGCGGACAGCCGCGCCTCACGCACGATCAACGCCAGCGCTGGGACATCCTCCTGCCATCGGGACAGTCCCGCCACCAGGCCAAGCTCGGCAAGAGCCGGCCCCAGACGTGTCCTGATCCGGGTTTCGAGCTGGGTGGAGGCGTCCTCCTCCCCGGCCGGTACGAGCGTCAGCCAACCGCCTTGAACCTCCGCCAAGGGGCTGCGTACTGTGACCTTGCGCCAGAGCAGGCGCAACACGGCCGTCAGCTCGGGCCGATGGTCTTGCACCTGCCCGCTGCGGAACCACACGGCCACGTACGGCTCCCCTTCGCGCCAGCCCAACTGCTTCAGCAGATGTCGGTGCTTTTCCTCGAACTCCGCGCCTGACGCGGCAGGGTCCTGATCCAACCCGGCGATAGCTGCTGTGGGAACGGCCCGGGCAGTGCTGAGTAGGTCCTCCAACAGCCAGGCAGCCTTCACAGAGGGGGTGGCTACTTCAAGGATTGAGCGGACCAGCCGCAGGTTGTGGACGCCGGAAGTGGGCACGCGGGCCGTGAGGGTGAAGCGGACGGCACTATTGGCCTCGCCGACTTCCACGGTGATGACTTCGTCAGTCTCCCGTGGAGGCATTCCGGCGGAGGCCAGAACAACGCCGTCGTGTTCCAGCGAAACTCCGGATCCGTCCAGTTCCCTGGAAATGGTCTTGAGGACATCACCGAGTGTGGTGTCCTTTGCGACTGTCCGAGCAACCCTGGCCAGTTCCGCATCGACCACTGACAGGGCCGCTCCGATCTCGGCCGCCAGCGCCAAGGCGAGCGCTGCAGGTTCCCCATCAGTGGCCAGCAGCGTGATGCCCAACCGCTCTGCCAGTCCGACCGCCGCGCTTGCATAGGCGCTGCCGGCTACGACGACGGCGCTGGCCCGCCGCTCCCAGGCGTGTCGCAGCGCCGCTGACACAAGCCAACCCCCTGATCCCATCTCTGAGGTGAGGACCACCACGGTATTGGGCCGCACCTGCCGGATTGCTTCAAGCTGGGAGACGAGAACAACACTTTCTATCAGCCCGCTGGATGGAGTGAGATATAGCGGAGTGGTGCCACGGAGGGAACCGTGCGCCAATAGCCCGGCGACATCGAGGCGGGTTTCATTTTTCGATCTACGCATGTCTCCGCCTTGGGTGCACGATCGGAATGCCGAAGGCCTTTGGCTCGGTGAGATCCAACCCCGCCTCCGTGTACCACTGCGCCGCTGCCGTGATCTTCATTATGTCGATGACGTCGCCCACCTGGACGTCGTCGATGTTGACCACCGTGCCGTGCTCGGAATTGAGTAGCGTCACCATGTCCGGGACGGCTGCTGTCACCGCACCATCCACGAGGACCAGCAGGATCTCATTCTGGATTTCAAGACGGACGATGCGTCCGGTGGTTTCGTCTTCGAGCGTTACGCTGGACGGCTGCGCCGGCAGGCCGAGGTCGCTGGGCCGGGAGAGGCTTTCGATGTGGCTCACGCGGGCCCGGGCGATGCGCGTCGCGCCGAGGAGATCGGCGAGCAACAACAGCTTTCTCTCAACCGATGTGCTCGCGTCAAGGATTTGCCCGATCCGGATCATCCGGCTGATGGAGCCATGGACGCCATGCTCCTTCAGCTGTTGCGCGGAACACGGATACATGGCTGTGGCTGCCCAGCCGCCGAGTTCGGTCACCAGTGCACGCACCAGCGTTTCGGCCCGCTGCGGGCTTTCGACCTCAACAACCGCCCGTTCCCCGGTTACCCCCATGAGCGCGATAGGGCCGATTGCCACGTTTCCAATGTTCAGAGTTGTCTGGCTGATCAAGGGGAAAACACGGCCCATGGGGTCGGAATCGATGACAGGCAGCGAGGACTGCAGCCCAACCATAAGGGGGACGATTCCGTTGATGTTGGCGGCGGCGAGCGAATAGATCGCCCGCACCGACCGGCCGAGACTCGCCTCGATGGCACGGATGCAGCCAAGGAACTCATCGCCCACGGGAGGCATGTCGGCGATGAAAAGGCCTTGCGTTACCATTCCGACCGCCACCACCAGATCGTCGGGAGCAAGCTCATCGACGGTGATGAGCTCCAACGACCGGTCCTCCATCGCTCGTTGAATCATCTCGGCGTAGATGTAGATGGCCGTCGGGTCGATGGTGCAGGTCAGGAAGTGGGCCCCGGTGCGGAGGTTACGGATGTCCTCGGTAGTGAGTATGGTGCTCATGGGTTGGTTCCCCGCACGGCAGCGGGCAGCACGTGTTCCTCGTCGGCGGACGTTTCTCCTGCCGCTTGGACCCGGATACTAACGATTCCGGGATTACCGTAGGGCATGGCGTAGACGTTCGATTCAAGGATGCGGGTTTGCCCGGGGCTGGCGCCTAACTGGACCGCCGCTGAGTGGGCGTCCTCTTCGGCGAGGTTCTGTACGCGTTCCAGGTCAACCCGGCCGCTGACGGTCTCGAGTCTGTCGATCCACGCAGTCAGCGGCGCCGCTGCAGACCCTACCAGTGCGGCGTCCTGCACCGCTGGCAGAGTGGGCACCAGCCCGAAGGGCAGCGCACTCTCCGGCCGCTCGCGGAGGTCGGCAATCACGGACGGGATGTCGGGGCGAACCGGGTGGTGGATGGTGTACGGCTCGAGAATGGCGGCGTTGCTGGCGAGGCTTGCGTCGAATCCTTGGCGAATGAGGCTTCTGGAGACAGGCAGCCCTCCGCGGGTGTGGCCCACGGTGGCCCCAGCCTCCATGCAGAGAATGACTTCCCCGTTGGGGATTCCCGCCAGTGTGGCCGCGCCAAGGATTGCCATCGCGGGCTCGGCGTGCAACCCGTGCACAGGAGCCAACGCCAACCGTGACAGAGGCGCGCGGCCGCCGTCGTTCTTTGCAAACGACAAGTGGGTGGCCGGGAACTGCCGCCGGCCTGCCTCTGTAAGCATTGCAGCCAGCTCTTCCCCCGTCTCCATCAGGGCGCTGTTTAGGATGGCCGTGTAGTCGCGGTCCCGGAAAACACTGGAATAGAAATCACTGGAAATACTGATCCGCATATCTCTATCGTTGCTTAGGATGGCATCGGCTATACGCGTTTCATGGTTCCTTGACGCGGTCGAACCGACGGAAGTGATCGCCACGTTCCGTGCGTCACCGGCAAGGATGCCGGGGAGATCGGCCAGGAACGCCTCCAGGTCCAACCGGGCCAGAGGCCGTCCCCGCAGGTCGTGACCCCCGCGGACATGCACGGTCCGGGTCACTGCAGGCTCAACAAGGGGTGGCGGCACGGTCATGTGGAAGGCGTCCGCGGGCGGACGGGGCGAAATGCGGATGGCGACAACGTCGGCCAGTTTCCGCTCCACCAAGACCCGTCCGACGTCGGCAGTGATCTCCGTGATGCCTGGCCCGAACTCCCGACGGAGCCCTGACATGGACAATTCCAAGGCTTCCGACAAACTGCCCGCGTGCACCTCCCGAATGGCTGAAACTACAGTCCGCCCGTTCAGCACAACGGTCCGGCAGCTGGTTCCCTGCAGCCGCAGTCCTACTCTCATTGTTCAGCTTCCTGCCTTCCCTGGACATCGCGGCCGTCATCCCGGAACCGTTAGTGGGTCTTGGTGACTTTGGCGAGACCGACTGGACTGTCTGGGTCGAGTCCGCGGCGTAGTGCCAGTTCCAGGGCCAGTCTCTGCAGCGGGAGAATGTCGACGAGCGGCGACAGTTCGGTCGACACCGTGGCGCTCGGCATCTGGACCTGGGCGGCCGCGATTGTCCGGCCACCCAGCTCAGCGACGAGCCCGCCAAGCCGGGTGGCCGCTTCGGCGAAGGAGATGACGGAGTCGCGGCCTGCGTCGCCGCGCGTCAACGCGATGATGCCCGCACCAGGCACGACTTGCCCGAGCGGGCCGTGGGTCGCATCGGCGGCGCTCCAGCCCGAGGCTGCGATCGCATTCGTCTCCATGAGCTTGAGGGCACCCTCCTTCGCGGTGGCCATCCCGTAGCCTCGGCCGACGATGAGGATGCGTTCGCGGCCCTCGAACGCATCGACCAGCTCGTCGAGCGGCTGACCGAGGACTGCGATCGCCTCCTCCGCTGTCGCACGGACGCGAGTTCCGATGTCGTCCCAATCGAGGCCGGCGACGCGGAACACCACGAGTGCGATGGCCAAGAGCTCCGCGGTGTATGTCTTGGTCGCGGCAACCGAGAGTTCCGGCCCTGCCGCGAGCGGAATATGAACGCGCCCGAGTGCGGCGAGGGCGCTCCGGGAATCGTTGGTGATCGCGACGATGGGCACGCCCGCTTCGGCAATGGATTCGGCGGTCGCGAGGAGGTCCGGGGACTGGCCCGATTGGGATACGGCGATGGCGACAGTCGAGGGGTAGCGGAGGCTCGTGTCGAACGCGGTCACCGTTGCCGGGGTCGCCAGCATGGCCGGGATGTGAAGAAGGTTGTGGACGAGGTATTGGCCGTACATCGCGGCATGGTCGCTTGACCCTCGTGCCACGAAGACGAGCAATTCTGGTTGGGTTTCACGGATCAGGTCGGCGGCGGCGTCGATGGCGGCCCGCTGGTCATCAAGCAGGTCGATCCAGCGGCTGGGCTGCTCGGCGATTTCCGCCCGCATTAGTGCCCCGGGCCCGTCGATGATCGCCGCGCTCACGAGGCGAGCCCCGTGATCATCGAGATCAGCTCATTGTGGGACGTGTCGGCGACGCGCCGGGTTCCCACCTGTGTCCCACGTCGGAGGACGGTAACCCGGTCGGCGATGCGGAAGACCTGCTCCATGTTGTGGCTGACGACGAGTACGGCGGCGCCGCGCTCCTTGAGTTTGAGGATGGTCTCCTCGACCTTCGCGGTCTCGGCCACCCCCAAGGCCGCCGTCGGTTCATCCATGAGCACAAGGCTGCTGGCCCAATGGGTGGCGCGAGCGATGGCTATACCCTGTCGTTGGCCGCCCGAAAGGTCGCTGAGCGTCGATTTCGCAGAGGGGATGCGCACATCCAGCTCGTCGACGAGCGCCTGCGTGCGCGTTGCCATCCCCTTGCGATCGAGCGTGCCGAACGGCGGCTTGCGCAGTTCGCGGCCGAGGAACAGGTTCATGTACACCGGCTGGAGGTCGACGAGTGCGAGATCCTGGTAGACGACCTCGACGCCCTTCGTGCGCGCATCGGAGGCGTCGCGAAAGATGGTGCGTTCCCCGTTCAACCAGATCTCCCCGTCGGTGGGCTGGTAGAGGCCGGAGATGATCTTGACGAGCGTCGATTTGCCGGCGCCGTTGTCGCCGACAAGGGCGACGATCTCGCCTGGCTCGATCTCGAGGTCGAACCGCTTGATGGCGACGATGCCGCCGAAGTGCTTGCTGATGCCGTCGAGCCGTAGCGGCTTGACCGTTCCGTCGTTGGGTTTCGGCGTGGATGTGGGGTCTGCGATGATCATGCTGTCCTCCTGGGTGCAGCGAGTGTGTCGGAGATGGTGAGGGGTGCTGAGCCGTCGGAAGACCAGATACCGGCGACCGTCGGCGTTCCGGTGGATAGGCCCGCAATGCCGGCGGTGAGGGCGCGGGTGACGAACACTTGGGGGCGGAACCCGAACAGCACGGTGTCGCCTGGTTGTGCGCGGTGGTCGCCGAGAGGAACGGTGGCGTAATAGTCGATCGCGTCGGCTGCCGGCATGTCCACCCGCAGCTCAGGCGCGGTGACCGCGTTGGTATCCGGCGCCACAAGGAGCGCTGTGGTCGTCGAGCCGCCGAGCACCGGGTCGATGTAGAGGCCACCGCCGAAGACGTAGGCGTCGCCGTTCCAGAGGTGGGAGACCTCGGAGACATAGGCGATGGCGGGTTCCTCCACGAGATCCTGCACCGCGTGGGTCGGAGTGGTGCCCGTTAGGCCGTGGCCCGGTTCCACCTGGGTGGCCCCGGCTTCGGCGAGCGTTGCCAGGATGGAAACGGAGGTCGTTCCTGGTGCGTTCACCTGCACATCCCGGCGGCCCGCTCGTTCCAGTGCCCGCAACGCCGTGGTGAGCGTGGCGAGGTTCGGAGTGGAACGTGCGGCACCCGTTGTGGCGTCAAAGAGCGTTGCGGGGAAAGTGGTGATGCCGGCGAACCGAACGCCCCCAATGGCGTCGATCCGGTCGGCAGCGCCCACGACGTCTGTGGCGTCGAACCCGCCCTCGTGTCCGCGATAGAACCGATCGCCCGGGGCCTGGATACGCAACAGGACGTCTTGGACCCGGCCGTGCGCCAGGGCGGCCGCGCCGGCCTCAGCCGCCTTCGTTTCCGAGAAAACCGTCCAGTAGAGCGGTTCGAGTGCGGCCGCCTCGGCGGCGCGATGCTTGGGAATCTGGACGAGGTGCCCCAGATGACCGGTCCGGAGGCCGCCGGTCGCAGCGGCGATCGCGCACTCGAGGTCCACCCCGACCGCCTTGTCGATGCCGCCGGCGGCGATTGCCCGGGAGGCGTCCGGGTTGCGCCCGATCTGTTTCGTCATAGCGAACGGGGTCAGGGAGAGTCGGCTGGCTTCGGCCGAGATGGCTGCCGCGTTTCGGGTCACTGCGTCGAGGTCGATCACATAGGTGTTGGCCGGGATCTGACCGTTCTGGTGGAACCGGGCGGCCGCTTGCAGGAGCGCCGGGTTGCGGCGGCGAAGGAGGTCTAAGAACATCGGTGGGCCTAACTGTTCTTCTTGGCGCGGAGCGAGAGGGAGACGGCGGCGAGGATGATGATGCCGCGCACGATTAACTGCTGTGCCACGTTGAGGCCGCCCAGGAGCAGACCGTAGTTGATCATGCTCATGAACAGGCTGCCGACAAGTGCTCCGATGATGGAGCCCTTGCCTCCGGTGAGGGAGGTGCCACCGACAATGACCGCGGCGAGCACGCTCATCAGGTCGGAGCTGCCCAGCGTATACGTCGCGCCGGCAAGACGACCCGCGTAGAGGATGCCGGCCAGGGCCGCCGCCATGCCGCTCACGATGAAGACAATCATTTTCACGCGATTCACTCGGATGCCGCTTACCGCAGCCGCCGACGATTTGTTGCCCACTGCGAGCACGTGTGCGCCGAACGAGCGCTGACGGAGCACGTGCCAGCCGATTGCGACGATCACGGCTGTCCACCAGATCAGAATGGGGATCCCGAGAAGCGTCCCGCCGCCGAACAGCCAACCGAAGGCGCTGTTCGTGACCGGAACCGATTGCAGGTTGGTCGCCTGCTGGGCAAGTCCGGCCACCAGGCCCATCGTGGCCAGAGTGACCAGGAAGGATGGCAGACGCACCATAGTGATAAAGATCCCGTTGATCGCGCCGACCCCAGCGCCGATGGCGAGTCCGGCCAACGCGGCCAACCACCATTGGTGGGTCGCCTGCAGCGTCACGGCCGACCCAAGGGACGCGAGTGCGACGGTGGAACCAATGGAGAGGTCGATTTCACCAACGCTCAAGACGAACACCGCCCCGACCGCCATCACTGTGATGGGGGCGGCCTGGGTGATGATGTTGACCAGGGTCGTGGTGTTGAGGAAGTTGCCGGCCTGGGTGATGGCGAAGTAGGCGAAGACGACTACGAAGCCGATGTAGACGACATACTGCCGCCAATCGATGTCCCGGAGGACGTCGCTGACCGTCCCTGTCTTGACGTGGGTCGTGATGGTCATGATGCTTCTCTTTCCTGTGGCTGGAGGGCCTTGTCGATGGCCAGGCGCACGGCGCCGGCGATGGGGGCGCGGGGGCCGAGCCGGCTGATGACGACCTTGAGGTCGCCCCGGCCGAGGCGCGTCATCCACGCACGGATGGGCGCAAGGAGTTCGACGCGGGTGCCGATTCCCCCGCCGAGGACGAAGAGTCCCGGGTTCACGACGGCGTCGACCGCGACGAGGGCATGGGCGATCCACTTCGCCTCCTCGTCGAGCGAGGCGGCCGCAAAGGGGTCCCCGCGCCCGGCCCGGTCGAAGACCTCGACGGCATCGGGAGTGGCTTCGGGGGCGGCTGAGTCGGAGGACGCCGAGTAGCGACGGCCGATGGCGTCGCCCGCGACCACCTCTTCGAGCGGACCGCGACGGTGGCTGGCGGGGTTGATCGGGTCGGCCCCGAACGGCAGGTATCCGATCTCCCCGGCACCGCCGCTCGCTCCGGCCCACAGCCGACGGTCGAGGATGAGACCGACGCCGATGCCGGTGCCGACCGATACGAACGCGAAGCTGTCGTACGCGAAGCCGACGCCGTCATGCAGTTCGCCGAGGGCGGCGATGTTGACATCGTTCTCCAGCACCACCGGATGCCCCAGCGCCTCCTCCAAGTCGGCTGCCAGGCTGAATCCGTCGAGCTCGCCGAGATTCGGCGCGCGCTCGAATCGGCCCGAGTCGCCGTCGGGAACGCCCGCTCCTCCGATCGCCGTGGCGACGACTGCCGATACATCGGACCCGACAGCCGAGGCCAGTGCGGCCACCAGTGCGGACAACTGTGGAACGAGATCGGGCCCAGCGTCCGGAGCGGTGGGTTCGGTCATCTGGAACAGCACCCGACCGTCGAGTCCGGCGATGCCGGCACGCACCTTGGTTCCGCCAAGGTCGACACCGACGACGAACCGCGAAACCGGAACGGAGGAGTGCTGGAGAACGTTCACCGCACCTCCAGCACGCTGGCGGGGTTGGCAGTGAGGAGCCGTTCGCAGTCCATGTCCGAGACCCCGCGTGCGCGGAGCTCGGGAACGAAGACGGCGCCGAGGTAGGAGTAGCCGTGGATCCCGTGGGTTTTCGGATTCATCCAGACTTCGGCTCCGGTGAGGTCTTGGGAGAGCAGGATGCGGTCGGTGTATCCGAGCGACACCAGCCACGCGACAAGGTCGGCGCGTCCGGCGTCGGACCGGTGGAAGGCGTGCTTGTCGAACTCGCCATCCGGGCGGGGGTCGGGGGCCGGACCAAGGAAGAAATCCCAGTTCTCCTTGCCGATCGTGTCGATGGCGATGCGGGGACCGGCATCCAGGACCCGGCGTGCGAATTCGGGGCTCAGCTGGGTGTCAAGGTGGCCGATGACCACTCGGTCCAGGTCAACGCCTTCGGAGTTAAGGATCTCGAGCTGCTCGAACGCCATCGTGCCGTGGGTGGTGTGGGTCATGATCGAGAGTCCGGTCTCGCGTTGAGCGCGGGCGACGGCGCGGAGGCACTTCTCCTCGTACGCGGTGATCTCGCCCAGGCTTGTCGCCTGTTCGCCGAAGATGCCTGCATGGATGCCCGAGTCGCCAATGCCGTGGACCACATCCCGGATCAGGCGCTCGGCGAGGACGCCGGCGTCGGCGTCGTGCACCCACTCGGGAGAGTAGGACTCGAGGTAGAACGCAGTTCCGGAGACGATGTGCATGCCCGTCTTGCGCGAGATCTCGGCGAGCAGTGCAGCGTTGTCTCCATTGTCGTCACGACCGACGACACCGTAAGGGCTGAGGTCGACGACGGTCCCGAATCCGAGCTCTCGGAGCGACCCGAGAGCCTCCACCGCCCTATCGACGGCGTCGTCCCGCAGCCCGCCAGTGAGCCAGGGTCCCGGAGTCAGCGAGAGGAGGTGTTCGTGTGGCATGACCCTGCCGAGGTCATCGGCCGGAACCGCACCGAGAACGGTTGTGACTTGCCCTGACATCGATGTCTCCTTCGTGGTGCTTGGTGTTTGGGGTGCGTGGCGAGCGGGGCGAGCGGTGGGCGAGACCGTCCGCCCCGTTCGGTCCGAGGTCAGCCGCCGGTGATGCTCGACGGCGGCTGGGTGCCATAGTCGGACAGCCATCCCTTGTCGAGGTCTGCCTTGGTGACCTTGGTCGGGTCCGAGGCGACCAGCGCCGGCGCGGTCTTGCCGAGGACGCCGTATGCTCCCGCCAAGGCGAGACCCTTGCCGATTCCGAGGGATCCGTTTCCGACCATTCCGGCCACGTTCGTTCCAGAGGCCATCGAGGCCGCGAGGGTGGTGTCCAGGTCGTTCGTGACCACCTGGATGTCGCTCCGCCCGGCCGCCTTGATCGCGGCCACGACGCCCTGCGCAGCCGTCGCCCAGGACACGTAGATGCCCTTGATGTTCGGGTTCTTCGCGATCATGGCGGCCGCGATCGTCTGGGTGGCCGTCTCATCGGCGAAGCCTTCGGAGTCAACGATTTTCATGTCGGGGTATTCGTAGGCCAGCCAATCCTTGAACGACTTGTCCCTCTGGTTCGTGAACCAGAAGTTGGCGTTGTACGAGATATAGCCCACCTCGCCGGTCTTGCCGAGGGCGTCTCCCAAGATCTCGGCGTTGGCTTGCCCTGCCTCGGTCAGGTTCTCCGTCACGATGGACACAAAGTCCTTGCCGGCCTGGTATCCGGCGGGGGGCGTCGTCATAATGACGAGCTTCGTTCCCGCGTCGACGGCGGGCTTGAACGCCTCGGCGGCGGAAGTGGGGTCGACCGCGATGGTAACGATGATGTTCGGGTGCAGCGCGAGGACTGTCTGAACGTTGTTGGCCTGGGTAGCGGCGTTGAAGTTGGCCTGCGTGCTCGCGACGACGTCGATCCCGAGGTTCTTGAACTCCTCACGCGCGCCCTTCTCGACGGCGGTCACGAAGTCCGAGGACGTGTGCCAGACGAAAGCGGCGGTGTACTTGCCGTCCTTCACCTTCGCCTGCTCGCTACTCGTCAGCGAAAGCTCCGAGAGCGCACCGGGCTTTTCGCCGTTCGGACCTGCGAACTCCAGGCTGGGCTTGGCTGCGGGCCCGGATGAAGCGGCCGTGCCGCCGCCTCCGCTGGAGCAGCCAGCGAGGGCGAGCGTGATCGCAAGTGCGCCGACGGCGGCACGAAGGCCGAACCGTCGGACCGTGGGTGCTGTGCTCATGGGGGTCTACCTTCCGTGACCGGGTGGGATGCCAGTTCCGGTGACAGGTAGCGGTTGGTCCGTGGCCTGTCATCTTCGACTGTGCGTAATCCATTTTGATTTCAGTGCGCAAGTAAAGTCAACCCCTCCGATTGTAACGAATAGGTCTCGGAGGGTTGCAGACGAAGATGCGGGGCATCCTCCGCCCTGCACTTTCGCCCCGTTCGCGACTCTTGCCGAGAGGTCTGAGCGGCGTCATCGCCCGACCGTTTGGGCCCCGTAAAATCAGGGCTGCGGGTGATTTTCAGTCACGCGGGACAAGGCCAACCGCGCAGCCGCCTCCGCTGGAGCATCCCGCCCGGCGCGTGTTATCGCAAATGAACCGGCCAGTAAATCGATCCCCGAGATGGCTGGATCGCCACGGCGATTTAGGCTAACTTTGAATTCACACTGATTGCAAAAGGAGACCCCGATGGTTCAAGACACTAGAGAGCTGAACCGCAAGGCGGTCTTGACGGCCCTAATGATGTCGCGACCTGCCAGCCGCAAATGGATTGCCGAAGCATCAGGCATCTCCGCGGCGACAGTCACCCGTGCTGTCGACCAGCTGATCGCTGAAGGAATCGTCACCGAGACTGCCGAGATCATCTCCGAATCTCGCGGACGTCGGGCCGTCGAGCTAGACGTGGTGTCCAATCGCAGTTTCGTCGTCGGCGTGGACCTCGGAGCGTCCAACGTCCGTCTCGTCGTCGCCGACCTGCTTGCTCGTCCGCTCCTTGCCCTCGAGATCGCGACGCCCACTGCGACGACTGCGCGCGAGCTTGCAAACTGGTTGGCCTCCACGGCGCGCACATCGGCCGGAGACGTCTGGGATCGGGTCGAACACCTCTGCGTTGGCCTGCCAGGGGCTGTGAGTCAGCAGAAGCGCACAATTTCCAACGCACCCAACTTGGCCCAGATCGAGGCGCCAACGTTCCTGGACGACGTCGAGAATGCGATGGGCAGGCCAGTCGGCTTCGACAACGACGCCAACTATGCGCTCCTCGGTGAACAGCATTTCGGCGCGGCACGTTCCGCGCCCAACGCTGCAATGGTCACGATCGGTTCCGGGCTCGGTGCCGGCCTGGCGATCGATGGCCGAATCCTTCAGGGCGACCACGGACTAATCGGTGAATTCGGGCAGCTGCCCGTCGGCCCCCTTGGGACTCGCCTTGAGCACATGGTCACCGGCGCCGGGATCATCCGCCGTGCCGCCGAGTCGGGCATCGATCTCGCCGCCCCTAGCCAGCTCTTCGCAAGCGATGCGGGCCCCGGGCTGAAGGCATTGCGCGCCCATTTCGATCAAGCTCTTCTGATCGTTCTCACTGCCACAACGGTTTCATGCGATCCGCAGACGATCGTCCTCGGCGGCGGCATCGCGAACTCCCTCGCGTCGACACTTGACCGCTACCAGGCGGCTCTGGAGCAGAATCTCCGCGCGTCTCCCCGGCTCGCTGCTGCCGAGTTGGGCGACTTCTCGGGTGCTGTCGGAGCCGTGGTCGCCGCACTGCACAGGGTGTACGCGGATCTCGGCATAGAAGAGGAAGCCTTCGTCAGCCTTCCCGGCGGCGACGCGCTTACTCACGAGCGGGTACAAGCCGCGAGAGGTTGACGAGGCCTATCGGGGTGCCTCGAGAAGGCCGGGCGGCCACAACGCCTGTTTCGGCACTGGCAGGTGTGGCTGGTGCCGGCATGCGCTTACGGCCAACGAGGCGTGGATTGTAAAAAAGAAATTCTCGGCTCCAGATGCCGAGGCTGGGAAAGCTCACAAAACCGTTTGAAGGGTTGCACGAGGGTAAAGATGAGAAGACGAATGCTTGGCCGTGCGGGCCTGTCGGCGTCATCAGTGGGCATCGACATCAGCACGATGGATGTGTGCACTAGACAGCCCGATTGCGGGCCCGGTTTCGAAACCGCCTTGGAGACCATCCGGAGGGTGTTGGAAGGACCTTTCAACTTCATCGATGCGAGTGGTGAATCCTGGCAAGGAGCCGAGGGAGAACGGTGTATTGGGCGGGCCATCTCTGAAGCAGGCGGCTTGCCCGATGGATTTGTCCTGACCCGTAGCGTGGGACCCGCCTTAGCGCTCGACTTCTCGGGGGACGGCATTGTGCGCGCCGTGGAAGAGAGCCTTCAGCGCCTTGGCCTCGATCTTCTCCCGCTCGTCTTGCTGCGTAATCCCGAAGAGTTCAGCTTTGAATCAGGAACGGCGCGTAGCGGCCCTCTTGCAACGCTCGTTGGGTTGCGGGATCAGGGCTTGATCAATCATCTTGGCATTGCGGGCGGTCCGATAGATCTCCAACTGAAGTACCTGCAAACTGATGCGTTCGACGCGGTGATCAGCCACGTTCCGTATAGCCTGCTGGACCGGGCGGCCGAGCCGCTGATCCAGAATGCCGCCTCCCGGGAGGTGGCGTTCGTAAATGCCGCGCCATTCACCGGCAGATTACTTCCGGATGGGGCGGGAAGGTCTACCCAGGGCGTGAACTGGGAGAGGAGCCCGGCACGTCTGGAACGCAGCGATAAGATGCGGTTGATCTGTGCGGCGTATGGCATCCCCTTGGCGGCAGCTGCCCTGCAGTTTTCGACGCTTGATCCACGGATTACTTCAACGATCGTCGGCGCCAGCACCCCGTCGCAAGCCGATTTTGTCACGGACCTTGCGCAGTGGAGGATCCCCTCTGGCGTCTGGGACGACCTGCTTGATCTAGTGGAGGAATCTGAACTGGCTATAAGTTGCCGTGATCATGTCGTTCCGACCACGGATCCACTGTCTTACAGGGATCAGCGTGTGACCTTCCCCGCCCCAGTCCCTCACTGAGTCTCGGCAACTGCCTCCTCTTGGGCTTGCCGAACGATGTCGGAACCGAGCATCTGGTGGGAGCTGTCCATTCCCTTTCCGCTTGGGAAGTGCCTTGTGCCTGCTTCAGAGGATGTCAGTGACGTCTCGGAAAGGGTCCAGTTTCGGGTCTTTGGGATCGAGTTCCGTGACGAGCAGATCGATCCTGGTCATTGGAAGGGCACGAGCGACGGACCGCGTACCGAGCTTCGATGAGTCCGTGGCAATGACGACAAACTGGGACGCGTCCGCCATCGCCTTCTTCACCTCAACCTGAGCCATTGTGGGTTCGCTGGTGCCGATGACCGGGTCGATGCAAGTCGTCGAGAGAAAACATGTATTCAGCAGGAAACTGGACAACGAAGCCACAGCCAACGGCCCGACGAGGCTGGCGTTTTGCTCCTCGGATTCCCCTCCGGTGAGGTACGCGCGTATCCCTGGCCGATGTTGAAGGGCCGTGAAGGTGGCCAGTCCGTTCGTGATGACCGAGAGTTGCTCGACGTCCTTTAGCGCGCTTGCGAGCTGAAAGACCGTCGTTGATGCATCGAAACCGATGGCCTGGTTTGACTTGATCAGGGGCACTAACTTCTCGGCGATACGTCGTTTTGCAGCAAAATGCCGACCTTGGCGCTGATGAAAATCCTCGGTGCCGACGTAGACCGCACCGCCCCGGACACGCCGAGCGATCCCTTCCTGTTCCAGGAAATCGAGATCGCGGCGAACGGTCATGGGGTGCACTTCGAGTTTTTCAGAGGCTGCGACCAAGTCAACCGTGCCTTCCTCGCGAAGAATCACCCTGAGCATTTCTCGGCGTTCTTCAGTGGCTGCAGAGCCGCTTAGCGTCATGTCTTCCCCTCGCTTGTTATGAGCGTAATCCTAGCCGACATTTGTTAGTTCATGTTTAAATGCCTTGCGTTGGATGAAATTCGTTGATAAATTTCACAACATGTACCACTCGGTGCATCGCCGTCTTTCAGTGTCGAGAGTGAGGATCCATGCCTGCGTTTATAGCGGTTGACCTTGGAGCCACGAGTGGACGGGTCTGTTACGGAATCATCGAAGACACACAGATCGAGCTGAAAGAAGTAACACGATTTAGCAACGACCCGCTCCTGATCGCGGGCGTTTTGGAGTGGGACACCACCCGGTTGTTTCAACAGACGCTCGTCGGTCTTCGCACAGCTGTTACATCACTGCGCGAACGGGGCCATTCGGCCAGTGGCGCAGGCATCGACAGCTGGGGTGTCGACTACGGCATCGTCCGCCCTGGCGGACAGGACCTTCCTCCTGCGCGCCACTACAGGTCAGCTCCGTCCGAGACCGTTGAACGGCTCCGTCGGCGGATTCCGGCCCGGGTCGGTTACAGCATCACAGGGATCAACCCCCTCCCCATCAATACCCTTTACCAATTGTCGGACGCTGCCGAGCGCGGTGAACTGGCGGGCGGGGAGAAAGCCCTGCTGATCCCGGATCTGTGGGTGCACGGTCTCACAGGCACTTTCGGCGCGGAGCGTTCAATAGCGTCGACCACCGAACTCGTGGACGTAACTACCGGTGGATGGTCTCCGCAACTGGCCTCACGGGCCGGCATCCCGCTCTCGGCCCTGCCACAGTTGTGCGATACCGGGACCGTGGCCGGGGAAATTCTTCCTGCCGTCCGCGGCGCCATCTCAGCGGCCGAGCCGCTGACGGTGTATCGCGTCGCCGAACATGACACCGCTTCGGCCGTGCTGGCGTTACCCGCCGAAGAACCGTACGCCTTCATCTCGTGCGGCTCGTGGTCGCTCGTGGGACTCGAACTGGACCGGCCGATACTGACCGAGGATGCACGATCAGCAGATTTCACGAATGAGCAAGGCGCCTACGGCACAACACTTTTCATGAGGAATCTGGCAGGTCTGTGGCTGCTCGAGGAATGTGTCCGACAATGGAACCGAGACGATCGTAGCCGCTCCACAATTCCGGATCTCCTCCGGGCAGCCCAGGATGTGCCGGCCCATCAATTTGTCATCGACGTCGGCGGCCCTGTGTTCCTGGAGCCTGGCGACCTTCCCGCACGAATTGCAGGCTATTGCCAACAAAGCGGTCAGCAGATTCCCGAAAGTCATGCCGAAATGACCAGATGCATCGTAGACAGTCTGGCGCTGGCATACCGCGCAGCGATCACCGCGGCCCGGGAGATCAGCGGGGAACCCGTCGAGGTGATCCACATGATCGGCGGAGGTTCCAGAAACTCGCTGTTGTGCCAGCTGACCGCCGACGCGAGCCAGCGCGCAGTTCTGGCCGGTCCCGCCGAAGCCACGTCGATGGGCAATCTCTTGGTCCAGGCCATCTCGACGGGTGCCGTCGAAAATGTCGCCCACGCCCGCAAGATCGTTCGGGCCAGCACCGAACCGTTGCGGTACAACCCGGCCTCCGACAGGTCCTCATTGCTTGCCTGGCAGACAGCCGCGCAAAAACTGCACTACCTCCAAGCCGCGCGAAAGGAAAAGTCGTGAGCCATAAAATAGCCGACGACATTGTCAGACTCTGCCGAACCCTCGGAGAACCCGGGCGGGACCTGGTGATCCTTGCTGAAGGAAACGTCTCCGGTCGAGCCACCCCGGAGACAATGTTTGTCAAAGCGTCAGGGGCAAACATGGCGACCGCCACCCGACAAGACTTGGTTGAGGTCCGGCTGGCCCCGCTTCTGGCCCTCCTGAATGATGACACGGCCGATGATGAAACGGTTGCGCGCGTACTGATGGAAAGCCTCGTCGACTCCGAAGACAAGAGGCCCTCCGTTGAGGCTTTGCTGCACGCTGTCTGCCAGGAATACGGGGAGACGCCGGTTGTCGCGCACACCCATCCCGTCAGCGTCAATGCGTTGCTCTGTTCGGACCAAGCCACGGAGCTCGTCTCAGGAACCCTCTTTCCAGACCAGGTGGTGGTTCTGGGCAAGCGCCAGCTGCTCATTCCCTACACCGACCCGGGGCTCCAACTGGCCCGCAGCGCACGCCGCGAACTTCAGCGCCATATCGCCGCTTTCGGCGGGCCGCCGAAGGCTCTTTACCTTGTCAATCATGGAATGTTTGCCTTGGGTCAGTCTGCCACGGAAGCTCTGCAGATCACAGAAATGGCTGTGAAATGCGCCCGTATCATCGGCGGCGCCCTTTCCATCGGAAACACTACACACCTGTCCGAACCAGACGCAGAGCGCATCGACTCGCGTCCGGACGAACATCTCCGCCGCAAGGAGCTTCTCAGTCCCGGCGGCCCACACCAGTGAACTCAGAGCCGGCCCGGCTCATTCTGAACCACAGCTGACCCAACTGACGGCCAATAAAAAGCCGAAACCAGCCTTACTACATCGATCGGGAGATCCCATGTCTGAATCTGATAAGCACGAGAAAATTTTGACACGCCTGGCTCAGCAGCATATTGAGACACAGAGTTGGGGGTACGTGAGCACCGGAACACGGTTCAAGGTGTTCAACACCCCGGGAACACCGCGCGACGTCTGGGAAAAGATCGATGACGCCGCGCTCGTGCACAGACTCACCGGAGTTGCTCCTTCGGTTGCCCTACACATTCCCTGGGACCAGGTCGACGACTATGGCCGACTCTCTGACTACGCCAAAAAGGAAGGTCTGGTGATCGGTTCAATCAGTCCGAACCTGTTCCAGGACGATGACTACAAGTTCGGCTCGCTGACGAACCTCGACCCCAAGATCCGGCGCAAGGCGATCGAGCACTCGATCGAAGTCGTTGACGTCATGCGTTCGGTTGGTTCCACCCAGATGTCCATGTGGCTGGCCGACGGCACCAACTACCCCGGCCAGGCCGATTTCCGTCGGCGGCGCCACTTCCTTCGTGAAGGCCTGCAGGAGATCTACGCTGCGCTCGACGAGGACATGACCATGGTGCTCGAATACAAACTCTTCGAGCCGGCTTTCTACCACACGGACATTGCCGACTGGGGGCAGTCGCTCTCCTTCTGCCAAAAGTTGGGCGATCGTGCGAAGGTGCTGGTCGACCTGGGCCACCATGCCCTCGGTGTCAATATTGAGCACATAGTCGCAACCCTACTTGACGAGAACCGCCTGGGCGGCTTTGACCTTAACGGTAAGAAATACGCCGATGATGACCTGTTTGTCGGCGCCATTAACCCCTATGAACTCTTCCTTATTGCGGTCGAGCTCGTTGGCGGAGAGGACGATGCAGACCCGCGCGTCGCTGAAACGGCGCGCAACGTCCTCTACAAGATTGATCAGTGCGCGATGATCGAGGACAAAATTCCCGCCATGCTACGCAGTGTCACGGCGATGCAGGCCGCCTTCGCGAAAGCCCTGCTCGTGGACCGCGCGGCTCTCTCCGCCGCCCAGGAAGCCGGGGATGTCGTGACGGCCAATGAAGTCCTGACCGATGCATACGAAACGGACGTTCGTCCGCTGCTGCGGAGGCTGAGGGAGCGTCAGGGCGTGGTGGCAGATCCGCTTGGTGCCTACCGTGATTCCGAGGACCGTAAGCAGCGCATCAGTGAGCGTGTCGGCACTCCGGCGGGCTGGTGAATCCGGATGTCCACTGCAACAAAGGCTGACGGACACACGCGCTGGTACGTTCCCGATGCGTACATTCCTTCTGAAAGCTCCTGCGGGCAAACGAGCCACGAATCGATCTGCCTGCTAAACGTAGGCAGCTCCGCTGCTGAAGTGACCTTCGCAGCCTACTTCGCCGACGACGAACCGCGTCTTTCGGATCCGGTTCTCCTGCCCGCCGAGCGGGCGTACCACCTCAGGACCGACGATCCGGACAAGCTGGGTGGCCTACGCATCCCCGCAGGAGTCCCCTATGCCCTTATGGTGACAAGCGACATCCCCGTGCTCGCTCAGTACAGCCGCCTGGATACCACGCAGGGCGCCTACACATTGATGACCGCCACCCCCACGGGAAGGGATTGATCCGCTTGTCGAGTCACTCTTCCACGTCAACCGTCGGCGATGTTGTGCTTGAGCTGTCCGAAGTCTCGAAGTCGTTCGGGGCGGTACGGGCGCTTCGAAACGGCGAGCTGACGCTCAGGGCCGGCTCCATTCATGCCTTGATGGGTGAGAACGGAGCCGGCAAGTCAACAATCGTCAAGATCATTGCAGGTCTGTACCACCGGGATGCCGGTTCGTTCACCCTCGACGGAACCGAGGTGGATTTTCGATCCACTGCCGAATCCAAGAATGCCGGCATCGCCGTCATCTACCAGGAGCCGACCCTCTTTCCTGATCTTTCCGTCACGGAGAATATCTTCATGGGCCGTCAGCCCATGAAGTCCTGGGGACGGATCGACCGGGCGGCGATGAGAAAGCACGCGCAGGAGCTATTCAGCCGCCTAGATGTGCATATTGATCCTGACCGGCCCGCTCAGGGGCTGTCCATCGCAGATCAACAAATCATCGAAGTTGCCAAGGCGATGTCGCTGGATGCGAAAGTCCTGGTCATGGATGAGCCGACGGCGGCGCTAAGCCTCGCCGAGGTCGACCGGCTGTTTGCCATCGCCAGGGCGCTCCGCGACGAGGGGCGTGCGTTGCTGTTCATCTCGCACCGCTTCGAGGAAGTTTATGCGCTCTGCGACACGGTGACCGTGATGCGCGATGGTGAGTACATCTCCACCGATCCGATCGATGAGACGGACGTCCCTTCGCTCGTGCGAAAGATGGTCGGACGGGATGTGGCTTCACTCTTTCCAAAGGAAGAAGCGACCATCGGTGACGTCGCCTTAGAGGTCCGCAACCTGAACTCCACTGGAACGTTCCATGACATCAGCTTCACCGTCCGCGCCGGAGAGATTGTTGGCCTCGCTGGCCTCGTCGGCGCCGGGCGCAGTGAGGTCGCCCGAGCCATCTTCGGCGTCGACAACTACGATTCGGGCCATGTATCGGTGTACGGCGAAAGTGTTCCGAGAAAGAACACCGCAGCAGCCATGAAGCTCGGTGTTGCCCTCGTACCAGAGGACCGCCGGCAGCAGGGCCTCATCCTGGACTTCGGTGTAGCACGAAATCTGACGCTGTCCATCTGCCGAGGTCTCGCTCGTTTCGGTCTCCTCTCCTCCAAGGCGGAGAACCTGGCGGCCGACGGGTGGGCCCAGCGCCTGCAGGTCAAGTCCCATTCCCTGGCGACGGCAGCAGGAACGCTCTCGGGCGGCAACCAGCAAAAGATTGTCCTAGCCAAGTGGCTCGCGGCTCAGCCTCGGATACTTATCGTCGACGAGCCCACCCGCGGCATCGATGTGGGAACCAAAGCGGAGGTCCACCGCATGCTCTCACAACTTGCGGGCCAGGGGCTCGCAATCCTCATGGTTTCCTCAGAACTACCGGAGGTACTCGGCATGGCCGATCGTGTTCTCGTCATGCGTGAAGGAAGAATCACGTCAGAGATCCCCCGCGCAGAGGCGACGGCGGAAACCGTGATGTTCGCGGCAACGCACGACAGGCAACAGGTCCTGGCCGCCACGAACGTGATGGAGCCGACGCAGTGACGGCCCTCATCTCCCCCGCACGCAAGAACCCCGCAGCGCAGGCTATCGAAACACTACTGAAGTCCCGAGAAACGGGCATCGTTCTCGCCCTCCTGTTAGTCCTTGTGGCGACAACGGTTCGAAGCCCCGCGTTTCTCGTCAGCACCGACGGGTTCCGGGACCTCCTCCTCACTCCGGCAATCTTTGTGCTCCTGGCCATCGGACAGGCGATGGTCATCATTACCCGCAACATTGACCTTTCAGTCGGTTCCGTCGTCGGGCTCACCGCCTATCTGACGGGACGCCTCTTCATTGATTTCCCTGGGATGCCGATTCCGGTCGTCATTATTGCCGGAATCGCCCTCGGTGCTCTCCTCGGACTGATCAACGGTGCACTGATCGCCTACGCAAAGGTGCCCGCGCTCGTGGTCACCTTGGGCACGCTCTACATTTACCGGGGTGTTGACGTCTGGTGGGTCGGGCGCAAGCCGATCAACGCGTCCGACATGCCACGCGACTTCCTTGGCTTCGGTGTCAGCTCGTTCCTGAACATTCCCACACTGGCCATCATCGCGGCGCTGGTGCTCGTCGCCGTCGGATGGTGCATGAAGACCACGCGTGGGGGCCGCGAGCTTTACGCCATCGGCTCGGATCCCTCAGCAGCGACACTGTATGGTCTGCGCATCACGAAACGGGTAATACACGCCTTCGTTGCATGTGGGGCGCTGACCGGCCTCGCCGGCGTCCTGTTCGCCGCACGTTATGGGACGGTCGACTCGCAGGCTGGAACCGGCTTTGAACTCATCTCTGTCGCGGCCGCCGTCGTCGGCGGAATCGCTATCTTCGGCGGAAGCGGAAGCGTGCTTGGAGCCGCGATCGGTGCCGTGCTCCTTTTGACCATCAACCGGGCCCTGCCGCTTCTGGGAGTGCAGGATTTTTGGCAGCAGGCGGTCGTCGGAGCCCTCATCCTCGGCGCCATCGCGCTGGATCGAGTTCTCTCCCTTCGCCAATTCCACAAACTCATCGAGATCAGGGACAACGCAAATGACTGACTCATCCACGTCCTTGCAGGCCGCCCCGTACCGGAGCCAAAGCTATCCGTACTACAGTTCTCCGGCGTGGAAACGGTTCTTCCTCACCCGCGAATTCGCCGTCGTCATCGCCTTGATCATCGTGGCTGCCGTCGCGTCGATGTCGATCCGCAAGTTCTCCAGTCCCCTCACCTTGGGATACTTGCTGCTGGATGTCACCCCGATCCTCCTCATTGCCCTGCCGATGGCCTTGATTCTGATCTCAGCGGAAATCGACCTTTCGGTGGCAAGCATTGTCGGACTGAGCAACGTCACGCTCGGGGCCTTGTTCGACGCCGGTTGGCCCATTGAACTCGCAGCGCTGGCAGCGCTCGTGCTCGGCATTGTCTGCGGAGCCATCAACGGTTTTCTCGTCACCGTCGTCGGGCTACCTTCCCTCGCCGTGACAATCGGGACGCTGGCGCTTTTTCGTGGAATCGCTGTCGGCATCCTGGGAACGAGATCCGTTGTGAACTTTCCCGAATACTGGACCACACTAACGACGTCCGTATTCGGCAAAAGCGGTATCCCCTACGTCATGGTTCTGGTCGTCGTTCTGGCCCTGGCCTTCGTCCTCCTGCTTCATTTCACGCCCTTCGGACGCGGGATATTCGCCATCGGGCGAAACCGGGAAGTCGCAGCCTTCTCCGGTGTAAAGGTTCAGCGGACAAAGTTCATCCTCTTTGTCCTGTCGGGGCTCGTCGCGGCACTTGCAGGCATCTACTTCACATTCCGCTACGGGAGCGCGCGCGGTGACAACGCACAGGGACTGGAGCTGACCGTCATCGCCGCGGTACTTCTCGGCGGCGTCTCCATCTTCGGCGGGAAGGGCGCCCTTCACGGAGTGCTCGCGGGGGTCCTGTTGATCGGCACGCTTCAAAGTGCCCTGCGTTTCGTCAACGTAACCTCCGACGTCATCAACATTATCGTCGGCGCACTGCTGGTCGCGTCGATCGTGTCACCAAGCTTGCTTACCTGGCTCAAAGGGAAAATTACCCGGGCCGCCAAGGAGGGGACATCGAAAACCCCAGCCCGTCATGCGTAGGCGAACGTCCGATCCAGTCTTATCTCGCTTTTGTCCGTCATTGAAAGGAAATAAAGAAATGTCGCTATTCACATCCCTAGGGACACGTGGCTCTCGTCTGGCCGCACTAGCAGCGGTCGCCGCCACCGTGGCCCTCGTCACCTCCGGCTGCGGCGCAGGAGAGACGTCCGGACCGTCAGGCTCTTCCCAGGAGAGCACCGCCAAGGACCTGAGCATTGGCTTCCTGCCCAAGGCGCTGGGCAATCCCTACTTCCAGGATGCAGCCAAAGGCAGCGAGGAAGCGTCAAAGGAGCTCAAGGGGACGTTTGCTGAGGTCGGTCCCGCTGTTTCGGCAGCAGATGCCCAGGTCAGCTTCATCAACACCCTCAGCCAACAGGGGGCTTCCGGAATCGTACTCTCAGCCAGTGACCCCACTGCTCCCGGCTCGGCCCTGACTGCGGCACGGAAGGCCGGAACAAAAGTAGTGACCTTCGACTCCGACGTTGAGCCTAAGTTCAGGGACTTGTTCATAGCCCCGGCGACTGATGAGAGCATTGCGAAGATTCAGGTGGACCTGCTCGTAAAGCAGATCGGCGAGAGCGGAGAGGTCGCGATCCTCGGTGCATCCGCAAACGCTAAGAACCAGAACGCTTGGATTTCCGGAATGAAGACCGAGCTGGCCAAAAACCACCCGAACCTGAAGCTGGTGGACACCGTCTACGGCAATGATGACGACCAGGAGTCGTTCAACAAGACCGCCGCCTTGCTGCAGTCCCATCCTCAGCTCAAAGGCATCATCGCCTGCACGAATGTGGGCCTCGCGGCCGCGGCACGCTATATCTCCGACTCGTCATTCAAGGGCAAGGTCGCTTTGACTGGCTTGGGCACACCGAATGCGACCCGGGATTACATCAAAAACGGCACCGTCTCAGCCTTTGCACTGTACAGCCCGAAGGACATGGGCTACCTGGCCACCTACGCGATCGACGCGCTCGGTAAGGGGACGATCAGCGGCAAGGAAGGCGAAACGTTCACGGCCGGGCGGTTGGGGAAATACACGGTTGGGAAAGACGGCGTCGTTAACGTGGGTGACCCGATCGTCTTCGACAAGAGCAACATCGGCAATTACGACTTCTAAGTCAACACCACCTCGGCGTGGGGTGCCGCTGGCGGGGAAATTGACCCTTCCAGCGGCAAACCCCTCCGTCCGATGAGCGGGACTGCGAGTTGTCCCGCCAGCAGAGTAACGCTGACCAAACAGCCGCTGAGCACCTCAGCACCCAGTCCGATCGGAAGCATGAGTCACATGGAAAACCACGCTGTTGAAGAGCTGATCACCCGTTCCAACCGCCTGGGCGCGGACAAGCGGAACACCAACTTCGCCGGTGGGAACACCTCGGCGAAGGGCACGGAAAAGGACCCGGTGACCGGGGAGGACGTGGAGCTGTTGTGGGTCAAGGGTTCCGGCGGGGACCTGGGAACCCTGAAGGCGGCTAACCTGGCGGTTTTGCGGCTGGACCGGCTGCAGGCGCTCAAGGCCGTTTACCCCGGCGTCGAGCGGGAAGACGACATGGTGGCCGCCTTCGATTACTGTCTGTTCGGCAAGGGCGGCGCCGCGCCCTCGATCGATACCGCCATGCATGGACTCGTGGACGCCGCGCACGTGGACCACCTGCACCCGGACTCCGGCATCGCGATCGCGACCGCGGTGGACGGCGAAGCCCTGACCTCCAAGGTCTTCGGCGAGAAGGTTGTGTGGGTTCCCTGGCGCCGCCCCGGCTTCCAGCTCGGACTGGACATCGCAGCGATCAAGGAAACCAACCCACAGGCCATCGGCACCATCCTGGGCGGCCACGGCATCACCGCCTGGGGAGCCACGAGCGCGGAAACCGAAGCCAACTCCCTCTGGATCATCGAACAGGCAGAGCGCTACATCGCCCGGAACGGCAAAGCCGAGCCATTCGGCGCCAGACTCCCCGGCTACGGTGCACTCCCGGAAGCCGCGCGACGCGCCAAGGCGGCCGCCC
>NZ_JARVRF010000049.1 GCF_030209835.1 Arthrobacter sp. efr-133-R2A-120 | reverse complement strand
CCAAAACACCCCAAAAACCAGCCCAGTGACTCCACACAGCTTGACAACTTTCGCGTCCATCAAAAACCCGACACAAGCGAGCGAGCGTCCGTCGAAAACCCGACGCAAGTGAGCGAGCGTCGGGAGAGAGAAGGAGGGCGGGATGGCAGGAAGGCGCCGGGTTAGCGCTCCACGTCGCCGCGAATGAAGGCTTCGACCTTTTCGCGGGCGATGTCGTCGTTGAACTGCTCCGGCGGGGACTTCATGAAGTAGCTGGAAGCCGAAAGCAGCGGGCCTCCGATGCCGCGGTCCAGGCCGATCTTGGCGGCGCGGATGGCGTCGATGATCACGCCGGCAGAGTTCGGGGAGTCCCAGACCTCGAGCTTGTACTCGAGCGAAACCGGGGCATCGCCGAAGTTGCGGCCTTCGAGGCGAACGAACGCCCACTTGCGGTCATCGAGCCAGGCGACGTAGTCGGAGGGGCCAATGTGGACGTCGTCGGCGTGCAGGACGGCCTCGACGTTGGAGGTCACGGCCTGGGTCTTGGAGATCTTCTTGGACTCCAGACGGTCGCGCTCGAGCATGTTCTTGAAGTCCATGTTGCCACCGACGTTCAGCTGGTACGTGCGGTCCAGGGTGACGCCGCGGTCTTCGAAGAGCTTGGCCATGACGCGGTGCGTGATGGTGGCTCCGATCTGGCTCTTGATGTCATCGCCGACGATCGGCACACCAGCGGCGGTGAACTTGTCGGCCCATTCCTTGGTACCCGCAATGAAGACCGGCAGGGCGTTGACGAAGGCAACACCGGCGTCGATCGCGCACTGGGCGTAGAAGTGCGCGGCTTCCTCGGAACCAACGGGCAGGTAGCAGACCATGACGTCGGCCTTGGCTTCGCGCAGTGCGGCGACGATGTCCACTGCCTCTTCCGAAGCCTCGATGATGGTTTCGCGGTAGTACTTGCCCAGGCCGTCCAGGGTGTGGCCGCGCTGCACGGTCACGCCAGTGGAAGGGACATCGGCGATCTTGATGGTGTTGTTCTCGCTGGCGCCGATGGCGTCAGCGAGGTCGAGGCCGACCTTCTTGCTGTCGACGTCGAACGCAGCGACGAACTGGACGTCGTTGACGTGGTACTTGCCGAACTCAACATGCATCAGACCCGGAATCGTGGCCTGGGGGTCGGCATCGCGATAGTAGTGGACACCTTGGACCAGCGAAGCGGCGCAGTTACCTACGCCGACAATGGCGACACGAATCGGATGTGAAGACACGGAACTCCTTTGAGAACTAACCTCAGGTGCCTAGCGCGTCGGTACCTGAATGTACGACGGCGTCTTAAAGGCACAGCGCCATTCGGCGCTCTTTGCATTGTAGCCAACCCGAACGGGGCCGGCTTTGTTCCCGGCCGGCCCCGCACCTGTGTTAAGTTTCCGAATCTACTTCTGCCCCCACAAATTGATGTCGGATTCGACGGCGAACTCGTCAATCGCTGTCAGTTCCTCTGACGTGAAGCCGAGGTTGTTGATCGCGGACACGGTGTCCTCCAGCTGCGCGACGCTTGACGCGCCCACCAAGGCCGAGGTCACAGGCGAACCCTTGGGCTGATCGCGCAGGATCCAGGCGATAGCCATCTGGGCGAGGGTCTGGCCGCGTCCTTCGGCAATGGCGTTCAAACCACGCACCCGGCTCAGCTTTTCCTCGGTCAACGCTGATTCGGACAAGAACCGCTCCTTGGCGGCGCGGGAATCCGCGGGGATTCCATTCAGGTACCGGTTGGTGAGCATCCCCTGTGCCAGCGGGGAGAAAGCGATGGATCCTGCTCCCACCTGGTCAAGCGTTTCGTAGAGGTTGGGCGAACCGTTCTCTGTCCAGCGGTTGAGCATGGAATAGCTGGGCTGGTGGATGAGCAGCGGCGTGCCCATCTCCTTGAGGATCCGGGCTGCCTCGAGGGTCTGATCGGGGGTGTAGGACGAGATTCCGGCGTAGAGCGCTTTGCCCGAACGGACGGCATAGTCCAGGGCGCCCATGGTTTCTTCCAGCGGGGTTTCGGGGTCGGGGCGGTGGCTGTAGAAGATGTCTACGTAGTCAAGTCCCATGCGCTGGAGCGACTGGTCAAGGCTGGAGAGTAGGTACTTGCGGGAGCCCCACTCTCCATAGGGACCGGGCCACATGTAGTAGCCGGCCTTGGTGGAAATGACGAGTTCGTCGCGGTACGGCCTGAAATCGTCCTTCAGGTGGCGGCCGAAGTTCGTTTCAGCGGAACCGTCCGGCGGACCATAGTTGTTGGCGAGGTCGAAGTGGTTGACCCCAAGATCGAAAGCCCGGCGCAGGATGGCCCGCTGTTCCTCGAAACGCTTGTCGTCGCCGAAGTTGTGCCACAGTCCCAGCGAGATCGCGGGAAGTTTGAGGCCGCTGCGTCCGACGCGGCGGTAGGGCATGGTTTCATAGCGGTTCTCCGCAGCCGAATAAGTCATACCTACCATCCTGCCACCGCCTTCGAGGCTCAAAGGCCGATGTCCGTCATGTGGTCGAGGTCACTGTTAAGGGAACAGTCACTTAAGGCGCACGACGGCGGCGCTCTCCCCCGGGAGGGTCAGCTTTCCATTCCCGACGGCGGCCGCGGAGTCCGTGGCGAGCAAGACTTCGCCATCCATGGCCTTCGTCAGCGTCAGCGTCAGGTCACCAAAGTTGCAGGCAACCATCACAGCGCCCCGGCTAAGAACCAGCCATTTGTCCTCTTCGCTGAAGTCGACGTGGGTGTCAGTGAATCCGCCGCCCGCAAGCTCCGGCGTCGAGCGCCTGAGGTTCGCCAGCGCCCGGTAAAGTTCCAGCAATCGGGCGTGATCGCCGTCGTGCGCTTCCTCCCAATTGAGCTTGGAGCGTTCAAACGTCTCCGGGTCCTGGGGGTTGGGCACCAATGCCGGGTCCCAGCCCATCCGTTCGAATTCCTTGAGCCTGCCCTTTGCGGTGGCCTCGGCCAACCATTCCTCGGGATGCGATGTGAAGAACTGCCAGGGAGTGGACGCGCCGAATTCTTCTCCCATGAAGAGCATCGGAGTGAACGGCGACGTCATGGTCAGCACCGCGGCCAGCGCCAACCTGCCGTAAGACAGGCTCGCACTCAGTCGGTCACCGGCGGCGCGGTTGCCGATTTGATCGTGGTTTTGGTTGCAGACCACCAAAGCGGCAGGATGAACCAGCCCCGGGCGAATGGGGCGGCCATGATGCCTGCCACGAAAGCTTGAGTAGCTCCCGTCGTGGAAGAAACCGTGCTCAAGCACCTTAGCCAATGCGCCCAAGGAGTCGAAGTCCGAATAGTAGCCGGCTGTTTCGCCGGTGAGGTTCACGTGCACGGCGTGGTGGAAGTCGTCACTCCACTGCCCTTCCAGGCCATAGCCGTTGGTGTCCCGACGGTAGATCAGGCGCGGATTGTTCAGGTCCGATTCCGCAATCAACGTCTTGGGGACGCCTGTTTCGGCTTCGATGCCATCTGCAAGGCTTGCCAGGTCTTCAAGGATATGGACGGCACGCTCATCGCGAAGGGCGTGCACGGCGTCGAGGCGCAGCCCGTCCACGTGGAAGTCGCTCAACCACATAGCTGCGTTGTCCAGGATGTATTGACGGACTTCATCGGAACCGGGGCCATCCAGGTTCACTGAGTCGCCCCACGTGTTTCCTTCGCCGGACTTCAGGTAGGGGCCGAATTTCGGCAGGTAGTTCCCGCTGGGTCCCAGATGGTTGTAGACCACA
Organism: Arthrobacter sp. efr-133-R2A-120; assembly: GCF_030209835.1. GTDB lineage: Bacteria > Actinomycetota > Actinomycetes > Actinomycetales > Micrococcaceae > Arthrobacter. The sequence continues at coordinate 127,313 of NZ_JARVRF010000049.1, read as the reverse complement.
TCCTGGATCACACCGAGTCCGGCAGCATGCGCGGCATCCACGAATCGCTGATAAGCCTCCGGTCCGCCGTAGGCCTCGTGGACTGCGAACCACAGCGCGCCGTCGTAGCCCCAGTTGTGGGGGCCGTTGAACGCATTGACCGGCAGGAGCTCCACGAAGTCGATTCCCAGTTCAACGAGGTAATCCAGCTTTCCCACGGCCGCGTCCAGTGTGCCTTCCGGTGTGAAGGTCCCGAGGTGAAGCTCATAGATGACCGCGCCGCCGAGCCCGCGCCCTTCCCAGTCCGAATCGTTCCAGGCATACGACGAGGCGTCGAATGTGCGGGAAAGGGCATGGACCCCGTCCGGCTGGCGCTGCGACCTCGGATCGGGAAAGGGCCCTTCGCCGTTCACCAGATATCCGTAGTCGGTGCCGGCCGGCCGTGGTACGTCAGCCGTCCACCAGCCGGCGGCGCCGCCGTCGTGCGACCGCATTTCGTGGTGCTGACCCGCCGCGAGCAGGGTGACAGACTCTGCAAACGGGGCCCACACGTCGAACCGTTTCCCGGCGCTGGTCTTCTCGGCCATCGCTCCCCCTCAATCGTCTCGTCCGGGCTTCGTTGGCCCGCCGTCGTTGCTTGCTCTGGCTAGCTAATGGGCACGAGCAAGGCCACCGGATATCGCTGCAGAAGCCTTGCGACGTGAACCTCGCCCGGTGGGTAGCTGTTGCCGGTGAGCTCATCCTGGACCGCGCTCCCAAGACGAATGGAGGTGTCCTGCCACCCGCCGTTTCGCTCAAGCTTCCGCGGGAGCCTCGTGGCCAAAGTGATGGCTCCGCCCCCGGCGGCAGGGGTTCCACGGTCGAAGGCGATCAGATGTTCAGTTGCGGGACCCTCGGCATTGACGGGACTGTAACCACCGAAGAGCTCCGGCCGGTCCCGGCGCAAACGCAATGCCCGGGATGTCAGTAGCAGCTTGGCGAGCTCGTCCCGCGCTTCTGTCCGGACACCGGCGTCGAGGGCTGCGAGGGCGGCCCTCCTCCGTTCGAAGTCGACCGCGCGCCGGTTGTCGGGGTCGGTGAGTGAACGATCCCAAAACTCGGTGCCTTGGTAGACGTCCGGTACGCCCGGCATGGTCAGCTGGACAATCTTTGCCGACAGTGAGTTGGACGTTCCATAAGGGTCCACAAGGGCAACGAACTCTTCGAGGGCGGCCGTCACCTCCGGCACGTCGAAGACGGCGTCGACGGCGGAGGCGAGCTTTGCTTCGAACGCCTCGTTCGGCTCCGTCCAGCTCGTGGAGTTGCCCGCTTCGCGTGCCGCTTTGAGGACGTACCCCTGGAGGCGTTCACGGCTGGCCGGCCAAGCACCGGCGATCGCTTGCCATACGAGGGCTGCGAGTGGCCCGTCGGGAATCGGAGCCAGTTCCTGCATGCGATCCACGAATGCTTCCCATTCGGGGACGGCCTCGGAGATAGCGGAGATCCTGGCCCGGGTGTCTTCGCTGCGCTTGGTGTCGTGCGTGGTCAGTGTGGTCATGGACAGCGGCAGCAGTGCCTGGCGGCGTACCATGCGCTCGTGGAATCCAGCCGTGGACAAGGCGAATTCGGTGGGATCCGCTCCCACTTCAGTCAGCGTGCCAAGGCGCGTGTAACGGAAGAACGCGGTGTCTTCCACGCCCTTGGCCATGACCATGCCGGAGGTCTGCTGGAAGCGGCGGCCGAGTTCACTGCTGGCGTCGAGCAGCAGCGGAAGCAGCTCCTTGAGGACCTGGTCCAGTTCCGGCCTGGTCCGGGCGGCCCGTTCAACGGCGTCAACCAAGGTGTCTTTGCCGTAGGGGAGATAGCTTCGGTAGACGTGAAACGAGGCAATGGTCTCAGCCAGGGCGTCGGCCGCCTTGTGGCGGGGCAGTTCCTGAGACTCGGGGACGAGCCTCGCGAGCCGCAGGATTTCCGAACGCAGGATGCCGTCCGTAATGCGCCGCTTGGTGCCGTGGATCATGGCCTGGTAATCGGCGGGCCCCACGGTGCCCCGGAGCCTGGCATCCAAGGCGTCAAGCTGCGCTTCGGCGTCGGGATCCACGAAAAGGCGATCGACGTCGGCGAGCGCGTCGTAGCCTGTGGTCCCCTCACAGTCGAAGTTCTCCGGAAGTTCCTCCCCTGGCTCGAGGATCTTCTCGACGAGCAGATAGGAACCGACCGTGGTTTCCTTGAGGCGCTCAAGGTACCCGGCAGGGTCCGCGAGCCCGTCCGGGTGATCGATCCTCAGCCCGTCCACAAGCCCGTCTCGGAACCACCGGGCGACCTCCGCGTGGGCTTCCGCGAAGACCCACGGGATTTCGACACGGATCCCGGCCAGTGTATTGACCGCGAAGAAGCGGCGGTAATTCAGTTCGTCGTCAGCCCGGCGCCAGCCGAGCAATTCGTAGTTCTGGCGCGCATGGACGTCCCTGGCGTCGTCACCGGCGAAGTAGCTGCCTTCGGCCAGCGGGAAGCGGTGGTCAAAGTAGCGCAATTCGCCGTCGACCACTTCCAGCTTGTCGACGTCGTCGTCGCTGCCGAGGACCGGGATCCGGAGCCTTCCGCCACCGAAGTCCCAGTCGACGTCGAACGCTTCCGCATAGCGGGAGGTCCTGCCCTCTTTGAGGAGGGACCACCACCAGGCATTTTGCGGAGGCGACGCAACGCCCATGTGGTTCGGGACGATATCCACCAGAACCCCGAGGCCGGCTTCCCGTGCCGCCTTGGAGAGCGCCGCGAGCCCTTCGGCTCCGCCGCGCGAAGCATCAACGGTGGAGGGGTCGGTGACGTCGTAACCGTGGTCCGAGCCCTCCTCCGCCGTCAGGATAGGCGACAGGTACACCCAATCCACTCCGAGCTCGCGTAGATAACCCGTGAGGGCCGCCGCGTCCTGGAGCGTGAACGAAGGCCTGATCTGGAGCCTGTACGTGGAGACGGGTGTCCTCATGATCCCCCGTTCTTGTGGGCGCGTGGCTTTCTGGGCTTCTTCGGCGCAGCGGCAGGCTTGGTTTCGGGGGCAGCCTTCGGCTCCTGAGCGTGGTGCTTTTTCGGTTCGGGTGCGGTTTCCGGTACAACCTGGAGCTTCCGGGTGGACGGTGCCGGTGTGGCCGGCGCAGTCAAGGAAGCCGTTTCGGTGGTGGTTGTCTGCGACAAGGCGGCGAGGGACGCCGCTACGGAATGGTCCGGATCCGTGTCCGGGATGCTGTGTGCCCGCAATACCAAGAGCGATTTGGCCCCAACGCCCAGGACGGATTCCGCCGGCACAGGTTGAGTGTCCGCTCCGCCGCCGGCGGTGTCGATGATGATGTCCCACGCAGGTGCGTATTCGTCCGAGGGCACCTTGAAACCGACTTCGTCGTCGTGGGCGTTGAAGTAGAGCAGGAAGTTGACGTCCGTGATCCGCCGGCCCTGGTTGTCCCGGCCGCGGATGCCGTCACCGTTGAGGAACACGCCGACGGAGCGGCCGAAGCCGCTGTCCCAATCCGACGGCGTCATGGTGGTTCCGTCGACATCGAGCCAGACGATGTCCGGAAGCCTCTCGCCTTCGCCTCGCAGTACCGGGCGTCCGTCGAAGAAGCGGCTGCGCCGGAAGGTGGGATGCTTGGCGCGCAATGCGCTGACCGCGGCCGTGAACTCCACGAGCGGCTGGTCCACGCTCTCCCAGTTGATCCACGTCAGCTCGGAGTCCTGGCAGTAGCCATTGTTGTTGCCCCGCTGGGTGCGGCCGAGCTCGTCACCGTGCAGGAGCATCGGAACACCCTGGGACAGGAGCATCGAGGCGATGAAGTTCCGCTGTTGGCGGGCACGAAGGCCGAGGACCTTCGGGTCCTCGGTGGGGCCCTCCACGCCGCAGTTCCAGGAACGGTTGTGGGATTCGCCGTCGTTGTTGCCTTCGCCGTTCGCCTCGTTGTGTTTCTCGTTGTAGGACACCAGGTCGGCCAAGGTGAAGCCGTCGTGGGCCGTGACGAAGTTGATGGAGGCTACCGGGCGGCGGCCGGAGTGCTCGTAAAGGTCCGCCGATCCGGTCAACCGCGAGGCGAACTCACCCAGCGTGGAGGGCTCGCCGCGCCAGAAGTCACGGACCGTGTCCCGGTACTGGCCGTTCCATTCCGTCCACTGCGGCGGGAAGTTGCCTACTTGGTAGCCACCGGGACCGACGTCCCACGGCTCGGCGATCAGCTTGACCTGGGAGACTACAGGATCCTGCTGGATGAGTTCGAAGAAGGTCGACAACTTGTCCACGTCATAGAACTCACGGGCCAGCGTGGAGGCGAGGTCGAAGCGGAAACCGTCCACGTGCATTTCGGTGACCCAGTAGCGCAGGGAATCCATGAGCAGCTGCAACGAGTGAGGGCTGCGCACATTCAGCGAGTTCCCGGTACCCGTGTAGTCCATGTAGTGCTTCTCGTCACCGTCCATCAGACGGTAATACGCGGCGTTGTCGATCCCCTTGAAGGACAATGTGGGGCCCAAGTGGTTGCCCTCGGCTGTGTGGTTGTACACGACGTCGAGGATGACCTCGATGCCTGCCGTGTGCAACGCCCTGACCATGGCCTTGAAGTCCTGGACCTGCTGGCCGGTATCGCCTTTGGAGCTGTAGCTGTTGTGCGGGGCGAAGAACCCGATGGTGTTGTAGCCCCAGTAGTTGTTCAGCCCCCTGTCCTGCAGGATGCCGTCGTTCGTGAACTGGTGCACCGGCATGAGCTCGATAGCCGTCACCCCGAGCTTCTGCAGATGGGAAATCACGGCCGGGTGGGCCACGCCGGCATACGTGCCGCGCTGCTCTTCCGGAACCTCAGGGTGGAGCTGGGTCAGGCCCTTGACGTGGGCCTCGTAGATCACGGACCGGTGATACGGGATCCGCAGCAACTGGTCCCCTGCCCAGTCGAAGAACGGATTGATGACCACGCCCATCATCATGTGGGGTGCGGAGTCCTTGTCATTGCGGGAGTCCGGATCCCCCATGTTGTAAGAGAAAAGCGCCGGATCCCAGTCGATCTGCCGGTGGATGGCCTTCGCGTAAGGATCCAGGAGAAGCTTGTTCGGGTTGAAGCGCTGCCCGGAGGCAGGGTCATAGAGACCGTGCACGCGGTAGCCATACTTCTGTCCGGGCTGGACGTGGGGAAGGTAGCAATGCCATACATACCCGTCCACTTCGCTGACGGTGTAGGAAATTTCTTCCCCGTCGTCGTCAAAGAGACACAACTCCACCTTTTCCGCCTTCTCGCTGAACAGCGCGAAGTTGGTTCCCGTGCCATCGAAAGTGGCTCCCAACGGGTAAGCGGCTCCTGGCCAAACGTCCATGTGTTCTCCTTCACGTGCCGGATAACTTCCTGCCAGCCTAGCCAGACTATGTGACATTCACGGAACATCCGGGATCATCCGGCGCGATATTCCCTAAGAAATCGGAAGACGCCGGGAACCGCCCCGGCGACATCGGAAGCGGTCAATGGCCCGCCCGCCGAGGCGGCGCTGCCGGCCAATCCGTGGATGCTTGCGCCGACCGCGGCTACCGCAGCCCAGCGCTCTCCAGGGGCGATTCCCAGTCCAGCGAAGGGGCCGTCATCGTCCAGCCCGGACTCCGCGTAAGCAGCAGCCAGAGCACCGATTATCCCGCCAAGGACGTCCCCGCTGCCTGCCGTTGACATCCACGGACATCCATCCGACTGGCTGAAGACCGCCCCGGAAGGGGAAGCAACCACCGTTGTGGCACCTTTGAGCAGGACGACCGCACCGGTGTGCTCGGCCGCGAGCCGGGCGAAGTGCACGGTCCGCGATTCGACGTCCTCCCGTGTCACACGCACTTCTCCTCGGCCAAGAAGGGCCGCGAGCTCCCCCGCGTGCGGGGTCAGGATCCAGTTGGGCGGGCAGCGTTCCGGCAGGAGCTCCAGGGCTCCGGCGTCGACGACGGCGGGCTGGCCGGCGTCGGACGCCGCGGCCAGTACGTCGCGGGCTCGATGGAGTTGTTCGGCCTCGTCCAGGCCAGGACCGAGCAGCCACGCCTGGACCCGGCCGGGCTCGGCTGGCTCCCAGATAGCCTCGGGGGTTCGCGTCAGGACCTGTCGCGCCACGACTTCCGGGCCGAGGTACCGCACCATTCCCGCGCCGGCCTTGGAGGCCGCTTCGACACAGAGCGCCGCGGCCCCGGTGTAACGCTCGGAACCTGCCACTATGCCCAGGACTCCCCGGGTGTACTTGTGGGCCCGCCGCCCCGGGTCCGGCAGAACGGCAGCCAGGTCACGGGCAGAGAAACGGCGGAGGGCAGGTGTCGGAAGAAATTCCTCGATGCCGATAGGTACCAGGATCACCCTGCCAGCACAGCCCTCACCCGGATCGGCCATCAGTCCGGCTTTGACGCCCCCGAAGGCCACGGTCAGCCGCGCCGTCAAGACGGGCCAGTGGACCTCGCCGGTGTCGGCGTCGACTCCGCTGGGGGTATCGCAGGCTACGACCAAATCGGGCTTCAGGTCCTGCAAGGCAGCAATCAATTCCGCGGCGGAACCGCCAAGGCCACCGCGGGCACCCGTACCGAGGATGGCGTCAATGACCACATCGTCGCCTGCAACCAGCACAGCTAGTTCTTCGGCGTTGTCTCCGTCCAAAACATGGACGCGTCCGCCGGCGGACTCGAAGGCCGCGAGGGCGTCAGGATGGGCGGAACCGGCGGTGAGCACCGCCGTCGCGCGCATGCCACGCTTCGCGAGCATTGCCGCGGCGTAGAGACCGTCCCCGCCGTTGTTCCCCTTGCCTGCCAGCACCGTAACGCTCGAGCCGTAAAGGCTGCGGCCTTCCGATCGGAGTTCACGGACGACGGCGTGCGCCAGTCCGTGTGCTGCGCGCTGCATGAGAACAGCGCCTCCCCCGGCATCAAGAAGCGGTTGTTCCGCTGCCCTGATCTGTGTTCCGGTGAAGGCGCTGATCATGGTTGCTTGCGCTGCTAGGCTTCGGCGATGACCATGGCAGTGGCGATTCCGCCGTCGTGGCTCATGGATACGTGCCAGTGCTTCACGCCTTTGGACTCGGCCACTGCCAGCACGGTGCCCTTCACCTTGATGGTGGGACCGTACTGGTCCAAGCCGATCCAGCAGTCCTGCCAGTTCATGCCCGCCGGCGCTCCCAAGACCTTTGCCACAGCTTCCTTGGCCGCGAAACGCGCCGCCAAGGACCGCGTGTTGAGCTCGCGTTCCGCGGGAACGAACAAGCGGTCTCGGAGGCCCGGGGTCCTCTCAAGTTGGCGCCCGAAGCGCTCAATGTCTACGACGTCTACGCCTATGCCAACAATCATGCGGCTATTCTACGGTCACACTCTTGGCGAGGTTACGCGGCTGGTCCACGTCGTACCCCTTCGCCTTGGCCAGCTCCGCCGCAAAAATCTGCAGCGGAACAGTGGTGAGGAGCGGCATCAAGAGCGGAGGCGTCTGGGGCACGTAGAAAACGTGCTCGGCGTAAGCCCGCACGGCTTCGTCGCCTTCTTCGGCGATCACCAGGGTGCGCGCACCGCGGGCACGGATTTCCTGGATATTGCTGACAACCTTCGCGTGGAGGGAATCGCGGCCACGCGGCGAGGGAACCACCACAAAGACCGGCTGTCCTTCGTCGATCAGGGCAATCGGACCGTGCTTGAGCTCGCCGGCCGCGAACCCCTCAGCGTGGATGTACGCGATTTCCTTGAGCTTCAATGCGCCTTCAAGTGCCACAGGGAAGCCCACGTGGCGGCCCAGGAACAGCACCGACTTCTCGTCCTTCATGCTGCGGGCGAGCTCGCGGAGGGGACCCGCATTGTCGAGGATCTTCTGGATGTGGGCGGGAATCTTGCCAAGGTCCGCCAACACGTCCTTGATCTGGCCCGTGAAGATGTTTCCGCGCAGCTGGGCGAGGTAGAGACCAAGAAGATAGGCAGCCGTGATCTGGGCCAGGAACGCCTTGGTCGACGCGACGGCGATCTCCGGACCGGCGTGGGTGTAGAGAACGGCGTCGGATTCGCGCGGGATAGTGGATCCGTTGGTGTTGCAGATGGAGATCGTCTTGGCGCCCTGTTCACGGGCGTAACGGACGGCCATCAGGGTATCCATCGTCTCGCCGGACTGGCTGATGGACACCACCAGGGTGTTTGCGTCAACGATCGGGTCGCGGTAGCGGAATTCATGCGCGAGTTCCACCTCGGTGGGGATGCGGCACCAGTTCTCGATGGCGTACTTGGCGACCATCCCGGCGTAGGCAGCCGTGCCACAAGCCAGGACGATGATCTTGTTGACCTGTTTCAGCAGCTCGGGGTCGATCCGGAGCTCGCTCAGGGTCAGCTGGCCGTTGATGTCCGAGCGTCCGAGGAGGGTCTGGGTGACGGCGTCGGGCTGGTCGTGGATTTCCTTCTCCATGAAGGAGCTGAAGCCGCCCTTTTCCGCAGAAGCCGGGTCCCAGTCGACGTGGTATTCCTTGCCCTGCGCCGGGGCGCCGAAGAAGTCCGTGATCTCCACGGTGTCGGCTGTGATGGTGACGATCTGGTCCTGGCCAAGCTCCACGGCGCGGCGCGTGTGATCGATGAAGCCGGAAACGTCCGAGCCAAGGAAGTTCTCGCCTTCCCCCAGTCCTACAACAAGGGGGGAGTTGCGACGGGCGGCCACGACGACGTCCGGCCGCTCGGCGTGCACTGCGAGGAGCGTGAAAGCGCCTTCGAGCCGCTGGCAGGCGAGCTGCATCGCTTTGGTGAGCTTGCCGTTGGAAGAGTCCCCATTGAGCTGGTTGCGGAAAATATCGCCCAGAAGTGCTGCTGCAACCTCGGTGTCCGTCTCCGACTCGAAAGTGACACCCTTGGCGATGAGTTCCTGCTTGAGCTCTGCGAAGTTTTCGATGATTCCGTTGTGGATCATGGCCAAGCGTCCGCCATCGGCCAGATGCGGATGGGCGTTCTGGTCGGTGGGTCCGCCGTGGGTTGCCCAGCGGGTGTGACCGATGCCGGTCAGCGAGTCCGGGAGCGGATTGCCTTCGAGCTCGTTCAACAGATTGCTCAGTTTTCCGGACTTCTTCCGGGCTGTGATGGTTCCATTAGCCACCACTGCGACTCCGGCTGAATCATAGCCGCGGTATTCAAGCCGCCGGAGTCCTTCAAGCACGACGTCGAGAGCCGAGTGCCCGGCTTCTGCCCGGCGGGATGAATTGCCAACGTAACCTACGATTCCACACATGCCTACAAGAGTAGCGGTTGCCCCGCGAAATGGACGTAGGATATCCGGCCGCGCAAGCAGGCCAGGCCGCGGGAAATGCCCGATCGCGGACATTTTCCGGAGAGCATGCTCACACGAATTCTTCCCGCCGTTCATGCTGTATTTCCGGATCAGCCAACGGAGGGGCAGAATCTCTATAGTGACTTTGCAACGCAATGAAGCGAACGGCGACAGCTCCTCTCCGTTCGTGGAACTGGACAGGCAGACGTGGTCCCGGCTGGCTGCACAGATGGAGCAGCCGCTCAACGAAGAGGACATCGTTCGCCTTCGCGGCCTCGGTGACCCCCTGGACATGAAGGAAATCCGAGAGGTCTACCTTCCGCTCTCCCGCTTGTTGCATCTCTATGTCCAGGCATCACAACAGCTTCATGCCGCCACAACCACCTTCCTTGGCGAGCAGACGCAGCGCACGCCCTTCGTGATCGGGGTGGCAGGTTCGGTGGCGGTCGGCAAGTCCACTATTGCCCGTGTGTTGCGCGAAATGCTCCGCCGTTGGCCCGGCACTCCGAACGTCGAACTCATCACCACCGACGGGTTCTTGTATCCCCTCGCTGAGTTGAAGCGCCGGCATTTGCTTGAACGCAAGGGTTTTCCGGAGTCCTACGACCGCCGGGCTTTGCTTCGTTTCGTGAGTGCGATCAAGGGCGGCGCCGAAGAGGTCCGCGCTCCTTGGTATTCGCACGTCACCTACGACATCGTCCCGGACAAGGAAGTGGTGGTCCGACGGCCTGACGTCCTCATCGTTGAGGGCCTCAACGTGTTGGCGCCCGCCCGTCCACGCCAGGACGGCCGCCAAGGCTTGGCCCTGAGCGACTTCTTTGATTTTTCCATCTACGTCGACGCCAAGACGTCGTACATCGAAGACTGGTACGTGGACCGTTTCCGCAAGCTTCGAAGCACGGCGTTCGCCCAGCCCGAATCCTACTTCCACCGTTACGCGACGCTCTCCGACGCCGAAGCGGAAGCTACCGCACGCGGCATCTGGAAGCGCATCAACGAACCCAACCTTGAGGAAAACGTGCTCCCTACCCGCGGCCGGGCGCAGCTTGTCCTCACCAAGGACGCGGACCATTCCATCCGCCGCATGCTGCTCCGAAAGGTCTAGCACGGATGTGCCAGAACCGCGGCCCCAGCCGAAGGTCCTTCACGACCTTACTTGCGGCAGGCGTGGGAATGGCTGCTTTGGCGGGCTGCACCCCGGATACCCCGGTCGCCTCGCCCACGGCCGCACCGTCCCCCTCAGGTCCCCAAACGGCAACGCCGACGCCGACCGTGGCGACCACGACGCCGGTTCCCGCCACAGCGGGGAGCCAGCCGCCGCCGTCGGGCGCCCCGCCGTCGAAAGCTCCGCCGTCAGGGGTCCTGTCCCGGCAGTATTCACTGAGCGACCCCACGAGCCAGTGGGTCATCGTGAACAAGCACCGGCCGCTGGCCCCCTTGCAGTTTGTCCCCGCCGACTTGGTACAGCCCCGCGTGCAACTCGCAGTCAGCGGGGAAGCGTCCCTGCTCAACAGCACAACCGCCGGAGCAGCCGAAAAGCTCTTCGCGGCAGCCGCCTCGGCCGGCGCCACCATGACTCTGGCGTCCGGCTACCGTTGTTTCCAGACCCAAACCGCCACGTACAACGGCTACGTAAACACACGTGGCCAGGCCTCGGCGGACACGGCCTCCGCACGTCCCGGCTTCTCGGAACACCAGACTGGCTGGGCGTTCGACATCGGCGACGGCGGCGGGGCGTGCAGCTTCGAGCCCTGCTTCGCTGATCAGCCGGCCGCCGTTTGGGCCAAGGCCAACGCGCACACATACGGCTTTGTTGTCAGGTATCCGTGGATGCTCAATGACATCACCGGCTATTACTACGAGCCGTGGCATTTGCGCTTTATCGGGGTTGAGGCCGCAACGGATATGGCCACCCGGGGAATCGGCACCCTCGAGGAATACTTTGGACTCGAAGCGGCGCCAGGCTACCTTTAGCGGTTGTTTAACCGGGGAAGTTCCCGACACCCCGCGGAATTGAACGGCTGCTCACTTTGAATTCACAAGCATGCACTAGCTTGGTGCCATGTTGAGTGGATTTAGGAATTTCATTCTGAAGGGCAACGTCGTAGACCTTGCCGTAGCCGTCGTCATGGGTGCCGCCTTCGGTGCAGTTGTTGATGCACTCGTCAAGAACGTCCTCATGCCGCTGATCGCTGCCTTGGTTGGATCCCCCAACTTTGACAGCTTTGCGAAAGTGACCATCAACGGAAATGACCTACAGTTCGGGGTTTTGCTGACCGCGATCGTTAACTTCGTCCTGGTAGCAGCCGCCATCTATTTCGTCGTGGTGGCTCCGATGAACCACCTCATCGAGCGCCGCAACGCCAAGTTGGGCATCACGGAAGATGAGCCGGCTGCCGACCCCGCGGTCACGCTCCTCACCGAGATCCGGGACAGCCTGGTTCAAAGGTAAGCGTGCTTCAACGGTAAGCACTGTTCAAAGGTAAGCATTTGAGACAACTGTGGCCCGCCTCCTCACGGAGACGGGCCACAGTTGTTTGCTGCTTCTGGTCTTAGAGAGCCAGTTCGCGTGGAATGGCGAGGCGGTTTTCGACGACGCCGGCGAGTTCGGTGCATATGCGGGTAGCGGTTTCCATGTCCGCGGCCTCCACCATCACGCGTACCAACGCTTCGGTGCCCGATGGCCGCAGGAGCACGCGGCCGGTATCACCAAGTTCGAGCTCGGCGGCAGCCACCGCAGCGGCTACGCCTTCGTCCGTTGCGGCGCGTGATTTGTCCACACCCTTCACGTTGATCATGAGTTGCGGCAGCTTGGTCATGGCGCGGGCAAGGTCCTGGAGGGTCCGTCCGGTGCCGGCTACCTGGGCGGCGATCTGCAGACCGGTCAGGACGCCGTCGCCAGTGGTGGCGTAATCGGAGAAGATCACGTGGCCCGACTGCTCTCCACCAAGGCTGAAGCCGCCGGCGCGCATGGCCTCCAGGACATACCGGTCCCCCACCGCGGTCTCACGGAGGGTGATTCCGGCTTCACGCAAGGCGATCTTGAGTCCAAGGTTGCTCATCACGGTGGCTACCAGGACGTCGTCCTTCAGTTTTCCGGACTTCTTCAGCGCGAGGGCCAGAATCGCCATGATCTGGTCGCCGTCAACTTCGTTGCCTTCGTGGTCCACAGCCAGGCAGCGGTCGGCGTCGCCGTCGTGCGCGACGCCGAAGTCCGCACCGTGCTTGACGACGGCTTCCTTGAGCTGGCCAAGGTGGGTGGAACCGACGCCGTCGTTGATGTTCAGGCCGTCGGGTTCCGCACCGATCACCACAACTTCGGCGCCGGCGCTCGCGAAGACCTGTGGGGAACAGCCACTGGCCGCACCATGGGCGCAGTCCAGCACAACTTTGAGACCTTCGAGGCGATGCGGCAGGGTGCCGAGCAAGTGGACGATGTAACGGTCTTCGGCGTCCGAGAAGCGTTGGATGCGGCCGACGTCGCCAGCCACAGGGCGTGAAGGTTCCTTGCCGAGTTGGGCCTCGATTGCGTCTTCAACCTCGTCCGGGAGCTTCTGGCCCCCGCGGGCAAAGAACTTGATGCCGTTGTCCGGTGCAGGGTTGTGCGAGGCCGAGATCATGACGCCGAAATCGGCATCGAGGTCCGCGATGAGATAGGCCGCTGCCGGCGTCGGCAGCACTCCGGCGTCGTACACGTCAATGCCGGAGCTCGAAAGTCCGGCTTCCACAGCTGCAGCGATAAACTCGCCGCTCGCGCGGGGATCCCGGGCGACCACGGCACGAGGCCGTTTTCCGTCAGCTGCACGCTCGTGGCCGAGGACCACTGCGGCAGCTTGGGCCAACTGAAGAGCAAGCTCCGCGGTGAGCAATCCATTGGCGAGACCACGCACGCCATCTGTTCCAAATAATCTAGCCATCGCGTCCCAGTCTAGACGACGGCTGCAGGGGCCGAGCGAAGGAGTGCCGGCGGCCCTGCCACTACTCCTTCAGCCGCGCGAGCGCAAGAGTGGAACTACTTGACTTGCGTTTTCCGCTCCACTCTAGTAATGCACCTTAACAAGTCTCTACGATTACCGCATGACACCTAGCTCTGGGGGCTTGGCGCTCGAAATAATTGTCCCCGTTTTCAACGAGTCCGCCATACTCGAAAGAAGCATTTACCGGCTTGCCGACTACCTTTCGCGGGAATTGTTGTACAGCTGGAAAATCACGATTGCCGACAACGCGAGCACGGACGCGACCGGTTTAATTGCGCGGAAGCTCGCCGATGAGGTTCCCAATGTCAGTTATCGGCGCCTTGAGACAAAAGGGCGGGGTTTCGCGCTCCGCGACGCGTGGACATCGTCGGAAGCCAAAGTTCTGGCATATGTAGACGTAGACCTCTCGACCGATTTGGCGGCGTTGCCGCCGCTTATCGCTCCCCTGCTTTCCGGACACTCGGATGTCAGCATCGGCACGCGGCTTGGCCGGACTTCCAGGGTAGTCAGGGGTCCCAAACGGGAATTCATCTCGCGGAGCTACAACCTGATTCTCAAACGGACCATGCAGGTACAGTTTTCCGATGCCCAGTGTGGCTTTAAGGCTGTCAGGGCGGAAGTCGCACATCGGCTGCTTCCCTACGTGAAGGACAATTGCTGGTTCTTCGATACCGAGCTGTTGATCTTGGCGGAGCGGGCAGGGCTTCGTATCCACGAGATTCCAGTCGACTGGATCGACGATCCTGACAGCCGGGTGGATATCCGCCAAACGGCCGTCGACGATATCAGGGGCCTGGTGCGCGTCGCCGGTTCCATGATGAAGGGAAATATCCCTTTGCAAGCGATATATGCGGAGCTGGGGCGAGGACCTATCGCCGCGCCAACGCGTCCCAGTTTCTTCGGCCAAGTGGTGCGTTTCGGAATCGTCGGAGCGTTCTCCACTCTCGCTTTTGCTTTGCTGTATCTGCTATTCCAGGGCCCGTTTGGCCCGCAGCAGGGAAATTTCCTGGCCTTATTGATCACGGCCATCGCGAACACGGCCGCCAACCGTCGCTTCACCTTCAGGATTCACGGACCCGAGCGGCAGTTCACACAACAGTTTCAAGGCCTTGTGGTCTTCCTGGCCGCCTGGGGAATCACTTCTTCTTCCCTGCTTCTACTACATGCCATCCACCCGGACGCATCGCCCAGTGCTGAGCTGTTCGTCCTGACCTGCGCAAACATCTTCGCCACCCTGGTGCGCTTCGTTCTGCTCCGGATCTGGGTTTTCCGGGTACGGCGGACGGAGGCGCGGCGCATTGGTCTTCCTCTGAACCAGCCAAAAGAGTCGTTACTTTGATCCTGTTGTCCCAGGCGGGACGGACATCCGACAAAGAGAACACGCCCAGGTCGAGGGACTTCCCTTGGGAGAAAACCGGCCTCGGTGTTCTACTACTTGGAACCCTGGTTTCCTTCGTATGGGGGCTTGACCACAATGGCTGGGCAAACCCGTTCTATTCCGCTGCCGTTCAAGCGGGATCTGTTAATTGGGAAGCTTTTTTCTATGGTTCAACCGACGCCGGAAACCTGATCACCGTCGACAAGCCGCCATTGAGCCTGTGGATCATGGCTCTTTCGGTCCGGTTGTTCGGCCTGAGTTCCTGGAGCATCCTTGTTCCCCAAGCGCTGATGGGCGTAACTACCGTCTGGCTGATCTACAAGATCATCCGACGGAGCTATCCTGCAGCTCCGGCACTTCTGGGCGGTCTGATATATGCCACCACGCCCGTCGTAGTGCTGATGTCGCGCTACAACAACCCGGAACCCGTGATGGGCCTCTTGATGGTGGTTGCGTGCTATTTCGTCATGCGGGCGCTGGAAGACAACCGTTGGCGGTGGTACCTACTTGCCGGGGCTGCCTTGGGTTTTGGATTCATGGCCAAACAAATCCAAGCATTCATCATGATTCCGGCATTGATATTAGTGATCCTTGTCTTTGGAGTCGGAAGCCTCATGGCTCGGATAACGCGTCTGCTTGCTGCCTTGGCGGCGCTCGTCGCGTGCGGTGGTTGGTGGATGGCTGTTGTTGACCTTACGCCAGAAAGCGTCCGGCCATACATCGGCGGATCCCAGACGAACAGCGTCTTGGAACTCACACTGGACTACAACGGGCTAGCCCGGTTTGTTCAATTTCCCATTGCCAAAGGCGGCGGCCCGGCCGCGGCTAATAGCGCAGACCTAGCACCCTACGACGGCGGATTCTCACGCTTGCTAAACGGCAACTTTGCTCCAGAAGCGGGTTGGATGCTCGCCACCGCAGTCATGTGCCTCCTCGTCGTTTCGGTGTTGCGCTACCTGCTGCCAGAGAACAAACGGGCCCGCGCCCTCGTGGCGCTTGCAGGAGCCTGGTTCCTCACGAGCTATCTTGTCCTCAGTTTTATGGGGACCATGATTCACACCTATTACGTATATTCCTTGGCCGCCCCGGTCGCCCTACTCGTACCGCTGGGCCTCCACGTCCTTTGGATGAACCGTGCGCGCCCAATTATCCGAATCATCGGGGCCACAGTAGTAGCCAGCACGACCTACATGGTCGTCAGGATTTTGGCGTACAGCAACGAGTGGCCACCATACCTAGCTCCTTTGGTGGTGTTGCTTGGGGTGCTCGCAACCGTCCTATGGATGCTTTCGGCTCAAAGTCGCGTCAAGAGAATCACCGCCATCTTGGTGGCCCTCACACTAATCGCAGGCCCTGTCGCAACCAACCTCTTCACGATCAGCTCCCCTCAGGAGGGAACGAACCCTGTGTCCGGTCCTGTTTCAAACAACCCCGACGCCATTTCGAGTCACCTTCGAGATATTCATGCCGGTAGACCAGCATGGGCCCTTCAAGTCGCGTACGGCACGGACCCATCTCCCAATGTCGTCCAATTGCTGACCAGCATGGACACGACCGTGACATGGCCCGCGGCAACGTACTCGGCCCAAAATGCTTCGAAGTACCAGCTTGCAACTTTGAGACCGGTTATTTCTGTGGGCGGCTGGCTCGGGATGGATCCGGCGCCAACTCTTGAGCAATTCAAGGTTCTGGTAGCTCAGGGTAGAGTCGGCTACTTTATCTGGCAGCAGGACATAGTGGATCTGGGCGAACTCGGCCCCCAAGCTTTGGCAATCACCAACTGGGTGCAGGAGAATTTCAAGGAGGAGTCCCTTGACGGCGTACGGATTTACCGCCTCCGGCACTAGTCTTCCCGCCGTTCAAGGCACGGGCCTGAATCCAACCCCGGTTGCGCGCTGGGAAAAGATAACGTTGGCCGTGCTGTTGATCTGTCTGGCCTTTCTCTACCTGTGGAAGTTGGATCAGAATGGCTGGGCGAACCCCTTCTATTCGGCCGCTGTGCAGTCTGGTGAACATAACTTCACAGCATTGTTTTTCGGGTCCTCAGACTGGGGTAACTCCATCACTGTGGACAAACCCCCACTCAGCCTGTGGGTCATGGGCGTGTCCGTTCGCTTGTTCGGGCTCAACTCCTGGGGTTTGCTGGTTCCCCAAGTCATCATCACGTTGACTAGCACGTTGCTCATCTTCACCCTTATGCGTAGGTATTTCCCTGCCGTATGCGCCCTAATCGCGGCGACAGTGTTTGCCTTGACCCCAGTCAGCGTTCTTCTAGCCCGCTATGACAACCCTGATCCGTTGATGGTCCTGTTGATGATTTCGGCTCTGTACTCCGGCGTCCGGGCCGCTGAGACCGGCCGGCTCAAACCGATGGTTCTGATGGGCGGTCTGTTGGCACTCGGATTTCTAACGAAACAGCTTCAAGCATTTCTGGTTCTGCCCGCCATCGTGCTCGTCTTTCTGCTTTTCGCCCCCTTGGCTTGGCGCAAGAGGTTTATCGGCCTGGGCCTTGCCGCATGCGTTGTGGCAGTTGTTTCCTTGGCTTGGCCTCTCGTCGTCGATCTCACCCCGGCCCAATCCCGCCCCTTTGTTGGCGGCTCAACGCATAACAGCATGGTTGAGCTGACGCTGGGGTATAACGGAATCGACCGTGTGATGAAGGGTCAGGATGACGCTTCGGCGGCGCTAATACCACCAGAATTCAAGGGCGTGGACACAGACGCGGGCCTGTTCCGGCTCTTCAACGCAAATAATGGCCAGGAAATTGGCTGGCTACTCATGGCAGCTATACTCTGCTGCGTGGCAATGGCCTGGGCCATCGTAAGGAAACGGCTCGATCGGAATGAAGCAATTCTTTCTTCTGCGGCAGTCCTTTGGTTCTCAACTACGTATCTGATACTGAGCTTTATGGGCCAAGGATTCCATTCCTACTACGCCGCATCCTTGGCGCCGCCATTGGCACTTTGCATCGGCGTTGGCGCCCGCCTGTTGCTGGCCGGAGCCCAAACAATATCCGGGCGTTTGTGGATCGCCTTTACCCTGATAGCAAGTTTCGTCTTCGCCAATGCAATGTGGCAGCTAAGCGACGTGTTTCCCGAATGGCTGGGAAAAGGCGTTCTTTATGCTGGATTGCTGGCCGCCGCTATTTCCGCCGTCCGGGCACCGTGGCCATGGGTAGAGCGAAGCAGCGCTTTCCTGGCAATCGGGGCGCTGCTGATCGGACCCGTCTTCTGTTCGCTGGTGACCCTAGGTTCTCCCCAATCCGGGTACAACCCCATATCGGGCGGTCTTACCAAGTCTCCAAACTCACTGAGCCGCTTCCTCGCAGGCGTCAAGCAACAGGATCCGGCATGGATCCATGGACTTACATACGGCAATAGCCCAGGGACCGCACTCCTTGACCGACTCCGTAATGCTCCGGCAAGGTGTGTCTGGACTGCTGCGACTTATCCGGGCGAAACCGCTGCGCGCTTTCAGCTTGAGTCCAACCGCGCCATCATGCCGATCGGGGGCTTCACTGCGACGGACCCCAGCCCAACCTTAAGGCAATTCCGGGATTGGGTCGCAGAAGGACAAATCTGCTACTTGGTGGAACAGCCTGATCAATTGAAAGCTCCAGAGGCTGGACCGGAGCTCCTTGCGATCCAGAAATGGGTCGCTGATACATTCCAATCGGAAGAAATCGATGGGAACAAGATCTACGATCTAGGAAAACCGCAGAGCAATACTCCGCTGAGGTGAGACCCGGCTGCAAGTAGCTCCTCCGCAGACGCCCTCCGAAACGAAACAAGACCCGCCCCACCAAACGGCGGAACAGGCCTTGTCTGGACGCTGGAAGCGCCCGAAAGCATTTTTAGCGCTTGTGGATCCGAGCGCTAAAAAGCGCCGAGGGCCCCGTGGTGATGTCGCGCCAGCGGCAACACCACGGGTAGGCGCATTTTTAGCGCTTGGAGTACTGCTGAGCCTTGCGTGCCTTCTTGAGACCGGCCTTCTTACGCTCGATGACGCGTGCGTCACGGGTCAGGAAGCCGGCCTTCTTCAGGGTGGCGCGGTTGTTCTCGACGTCGATCTCGTTCAGCGAGCGAGCGACACCGAGGCGCAGTGCACCGGCCTGGCCGGAGGGGCCACCGCCGTGGATGCGGGCAATGACGTCGTAGGCGCCTTCAAGGTCAAGGATCTTGAAGGGCTCGTTGACGTCCTGCTGGTGCAGCTTGTTCGGGAAGTAGTTCGACAGCTCGCGGCCGTTGATGGTCCACTTGCCCGAGCCGGGTACAACGCGAACGCGTGCAACGGCTTCCTTGCGGCGGCCAACAGCAGCACCGGCAACGGTCAGTGCCGGGCGCTCCTTCTTCGGCGCGGCTTCGGCAGCCGAGCTTTCAGAGGTGTAGCTGGTGAGGGTTTCCTCGGCCTCGACGGCTTCGGCGGTCAGTTCTTCGTTCTGAGCCACGATTCTCCTTGTATTAAAAGTTGTTTGGTGGCCAGGACTACTGGGCGACCTGGGTGATTTCGAAAGTCTTAGGCTGCTGTGCAGCGTGGGGGTGCTCAGCGCCACGGTAGACCTTGAGCTTGCCCAACTGCTGTGCAGCGAGGGAGTTCTTCGGCAGCATGCCCTTGATGGCCTTCTCAACAGCGCGGACCGGGTTGGATTCCAGCAGCTCCGCGTAGTTGACGGAGGTCAGGCCGCCCGGGTAGCCGGAGTGGCGGTATGCGCGCTTCTGCTCCAGCTTGGCACCGGTCAGGGCAACCTTTTCAGCGTTGATGATGATGACGAAGTCGCCCATGTCCATGTGGGACGCAAAGGTCGGCTTGTGCTTTCCGCGCAGCAGTGTTGCGGTCTGGCTGGCAAGACGACCAAGGACAACATCGGTGGCGTCAATGACGTGCCACTGGCGGTTGATATCGCCGGGCTTCGGGGTGTACGTACGCACGGTTTTGCCTCGTTCTTGTTCTGGCGTTCATGTTTTAGGCGGCACGCTTGAAACGTGTGCCTACTAGGTATGCGTTACCGGAGCAGAGGTGAGGGCTCTATGTACCAGTCATCCCGAGGTCCCGATATGCCTGTCGAGTTAACGATCCTGCAACTGGATCCCCAAGCGGGCATGTGTCATCGAGAAAGGACACGCACAACGACTATCAACAATAGCGGCAAGGAGCTTCAGGGTCAAAATAGGCTGTCAACCAACGTGAACAACTGAGACCGCTTCTAAGCTCCTAGGAGATGCCATGACAGCAACTGCCGCCCAGCCCTTGCTCGTGGCCTCCTTCGGGCTCCTGGGGCTTCTCACGAGCCCCCTGGCTGAGGTCCTGATAGCCCGATCCCTGCCGCGGCTTGGCGGGCTCCCCTCCCCCGCCATCCGAATCACGACGGCGGTGGCCACCGCCGTGTTGTTTGCCCTCCTGACGCTCCGGTTCGGGTACTCCCCAGTACTCCCTGCCTACCTACTACTAGGGGTAATGGCTGTGCAGCTATCACGCGTAGACGTGGCGCACCATTTGCTGCCAAACCCGCTGGTCCTGGGTCTCCTTACTGCCGGCCTTGGTCTGTTAACTATGTCCGCCACGCTGACTCTCGACTGGTCCGGACTGCTGCGGGCGGCCGCCGGCGCCGTCATTTTGTTCCTCGGGTACTTAATTCTTGGATTGATTTCTCCGGGCGGTCTCGGAATGGGCGATGTAAAGCTCGCAGCACCACTCGGTTTGTACTTGGGCTACTTGGGCTGGACCCAAGTGTTCTATGGGGGACTGCTGGGCTTCGTGGTGGGCGGGGTGATGACGGTGCTGTTGTTGCGCCTGAAGCGCGAAACCAAGCGATCTGAAGTTGCCCACGGGCCGGCCATGTTCGCTGCGGCAATTGGAGTGGTCCTTCTCGTCACGTAAGCACGGCATGCTTCCCGAGTTCCCCTCAGTCCCCACGAGACCCATCCGTGTCAGTAGCTAGGTGGTACTTAGGCAGAAAAACCGAGTACCGCGGCGGGGCTCTTCGAGTAGTCCATGCCACCTGCACAAGAAAAGACGAGTACCACTACGCATTGTTTGTTAACCCTCCCAAGCGCAATTCTTGTCCTATCGAAATCCGAACGCCAAACGGGATATGTGGGCAACCGGAATTCGTAGACAAATTCACTTATCTGGGAAGGTTTTTCCAATGTCAACTCTCATGATCTCCACCCTCGCATTCATCGCCGGCATCAAAGACAAGTTCACCGCCGAGAAGGGCGCAACAGCGACGGAATATTCGCTGCTGGTCGGTCTCATTGCACTGGTCATCGTCGCCGGCGTCGGCCTGTTCGGCAAGAACCTGAACACCTTCTTCAGCAGCCTCGCCACAACCGTCGGGGGCTGGTAGCCGCCAGCGGCTGGTCTCAAGAGCCGTCAGGTGGTTTCGAAATGTTCAATATAAACACAAAATTCAAAAGAATCAGTCTGGCTCTCGCACGAATCTCCACCGAAAAGGGAGCCACCGCCACAGAATATTCATTGCTGGTGGGCCTAATCGCCCTTGTGATTGTTGGCGGCGTCGGCCTTTTCGGCGGCAACCTGAACACCTTTTTCAGCAGCCTCGCCACTACGGTCGGAACCTGGTAACCAGGCAATCGCGGTGTGCTGCGCCCTACGGCGCAGCACACCGTTGACCTTTCCCGCTGCAAACGTCGGCAGCATATCTACCCAGGGGGATCCTTTGAAACGCAGGATCAAGTCTTCCAGGAACAAAGAGCGGGGCGCAGTTGCTGTCGAATTCGCGCTCGTAGCGCCCATCCTTGTGTCTCTGATCATCGCTGTTGTCGAGTTTTCAAACGCGTACAACATCCAGGTTTCAGTGACTCAAGCCTCGCGGGAAGCTGCTCGCACAATGGCAATCACTAACGACACAAGCAAGGCAACCGCGGCCGGCAAGGCCGGCGCGCCCTCGCTGGACACCTCCAAGCTGAGTTTCAGCTACTCGGGCGCCTGTAGTGCAGGCAGCCCCCCTCCGACCATCACTGTGACCACCACCTACAGTGGCAAATCCCTTACCGGGTTCTTCGGTTCCAGCCTCACGGTCACCGGCAAAGGAGCAATGCAATGCAACGGCTGATCCGACGTTGGGACCCTCAGGACAGGGAAAGCGGTGTTGCCGGCGTGATGGTCGCGCTTATGATGCTGGTGCTCATCGGGGTGGGCGCAGTTGCGGTTGACGTCGGCCAAATCTACGCAGAACGCGCCCAACTTCAGAACGGAGCCGACGCCGGAGCCCTCGCCGTTGCGCGCAGCTGCGCCAAAGGTTCCTGCAATACTTCGTTGGCCGGCCCCCTCGCTAACTCCAACGCCAACGATGGCGCCAGCACTGTGAAGTCAGTGGATCTAAGCGTCCCAGGCAAGGTAACAGTCACAACATCTACCAAGGACGGCACTACCGGCGCTGGATACCTGAGCAAGATGTTCGCAAACGCTCTCAACACTGGCCCAGTGACGGTCGGCGCCAAAGCCACTGCGACATGGGGCGGCCCTGGCTCCGGCCCCGCGACCCTGCCTCTGACCTTCGCGCCTTGCCAGTTCGACATCAATGGTGCCACGCAGACGATTTTGACCCACGGCAGCACAACCTGCGTGAGTGACAGCCCATCGGGCCAGGTCATCCCCGGCGGTTTCGAGTGGCTGACTCCCGAAACCGGCCAGTGCGCCGCAAAAGTCTACCCCGACGACCCCAGCACACCAGGAGTTGATCCCTACGCTCAGACCAACACGGGACTGAGCATGCCCAAAACGTGCAAGTCCCTCATCAACGGTTATCTGAACACCGTGGTCGCATTCCCCGTTTTCACGCAAGCCTCGGCAAGCGGCGCCGGAGGTAAGTACTACATCAAGGGATATGCCGCCTTCTATCTGACTGGGTACAACTTCCCCGGCATGTCGGGCGGCGATCAAACAGGCCTTGGAGGCACCAACAACGGTATCCGTGGGTATTTCGTCAGCTGGATTGCCGATCCCTCTGTGTACCAAGGAGGGGGATACACGCAAGGCGGGGCCAATCTGCCGCCGCAACTCATCCAATAAATCGCGCTCTTGGACGAGCGCATCTGGGAAGGAAGAACAGTGAAAACACGCCTACTGGGAGGCATCGCTGCGCTTGTCGTAGCCATCATTGGAACAGTGATGCTCGTGTTCTACGTCCAAGGCGCCGACAAGCGCGCTCTGGCAAATACGGAGACCGAAGACGTCTACGTCATCCAAAAAGAAATTCCCGCTGGCACCCCGACCGCCGGTTTCGGGGATTCCGTCGTCAAAAAGTCTGTGCCAAAGTCAGCCATTGCGGCTGACAGCGTCACCAATCTTGGGGACCTCGGCTCCAAGGTTTCTTCGATTGAATTCATGCCCGGTGAGCAATTGCTTGCGACCCGAATGGTCGATCCAACCAGCTTGGCCGGTCCGGGCCGTGTTCAAGTACCCACGGGCCTCCAAGAAATCACGCTCAAACTGCCGATCGAACGCGTCGTCGGCGGGACAGTGAAGGCCGGCGACACAGTCGGCGTGATGCTGTCCTTCAAAGCCGATGACAAAGCCAGCGCCCCTGATCAAACCAGCTTTACCTTTCACAAAGTCCTCGTCACCGCAGTTCAGGACGCAAGTGGAGCGATCGCGGACAACTCAAGCTCCGCCGCTCAGGCAAGCAGCGGTGCCCTGAACGCCAACAAGACTGCGGGTTCAGGAAGTGGCTACCTCGTCACAGTGGCCCGCTCCGCCGTCGACGTCCAAAAGATCGTGTACGCCGTTGAGTTCGGCACCATCTACCTGAGCAAAGAGCCTTCAGACGCCGCCGCAGGCGCAACTGGCGTCATCGATCGGGGAAGTGTATTCAAATGAGCCGCTTCGTTCTCATCACCCCGGAACCTGACTTCGAACGAAAGGTCCGCACTGCAACTGCAGGAATGAGCGGAAGTCTCCAGTGGTTCCAGGCCGACTACTTGCCGGCAGGGCCACGTGAGATCCTGGACCAGCTCCTGGGAGAACCACCTGAAGTGCTGATCTTGGGCCCGGGGCTGGAAATCAATGACTCTCTCAAACACGCTTCCCTGCTGGATCTCCAGTTCCCGGAAATCAGCGTGGTGCTGGCCGCGGAACAGAGCGAGTCATTGGTCCTGGCAGCAATGCGCTCCGGGGTGCGAGACCTGCTCTCCCCCGCAGCGGACTCGGACACCATCCGCGTGATGGTGGAGCGGGCAAGCCTTGCAGCCGCCGGCAGGCGACGGGGCCTCGCCCCCAACGCCATCGAGACCCCGTCGCAGGCTTCGGGCGGCCGCATCATTGCGGTCATGTCACCTAAGGGCGGCGTGGGCAAGACAACGGTGGCCACGAATCTGGCAGTAGGCCTCGGTACCTTGGCGCCGATGGGCGTGGTGATCGTGGACCTGGACCTACAGTTTGGCGATGTGGCCAGCGGCCTCCTCTTGAACCCCGAACACACCATCACGGACGCCGTGCTTGGACCAGCCAGCCAGGATTCCATGGTGCTCAAGACCTATTTGAGCGTTCACCCGGCCAGCATCTATGCGCTGTGCGCCCCTCGCAATCCCGTCGAAATGGATCGCATCACAGCCCAACACGTCAGCAGGTTGTTGGAACAGTTGCGGCACGAATTCCAATATGTCGTCATCGATACCGCTCCTGGGCTCGGCGAGCACGTGCTCGCCGCTTTGGAGAACGCCACTGATGCAGTGTGGGTTTGCGGCATGGATATTCCGAGCATCCGCGGGTTGCGGACGGGACTGAATATCCTCGACGAATTGCAATTGCTTCCTCAGCACCGTCACGTCGTCCTGAACATGGCCGATCCCAAGAGCGGACTGGTCCTCAAGGACGTGGAAGCGACTATTGGGGTTCCAGTGGATGTTGCTATTCCTCGATCCCGGACCCTTCCTTTCTCCACGAACAAGGGCGTACCGCTCTTGCAGGACGGGACGCGAGATGCCGCCACCAAAGGACTACGCCTGCTGGTGAACCGGTTTAAGCCCAATTGGGACGAGCGAACACACAAGCAGATGCACAGAAGGGCGGTAGTCCGGTGAACCTCTCACGCAGACTCGAAAGTCGTCGGCACGACGCGGGTTCCGGAGCAGCACAGGACGCTGCGACCGTTCCGCCGGAAATGGCTGCGCCAACAGCAACCACGCTCGGCCGTATCCAAGAAGCAAAAGCGGCCGAGTCCTCGAACACCATGGCTCATGCCGATGAAAACACGCCGTCGACGATTCTGGCGAGTGAAGCACTCGGTGACCTCAAGGAGCGGGCAAGCAAGGCCCTGTTTGAGCGACTCGGCTCGAGACTCTCTGATTCCTCCCTGGACGAGACAGAACTGCACCAGTACGTACGCGACGAGCTGAAGATTGTTGTCGACGAAGAGCAGGTGCCCCTGACCTCAGCAGAACGGCAGCGCCTCACGGCAGAGATCATCGACGACGTCCTCGGCCATGGCGCTATCCAGCGGTTCCTGGACGATCCGGAAATTACGGAAGTCATGGTTAACCGGTACGACAGCATCTACGTTGAACGGTATGGCCGGCTGTACAAGACCGAGGCCAAATTCTCCTCAGACGAGGCCCTACGGCGGATCATTGAACGCATTGTGTCCAGGGTCGGGCGGCGAATCGACGAGTCGTCTCCACTCGTCGACGCACGGCTCCCCGACGGTTCCCGTGTGAATGCCATCATTCCGCCGCTCGCCGTCAATGGACCTTCGCTGACCATACGAAAGTTTGGCCGCGAAGCACTCACGGTGAACAAACTCATCGAGTTTGGCAGCCTGTCTCCGGAAATGGCGGAGCTGCTGAGGGCTTGTGTCCTAGCTCGGATGAATATCATCGTGTCCGGCGGTACCGGCACCGGGAAGACGACCCTGTTGAACGTCCTCTCGTCGTTCATTCCCGTAGAGGACCGGATCGTCACCATTGAGGACGCCGTCGAACTGCAGCTCCAACAAGAGCATGTGGTGCGCCTGGAGAGCAGGCCAGCCAACATAGAGGGACGCGGTGAGGTCACCATTCGGGATCTCGTGCGCAACTCCCTCCGTATGCGTCCTGACCGCATCGTGGTGGGCGAAGTACGTGGAGGAGAATCCCTCGACATGCTTCAAGCCATGAACACAGGTCACGACGGTTCCATTTCCACGGTCCACGCCAACTCCCCACGGGACGCGGTTGCACGCCTCGAAACCCTGGTGCTGATGGCAGGAATGGACCTTCCACTCAGAGCCATCCGCGAACAAGTGGCATCCGCCGTGAACCTGATCGTGCACATCAGCCGCCTGCGGGATGGAACACGCAGGGTCACGCACATCACCGAGGTCCAGGGCATGGAAGGCGACATCGTGACTCTCCAAGACGCCTTCGTGTTCGACTACTCGGCCGGCGTCGATGCCAACGGCCGGTTCCTGGGCAAGCCGATCCCCACGGGAGTACGTCCCCGCTTCACAGACCGCTTCGCAGAACTGGGGATTCCCATCTCTCCTGCAGTGTTCGGCGCCCCGATGGTGGGAGGCTTGCGATGAGCGAATCGGGGGCGCAGTCCGTTTTTCTGGCGGCGGGCTTGGGCTTGGTGTACGTTGCTTTGCTTCTGCTCGTGTTGGTGGTACTAAAGTCAAAAAGAACCCTCGATGCCGAAAGGCGCCGCCCGGAATCACTGATCCGGACGTCTGCCTTGACGCGGCTTACTGATGGCGCGAGAGATGCCATCCAAACACGCGTTCATTCGCGATCTGGCGGGTATCTTTCGCGGGCGAGGCTGGATGCGGCGGGTTTGAAGAAGCAACCGGCCGACTACATCTTGATTGCTGGAATCGTGGTGGTTTTTGCCGGCGCGATCGGCTTCCTTCTCGGTGGCCTCGTCTTCACGATCCTGATGTGTCTCTTCGCTGTGGTTTCCCTGGTGGCATTCCTGAGCGTTCTCACCGCCCGGCGGACGGCGAAATTCGACGAACAAGTGCCCGATGCCCTCCAGATGTTAAGCGGAGGGATGCGGGCAGGGCACAGCCTCTTGAGGGCGGTGGACGCTGTCGCCCAGGAGAGCGAGGCACCGATGGCCGAGGAGATGAGCAGGATCGTCAACGAAACCCGGATCGGGCGCGATCTTGGTGAGTCCCTGAGCGATGTCGCCATACGGACCAGGAGCGAGGACTTCAGTTGGATAGCACAGGCGATCGAGATCCACCGGGAAGTCGGCGGAGACCTGGCGGAAGTATTGGATCACGTTGGCGAAACCATCCGTGACCGCAACCAGATCCGTCGTCAGGTCAAGGCGCTGAGCGCCGAAGGGCGGATGTCCGCGCTCGTGCTTCTCGCCCTGCCCGTGGTTATGTTCATCGCGCTCCTGTTCATTAACCCGAGCTACGCCCATACCTTCACGTCCACTCTGCCCGGCTATCTCATGCTCGCGGCGGCGGTTGTCATGCTCAGCCTTGGTGCATTCTGGCTGAGCCGACTCATCAAGCCGAAGTACTAGGAGGGATCCGCCATGCAATTCTTCGCATACGCAGCCATGCTGGCGATAGTGGCCCCAGTGTCTTGGATGGTTTGGCTCGCTTTCACCGGAGACCGAGCAGGAATACGCAACATTCGGACGAATCTCGGTGTCCGCACGGCAGTTGCGACACAATCCAGCAACCTTGGCGATCGTCTGACGAGCATTTCACGCCAACTTGCACCGGGGGGCTACGTCGCTTGGCTCGACAAGCAACTGGCGGGGGCTGGTCGTCCCAAGGATTGGCCTCTGGGCCGGATCCTGATGATCAAACCACTGCTGGCACTCGGTGGCGGCGTCTTCGGATTGCTGTTGTTCCTCGGCGATCCATCGGTTGGCAAGTTCATTCTTGGCATCGCCGTCATCGGAGTCGCCTATTTCGTACCGGACATCCTCATTCGTTCCAATGCTCAGAAACGGCGGGACGCAATCAGGCTAGAACTGCCAAACTCGCTCGATCAGATGCTGATTTCCGTCCAGGCAGGCCTGGGCTTCGAAGCGGCGATGGCACGAACCGCCGAAAACGGTAAAGGGCCGCTGGCAGACGAGTTCATCCGGACGCTCCAGGACATTCAGGTGGGACGTAGCCGCAAGGACGCCTACGAGGACATGTCCCAGCGCGTAGATGTTCCAGACGTTCGCAGCTTCATCAGGGCGGTTGTCCAGGCGGATGCCTACGGTATCGCCATCGCCAAGGTCCTCAAAGCCCAAGCTCAGGAAATGCGGACCAAGCGCCGTCAGCGGGCCGAGGAGTATGCAATGAAGATTCCAGTGAAAATCCTTTTCCCGCTGATCTTCTGCATCTTTCCAACGCTGTTCATCATCCTCCTGGGACCAGCCGTCATGAACATCATCGCTGCGTTTTCCTAATGTCACCCTAACGAACAGACGGTGATCGATATGAAAAGAAGGTTCAAGCACCTAATCAGGATGTTGGCCAGTGAACACGGAGCTACGGCCACTGAGTACTCAATTTTGGTGGGCTTCGTCGCGATGGTCATCGTGACAGGAGTCGGATTGTTCGGGACTGCCCTGAACGGCTACTTCGACACCCTGGTCACCGGAGTGAAAACCGCTCTGGGACTGCCATAACAGACAGCACCTACAAGCGCATCTGGGGCGCTACCGACCGGCCACCCGCGAACCCAGAACCGCGGGTGGTCTTCGCAGGCCCCCTCCACGGTACCCAGAGCCGGGAGGGGGCCGTCCAAACGTTCCAAGGGTGGAATGTTTGGACGGCCCCGAACCTACTCCCGCCGGGCCCGGGTCAGCTCAGCCCGCGCAAACAGTTGGTCGTCAGAGGGATAGGCCACTTCCTCAAGCACCAAGGGGTGCGGCGCAGCCAACACGGACTTCGCGTCCCTGACCCCCGCAAGCAGGCGCTCGTGCAGCCACTCCGGACTTTCCAGGCCCTCCCCCACACGCAATGCGGATCCCACCAAGGCCCGCACCATGTTGTGGCAGAATGCGTCGGCCTGGACGTTGGCGACCAATACACCGTCGCTGCCGCGGACGAATTCAAGCCGCTGCAGCTCGCGGATAGTCGTGGCACCTTCCCTAGGCTTGCAATAGGCGCGAAAGTCCTGAAGCCCAAGGAGCGACGCCGCCCCGGAATTCATCGCGTCCTCGTCCAACTCCGCCTTGTGCCAAAGGGTGAGCCTGCGCAAGACGGGGTCCCAGCGTTCGGGGCCATCGGCAATCCGGTAACTGTAGCGGCGCCACAACGCTGAGAAGCGAGCGTCGAAACCGTCAGCCGCCAGTCCGACGTCGTGCACCTCGATGGCGCCGGTCTCACCATGCAGGACCCGGCTCAAGGCTCCGCGAAGCCTCCGGAGCAGCGCGGCGGCGGGGTCGATTTCGTGGCCCCTCGGCAGTCCACCCCACTCGGCCTCGGTGAGATCAATGTGCGCCACTTGTCCGCGCGCGTGGACGCCGGCGTCTGTCCGCCCCGCCACGGTGACCCGGACAGGGCGCCGGACGATCAGCGCCAACCCCTCTTCCAGCGATCCTTGCACTGTGCGAAGACCGGGCTGGAGCGCCCACCCGTTGAAAGGGCCGCCGTCGTACGAAAGATCCATCCGGACACGCAAAAACCCGCCGCCCCCCAAAACGGGGGCAGCGGGTTTTCGTTCGTTCATAGACTTAAGTCTACTGTGAAGAATTCAGTGAATTACTTCTTTTCCTCAGCGGCCGGAGCCTCTTCGGTTTCAGCAGCTTCAGCTTCAGGAGCCTCGGCTTCGGTCTCTGCGGCTTCAGCCTCAACGACCTCTTCCTCAGCAACCGGAGCAGCCTTCTCAGCGTCCTTCTTGGCAGCAGCAGTTGCCTCGGCAACTACAGCCTGCTTCGGGGAAACCGGCTCAAGAACCAGCTCGATGACAGCCATGGGAGCGTTGTCGCCCTTGCGGTTGCCGATCTTGGTGATGCGGGTGTAGCCACCATCGCGGTTGGCAACGGCGCCGGCGATGTCGGTGAACAGCTCGTGGACGATGCCCTTGTCGCTGATCAGGCCGAGCACGCGACGGCGGGAGGACAGGTCGCCGCGCTTGGCGAAGGTCACGAGGCGCTCTGCGTACGGCTTCAGGCGCTTGGCCTTGGTGACCGTGGTGGTGATGCGCTTGTGCTCGAACAGCGATGCTGCCAGGTTCGCGAGCATCAGGCGCTCGTGAGCCGGACCGCCTCCGAGGCGCGGACCCTTAGTGGGGGTAGGCATAGTAATTTCTCCTGTAATGAAGGCCGTCCGGGTCCGAACGTGGACTCGGTGGCCAAGATCTGCTTGTTAGAGCTCGTCGTCGCTGAACGCGGCGTCGTCCTCTTCGATGGCTGCGGCGCGGGCTGCAAGATCGAAACCGGGAGGGGAATCCTTGAGGGACAGACCCAGTTCAACCAGCTTTGCCTTGACCTCGTCGATGGACTTCGCACCGAAGTTACGGATGTCCATCAGGTCAGCCTCGGAGCGGGCAACGAGTTCACCCACGGTGTGGATGCCCTCACGCTTGAGGCAGTTGTAGGAACGGACGGTGAGGTCCAGATCCTCGATCGGCAGTGCCATGTCAGCTGCCAGGGCAGCATCCGTCGGCGACGGGCCAATCTCGATACCTTCAGCTGCGGTGTTCAGCTCACGTGCAAGACCGAACAGTTCCACCAGGGTGGTGCCTGCCGAAGCAACAGCGTCGCGCGGGGCGATAGCCTGCTTGGTCTCGACGTCGACAATCAGCTTGTCGAAGTCAGTGCGCTGCTCAACACGGGTAGCTTCCACGCGGAAGGTAACCTTCAAGACCGGCGAGTAGATCGAGTCGACCGGGATACGGCCGATCTCGGAGTCGCCGGACTTGTTCTGAGCTGCCGAAACGTAGCCGCGGCCGCGTTCGATGGTCAGTTCGAGTTCGAACTTGCCCTTCGAGTTCAGCGTGGCAATGTGCAGATCCGGGTTGTGGAATTCGACGCCGGCCGGCGGAGCGATGTCCGCGGCGGTGACGACTCCGGGGCCCTGCTTGCGCAGGTATGCAACAACCGGCTCATCGTGCTCGGAGGACACGGAGAGGTTCTTGATGTTCAGGATGATCTCAGTGACATCTTCCTTGACACCCGGAACCGTGGTGAACTCGTGCAGCACGCCATCGATCCGGATGCTGGTTACAGCGGCACCGGGGATGGAGGAGAGCAGGGTACGGCGGAGGGAGTTTCCGAGGGTGTAACCGAAGCCCGGTTCCAGCGGTTCAATGATGAAACGCGAGCGGTTCTCGGAGACTACTTCTTCAGACAGAGTGGGGCGCTGTGCAATAAGCACTTAGGTTTCCTTTCGGCGAGCATCCGCTATATGACGCAACACAGGTGGTGGAAATCGGCTTGGTTCCGGCTTTGCCGGCCGGGGCGCCACGAAACAGTCAGACTGTTCCGTGGCGAACCCGGCCGGCAAAGGCCAAGAATCCAATTAGACGCGGCGGCGCTTCGGCGGGCGGCAACCGTTGTGGGCGCTGGGGGTGACGTCCTGGATGGAGCCAACCTCGAGGCCAGCGGCCTGCAGCGAACGGATTGCGGTCTCGCGTCCGGATCCCGGTCCCTTGACGAACACGTCAACCTTGCGCAGACCGTGCTCCTGGGCACGCTTTGCAGCGGCCTCAGCAGCCATCTGGGCGGCGAACGGGGTGGACTTGCGGGAGCCCTTGAATCCAACCTCACCGGCGGAAGCCCAGGAGATTACAGCACCGTTCGGGTCCGTGATGGACACGATGGTGTTGTTAAAGGTGCTCTTGATGTGCGCTTGGCCAAGCGCGATATTCTTCTTGTCCTTCTTACGCGGCTTGCGAACCGCGCCACGAGTCTTCGGGGGCATTATTTCTCCTACAGAAAGTTATCGGGGGAAAGTCGGCGCTATTTCTAGCGGCCGGCCTTCTTCTTGCCGGCGACGGTACGCTTCGGGCCCTTGCGGGTACGAGCGTTGGTCTTCGTACGCTGACCGCGTACGGGCAGGCCCTTGCGGTGACGCAGGCCTTCGTAGCTGCCGATTTCAACCTTGCGGCGGATATCTGCTGCTACTTCGCGGCGAAGGTCACCCTCAACCTTGTAGTTGCCTTCAATGTAGTCACGCAGCTGGACCAGCTCGGCGTCAGTCAGGTCCTTGACGCGAACGTCAGCGCTGATGCCGGTGGCAGCCAGGGTTTCGTGTGCACGGGTCTTGCCCACGCCGTAGATGTAAGTAAGCGCAATTTCCAACCGCTTTTCGCGGGGAATGTCTACGCCAGCGAGACGAGCCATAGTGGCAGTACTCCTTGAATAAACCGGAGGTCGTAGGCAGTACACCCGCACTTTCAGTGCGGCCCCAGCCTCCGACCGGGGGTTAGCTGTCCGGGCTCCATACGTCCCAATTCAGCTTGTGCTGCCTTTATTTACTTGCGTGGGTTAGCAACCCAGGTTGCCCTCGCGGGCGCTAGTTCCCTTGCGGGGAATTAGCCCTGGCGCTGCTTGTGGCGCGGGTTCTCGCAGATCACCATGACCCGGCCATTACGGCGGATCACTTTGCACTTGTCGCAGATCTGCTTAACGCTCGGCTTGACCTTCATGGCGTTCCTTTGCGTGTTGCAGTTGGTCGGCTGAAACGGCTATACCCGGGTTTCCCGAGGCTGCCGCCCAGCAATTACTTGTAGCGGTAGACGATGCGACCACGTGTGAGGTCGTAAGGGCTCAGCTCCACCACTACGCGGTCCTCAGGGAGAATCCTGATGTAGTGCTGTCGCATCTTCCCCGAGATGTGTGCAAGAACGATGTGCTTGTTGGTGAGCTCAACGCGAAACATCGCATTGGGCAGCGCCTCAGTCACAACGCCCTCGATCTCAATGACCCCGTCCTTCTTGGCCATATCCTCCGCTAACTGTTGTTTGCCGCAGCCCTCCGGTTAGGCACCGGAAAATCTGCGGACGTTTTTTGTTTGTTTGGCCGTCCGGCTCCTGCCACTCCACGAAGCAGGACTCGCGACCTGTTAAATGGGCGTGGCTGTGCAGACAACCAACAGACAACTCTACGCCAAGACGGCGCGAAAGTTAAATCCGCCCATGCTAGCGCAGACACCGGCACGGTGTCACCCTTCCCCTGGCCGGGGAACTGCCTTGGATCCCGCTAAACCGCGCCGTAGGCAGGGAAGGTGCTTGCCGCCGTCGTGATGGATTCCGCGGCCGCGACACCGTCGAGGACAGCCAGGCGGACGGCGTCTGCCGCTGCGCTTTGCAGGGTGATGAGCGACACCTGCCTTGCTTGTTCCGAACTGCGGTCAAGCCCGACGGCGCCGGTCGCCAGCGCGAACACGGTGTCGCCGTCGGCGAGCGTATGGGAAGGACTCAGCGCCCGGGCGAGGCCGGCGTGTGCGGCACTCGCGGTGCGCTTGCATTCGGCCGGGTCGAGGACCGCGTTGGTGGCGACGACGACGAGCGTGGTGTTCAGCGCCGGAGGCCCCGCCGGTTCGGAGCTGCCGGATTCCGTCCGACGGGACGATGTGCCGAAAGGCATTCCCAGAGCGTTGACCACTGCGAGCGCACCCACCACCACGCCGCTGTCCAGGGTGATGGACGAGGTGCCAACTCCCCCTTTGAACGCGCCGCGCCCAATCACGGCACCGGTACCGGCACCGACGTTTCCGCGCACGACGTCGGCGTGCTCGCTTGACGCCGCAGCCGCACCGGCGGCTTCGTAACCCATGGCTTCGTCGGGGCGGGCTGCGAAGTCACCGCCGCGACCCAGGTCGAAGATCGCGGCGGCCGGGACGATCGGTACTACTCCCCCGGTCACGGCGAAACCGCGCCCTTGTTCTTCGCACCATCGCTGGGCGCCGTGGGCCGTGACCAAACCGAAGGCGCTACCGCCGGTGAGCACAACGGCGTCGACCGTGGGCACCAGCGTGGTGGGGTCGAGGGCGTCCGTCTCGTGCGTGCCGGGGCCGCCGCCACGCACATCCACCGATCCCACCGTCCCCGGCGGCGGAAGGACAACGGTCACCCCGCTCAGCCAGCCACCGCCGATCCGCTGGACATGTCCCACCCGGATTCCTGGCACATCAGTGATCTTGGAAGTCATGGGCCTATTCTGCTCCTCCCCACCCAAGTAGCTCGCAGTTGTTGTCGTTATGGCGGCTCATAACGACAACAACTGCGAGCCAGTTGGGTGTGAACGGTGCAGTCGTGCCTACACCGCTGCTCCGATCCGGGACAGCGCGTCCCTCAAGGCTTTCGCCGAGACGTCGATGAAGTGCGCGCCGTCGTACGGGGCGGCGCGCAAGTCGCCGAGCCGCGGCGCGTCGCCCCGTTCCGCGCGTTCCGCGTAGTCCGCAGCCATGTTCCGGATGCTGGCCACCTCTTCGGGGTCCAGGTCAGGGTGCATGGCAATCCATTCAGGATCGTCGATGCCGATCGGCAAGTGCAGGGTGGGGCCTGCGTTCTCGATGGAGAGCGGCAGGTCCGGGTTTTCGGCGCGCAGGATGCCGAGAACCGCATCCCAATCGATCGAGCCCTGGCCGATCGGTGCGAAGACCCGCCCGAACACGCCGTCTTGTTCGCCCAGGACAAAGTCCCGCAAGTGCGTGGCCCGGGTGTACGGTGCCACGCGACGCGCAGCGGCCACAGGGTCTTCCCCGCGCACCACCACGTTGGCCGTGTCGAAGGTGACCCCGAGGACGTCCGGCCCCACGGCTTCCACCAAGCGGACGATTTCGTAGCTCGTGATCTCTTCGTGGGTCTCGATGTTCATGTGCACGCCGTGGTCCCGGGCCACCGGCGCAAGCAGCCGCAGGAACTTCTCGATCGCCACGAGCTGGTCTGCCCACGGCGCGTCGGTCCGGAAGCGGTCGAAAACGTAGTAGCCCGGCATGCCGCGCTGGTAGTTGGCACACGCCACCCACAAGTCGGTCACGCCGGCGGCTTCGTGCGCGGCCTCGATCATCTTGATCATGCCGCGCGTGTAGTCGCCGTCGCCGAGCCTGCGGACCTGGGGCGCTTCGGCCGTCGCGTACGGGTTGACCTTGGCCAGACCCATCTGGAGGTACAGGTTGAGTGAATCCGCGCAGTCCCGGACTTCTGCGAGCAAGCCGCGGTCCAGGGTTGGGGAGACGTCCATGACGCTACGGAAATACACCCCTTCCATCCCGATACCATGCGCCCGCTCAAGGATACGGATCGCCGAGTCGTCCGCTTCGTGGGGGATTTTGCTTCCATCGACACCAATTCGCATTTTCGCGTCCTTAGCTAGTTCTTCGTGTTTGTCTTGTCCGCCGCGGGTGCTCTCCGGAGCCCCGAGCGGTACCCAGAGAGGTCGCCCCTAGCGTCCCCAGTTGTAGAAAGTGGTTGACGAGGCGTAGTCAAAGGCCTTTACCGAGTGGGCCAGCACCGCCGTGAACTGCGCACGGTAGAGGATGATGGTGGGCGAACTGGCCCGCCACGCGTCCACCAGGGCATTGATGTACGGCTGCTGCGCCTGGAGATCCGGGGCGTTGTCGAGCTTCTTCATGAGATCCGGCGTGCCTGGAATGCAGATGTGCTGGTTGTTGAAGCTGCTGCCACAGGTCATCTTCTTGCGGAGTTCGTAGGCAGCCACCGCACCGGCGCTCTCGAAAAGCAGCGCAGACTGGTATTTGCCCGTGTTGAACTTCGTGGCGAAGGCCGTGGGCGTCTGCGAGTCGATGTTGACCGTGACCCCTATGTCTTCCCACGAGGCTTTCAGGATCGTCGCAAGCGTGGAGACCCCTGGCGATGTCGGGTTGATCATGAGGTCGATCTGGGGATTCACCAGGCCCGACTCCTTGACCAAGGCCCGGGCCCTGTCCTTGTCGAGCGGGCGCGCTGCCGAGCGTTGCGGGTCGAAGCCGGGTGTTCCTGGAACGAAGGGGCCGTAGTAGCTGTCCGCGTATCCGTAAGCCACGCTGGCCTTGATTTGTTCGTATGGGACCGCGTACGTCAGCGCCTCCCGCAATTTTGGATTCGACGTCACGCCGGAGGAGTTGTCGAATGACACCGTGACCGGAGCAAATGCCGGGGCCGCGGTGACCGTGCAGCAGTCGTTCTGGCTTAATTCGTGGACCACGTAGGGTGGCAGCCCCAGGGTCACATCCGCCTCTCCACGGCGGGCCTGCAGCATCAGGGTCGGGATCGAGGTGATGAAGTTGACGCGGACCACCGGTTCCTTGGCGGCTTGGCCGTAGTAGTTCGGATTGCGCTTGAGGACCGCGTAGTTGTTGGCCACGTACTCGTCCAGAACGTAGGGGCCGCTACTGCTGGCTGTGTGCGCGGCCAACCATTGATTCGGCACGCCTTTCTTGTCCTCGCCATGTTCCTTGATGACTTTCGGGTCATAGATCGACCCGCGGCTCTGCGCCAACGTCACCAGGATCGCGGGGTATGCACGTGATAGCTGGAGCCGGACAGTCTTTGGGTTCACCACGACGACGCTGCTAATCAGGGGCGGGTCCGTCAGGCCGATCTGCAGGCCAAGGGATCCGCACCCTCCGATGGTGAGGTTCCGCATGATCGAGTACCGGACGGCCTCGGCGTCCAGAGGGTTGCCGTTCGCGAATTTGGCTCCCGGATGCAAGGAGAACGTGTAGGCCTTCCCGTCGGGGGAAACCGTCCAGGATGTGGCCAAGTCCCCTTTGACGCGGGCAGGGTCAGTGTTGGCCACGAGCGTGCCGTCGGGCTGTTGATCCTCGTCGAGCTTGACCAGCCGGGCGTAAAAGTTGCTAGCAAAGCTGTTCTCATTGCCCGCGCAGACGAACGCCGGATCGATGTTGGTCAGCGTCGTGGCCCAGTTCACGGTGAAGGGCCGGCTGCTCGGGGCGGACGAAGCAGCCGGACTGGCACAGCCCGCCAGAGCGAGCAGGCCCGCGGCGGCGAGGAACGCCGTCGTCCTCTTCGTCAGGGTGCGCAGGGAGGGCAGGGTCCTCATTTCACTTTCCTTCCATGGCTACGGCCGTCCCGGCCGCCGCAAGCGCATTTGCCCGACGGCGAGCGCCCGGCACCGCGTCAAGCAACGCACGGGTATAGGGATGGGTGGTGTTGTCGAAGACGTCCGCTGAAGTTCCGGCTTCGACGATCTGTCCCGAATTCATGACGGCGATGTGATGGCTCATGAGCCGCGCCACCGCCAGGTCATGGACGATGAACAAATAGGTCAACCCGAGCTCATCCTGGAGGTCGCTCAGGAGGTTGAGGACCTGGGCCTGGATGGAGACGTCCAGCGCGCTCACGGGTTCGTCCAAGACCACGAGGTCCGGATTGAGGACCAGTGCCCTGGCAATCGCGATCCGCTGGCGTTGACCGCCGGAGAACGCGAACGGATAGCGTTGCGCCTGCTTGAGGGTGATCCCCACGCGGTCAAGCACTTCCTCGACCCGGCGCGAGCGCTCCGCCGGGTCCGAGACGCCGTGGATGACCAACGGCTCTTCCACGAGGTCGGCAACTGTGAAGCGGGGGTCGAGGGATCCGTTGGGGTCCTGGAACACCATCTGGATACGCTTGCGCATCCGCCGCATCTCCCGCTTCGACAGGGACGTGAGGTCGACGCCGTCGAACTCGATCAGTCCGCTGTCTACTGCGGTCAGGCCCATGACGCACGCAGCCGTGGTGGACTTGCCGCTGCCCGATTCCCCCACGAGCCCCAGTGTTTGTCCGCGGCGCAGTTCGAAGGAGACATCCCGCAGGATCTGTGTCCGGTTCCGGGAACCGACGCCCCTGCCGTAGGACTTATTGAGGTTCTCCACCCGCAAGAGCGGGGCTGTGGCTGCGTTGCTCATGCTGCATCTCCTGGAGTGTCGCTTGCGAAATGGCAGCGGACGACGGCGCCGCCCGCCAAGGCGCGTGCCTCGGGCCGTTCAGTTGCGCACCGTAGTTCGTCCCGGCCGATCGGGCATCGGGACACAAAGGGGCATCCGGGCTCATCCACGGAAAGGTCCGGGGGCGAGCCGGGGATGGCCGGCAACGCTCCACGCTTGGCAGTGGCGGGGTCGATGACACAGTCGAGGAGCGCCTTCGAGTAGGGGTGCGCCGGCGAGCCGAAAAGGGACCGGGTGCTGCTGGATTCGACGAACCGTCCCGCATACATGACGTTGACGCTGTCGCAGAGTTCTTCCACGATCCCCAGGTTGTGGGTGATCATCACCAGCGCATTGCCGCGTTCGTCGCAGATCTTGGCCAGGAGGTCGAGGACTTGCGCCTGCGTGGTGACGTCCAGGGCCGTGGTGGGTTCGTCGGCGATGACCACGGCGGGGTCGTTCGCGATGGCCATGGCAATGAGCACGCGCTGCCTCATGCCCCCGGAGTACTGGTGTGGGTAGTCGGCGATCCTCCGTTCGGGATCGTTGACGCCCACTTCGGCGAGGAGTTCGCAGGCCATCCGCCGGGCCACCTTGGCGGACACGTCCTGGTGCACCCGGATGGTTTCCACGAACTGGGTTCCGATGGTCTTGAGGGGATCGAGGGCAGCCATCGGGTCTTGGAACACCAAGCCGATGTCGCGGCCCCGGATCTTGGAGATCCCGGCGTCGTCAAGGCCCACGAGCTCTGTCCCGTTGAGCTTGACGCTGCCGCCGACAATGCGTCCCGGTGCCGGAACGAGCCCCACGAGGGACATGGCGAGGGCGGATTTCCCGGAGCCCGATTCACCGACGATCGCCAATCTCTGCCGCTTGTAGAGGTCGAACGATACCTCCCGCACCGCGTGGACGGTTCCCGAGGCTGTATCGAAGTTGGTGGTTAGTCCGTTGACGCTCAGTACGGGCGCCTGGTCCGTGATCACGTCGCGGGCCATGCTCCGGGAAGAAAAAGGAAGTGCGTTGGTGTGCGACATTAGCGGGCTCCTACTCGGGTGCGGGGATCTGCCGCGGTCATGATGAGGTCCGCGGCAAGGCTGACCACCACGTAGAGGATGGCGGCCAGCAGGAGCACCGCCTGGACCACGGCAAAGTCCTTCTGGATGATGGCGTCTGCGGTCATAGAACCGATGCCCGGCCACCCGAACACTTTCTCGACCAGCAGGCTTCCCGCCAGGAGATCGGCGAACAACAGCGAAGCAGCCGGTAACAGTGCCAACAGCCCGTGCGGAGCCACGTGGCGGGAATAGACCGGGAACCTGCGCAAGCCATGGCTCTGGGCGACGGTGACGAAAGTTTCGCGCAGCGTGCCGCGGAGCTGGTTCCGGTACAGCCGGCTGAGGAAGGCGAACGGACCCAGGGCGATAATTATCGCGGGCAGAATCAGGTGCCAGCCCGCATTGACGAAAGTTCCCCACTGTCCCGCAAGCAGGGCGTCCACGGTAAACATGCCGGTGACGTTCGGCGGACGGAGGGTCCCTGGTGACAGTCGGCCCTCGGGACCCGGGAATATCCCGAGCTGGATCGAGAGAACCAGCAAGGCAAGAAGGGCGATCCAGAAGGGTGGCGATCCCATGGCCAGGGAGGAAGCGATTCGAAGAAGCCGGTCCGGCCAGCGGCGTCGTGAGTAGACCGAGATGCTCGCGGCGAGGACCGCCGCCACAATGGCAATGATGACCGACAGCAGCCCCAGTTCGACGGTCGCCGGCAGCCGTTGGGCAAGGAGGCTGCCCACGCTGTTGCCGGTGCTGTACGAGAAACCGAAGTCGCCGCGGAGGAGCGAGCCCATGTAGTTGCCGTACTGGACGAACAGGTTGTCATCCAGTCCCATCGACTTGCGCAGCGCGGCGATGGCGTCGTCGGTGGCCGCATCGCCGGCAATGGCCCGGGCCGGGTCGCCGGGAACCTTGCGAAGGAGGATGAAGGCGAAGATCGAAGCCCCGAAGACCGTGGCCAGTGCTACTCCGAGCCGTTTGAAAATGGTGTTAATCATCGGGAAACCTCATTTCGCCTGGATAAATTCACCGCGTGGGTCCAGGACTTCCCGGGCCCTGTCGGCGATCATGGTGGTCAGGCTGACGGCAAGGAGCAGGCCCAGGCCGGGGAAACCAGCGATCCACCATTGACCGGTTAGGAAGAATTGTTGGCCGTCGGTGATCATTTCTCCCCATTCGGCCGTCGGGGGTTGCGCACCGAGGCCCAGGTAGCCGAGGGCAGCCAGGGAGAGCACCGCCGCGCCGAAGACGGCGGCCATCTGCAGGATCATGATCGGGACCAGGTGCGGGAAAACGTGGCGGAACAGCACGCGGGCGGGGTGTGCTCCGAGTGCGACGGTGGAGCGAACGAAATCCTGGCCGTACAAGCGCATCACCTCGCCGCGAAGGGTCCGCATGTACCAGGGGAACGAGTGCAGCGAAAGCCCGATGACCACCGCCGTCACGCCCGGCTGCAGTGCCATCGCGATCGCCATTGCCAGAAGAATGGCCGGGAAGCAGAGGATGGAGTTGGTCAGCCACGTGAAGAGTGTGTCCACCCAGCCGCGCATGGATCCCGCCAAAAGGGCCGCGATACACCCGGCGACCGCGCCGATCAACGCAATGGTCAGGCCCGCCAGGATCGATGTCCGGCCACCAGCCAGGACGCGGGCCAACACGTCACGGCCTGTGTCGTCCGTGCCCATGGGATGTCCCAGGCTGGGAGCCTGAAGGACGGCGCCGAGGTTGATGGCATCGGGCTGGACGCGCCAGACCAAGGGGCCAATCAGGGTGGCCACAATAAGGGCGGCCAAGAACGACAAGGTCAAGGTCAACGCCCTGTCCCGCCGAAGGAAGCTCCTGAAGGGTCTCCTTCTGGCCGGGACAACGATCTGTGGGGCGGCAATGGCTGTCATGAGAGTCCTTCCTCTCCGGAAAGAATCGTGGCCAGCTTTTTCACGCCGGCACCGATCGATGTGAGGATCGTCCGCACAGTGGCGGCACTGTGGAGCAGTTGGCGACGGCGCTCGGCAGGGGCGGGTTCGTCGTCCCAATCGGCGAGCGCCGGGATATGCCCGCGCGCCACTCCGTCATGCGTCGCAACACCGAGCCGGGCCAACTGGCCCAGCCCCGCGGCGTCGAGGTGGGGTTCGTGGGTGAACCACGAACGGTCGAAAACCGGAGCGTCGAACTTTCCCCGGTGCTGTTCCAGGGTGAAGTCGCGTACCCCGGCACGGAACAGGTGGCCAAGGATCGCTTCCCAATCGAAGACCCCCTCGCCGATTGCCCGCAAGCGACGCCGGTAGCCGTGCGGCAAAGGGAACAGGACCGCGTCCTCCAAATGGGTCATCCTGACCTGAGGTCCAAGCACCCGGGCTGCCTCGACCGGGTCTTCTCCCCGAACCACCAGGTTGGCTACATCGAATCCGATTCCGAAGACTGCAGGATCCAATGCCTGGACAAGCGTCTGCACCTCCGGTGAAGCCAAGTCTTCGTGCGTCTTGACGTTGATGCGGACCTTGGCGTCACGCGCCGCGGGGGCGAGTGCCTCCAGGTTCGCGCGGATAAGCCGGAGCTGGGCAGGGTGGTCGAGGAACCTGCCTTGTTCCACGGCCCCTTCGCGAACTGATCGTGTGTAAACAAAGAACTCAGTGACGCCTAGTTCCAGGCCGCGGGCCAGGGTCCTGTTCAGCCCGGCCCGAATCCTGGCGGGATCAACGAACGGTCCCGCGCAGCCCAGGCCAAGCTGGAGCTCGACGTCTGCGCGCCGGGCTTCCTCCGCCACCTCGTTCAGTTCGTCAGGAGCCTCACCGGAAAGTTCCGCCGCGATGCTGTTGAGCACCACGAGGGTGAAGCCATCATCCAAGGCGGCCCGCAGCGATTCGACCAGTGGCCGGTCTTCATGGCCCGGGTAGCGGGTGAACTGGACTCCCAGCCGCGTCTCGGGCAGTTCGCCGGTGCCGACGGCCCGTGAATCAGGTAGCAGGTGTGTGATCTGGGTCATGTTGGCCAAGATACACTCGTAAGACGTCTTACGAAAGAGTAGATTTTTCGAACACCATGTGAGACGCTTCGTTGACGGAAGTGGATCGGCGAACAGCATGCCTAGCAAGGAGGGCACCATGACGGTGAATGGCCGGCGCAGCGTCGTCGACGATGCGATCGATGACATCCGCCTGCGGATCCGGGAGGGCGAATGGGGCCTCGGAGACCGTATTCCCCCCGAGCCGGAGCTTGGAAAGGCCTTGGGCCTCAGCCGGGCACCCCTCCGGGAAGCCCTCCGCGCCTTGGTACACGCAGGCCTTCTGGTGACGCGTCAAGGTGACGGAACCTTCGTCGCCGCCGTGGACGAGCAAGAAGTCGCCTTGCGCAAAGGCCTCCAGGGAGCGGACAGGCTCGAGGCCATCGAAGTCCGCCGCAGCCTTGACATTCCTGCGGCCGCCCTCGCGGCGCAGCGCCGGGACCAGGAGGACCTCGACAAGCTCCAGGACGCGCTCGATCGACGCCGCGCCGCCGCGGAAGCCCACGACGAAGACGGATTCCGGCTGGCAGACATCGACTTCCACCGGGCCGTGGTGGGCGCCGCGCACAACCAGCTCCTGGCCGGCATCTATGGTTCCCTCGCGGAGAGCATCGACGGTTCGTGGACATCGCCCGAGGGCCTGAACCGTGCTGCCCACGCCGAGCACGATAGCCATGACGAGCTTTTTGACGCCATCCGCGACCGCTCCACACAGGACGCCATGCTGGTGGCTGGAGCGATCCTGGACAACCAGGCTTCGGATTTGGAGGGCAAGGCCGTGGGCTCCACCGGCACCTAGGATCTCCGAACCGCGACAACACCCTCAAGGAGAGCCGTGATCACGCGCATCAAAGCCGCCTTCATCATTGGCTATGCCGACGGCGACCACTGCATCCTGCCCGACGCGGAACTGGTCCACGAAGACGGAACCATTGTCTTCGTGGGCCGGGACTACCCCGGAGTCGTGGACATCGACGTCGACGCCGGACAGGCAATCGTCTCCCCCGGATTCATCGACTTGAACGCCCTGGCCGATATCGACCACGCTCTCTTCGATTCGTGGCCGGATCCCGATCGGCGCCTGGGCCTCGTCTGGTCCGAGTCCTACCTACGGAACCACGGAGCCGTGTTCACCCGCGAGCGGGCACGGTTCCGACGTGAGTTTGCCCTATCGCAATTGGTCCGCAACGGCATCACCACGCTCATGCCCATTGCCTCCGAGAGCTATCACGAATGGTGCGAGGACTACGAGGACCTTGCCGACACCGCTGCCGCCGTGGAGGCCCTCGGCCTCCGGGCCTACCTGGGGCCGAGCTACCGCACCGCGGTCCCCTATACGGACGGCAAGCGGGTGATGCTCCACGAAGACGAACGGCGCGGCCTCGATGGCCTGGATCAAGCTGTCCGCTTCGCCCAGGATTACGAAGGGCGGGCCCAAGGGCTGATCAGGACGGCCCTGCTACCCGCCCGGATCGAAACGCAGACCGAACAGACCCTCCGCCTCACCCGGCAAGCCGCCGATGAGCTCAAGGTTCCGGTGCGCCTGCACGCCGCCCAGGGGCTCTTCGAAGTCGAGACCGTGATCGCCCGCACGGGACGGCGTCCACTCCCCTATTTGGCCGATCTCGGTTTCCTCGCGGAACGCACCTACATTCCCCACGCGTGGACCATCCCCGGACATCCTCACATGCCTGCGGCCGCCGGCGCGGGGGACGACCTGGCGTTGCTCGCCGAGTCCGGAACGTCGGTCCTGCTCTGTCCCATCCCCATGGCCCACTACGGCGGGATGCTCGACAACTATGACTCCTACCGAGAGCGCGGAGTGCGGATCGTACTGGGCACCGACTCTGCCCCGCCCAACATGATCCGGGCCATGGACCTGGCGATGGGAATGACCAAGACCCTCACGGGGGACCGTACAAGCGCCCAGGCCGCGGACTTGTTTCGCTCGGCCACCCTGGACCCGGCCGAATCGCTCGACCGTTCCGACCTGGGACGCCTGGCGCCGGGGGCGCAGGCCGACTATTTCATCCTGGACCTGACTCGCAGTCACATCGGCCCGCACGCCGACCCCATCCGCACCCTGATCATGAACGCCGACGGACGGGACATCACGCGGGTGGCGGTGGCCGGACGGACCATCGTTGACAAGGGAGAAATCGTCACCGTGGATACGAGCGACTACCGGGAACGCGCCCAGGATTTCCTGGACCACTACATTGCGTCCCTGGCCGCCTCGGATTACGCCCGGCGCCCCATCCACGAACTCCTTCCACCCAGCTTTCCCCTGCGCTGAACGAGCACAGCATGCGGATTCCGCACAAACGGTAGTCGTGCCTCGAATGTAAACACGGCCCTATCCGCCACGAAACATCGAGTAAACGAACGCAGAAGGCTTGTCCAACAATCCCGCGAACGGTCCGTTTTTTGACTTGACAGGTGTTTCCGTGTGGTGAGGTAAAACTAGCCGCCCCCCTTGACCCAACAGTTCGGGTCCGGCGCGCCCCGATATCTGCGAACCGTTAGAGACCTCCCATGACAAGACAACTGACTGGCAGCCCTGCGGCCCCCGCGCAGGCTCTCCCGGCCCTTCAGCGCCGGGGACGTTGGTCCGGCCGAACCCGACGCGACTTCTTTGTGTTCCTGGCACTGGCTTTGCCGAACCTGGCGCTGATCGCGGTATTCACGTATCTGCCCCTGATCAACAACATGTATTACTCAACCCTTGACTGGACCTTGGGCTCCACCTCGGCCACCGTTGTGGGCCTCGACAACTACGTCACCTTCTTCACCAGTTCCGACGCCCCCCAAGTACTCGGCACCACCCTTATCTTCACTGTCGTCACTGTCGGCGGTTCCATGGTGCTGGGCCTCTTGGTGGCCCTGGCCCTGAACGCGAAGGTCCGGGGCACCACCTTTGCGCGCTCTGCTGCCTTCGCCCCCTACGTCCTCAGCGGCGTAGGCGTCGGCCTCGTGTGGCTGTTCATCTTCGACCCCGGATACGGCGTGCTGTCATGGCTGCTCCGGGGCATCGGCCAGCAAAGCCCCCAGTGGATCAACGATCCACAACTCTCCCTCGTGATGGTCATCATCGTTTACGTCTGGAAGAACCTGGGCTACTGCGCGGTCGTCTACCTCGCCGGGCTCCAGTCGCTCCCGAAGGACGTCATGGAGGCGGCTTCCCTGGATGGCGCCAACGGCTTCCGCCGCTTCATGAGCATCTCCGTTCCCCTGCTTTCGCCCACCACGTTCTTCCTGCTGATCACCACGATGATCAGCTCGCTTCAAGCGTTCGACCTGATCCGCATCATGACGCCGCTGGGCAACGGCACCAGCACGCTGATCTACGAGGCCTATCTGCAGGCCTTCGGAGCCTACAACCGCGCCGGATACTCCGCCGCCATCTCGGTAGTGCTCTTCGCCATCCTGCTCATCATCACCGTGCTCCAGTTGCGGTTCGTCGAACGGAAGGTGCACTACTCGTGAGCACGCTCTCCCCCGTCAGCCCCAACTCCGCAAGCGGC
Source organism: Arthrobacter sp. efr-133-R2A-120 (assembly GCF_030209835.1). Taxonomy (GTDB): domain Bacteria; phylum Actinomycetota; class Actinomycetes; order Actinomycetales; family Micrococcaceae; genus Arthrobacter. The sequence goes on along the minus strand of NZ_JARVRF010000049.1, from coordinate 82,389 downwards.
GTCGGGACCCTGAAAGCTCCCGACGCCGGTCCGGAGCTCCCGGCGCGGCGCGACAAGCCGCTCTCCCGCTCGAACCTTGTCCAGACACTGGCAGGCGGCTACATCCCGCTGATCGTGGCCACCCTCGTGGTGGTCCTGCCGCTGTTGTGGATGCTGCTGAGTTCCTTCAAGCAGCCCGGCGAGATCGTCACCACGGACCTCAAGATCCTTCCGCAGGGCCTGAACCTGGAGAACTACCACACGGCCATGACCACAGTGCCGTTCGCACAGTTCTTCCTGAACAGCCTGATCGTCACCACGGTCGGTTCCACGGTCAAGGTGATCCTGGCGATCCTGACGGCGTACGCCCTGGTTTTCGTCCGTTTCCCGTTCAAGAACATCATCTTCGTCGTGATCCTCGTGGCCCTGATGGTGCCGCCGCAGGTGTCGATCCTCCCCAACTACATCCTGATTGCGGGAATCGGCGGGAAGAACACCCTGTGGGGAATCATCCTTCCGGGACTCGGCACGGCCTTTGGAACCTTCCTCCTTCGCCAGCATTTCAAGACCCTTCCGGGGTCCATCCTCGAGGCCGCGGAAATCGACGGCGCGGGCCATTGGCGCAGGCTGTGGCAAGTGGTCGTCCCCGTCTCGCTCCCCTCGATCGCCACCGTTGCCCTCGTCACTGTCGTCAGCGAATGGAACGACTACATCTGGCCGCTGATCATCACGGACCGGCCGGAAACCATGACCCTCCCGGTCGGCCTGACCTTGCTTCAGAACTCTGAAGGCAACGGCGCGGGCTGGGGGATCTTGATGGCTGGAGCCGTCCTGGTGATCATCCCCATCCTCCTGGTCTTCGCAGCGTTGCAACGCTACATAGTTGCCGGGCTCACCCAGGGCAGCGTCACCGGCTAATAAACACAGCACTTCCACACAACCCCCATCACCACCTTTGCATCCTTGAGAGGACCAACCATGGCAATGAATCTTGATCGCAGAAACTTCCTGGGGCTCGCCGGACTCGGAGTCGGCGCAGCCGCCCTGGCAGCATGCGGCGGTCCGTCGACGAGCGGCAGTGCAGCGAGCACCAGCCCTTCGGACATCGACTTCACGGGCGTCAAGCCGGCCGGCTCGTTCGACTTTTGGACCAGCCACCCCGGGCAGTCCCAGGCCGTCGAGCAATCCATCATCGACAAGTTCCAGGCGAAGTTCCCGGACATCAAGGTGAACCTCGTAACGGCAGGCGCCAACTACGAGGAAATCGCGCAGAAGTTCCAGACCTCGCAGGCAGCGAAGTCTGCCCTCCCCGGCCTCGTAGTGCTCTCCGACGTCTGGTGGTTCCGCTATTACACCAACGGCAACATCATTCCGTTGGACGGACTCATCAAGCAGTTGGACGTCAAAATCGACGACTTCCAGAAGTCCCTCGTAGCGGACTACCAATACGCCAACAAGCAGTGGGCACTCCCCTACGGCCGTTCCACCCCGCTGTTCTATTACAACAAGGACCACTTCAAGGCCGCTGGCCTTCCGGACCGGGCTCCCAAGACCTGGCAGGAGTTCGCCGAGTGGGCCCCCAAGCTCCAGGCCAGCTCGGGCGCGAAGTACGCCTACATCTACCCTGCCCTTGCCGGATACGCCGGCTGGACCTTGCAGAACAACCTGTGGGGCTGGGGCGGCAGCTGGTCCAACGGCTGGACCTTCAACTGCGATTCCACCGAGTCCGTTACGGCCCTGCAGTGGGCCCAGGACTCCATCTACAAGGACAAGTGGGCCGGCGTCTCCTCCAAGAACGCTGCGGACGACTTCTCCGCAGGCATCACGTCCACCACGATCTCCTCCACGGGAGACCTGTTGGGCGTGCTGAAGTCCGCCAAGTTCAACGTCGGCGTCGGCTTCCTTCCGGGCGGCCCCAAGGCCGAGACCAACGTCTGCCCCACCGGCGGCGCGGGACTCGGGATTCCCAGCGGTGTCAGCAAGGAAGTCCAGCTCGCGGCTGCCACTTTCCTGAAATTCATGACCGAACCGGAGAACACCGCGGCATTCTCCGCCGCGACCGGCTACATGCCCACGCGCGTCTCCGCCGACATGACGGCAGTCCTCGCCAAGACTCCGCAGATCAAGACGGCCATGGACCAGCTCGCCGTCACCAAGGTGCAGGACAACGCCCGCGTATTCCTGCCCGGTGCCGACCAGGAGATGGCCAAGGCCGCGGCGAAGATCCTCACCCAGCAGGGCGACGTGAAGGCCACCATGACGGACCTCAAGGCAACCCTCGAAGGCATCTACACCAAGGACGTGAAGCCCAAGCTCAAAGCTAGCTAAAGCTCCCGAAACGAAAAATCCCTGGCGACAACGGAATTCCGGTGTCGCCAGGGATTTTCTGTATCGGCTCCCAGTTTGGGGGTCAGGGAATCGGAACGGGTACGACGCCGAGCGGCACCAGGTGCTCCGCACCGCCGTCGGGCGCGGAAAGCACCCAGATGCCCTTTTCGTGGACGGCGACCGAGTGCTCCCACTGGCACGAACGCTTCCCGTCGGTGGTCACCACGGTCCAGTCGTCGTCGAGGGTTGCTGTTTCGATGTTGCCACGGACGAGCATGGGCTCGATCGCAAGGCACAGCCCCGGCCTGATCTTCGGGCCGCGGTGCGTGGTGCGATAGTTCAACACGTCAGGGGCCATGTGCATCTCGGAACCGATGCCGTGGCCTACGTAGTCTTCCAGGATGCCCAGCGGCTTTCCCGGGACGGAGGAGACGTAGTCATCCACGGCGTTGCCGATGTCGCCCACGAACTTTCCCTTGGCCAAGGCAGCAATTCCACGCCACATAGCGGCCTGGGTGACATCCGAGAGCCGCTGGTCTTCAGGATCGGCCGCACCGACTATCACGGTGCGCGCGGAGTCGGAATGCCAACCATCAACGATCGCTCCGCCATCGATCGAAATGATGTCCCCGTCCTGGAGGACGCGGTCGCCGGGGATGCCGTGGACTACTTCCTCGTTGACGGAAGTGCAGATGGTGGCCGGGAAGCCGTGGTACCCGAGGAAATTCGACTTTGCCCCAGCGTCGATGAGGACCGCCGCGAACACGGCGTCGATCTCACGCGTGGTCACCCCCGGTTTCGCTGCCTCAACGGCCGCGTTGAGCGCTCTGCTGAGGACCAAGCCGGCCTCGTGCATCTTGCGCATTTGCTCATTGGTCTTGTATTCGATGCGGGGCTGGCCGAACGCCATGGTCTCCTCTTGTCGTGTACTGCTTATGGTGGGCTGCGGAACCAGATCACCCTTTGATCTCTTATTTTCCCGCATCAGCGGCCATGCCTGAAACCGGAGCCGGGAACGACACAGAAGCGTCACTGGTTTCGGTCCGGCAGAAGGGGAACAGAAAAGGGTGTGTCCCGCCTGGGAGCAGTTCGCTCCGGCGCGGGACACACCCTTTCAACAGTCATGCAGCTGACTAGACCGCCTTGGCCGCCTCGATGGCCAGCAACACACGATCCGTGACCTCGTCGATGCCGCCAATGCCATCGACTTGGGTGAGGATGCCGCGTTCGGCATACTTGGCCACAACGGCCTCGGTCTGCTCGTGGTAGAGGTCCAGGCGGTGGCGGATGACACCTTCGTTGTCGTCCGAGCGTCCGGTCTCCTTGGCACGGCCCAGCAAGCGCGAAACAAGTTCCTCGTCGTCGGCCGTCAGCTGAAGCACGACGTCGAGCTTCTCTTCCGTGTCGGCGAGGATCTGGTCCAGGTATTCCACCTGGGCCGTGGTGCGCGGGTACCCGTCGAGCAGGAAGCCGTTCTCGACGTCGTTCTCGCTCAGGCGGTCACGGACCATCTTGTTCGTTACGCTGTCCGGAACGAAATCGCCGGCATCCATGTACTTCTTGGCTTCAATACCCAGCGGGGTTTCGCCCTTGACGTTCGCACGGAAGATGTCGCCCGTGGAAATGGCGACTACGCCCAAGCGCTCGGAAATCCGCTCAGCCTGGGTTCCCTTGCCAGAACCCGGAGGTCCAATGATCAGCATTCTCGTCATCGCAAAAGCCCTTCGTAGTGACGTTGTTGTAGCTGCGCATCAATCTGCTTGACGGTTTCCAGGCCCACACCCACCATGATCAGAATTGATGTGCCACCGAACGGGAAGTTCTGGTTGGCGCTGATCAGGACGAGTGCGACCAGCGGAATCAACGCCACGAAGCCCAGGTAGAAGGCGCCGGGGAGGGTGATCCTGGAAAGCACGTACTGCAGGTAGTCCGCGGTCGGTTTGCCCGCCCGGATGCCCGGAATGAACCCGCCGTACTTCTTCATGTTGTCCGAGACCTCTTCAGGGTTGAAGGTGATCGCGACGTAGAAGTAGGTGAAGAACACAATCATGACGAAGTACAGCGCCATGTAGATGGGGTGGTCGCCCTTGGTGAGGTTGTTGTTGATCCACTCAACCCACGGGGCGATGGACTCTCCGGCCTTCGGCTGGTTGAACTGCGCAATCAGCCCCGGCAGGTAGAGCATGGAGGATGCGAAGATGACGGGCACGACGCCGGCCATGTTCACCTTGATGGGGATGTAGGTGCTGGTGCCGCCCACGGTGCGCCGGCCGATCATACGCTTGGCGTATTGGACCGGAATGCGCCGCTGGGACTGCTCGACGAAGACCACGAGTGCGACGGTCACGAGGCCGATCGCCAAGACCGTGAAGAAGGTGCCCGGTCCCTTGGAGTTCCAGATGGCACCAAGCGAGGTTGGGAAGCCGGCAGCGATGGAAGTGAAGATGAGCAGCGACATGCCGTTGCCCACGCCCTTCTCGGTAACCAGTTCGCCCATCCACATGATGAGGCCCGTACCGGCCGTCAAAGTGATGACTACAAGAATCGTGGCGATGATGCTCGTGTCGGGGATGATCGGCAGCTGGCAGTTGGGCAGCAGTTGCCCGGAGCGCGCCAGGGATACCAAAGTAGTGGCGTTCAGAAGGCCCAACGCAATGGTCAGATAACGCGTGTATTGCGTCAGCTTCGACTGGCCAGAGGCACCTTCGTCATAGAGCTGCTGGAACCGCGGAATGACCACGCGGAGCAGCTGCACGATGATGCTGGCCGTGATGTACGGCATGATCCCCAGAGCAAAGATCGAAACCTGCAGCAGTGCACCACCGCTGAACAGGTTGACGAGCTGGTAGAGGCCGCCCTGGTCCTGATTGCTTGACAAACATTGCTGAACATTTTGGTAGCTCACACCAGGCGAGGGGATAAAAGCTCCCAAGCGGAAGATTGTGATGATTCCCAGCGTGAACAACAACTTGCGTCGCAGATCAGGCGTCCGAAATGCCCGGCCGAATGCGCTTAGCAAGCGTCCTCCTGAGTTAAAAGTCCAAGGGTGTCGAAAGGGGTCATTGAAACCCAACACCCGAGTCTAACGGTTTGATGCGCCATGCGAACAATCGAGGGGTGCGCGCCATGTGAAAAAACTCCCGGTGCGAGGGGCCGAAGCCCTCCACACCGGGAGTCCTTTCACAGCGGGCGATAGCCCCAGAGCCCTTTAGAGGGCAGTGGTGGTTCCGCCTGCTGCTGCGATCTTCTCAGCTGCGCTGGAGGAGAAAGCGTGGGCGGTGACGTCAACCTTGACGGTGATGTCGCCGGTGCCCAGCACCTTGACGGGCTGGTTCTTGCGAACGGCGCCCTTCTCAACCAGGGACTCGACGGTGACAGCGCCACCTTCCGGGAACAGCTCGTTGAGCTTGTCCAGGTTTACAACCTGGAACTCAACCCGGAACGGGTTCTTGAAGCCGCGAAGCTTCGGCAGGCGCATGTGCAGTGGCAGCTGGCCGCCGGCAAAGCCAGCCTTGACCTGGTAGCGGGCCTTCGTACCCTTGGTACCGCGACCGGCGGTCTTACCCTTGGAGCCTTCACCACGACCAACACGGGTCTTGGCAGTCTTGGCACCGGGGGCAGGACGCAGGTGGTGGACCTTCAGGGCGTTCTGCTTGTCGGCAGCCACGTTCTCTGCCTTATCGGCAGTCTTGTTCTCAGCCATTACTTCGCCTCCTCTACATTCACGAGGTGCGGAACCGTGTTGAGCATTCCAACAGTCACGGCGTCAGCGGTACGGACAACAGTGTGTCCGATGCGCTTGAGGCCGAGGGACCGCAGGGTTTCACGCTGGTTCTGCTTGGCGCCGATGACGCCCTTGATCTGGGTGATCTCCAACTGAGCGTCGGAGGGAGTCAGGTTCTTAGCCATGACTAAACACCTGCCTTCTGGTTCTGGAGTGCGCGCACCAGAGCAGCAGGAGCAACCTCGTCCAGCGGCAAGCCACGGCGGGCTGCCACGGAAGCGGGCTCTTCCAGTCGCTTCAGGGCGTCAACAGTCGCGTGAACGATGTTGATGGCGTTCGAGGAACCGAGCGACTTGGAGAGAACGTCGTGGATACCGACGCATTCCAGTACCGCGCGGACCGGACCACCGGCGATAACACCGGTACCCGGGGAAGCCGGACGCAGCATGACAACGCCTGCTGCGGCCTCACCCTGCACGCGGTGCGGGATGGTGTTGCCAACGCGGGGAACGCGGAAGAAGGACTTCTTGGCTTCTTCAACGCCCTTTGCGATAGCTGCCGGAACTTCCTTCGCCTTGCCGTAGCCGACGCCAACCAGGCCGTTGCCGTCACCGACGACGACGAGTGCGGTGAAGCTGAAGCGACGACCACCCTTGACGACCTTGGCAACACGGTTGATGGTTACAACGCGCTCTACGAACTGGCTCTTCTCGGCCTCGCGACCGCCGTCGCGGCCGCCACGGCCACCACGGTCGCCGCGGCCCTGGCCACGGTCACCACGCTCGCCACGACGGCCGCCGCGGCGGTCGTCGGTGGCAGCAGCAGTCTCAGTTGCCTCAGCAGCTGCAGCTTCAGTCACCTGAATGTCCTTTTCGTTATTCTCAACGGTCACAGTGCCAGCCCACCTTCACGTGCGCCGTCAGCGACGGCGGCGATGCGGCCGTGGTACTTGTTACCACCGCGGTCGAAGACAACAGCTTCGATGCCTGCAGCCTTGGCACGCCCGGCAACGAGCTCGCCGACGCGCTTGGCCTTGGCAGTCTTGTCGCCGTCGAATGCACGAAGGTCGGCTTCCAAAGTGGAAGCGTAAGCCACGGTTACACCCTTGCTGTCATCGACAACCTGGACGAAGATGTGGCGTGCGGAGCGGTTGACGACCAGACGAGGACGAGCAGCCGTGCCGGTGATGCGCTTGCGGATACGAAGCTGGCGACGGCTGCGTGCAGCAGACTTGCTCTTGTTCGTACGCTTCTTGTTAATTGCGATGGCCATGGTTTACTTACCAGCCTTTCCGACCTTGCGGCGGATAACTTCGCCGGCGTAACGGACACCCTTGCCCTTGTAGGGGTCGGGCTTGCGCAGCTTGCGAATGTTGGCAGCAACCTCGCCGACCTGCTGCTTGGAGATACCAGCGACGGAGAGCTTGGTCGGCCCCTCCACCGTGAAGGTGATGCCTTCGGGAGCGGAGACATTGACCGGGTGGCTGAAGCCGAGAGCGAACTCAAGGTCAGAACCCTTGGCCTGAACGCGGTAACCGGTACCAACGATTTCAAGCTTCTTTTCGTAGCCCTTGGTGACGCCCTCGATCATGTTGGCGATCAGGGTGCGGGTCAGGCCGTGCAGGGAACGCGAAGCGCGCTCGTCGTTCGGGCGGGTGACAGTCAAGGTGCTTTCGTCCAGGGTGACCTCGATCGGGCTGGCTACAGTGTGGCTCAGCTCGCCTTTGGTGCCCTTGACGTTGATGACAGAGCCATCAACCTTAACTTCAACGCCGGCAGGAACGGTGATGGGGAGACGTCCAATACGTGACATTATTCTCTTCCTTTCCCGTTACCAGACGTACGCGAGGACTTCGCCGCCCACGCCCTTCTTGCCGGCCTGCTTGTCAGTCAGGAGGCCGGAAGAGGTGGACAGGATTGCGATACCCAGGCCACCCAGCACGTGAGGCAGGTTGGTGGACTTCGCGTAAACGCGGAGGCCAGGCTTGGAAATGCGGCGGACACCAGCGATCGAACGCTCGCGGTTCGGACCGAACTTGAGGTCGATGGTCAGCTTCTTGCCGACTTCGGCTTCCTCTTCCTTCCAGGCAGCAATGTAGCCTTCTGCCTTCAGGATGTCGGCAACGCGTGCCTTGAGCTTGCTGTACGGCATGCTCACGGTGTCGTGGTATGCCGAGTTGGCGTTGCGCAGACGCGTAAGCATGTCTGCGACAGGATCTGTCATAGTCATTTTGGGCTCTTGCCCTTCCTCGTAATGGTTTCCGCGTTGGCTACAAAGCAGCCGCGGCCGGACCTACTACGTAGTTATTAGTCTTCGGATTTGAACGGGAAGCCAAGTGCCTTGAGCAGCGCACGGCCTTCGTCATCGGTCTTTGCAGTGGTGACAACCGTGATGTCCATACCGCGAACGCGGTCGATGGAGTCCTGGTCGATTTCGTGGAACATAACCTGCTCGGTCAGACCGAAGGTGTAGTTGCCGTTGCCGTCGAACTGCTTGCCGTTGAGGCCGCGGAAGTCGCGGATACGGGGCAGGGCGAGGGTTACGAGGCGGTCCACGAATTCCCACATACGGTCCCCACGCAGAGTTGCGTGTGCACCGATGGGCATGCCTTCGCGCAGCTTGAACTGGGCGATGGACTTGCGGGCCTTGGTTACCTGCGGCTTCTGGCCGGTGATCAGGGTGAGGTCGCGGACAGCGCCGTCGATCAGCTTGGAGTCCTTGGCGGCATCTCCAACACCCATGTTCACAACAACCTTCACCAGGCGGGGAACCTGGTTCACGTTCTCGTACTTGAATTCCTCAACCAGGGTCTGCTTGATGGAATCGGCGTACTTCGTCTTCAGACGCGGAACGATCTTCGCTGGAGTCTCGAGAGTCTCAGTCATTAGATGTCCTTCCCGGATGCCTTGGACACGCGGACACGGACGGTCTTGGAGACGCCGTCCATCTCAACGGTCTCGAGACGGAAACCAACGCGGGTCGGCTTCTTGGTCGAGGGGTCAACAAGAGCAACGTTGGAGACGTGGATCGGGGCCTCAACGACCTCGATGCCACCGGTCTTGGTGCCGCGCTGCGACTGACCGACCTTGGTGTGCTTGGTGACTCGGTTGATGCCTTCTACCAGGACGCGGTTGGTCTCGGTGAACACGCGAAGAACCTTGCCCTGCTTGCCACGGTCGCCGCCACGTTCCTGCTTGGCGCCGGTGATGACCTGAACCAGGTCACCCTTCTTGATCTTTGCACCCATGGGTTACAGCACCTCCGGAGCCAGCGAAACGATCTTCATGAACTTCTTGTCACGGAGTTCACGACCAACCGGGCCGAAGATACGGGTACCGCGGGGGTCGCCGTCGTTCTTCAGAATCACAGCTGCGTTCTCGTCAAACTTGATGTAGGAACCATCCGCACGGCGGCGTTCCTTCTTGGTACGAACGATGACAGCCTTGACGACGTCACCCTTCTTTACGTTGCCGCCCGGGATAGCGTCCTTGACGGTTGCGACAATGACGTCGCCAATGCCTGCGTAGCGACGGCCGGATCCACCGAGAACGCGAATGGTAAGGATTTCCTTAGCACCCGTGTTGTCGGCGACCTTCAGTCGCGACTCCTGCTGAATCAATTTTTACTCCTTGCGTCGCGCCGGTTCTCAGACCGAAATGGAGCATACGGAATGAGCCTTGCGGAACGGTTGATCGGGGTGTCTCTTGACCTGCCTGGATTTTGCCAGAGCAGGCCTAAACTCCCGTGCCGCCAGCATCAGCTTCCCTTGCGGAAATAACTGCGCGGGGCAGTATGCCGCGGCACGATTGTTTACGAGGTGGTTGTTGACGCACAACTGGCGCCATACAAACTCAATATCCTAGCACGTTTTGTGCTGCGGACCGAAACGCGGAAAGGCCCGCATTCCTAACGGAATACGGGCCTTTCCACCAATCCATATCGCTGCCGGACAAAGCCCGGCGCGGGATTACTTAGCCTTTTCGAGGATCTCGACCAGGCGCCACCGCTTTGTAGCGGACAGCGGGCGGGTCTCAGAGATCAGAACGAGGTCGCCGATGCCGGCGGTGTTCTGCTCGTCGTGAGCCTTGATCTTCGAGGTGCGGCGAATGACCTTGCCGTACAGAGCGTGCTTCACGCGGTCTTCAACCTGAACAACGATGGTCTTTTCCATCTTGTCAGAGACAACGTAGCCGCGACGCGTCTTACGGTAACCGCGCTGTTCAGCGCTGGCTGCTGCTTCCGTCACAGTTTCCTTCTGTTCGCTCACTTGGCGTCCTCTCCAGCCTCGGCTTCGGCCTTCTCAGCCTTGGCTTCTGCCTTCTTGGACTTCTTTTCTTCCTTGGCTTCCACAACCGGTGCGGCAACCTCGGCACGAATGCCCAGCTCGCGCTCACGGAGAACGGTGTAGATGCGTGCGATGTCCTTCTTTACCGCGCGCAGACGACCGTGGTTCTCCAGCTGTCCGGTGGCGGACTGGAAACGCAGGTTGAACAGCTCTTCCTTGGACTTGCGGAGTTCTTCAACGAGACGCTCGTTGTCGAAACCGTCCAGCTGTGCGGGTGCGAGATCCTTCGACCCTACTGCCATTTCTATTCACCACCTTCGCGACGCACAATGCGTGCCTTCAACGGCAGCTTGTGGATTGCCAGGCGCAGTGCCTCGCGAGCTACCTCTTCATTGACACCGGCGAGCTCGAAGAGAACGCGGCCCGGCTTGACGTTTGCGACCCACCATTCCGGAGAACCCTTACCGGAACCCATGCGGGTTTCGGCCGGCTTCTTCGTCAGCGGACGGTCCGGGTAAATGTTGATCCAGACCTTACCGCCACGCTTGATGTGGCGGGTCATCGCGATACGGGCAGACTCGATCTGACGGTTCGTGACGTAGGCCGGGCTCAACGCCTGGATACCGTACTCACCGAAAGTGACCTTGGTGCCGCCCGTTGCAGCGCCGGAACGACCCGGGTGGTGCTGCTTACGGTGCTTGACTCGACGTGGGATAAGCATTTAAGCCTGTCCTCCTTCTGCTGCGGGAGCAGCAGCTTCAGCTGCCGGAGCCTCTGCAGCAACAGGTGCTGCGTCAGCTGCCGGACGGTCGGTACGACGACGGCGGTCACCACGGTCGGCGCCACCCGGGCGGCCCGGGCGGTCGCTGGGACCGCGGCCGCGGGACGGAGCGGAAGCTGCCTGCTGAGCCAGTTCCTTCGCGGTGACGTCGCCCTTGTAGATCCAGACCTTCACGCCGATGCGGCCGAAGGTGGTCTTGGCTTCGTAGAAGCCGTAGTCGATGTTCGCACGCAGGGTGTGCAGGGGCACACGGCCTTCGCGGTAGAACTCGGAGCGGGACATTTCTGCGCCACCCAGTCGACCGGAGCAAGCAATACGGATACCCTTGGCACCCGCACGCTGTGCGGACTGCATGGCCTTCTTCATCGCACGGCGGAAAGCCACGCGGGAAGTCAGCTGCTCAGCAACGCCCTGGGCAACAAGCTGTGCTTCCATCTCGGGGTTCTTGACCTCGAGGATGTTCAGCTGGACCTGCTTGCCGGTGAGCTTTTCGAGCTCGCCGCGAATGCGGTCCGCTTCTGCGCCGCGGCGGCCGATGACGATGCCCGGGCGAGCCGTGTGGATGTCCACGCGGACACGGTCACGGGTGCGCTCGATTTCGACCTTGGCGATACCAGCGCGCTCCATGCCCGTGGACATGAGCTGGCGGATGCGGATGTCTTCGCGAACGAAGTCCTTGTACCGCTGGCCAGCCTTGGTGCTGTCAGCAAACCAGTGCGATACGTGATCGGTGGTGATGCCGAGTCGGAACCCGTGCGGGTTTACTTTCTGTCCCACTTAGCGAGCCTCCTCTTTCTCCGGGGTAGCGACTACCACGGTGATGTGGCTCGTGCGCTTCTTGATCTGAAATGCGCGACCCTGAGCACGCGGCTGGAACCGCTTCATGGTCGGGCCTTCATCAACAAACGCTTCGCTGATGTAGAGGTCTCCTTCGTCAAAGGCAACGCCGTCGCGGTCCGCGAGGACCCGTGCGTTTGCCATTGCCGACTGAACTACCTTGAATACCGGCTCCGAAGCTGCCTGTTCGGCGAACTTCAGAATTGCCAGAGCCTCATTCGCTTGCTTACCACGAACAAGGTTGACGACGCGCCGGGCCTTCATAGGCGTTACGCGGATGTGACGCGCAATAGCCTTGGCTTCCATTGCTTTCCTTCTCTCGTCTTAGCCGTAGAGCGAGCGCCTTAGCGGCGCTTGCCCTTACGGTCGTCCTTGACATGGCCGCGGAATGTCCGCGTGGGAGCGAATTCGCCGAGCTTGTGCCCGACCATCGACTCAGTGACAAACACCGGAATGTGCTTGCGTCCGTCGTGAACGGCAATCGTGTGACCCAGCATGTCCGGGACGATCATCGAACGGCGGGACCAGGTCTTGATGACGTTCTTGGTGCCCTTTTCGTTTTCCCTGGCGACCTTCACAAAGAGGTGCTGGTCTACGAAAGGACCTTTTTTCAGGCTGCGTGGCATGTGTCCAGGCTCCTATCGCTTGTTCTTGCCAGTACGGCGGCGACGAACAATAAGCTTGTCGCTCTCTTTGTTGGGGCGGCGGGTGCGGCCTTCACGCTTACCGTTCGGGTTGACCGGGTGACGTCCACCGGAAGTCTTACCTTCACCACCACCGTGCGGGTGATCGACCGGGTTCATGGCGACACCACGGACGGTCGGGCGAACGCCCTTCCAGCGCATACGGCCGGCCTTGCCCCAGTTGATGTTCGACTGCTCGGCGTTGCCGACCTCGCCGACGGTTGCGCGGCAGCGCACGTCAACGTTGCGGATTTCACCGGAGGGCAGACGCAGCTGGGCGAAACGGCCTTCCTTGGCGACGAGCTGAACCGAAGCACCTGCGGAACGGGCCATCTTGGCGCCGCCACCCGGACGCAGTTCAACTGCGTGGATGGTGGTACCAACGGGGATGTTGCGCAGCGGCAAGTTGTTGCCCGGCTTGATGTCAGCGTCGGGGCCAGCCTCGACGAAGTCACCCTGGGACAGCTTGTTCGGGGCGATGATGTAACGCTTGGTGCCATCAACGTAGTGCAGGAGGGCGATGCGAGCCGTGCGGTTCGGATCGTACTCGATTTCGGCAACGCGGGCGTTGACGCCGTCCTTGTCGTGACGACGGAAGTCGATCAGACGGTACTGGCGCTTGTGGCCACCACCCTTGTGACGGGTAGTGATCTTACCGGTGTTGTTACGGCCGCCAGTCTTGTGCAGCGGACGCAGCAACGACTTTTCCGGAGTCGATCGCGTGATTTCGGAGAAGTCGGCTACGCTCGAGCCGCGACGGCCCGGGGTAGTCGGCTTGTATTTACGGATTCCCATAATTCATTTCCTCGTTAAAGTGGTCTCCGCTACGCGAGCGGACCGCCGAAGATGTCGATTGTGCCTTCTTTGAGGGTGACAATTGCACGCTTGGTGCTCTTGCGCTGTCCCCAGCCGAATTTGGTCCGCTTGCGCTTACCGGCACGGTTGATGGTGTTGATCGATTCGACCTTGACGGAGAAAATCTTCTCCACGGCCAGCTTGATCTCGGTCTTGTTCGAGCGGGGGTCCACCAGGAAGGTGTACTTGCCCTCGTCGATCAGGCCGTAGCTCTTTTCCGAAACGACGGGTGCAATGACGACGTCGCGCGGGTCTTTGATGGTGGCTGCACTCACTTGGCATCCTCCTCGTTCTTTGCCTTGTCAGCGATGAAAGCCTCGAACGCAGCCTTGGTGAAGACAACGTCGTCGGAAACCAGCACGTCGTAGGTGTTCAGCTGGTCTGCGTACAGAACGTGAACATCTGCGAGGTTGCGCACGGACAGTGCGGCAACATCGTTGGCGCGCTCGATAACAACGAGCAGGTTCCGACGCTCGGAGACTGCACGCAACGCGGCGAGTGCTGCCTTGGAGGACGGCTTGGTGCCAGCGACCAGTTCAGCAACGACGTGGATGCGGCCGTTACGGGCGCGGTCGGACAGGGCGCCACGCAGTGCGGCAGCCTTCATCTTCTTGGGGGTCCGCTGGCTGTAGTCACGCGGCGTCGGGCCGTGGACGATGCCACCACCGGTCATGTGAGGAGCACGGATGGAACCCTGACGGGCGCGGCCGGTGCCCTTCTGCTTGAACGGCTTGCGGCCTGCACCGGAAACTTCGGCGCGGGTCTTGGTCTTGTGGGTACCCTGGCGAGCAGCAGCGAGCTGTGCGACGACGACCTGGTGCAGCAGCGGCACGTTGGTCTGGACGTCGAAGATCTCTGCAGGCAGGTCTACCTTGACAGTGCTAGTCATCTAACTAGGCTCCCTTCACGGCGGTGCGTACGAGGACGACCTGGCCGCGGGCACCGGGGACGGCACCCTTGATAAGGAGCAGCGACTTCTCGGCGTCAACAGCGTGAACCGTGAGGTTCAGCGTGGTGTGACGTTCTGCGCCCATGCGACCGGCCATTTTCAGACCCTTGAAGACGCGGCTCGGGGTGGATGCGCCACCGATTGAACCGGGCTTGCGGTGGTTCTTGTGCGCACCGTGGGAGGCTCCAACACCGTGGAAGCCGTGACGCTTCATAACACCGGCGAAGCCCTTACCCTTGCTGGTGCCGACGACGTCGATCTTCTGACCGGCTTCGAAGAGCTCAACAGAAAGCTCCTGGCCCAGTTCGTAAGACGCGGCGTCTGCAGTGCGCAGTTCGACGACGTGGCGGCGAGGAGTTACGCCAGCCTTTTCAAAGTGACCAGCCAGCGGCTTGGTGACCTTGCGGGGATCGATCTGGCCGTAGCCGATCTGAACGGCGACATAGCCATCAGTCTCTGCATTGCGCAGCTGGGTGATGACGTTGGAGTCAGCCTGGACGACAGTTACCGGGATGAGCTTGTTGTTCTCGTCCCAGACCTGGGTCATGCCGAGCTTCGTGCCCAGCAGGCCCTTTACATTACGGGTTGCGGTCATAGTTTTCTCAGCACCTCCCTACAGCTTGATTTCGATGTTCACGTCGGCCGGCAGGTCGAGACGCATAAGCGAGTCAACAGCCTTCGGCGTGGGGTCGATGATGTCGATCAGACGCTTGTGAGTACGCATTTCAAAGTGCTCACGGCTGTCCTTGTACTTGTGGGGAGACCGGATAACGCAGTACACGTTCTTCTCCGTCGGCAGCGGCACGGGGCCCACTACCGTTGCGCCTGCGCGCGTGACCGTCTCAACGATCTTCCGCGCTGAAACATCAATGACCTCGTGGTCATATGACTTCAGCCGGATGCGGATTTTTTGTCCCGCCATGTCGCCTGACTCTCTTTCAGTCTGTGCTGCCCTCGAATAAAGGCTGCCCTGTTCACTTACGTGTTGCATGTGGCTGCCGAAGCATTTGAAGTAGTACTACCACCCGCCGCACAAGCTGAATCCGGAGGGATCCGGGTTCCTCAACTTGCCGGTGTAACCGACCCCCGCGGTCGGGCGTGTCGCGCTTTCCGCGCAAAATCGTCCGAATTCCTTTGGGGATCTGGGTTATGTTTGGGCTTCAGCTTGGACCCTGACACCCGGCATTATCCGGATCGGGACGCGAAGAAGCGCTTGAACAACTCACCTAGTATGCCGGAATTCCCCGGCATAAGCCAATCGGGCCTCGTCGGACCATTGCCATCAGCTCCTGCGCTCGGGATGATGGGGTCATGACTGTCCAAGATGCCGCGGTGGGGGATCTTGCAGGCCGCATCCGGCCGGACTTCACCTTGGGCGTCGCTGCTGCGGCCTTCCAGATCGAGGGCTCGCTCACAGCGGACGGTCGCGGACCGTCGAGCTGGGATGCATTTGCCGAGAAACCAGGCGCGATCGTCGACGGGCACTCCCCTGCAGTCGCCTGCGACCACTACAACCGGACGGACGAGGACATTGCCCTCATGCAGGACCTGGGCGTGGACTCCTACCGGTTCTCTCTCTCCTGGCCACGGATCCAACCCGGCGGCAAGGGACCGATCAACCAACAGGGACTGGATTTCTACGACCGCCTGATCGACAAGCTCCTGAAGGCCGGCGTGTCCCCCATGGTGACCTTGTTCCATTGGGATACTCCCCTGCCGTTGGAGCACGACGGCGGCTGGCTTAATCGGGCGACGGCGGAACGGTTCGCCGAATACTCCGCCGCGGCCGCACAGCGCTTCGGTGACCGCGTGGCGCAATGGGTCACCCTGAACGAACCAGTTTCGGTCGCGTTGCAAGGGTACGCGCTCGGCGTCCACGCTCCCGGCAGGCGCCTGCTTTTCGATGCCCTGCCGGCTGCCCACCACCAGTTGTTGGGGCACGGCCTGGCCGTCCAGGCCCTGCGCGCTGCCGGAGTGGCAGGAACTGTCGGCGTAGCCAACGTGCATTCTCCAGTCCGGCCCGCAAGCAAGCGGCTGGCAGACGGCCTCATGGCTAAGGCCTTCGACCTCATCTTCAACCGGGTGTATGCCGATCCCATCCTCCTGGGGCGGTACCCGAAGCCGCCGCTACAGGTGAGGCCTTGGTTCCGCGCCCTGGGCAAAGTCCGGGACGAAGATCTCAAGACCATCCACCAGCCCTTGGATTTCTACGGCCTGAACTACTACTACCCCGTCAAAGTAGCCTCGGGCCACGCCGACGGAACCGCGCACTGGAACACCCCGGACATGATGGCCAAGCTTCCGTTCCACCTTGCGGCCTTCCCCGAATACGAAACGACAGGATTTGGCTGGCCTGTGGCCCCCGAACACCTCGGAATCCTGCTCCGGGAGTTGAAAGACCGCTACGGAGCAGCGCTGCCTCCCCTCTTCATCACAGAGAGCGGCGCGAGCTTCCCGGAACCGGACCACACGCGGGGTCCGGTGCACGACGCCGACCGCATCAGCTACCTTGCTTCTCACCTTGGCCAGGCCTTGAGGGCCACGGCCCCTGGCGGGATCGCCCACGACGTCGAACTTCTGGGCTACTACGTCTGGACGCTACTGGACAACTTCGAATGGGCCGCGGGCTATTCGCAGCGTTTCGGCCTGGTGCACGTGGACTTCGACACCCTCGAGAGAACCCCCAAGGACTCGTATTACTGGTACCAGTCCTTGAGCAAGGCGCGCAGGAGCTGATTCGAAGTCCTGTTTGTGGACCGATCGTGCTAAATCAATCTTTCCTGTTCGCCCGATTGATGCGCTTGGCGCGCTCGATCTCGCGGCGGAAGTATTTCCTTCCCCAAAAGACCCCGGCTACCACAACAACCACCAAGACCAGAAAAATCAGCGTTCCCATTTCGCATTCCTCCCTTGAGGCAACGGTATCAGGGCGAGGTCCGGTTGAGGCGCCAGACCGCAAGGACAATCAATGCCAAGGCGATCACGGCGAGCATCGCGAAGGCATAGGAACGAAGGGCCCACATCACGCTGAGGGCAACGCCCGCGGCACCCCACCACACGAACATGCGCTCGGCGAGGACAAGTCCGGCAAGCAGTAACACGGCATATCCGACGAGGACCCATAGTTGCTGTGGCTCAGTGCCCGGGAAGAGGCTTCCTGGCACTACCGAGAGGAGGCCTCCGAAGGACAACAAGCCTGAGGCGATCCCCAATCTGATACGCCCCTCCAGATTGTCCCCTACGTAATAGCGCACCCCTGCCAAAACGGCACCGAGGACCGCGAACCACTGCACCACCCAAAAGAGCTCGGGCCTGGCTCCATGGACGAAAAGGACCGCCCGCTGTGCGGCGGCAAGCACCAGCACCGCCCCCAGCTCCGCGACAGTGAATCTGATGGCCCGGGGTACTTCGAGGTAGGCCACGGCCACGGCGGCGCCGAGAAGGCAAGTTCCTGCCAGAGCGGTGTCATCGTGCAGTAGGCCTGCAGCTGCGGCCAGCGCAAATCCCCCTCCTGCCGCTGCCGCGAGCGACAACTTGCGCACAGGCTGCGACCCCACGCCCGGGATCCGGGACCAACGGGCAGCGTAGAGCACAGCGGCCGATCCTGCGCAGCCCAGGAGCCACGGGAGGAAATCCTCCCATTGAGCCCCGGCCTGCCCCAGAAGGGGAGCCTCATCCAGGGCCGTAGCGACCAGGACAGTAGCACCGACGAGGCTAGCGGCGGAGGCAAGCGGGTAGAAGCCCGGCATTCCCTCGACGTGGGAGGCCACGAAGCACACTAGCGCCAGTACCAGTCCCGCCATAGTCATGGCGGTGTGCGGAACGTCAACCGACAGCGCGCCTCCGGCACCCGCGAAAGACAGCGCCGCCGCCAGCCAGAACCAATGCTCGGGGACGCCGCTTCCCGGCTGGACCAGCAGCCTCACAACAGTCACCAGTAGCGACATCGCGAGCAGCACCAGAATCACCGCGAACTGACCGAACAGGGGTTCCGCGAGCCACGTCCCGGCAGGGAATGACACCTCGGGTCCGGCTGCCACCACCGCGGCAACCGACGCCGGGATGGTGAAATACCCGGCGCCCCGGGCGGTGAAGATCCGGCTCGCCACGACGGCGGAGACCAACAACGCTGCCAGCTCGAGCAGCAGGACCCAGCGGCCGCCGTCGTGGGCTTCCTGCTGAGCCAAAAGGTACATCGCCGGCAGCACGGCTTGCGCTCCGAGCGTCACCCAGACTGCCGCCTGTTGGAAGGGAATCTGCTGCAAGCGGTTCCGCATGAGCCAGCGGGCGATGTGCTGCAGCACCAGGACGCCCGCGAAAGTCAGCGACACAACGGTGACGGAGGCCGACACGTCGTGCGCGAAGACTGCGGCGAGGGCGGCCGTGAGAATCCTGGCGGCAATGAAGTAGACGCCCTTCGCCGTCCGCCCGGGTGCCGCAGCCACCATGACGGCGCTGAACCCGGCGAAGATGGCAAGCAACGCCTCGACCTCGTGAATGTGCCCACCGCGAAGCAGCAGCAAGAGCGCCAACGTCGCCGGCACGAAGACTGAGGAGGCGCCCTCCGTGCGAAGCATGAACCCGGCCGCCACCGCCGAGGCCGCCATGATGAGTGAGGCCGCGGCCGCTTGCCAGCTTCCGGCCACGGAGCCGTCGACGTAGCGCCCGGAAATGCTCACGACGGCGACGGCGCCGGCCATGAAGGGCAGCACCACGGCGGCGTCGAGTGTCGCGAGGCCTCGGTCAGGACCGCGGACCGCCTCCACGAGGGGCGGAATGACCTGGAGGGTCAAGGCGATGAAGACCACAGTTGCAAGCTGAAGCCTCTCCCCCGCCAACTCCAGGCCACCTCCGTCCCGGAGCAACTGCAGATAGCCTGTGCCCGCGAGAAGGGTGACGAGGGCACGGACCGCCCACCAATAGCTGCGGCGGTGCAGGGTGCGGGGAAGACGGAGCGCCTGAACCGTGAAATACAGCATGCCAACGAGCAACACAGCATTTCCCAACGCCACGGACAGGGCTCCGAAGGACAGCACTCCCGCCCAGGCTAGGGCCGCCGGGGCGAGGAACTCAACCATCCTTCCGCGCAGGGTGACTCTCACCGCATTCGGGAACAGCGTCCAACCAACCAGCGCGGCAGCAAGGACATGAATTCTGATGGCCGACGCTGTCAGGGGTTGGTCCGGGGCTTGCTCGAGCAAAATAAGCAAAGGCATCACGGCCATGCCCGCCCCGGCAAAGGCCGCGAGGCAGGCGGTCGGCGCGAAGGTCCTGACACCCAAGCGGATCAGCGCGGCTTCCAACAGCAACTGGAACGTCACCGCGGCAAGGAACGCCATGACGACGGCGGCAGCGCGGTCGGGATTCTCCGGCGCTACAGCTGCTGTCGCTGCCGGGATGCTGAGAGTGAGCGCAATGCGCCCCGCGAGGACAAAGACCCTGCGTTTGCCCTCCATTGGCCTGCTGGCCCGCAGCAGCCAGAACGCGCCGGCGATAGCCAACAATGCCGCCGTCGGCCAACCGCCGAGTTCATCGGCAAACGGCGCCGCCACCACAAGGGCGCCCACGGGGAGCCACTCGGCGTGGCCTCCCAGCTTCCACGCCAGGACCAAACCGCACAGGAGGCTCGCGAACAACGGGAGGCCCACGGGCGTCCCGGAATGCCGGACCAGGATGGCGAAGGCCGCCATGGAGGCAGCCGCCAGTTGAAGGCCAAAGCACACCACGGCATCAATCCGGCAGCGCCGGATCGCCTGGGATGTGCCCGGACCCGGGAACCAACGGGCGAACCGGCTGCTGTCGAATGCCGGCCACAGCGACTGCAGAGCAAGAAGAACGACGGCGGCCAACAGTACCTCCGGCAACCCAAGCCCGGCGTCCGAAAGGAACACGAGGAAGGCCACGGTGAATGAGAGCCTCGCCGCATAGAACTGTTGGAGCCGGAACACGCCCTGGGGAAGGGCCGCCATGACGGCGAAATACACGCCGCACACCACCATGATGATGGCGTACTCGTCCTTCCCCAGATGTTGGGGCACGAAACTGGCGGCAAGTGCAACGAACGGCACCACATAGGGGTGGAGGGACATCAAGGGCCGGATATAGACCGGCGGAAGCCAGTGCGGTTTGCGCGTGGCCATCAGGGTCAGGAACACGGCGAAGCCGATCAGGGAAGCGAAATACCAGACAAGGGCGCCGCCCAGCATGGACACACCGGACCACGCCGAGGAGACCACAAAGCTCAAGGACAGGAAGGCGAGAACCCTGTTGTCGAGTCGAACTGCGGCGACTACATAGGCCACCGTCCCGACGACGGACGTGACCAGCCAGGCGGCCGCGCCGTTGTTCAAGGCGAAGTTGTACATCGCCAGCCCCGTCACGGGGATCAACGCAAGGCCCGTTCCCGCGAAGGCGATCGCTGCGGGCCGTAGCCTGGGAGCCCTCGCATGGAGGATGAAGCCCGCGGCATAAAAGGCCGCGGTGATGGTCCAGACACCGGCAAAGCGGAGAACGGACGGGAGGCTGGTGCCGATGAACAGCGCTGAGGCGGCGACCAGCAGAAGGCTTGCCACGTACAGCGTGATGTTGATGTTCTGCCGATCCCGCTTCTGTTTCCGGGCCGCTTGTTCGTCGCGAAGGGCCTCTGGCGAGATCCGGGCTGGTTGCACCTGCGCTGGTTGCGAATGAATCGGGAGCGGCCACGGTTCAACTGGCACGGGCCCAACCGGCGCGGGCTGGGCTGGTGTGGCTTGGACTGGTGCGATTTGGTTCGGCGCGATTTGCTCCGGGGCGCCCTGCACGGGAATAGGCGGGAACGTTTGCGGGCCCTCCGGGCCAGGCGGGCGGGAGGCCCGTTCCTCCGCAGGAGCAGATAGGCGCCGGGCCTCGGCGTCTCGCCACCCTGCCAAGTGGCCGGCTAGATAGCCTGAGCGATACTGCCCAACGGAATCGTCAACCAACCGTTGTGCATCCCTTTCGGCAAGCCACCGTCCTTTCGATTTCCCCGCGGAGTAGGACACTAAAGCGGCGACCAAGACGATAGCCAATACGAGGATGGTGCCAAAGAAGCCAGACATTGCTGCTCTCCTATCCCATGGGGCGACGAAGCCGCACGGGCTTCGGCTTCGCAAAGTCACGGATCCACCATCCGCCATTAATCCATTCGATAGATAAACGATAGCAAAGAAGAACCCCGCCACGATAGTGACGGGGTTCTTCTTTGCTTTGCTACCGGAGGCCAGGCGGCCGGTCCTCCACCGATCTACAAGTAGAAACTACTTGATGATCTTGGTAACACGTCCCGAACCAACGGTGCGGCCACCTTCACGGATTGCGAAGCCGAGGCCCTCTTCCATAGCGATGGGCTGGATGAGCTCGACGGTCATCTCAGTGTTGTCGCCAGGCATAACCATTTCCGTGCCTTCCGGCAGGGTGATAACGCCGGTTACGTCCGTGGTACGGAAGTAGAACTGCGGGCGGTAGTTCGAGTAGAACGGGTTGTGACGTCCGCCTTCGTCCTTGGAAAGGATGTAGACGTTTGCCTCGAAGTCGGTGTGCGGGGTGATGGAACCCGGCTTGACGACAACCTGGCCACGCTCGACGTCGTCGCGCTTCAGACCGCGGAGCAGGAGGCCACAGTTCTCGCCGGCCCATGCTTCGTCGAGCTGCTTGTGGAACATCTCGATACCGGTAACGGTGGTCTTCTGGACCGGACGGATACCAACGATTTCAACCTCAGAGTTGATCGCGAGGGTACCGCGCTCGGCGCGACCCGTAACAACGGTTCCACGACCGGTGATCGTGAAGACGTCTTCGATCGGCATCAGGAACGGCTTGTCGCGGTCACGAACGGGGTCCGGAACCGAGTTGTCGACAGCTTCCATGAGGTCCTCGACGGACTTGACCCAAACCGGGTCGCCTTCGAGTGCCTTGAGGCCGGAAACGCGAACAACGGGAGCGTCGTCGCCATCGAAGCCCTGAGCGCTGAGCAGCTCGCGAACTTCCATTTCAACGAGGTCGAGAAGCTCTTCGTCGTCGACCATGTCGGACTTGTTCAGCGCGACCAGCAGGTAGGGAACGCCAACCTGGCGGGCGAGCAGAACGTGCTCGCGGGTCTGAGCCATCGGGCCGTCAGTGGCGGCAACCACGAGGATCGCACCGTCCATCTGGGCAGCACCGGTGATCATGTTCTTGATGTAGTCAGCGTGACCCGGAGCGTCTACGTGTGCGTAGTGGCGCTTCTCGGTCTGGTATTCAACGTGGGAGATGTTGATCGTAATACCACGCTGGCGCTCTTCCGGAGCAGAGTCAATCGACGCGAAGTCGCGCTGCTCGTTGAGAGTGGGGTACTTGTCGTACAGCACCTTGGAAATGGCGGCAGTCAGCGTCGTCTTACCGTGGTCAACGTGACCAATGGTGCCGATGTTGACGTGCGGCTTAGTCCGCTCGAACTTTGCCTTTGCCACAGGTTCCTCCTAGAACGATTTCAAGTGAGTTGCTCCTCGGCCGCGCTTTTCGCGGCAGAAACTCCAGCAAGTCTACTTGGGGGCTTTGGTTTTGGTGAAATTGCAGATTCAGGGACCAATGCTAGTACCTGGAGTCTGTTCGCGCAGGGGCCGGACTGCGGCCTGGGCTACAGCCCGGCGCCTGCACTGAATGCTTTCCCGGAACGGGCCAGCATCCTGGTTTATCCGTCGGTGATTACTCGCCGCGGGTCTTCTGGATGATCTCGTCGGCAACTGCCTTCGGGACCTCGGCGTAGCTGTTGAACGTCATGGAGTACACAGCACGGCCCTGGGTCTTCGAACGCAGGTCACCGATGTAGCCGAACATGCCGGACAGCGGAACATGCGCACGGATCACCTTGACGCCGGCGGCATCTTCCATGGACTGCATCTGGCCACGGCGGGAGTTCAGGTCACCGATTACTTCACCCATGTATTCCTCAGGGGTGCGGACCTCAACATCCATCAGCGGTTCGAGCAGAACCGGGTTCGCCTTGCGTGCGGCTTCCTTGAAAGCCATACGGCCGGCGATCTTGAACGCCATTTCCGAGGAGTCAACATCGTGGTACGCGCCGTCAATCAGCGTGGCCTTGATGCCGACAACCGGGTAGCCGGCCAGAACGCCGTCGTTGAGTGCATCCTGGATGCCCGCGTCAACGGACGGGATGTACTCGCGGGGCACGCGGCCACCGGTGACCTTGTTCTCGAACGCGTAGAGCTCGCCGTCGGCGGTGTCCATCGGCTCGATGGCGATCTGGATCTTTGCGAACTGACCCGAACCACCAGTCTGCTTCTTGTGCGTGTAGTCGTGACGCTCTACAGCGCGCTTGATGGTTTCTCGGTAAGCAACCTGCGGCTTGCCGACGTTTGCCTCGACCTTGAATTCGCGGCGCATGCGGTCCACCAGGATGTCCAGGTGGAGCTCGCCCATGCCGGCGATGATGGTCTGACCGGTGTCCTCGTTGAGGGAGACCTGGAAGGTCGGGTCCTCAGCGGAGAGCTTCTGGATGGCCGTGGAGAGCTTCTCCTGGTCACCCTTGGTGTTCGGCTCGATGGCAACCGAGATCACAGGCTCCGGGAAGCTCATGGACTCGAGGACGATCTGGTTGTTCGCATCACACAGGGTGTCGCCCGTGGTGGTGTCCTTCAGACCGATCGCTGCGTAGATGTGGCCAGCGGTAGCGCCTTCAACAGGCATTTCCTTGTTGGCGTGCATCTGGAACAGCTTGCCGATGCGCTCCTTCTTGCCCTTGGTGGAGTTGACCACCTGTGCGCCTGCTTCCACGTGACCGGAGTACACGCGGATGAAGGTGAGCTGGCCGAAGAACGGGTGCGCCGCAATCTTGAACGCCAGGGCCGAGAACGGCTCGTCGGCGGAAGGCTTGCGGGTGAGCTCCTTCTCTTCGTCGCGCGGGTCGTGACCGACCATGGGCGGGACGTCGAGCGGGTTCGGCAGGAAGTCAACAACAGCATCGAGCATCGGCTGTACGCCGCGGTTCTTGAAGGCAGAACCACAGAGAACCGGGTAGAGCTCAGAGTTGATGGTCATCTTGCGGATGCCGGCCTTGAGCTCCTCGACAGTGAGTTCTTCACCGTCGAGGTACTTCTCCATGAGTTCTTCGGAAGCCTCGGCAACAGTCTCAACGAGCTGTGCACGGTATTCCTCAGCCTTGGCCTGGAGATCGGCGGGGATCTCCTGGACCTCGTACTTGGCACCCATGGTGACGTCACCCTTGGCATCGCCCGGCCACACCAGGGCGCGCATCTCAAGGAGATCCACGACGCCGATGAAGTCGTTCTCTGCACCGATCGGCAGCTGGAGAACCAGCGGCTTGGCGCCGAGGCGGCTGATGATGGTGTCTACGGTGAAGTAGAAGTCAGCGCCGAGCTTGTCCATCTTGTTGACGAAGCAGATACGCGGCACGTTGTACTTGTCGGCCTGGCGCCAAACAGTCTCGGACTGCGGCTCGACGCCTTCCTTGCCATCGAAGACAGCAACGGCGCCGTCGAGGACGCGCAGCGAGCGCTCGACCTCAACCGTGAAGTCCACGTGGCCCGGGGTGTCAATGATGTTGATCTGGTTCTTGTCCCAGAAGCAGGTCACGGCGGCAGACGTGATGGTGATGCCGCGTTCCTTTTCCTGTTCCATCCAGTCGGTCGTCGAAGCGCCGTCGTGCGTTTCGCCGATCTTGTGGTTCACACCCGTGTAGAACAGGATGCGCTCGGTGGTAGTGGTCTTGCCGGCATCGATGTGGGCCATGATGCCGATGTTGCGGACCTTGCTAAGGTCGGTAAGCACGTCCTGTGCCACGGTGTCTCCCTTTCGGATGGACTACACGTTCGCCGCCGGCTCAGGGAGCCGGCGGCGTACGGGAAGATTTACCAGCGGTAGTGTGCGAAGGCCTTGTTCGACTCGGCCATCTTGTGGGTGTCTTCGCGACGCTTCACAGCGGCACCGAGACCGTTGGACGCATCCAGGATTTCGTTCTGGAGGCGCTCGGTCATCGTCTTCTCGCGGCGGGCCTTGGAGTAGCCAACCAGCCAGCGGAGAGCGAGGGCGGTGGAGCGGCCCGGCTTGACCTCAACGGGAACCTGGTAGGTTGCGCCACCGACACGGCGGGAGCGGACCTCGAGGGAAGGCTTGACGTTGTCCATGGCCTTCTTGAGGGCGGCAACGGGGTCGCCACCGGACTTGGCGCGTGCACCTTCGAGGGCGCCGTAAACGATGCGCTCTGCGGTGGACTTCTTGCCGTCGATCAGAACCTTGTTGATCAGCTGGGTGACCAACGGGGAACCGTAAACGGGATCGGAAACTAGCGGCCGCTTCGGGGCCGGACCCTTGCGAGGCATATTACTTCTTCTCCATCTTTGCGCCGTAGCGGCTGCGGGCCTGCTTGCGGTTCTTGACACCCTGGGTATCGAGGGCACCACGGACGATCTTGTAACGGACACCCGGGAGGTCCTTCACACGACCACCACGGACCAGCACGATGGAGTGCTCCTGGAGGTTGTGGCCAACACCGGGGATGTAGGCGGTAACTTCAACGCCACCGTTGAGGCGCACACGCGCAACCTTACGGAGAGCCGAGTTTGGCTTCTTCGGGGTGGTCGTGTAAACGCGGGTGCAAACACCGCGGCGCATCGGGCTGCCCTTAAGCGCGGGAGCCTTGGTCTTGGAGACCTTCGGCGTGCGGCCCTTGCGGACCAGCTGGTTAATCGTAGGCACTTTCGTGTTCTCCGTTGGTTGATCTCTGCTCCGCGCCCAGGTGTTGACCTGTGTTTGCGTGAGAGCTTTGGCGTTGTCCATGCGGCCCTGGTCCGAAGACCCGGTGGGCGTGCAAAAGTGCGGCATTCGTTGCGCACGTAGCCCGCAACCCGGAAACAGGCTCCACCCAACATCATGAGAACAAAACCGAAATGATGCTGCGGCGGCCTTCATCCACTGCCACACAGAACAATTACCAAAATTCTAGCATGGCTCGATCTGAGGCCTTAATCGGGTGTAGAGGGGTGAACCACGACGGCGGGTGCCGGCCGCCGTCGTCGGGCCCTAACGGGAAGGACCCCGCACTCAGTGAGTACGGGGTCCTTCCCTTGACTAGAAGACTAAGGGCAGGGCGGCAGGGTCCCTACGTGGCGCGGAACGCGACACGAAAGGGCCCGCCGTGCCCGTTAGCGGAAGTCGTTGCCGAGATCGTAGTCATCCAGCGGGATGGCGTGGAACTCGGGAGCTCCGTCGCCGCCCAGGGCGTCATACGAGAAGTCGGTGAAGGCGCTGGGGCCCGTGAACAGGCTTGCCTTTGCTTCTTCAGTCGGCTCCACGGTGACCTCGGTGTAACGGGGCAGGCCCGTACCGGCCGGGATGAGCTTACCGATGATGACGTTCTCCTTGAGGCCGAGCAGCGGGTCGCTCTTGCCTTCCATGGCCGCCTGCGTCAGAACGCGGGTGGTCTCCTGGAAGGAAGCGGCCGACAGCCAGGACTCGGTTGCCAGAGATGCCTTGGTGATACCCATCAGTTCCGGACGGCCGGAAGCCGGGGTACGGCCTTCGGACACCACACGACGGTTCTCGTCTTCGAAGCGGCTGCGCTCAGCGAGCTCGCCCGGAAGCAGATCGGAGTCGCCGGATTCGATGACGGTCACGCGGCGCAGCATCTGGCGGACGATGACTTCCACGTGCTTGTCGTGGATGCCGATGCCCTGGCTGCGGTAAACGCCCTGGACCTCGTCCACCAGGAACTTCTGGGCGGCACGCGGACCCATGATGCGCAGAACCTGCTTCGGGTCCACAGGACCGTTGATCAGCTTCTGGCCGACGCTGACGTGCTCGCCATCCTCGATGAGGAGGCGGGAACGGCGCAGCACCGGGTAGGCGATCTCCTCGGAACCATCGTCCGGGGTGATGATGAGGCGCATCTGGCGCTCGGACTCTTCGATGGCGATGCGGCCGGCTGCTTCAGCAATCGGTGCAACACCCTTCGGAGTACGGGCTTCGAAGAGCTCCTGGATACGGGGCAGACCCTGGGTGATGTCGTCGCCACCGCTGGCGGAAACAGCACCACCGGTGTGGAACGTACGCATGGTCAGCTGGGTACCGGGTTCACCGATGGACTGTGCGGCGATGATGCCGACGGCCTCTCCGATGTCCACGGTCTTGCCGGTGGCCAGCGAACGGCCGTAGCAGAGCGCACAGGTGCCGACCTTGGACTCACACGTGAGTACGGAACGGACCTTGACCTCGGTGATGCCGGCCGCGAGCAGCTCGGCAATGACGACGTCGCCGCAGTCGGTGCCGGCAGCTGCCAGCACAGCACCCTTGGAGTCGACCACGTCGACGGCGAGGGTACGTGCGTAGGCGCTGTTCTCGACGTTTTCGTCAAGAACCAGCTCACCGTTGGAGTCCGGCACGGCGATTGCGGTCATGAGACCACGCTCGGTGCCACAGTCCTCTTCACGGACGATGACGTCCTGCGAAACGTCCACCAGACGACGGGTCAGGTAACCCGAGTTGGCGGTACGCAGTGCGGTGTCGGCCAGACCCTTACGGGCACCGTGCGTGGCGATGAAGTATTCCAGCACCGACAGGCCCTCGCGGTACGAGGACTTGATCGGACGCGGGATGATCTCACCCTTCGGGTTGGCCACAAGACCACGGATACCCGCGATCTGGCGGACCTGCATCCAGTTACCACGTGCACCGGAGGACACCATGCGGTTGATGGTGTTCATCGGGGACAGGCTGTCACGCATCGCCTGGGCGATTTCGTTGGTGGCCTTGTTCCAGATCTCGATCAGTTCCTGGCGACGCTCGTCGTCGTCGATCAGGCCCTTGTCGTACTGGCCCTGGATCTTGGCAGCCATGGTCTCGTAACCGGCCAAGATGGCCGGCTTGGAGGTGGGCACCTCGATGTCGGAGATTGCCACGGTGACGCCCGAGCGGGTCGCCCAGTAGAAACCGGCGTCCTTCAGGTTGTCCAGCGTTGCAGCCGTGACCACCTTCGGGTAGCGCTCTGCGAGGTCGTTGACGATCCGGGAAAGCTCGCCCTTGTCGGCAACAGCCTCAACCCACGGGTAGTCCTCCGGCAGGGTCTCGTTGAAGAGAACCTGGCCGAGGGAGGTCTGGACCAGTGCGGTCTGACCCGGCTCCCAACCTTCCGGAGCTTCCCAGCCGGCGTAAGGAACAAAGCCCTCAAGGCGGATCTTGACCTGGGAGTTCAGGTGCAGCTCGCGGGCATCGTAGGCCATGATGGCTTCCGAAACCGAGGAGAAGATGCGGCCTTCGCCTGCGGAACCAACGCGCTTGGTGGTCAGGTGGTACAGACCGATGATCATGTCCTGCGAAGGCAGGGTCACCGGACGGCCATCGGACGGCTTCAAGATGTTGTTGGAGGACAGCATCAGGATGCGGGCTTCAGCCTGCGCTTCGGGGCTCAGCGGCAGGTGGACTGCCATCTGGTCGCCGTCGAAGTCGGCGTTGAAGGCGCCACAAACCAGCGGGTGAAGCTGGATCGCTTTGCCTTCAACAAGCTGCGGTTCGAATGCCTGGATGCCGAGGCGGTGCAGGGTAGGTGCACGGTTGAGCAGCACCGGGTGTTCGGTGATGATCTCTTCCAGCACGTCCCAGACCTGCGGACGGTAACGCTCGACCATGCGCTTTGCCGACTTGATGTTCTGCGCGTGGTTGAGGTCAACCAGTCGCTTCATCACGAACGGCTTGAAGAGCTCCAGGGCCATCTGCTTGGGCAGACCACACTGGTGCAGCTTCAGCTGCGGGCCGACGACGATGACCGAACGGCCGGAGTAGTCGACGCGCTTGCCGAGCAGGTTCTGGCGGAAACGGCCCTGCTTGCCCTTGAGCATGTCGCTCAGGGACTTCAGCGGACGGTTGCCCGGACCCGTGACGGGACGGCCGCGACGGCCGTTGTCGAAGAGGCTGTCAACAGCTTCCTGAAGCATGCGCTTCTCGTTGTTGACGATGATCTCCGGAGCGCCGAGGTCAAGCAGTCGCTTGAGTCGGTTGTTGCGGTTGATCACACGGCGGTAGAGGTCGTTGAGGTCGGAGGTCGCGAAGCGGCCACCGTCCAGCTGGACCATCGGGCGCAGTTCCGGCGGGATCACCGGGACGGCGTCCAGCACCATGCCGAGCGGGCTGTTGTTGGTGGTCAGGAATGCGTTGACAACCTTCAGGCGCTTGAGGGCACGCGTCTTGCGCTGGCCCTTGCCGTTCTGGATGGTGTCGCGCAGGGACTCCGACTCTGCCTGCATGTCGAAGTTCTC
Organism: Arthrobacter sp. efr-133-R2A-120; assembly: GCF_030209835.1. Lineage (GTDB taxonomy): Bacteria > Actinomycetota > Actinomycetes > Actinomycetales > Micrococcaceae > Arthrobacter. Next base: position 52,687 of record NZ_JARVRF010000049.1, on the reverse strand, counting down.
AAGACGCTTCTTGATGGCTTCGGCACCCATGGAGCCTTCGAAGTACATGCCGTAGCGGTCGCGCAGTTCGCGGTACAGGCCTTCGTCACCTTCGAGGTCGGCGACCTTGAGGTTCTTGAAACGGTCCCAGACCTGCTCGAGGCGCTCGATCTCAGCATCCGCGCGCTTGCGGACGTTGGCCATCTGACGGTCCGCGGAGTCGCGGGCCTTCTTCTTGTCGGCAGCCTTGGCGCCTTCGCCTTCGAGGCGGGCAAGCTCGTCCTCAAGGTCGCGGGCAATCGTGGCGATGTCGCTGTCGCGGTTGTCGACGAGCTGCTTCTTCTCGAGGTCGTGCTCCACCTGGAGGTTCGGCAGTTCCGCGTGACGGCTCTCGGTGTCGACGCTCGTGATCATGTAGGCAGCGAAGTAGATGACCTTTTCGAGGTCCTTGGGTGCCAGGTCAAGGAGGTAGCCCAAACGGGAGGGAACACCCTTGAAGTACCAGATGTGCGTGACGGGAGCGGCCAGCTCAATGTGGCCCATGCGCTCGCGGCGCACCTTGGCGCGGGTGACTTCAACGCCACACCGCTCGCAGATGATGCCCTTGAAGCGCACGCGCTTGTACTTGCCGCAGTAGCATTCCCAGTCCCGGGACGGGCCGAAGATCTTCTCGCAGAAGAGGCCGTCCTTCTCGGGCTTGAGCGTGCGGTAGTTGATGGTTTCCGGCTTCTTGACCTCACCGTAAGACCAGCCGCGGATGTCTTCCGCGGTGGCGAGGCCGATCTGCATGAGGCCGAAGGAGGATTCGCTGGACATATGGTCCCTGTTCTCTCTTGTTCTCTAAATTCTGAAGTCTTGGGTTTACGGAAAGAGGCAGCAGCCTTGGCTGGCGGTCTGAACCGCCAGCCAGAGCGGCTGTTTAGACCTCTTCTACGGAGCTGGGCTCTGCGCGAGACAGATCAATGCCCAGTTCTTCCGCAGCCGTAAAGACTGCGTCATCAGAGTCACGCATTTCGATCGTCGTACCATCCGTGGAAAGAACTTCCACGTTCAGGCACAGCGACTGCATTTCCTTGATCAAGACCTTGAAGGATTCCGGAACGCCAGGCTCGGGGATGTTCTCGCCCTTGACGATGGCTTCGTAGACCTTCACGCGGCCGTGGATGTCGTCCGACTTGATCGTCAGCAGTTCCTGGAGGGTGTAGGCAGCGCCGTATGCTTCGAGCGCCCACACTTCCATTTCACCGAAGCGCTGGCCACCGAACTGTGCCTTACCACCCAGCGGCTGCTGCGTGATCATGGAGTACGGGCCGGTGGAGCGTGCGTGGATCTTGTCGTCCACCAGGTGGTGGAGCTTCAGGATGTACATGTAGCCCACGGAGATCGGGTCCGGGAACGGCTCGCCGGAGCGGCCGTCGAACAGACGGGTCTTGCCGGAGGAGTCGATCAGGCGGTCGCCGTCGCGGGTCACGTTGGTGGAATCCAGCAGACCTGTGATTTCCTCTTCGCGTGCACCGTCGAACACCGGGGTGGCAACGGTCGTCTGGCCGGTTTCACGAGGCAGGTTCGGGAGGTTCTTGACCCACTCCGGCTCGCCTTCGATCTTCCAACCGGTCTTGGCAACCCAACCAAGGTGCGTTTCGAGCACCTGGCCGACGTTCATACGACCCGGAACACCCAGGGGGTTCAGGACGATGTCCACAGGGGTACCGTCAGCAAGGAACGGCATGTCTTCGATCGGGAGGATCTTGGAGATGACGCCCTTGTTACCGTGGCGGCCGGCGAGCTTGTCGCCGTCGGTGATCTTGCGCTTGGCGGCAACGTAGACGCGGACCAGCTGGTTGACGCCCGGGGGCAGCTCGTCGTCGTTGTCGCGGTCGAAGACACGCACGCCGATGACCGTGCCGGACTCGCCGTGGGGAACCTTCAGGGAGGTGTCACGCACTTCGCGGGACTTCTCGCCGAAGATCGCACGGAGGAGGCGCTCTTCCGGAGTCAGTTCGGTTTCACCCTTCGGGGTGACCTTTCCGACCAGGATGTCGCCGGCTTCAACCTCGGCACCGATGTGGATGATGCCGCGCTCGTCCAGTCCTGCGAGGACTTCCTCGGACACGTTGGGGATGTCACGGGTGATTTCCTCGGCACCAAGCTTGGTGTCGCGGGCATCGATCTCGTGCTCCTCGATGTGGATGGAGGAAAGGACGTCCTCAGCGACGATGCGCTGCGACAGGATGATGGCGTCCTCGAAGTTGTGGCCTTCCCAGGACATGAATGCCACGAGGAGGTTCTTACCGAGGGCCAGTTCACCTTGGTCCGTTGCCGGGCCGTCAGCGATGATGCCGCCGACTTCGAGGCGCTGGCCTTCGTTGACCAGGACACGGTGGTTGTAGCAGTTGCCCTGGTTTGAACGGGCGAACTTGTTGATGCGGTAGCTGGTTTCCGTGCCGTCGTCGTTGAGCATGGTGACGAGGTCAGCGGAAACTTCGTTGACGACACCGGCCTTCTTCGCGATGACAACGTCACCGGCGTCGACGGCGGCAGCGCGCTCCATGCCGGTACCCACGAACGGGGCCTCGGAACGGACCAGCGGCACAGCCTGGCGCTGCATGTTGGCACCCATGAGTGCGCGGTTTGCATCGTCATGCTCAAGGAACGGAATCAGAGCGGTAGCTACGGACACCATCTGGCGCGGGGAGACGTCCATGAACTGAACTTCGCCGGCCGGAACCAGAACGGGCTCGCCTCCACCACCACGGGCACGGACAAGCACGGTTTCTTCCGCGAACTTCTTGTCGGCATCCAGCGGCGCGTTGGCCTGTGCAATCAGGACTTCGGCTTCGTCGTCGGCGGTGAGGTACTGGACCTCATCGGAAACGACGCCCTCGGACACCAGGCGGTACGGAGTCTCGATGAAACCGAACGGGTTGATGCGGCCGTAGGAAGCCAGCGAACCGATCAGACCGATGTTCGGGCCTTCAGGAGTTTCGATGGGGCACATACGTCCGTAGTGGGACGGGTGAACGTCTCGGACTTCCATGCCCGCTCGGTCACGGGACAGACCACCCGGGCCAAGAGCCGACAGGCGGCGCTTGTGGGTCAGACCCGAGAGCGGGTTGTTCTGGTCCATGAACTGGGACAGCTGGGACGTTCCGAAGAACTCCTTGATGGCTGCCACAACAGGGCGGATGTTGATCAGGGTCTGCGGCGTGATCGCTTCGACGTCCTGCGTGGTCATGCGTTCGCGAACAACGCGTTCCATACGGGACAGGCCGGTGCGGACCTGGTTTTCGATCAGTTCGCCGACGGCGCGGATGCGACGGTTGCCGAAGTGGTCGATGTCATCGATCTCGACGCGGAGCTCGTGGTCTTCGCCATCGCGCTTGCCCATGAGGGTCTTCTCGCCGGCGTGAAGCGCGACGAGGAACTTGATCATGGCCACGATGTCTTCAACGTGCAGGACCGAAGCTTCCTTGTCGCCAAGGGAGCGGTCGATGCCGAGCTTGCGGTTGATCTTGTAACGGCCAACCTTGGCCAGATCGTAGCGCTTGGCGTTGAAGTACAGGTTGTCCAGCAGGGACTGGGCAGCCTCGACGGTGGGCGGCTCGCCCGGACGCAGCTTGCGGTAGATGTCCAGCAAGGCGTCTTCGCGGGTTTCAGTGGCGTCCTTCTCCAGCGTTGCGCGCATGGAGTCGTACTGGCCGAACTCTTCGAGGATCTGGCCTTCGGTCCAACCAAGGGCCTTCAGCAGAACGGTGACCGACTGCTTGCGCTTGCGGTCAAGGCGTACGCCGACCTGGTCGCGCTTGTCGATTTCGAGTTCGAACCACGCACCGCGGGACGGGATGATCTTCGCAGTGAAGATGTCCTTGTCGCTGGTCTTGTCAGCGGTGCGCTCAAAGTAGGCGCCCGGCGAACGGACCAGCTGGGAGACGACGACACGCTCGGTGCCGTTGACAACGAACGTTCCCTTCTCGGTCATGAGAGGGAAATCGCCCATGAACACGGTCTGCTGCTTGATTTCACCCGTGTTGTTGTTCATGAACTCGGCCTTGACATACAGCGGTGCCGAGTAAGTGGCGTCACGGTCTTTGCATTCGGCCATGGTGTACTTCGGATCAGCGAACTCCGGCTCGGAGAAGCTCAGGGACATAGTGCCCTGGAAGTCCTCGATGGGGGAGATCTCTTCGAAGATGTCGGCAAGTCCGGAGGTGGTGGCGACGCTCAGGTCGCCTTCCTCGACAGCCTTCGCTACCCGCGCCTGCCAGCGTTCGTTTCCGACCAGCCAGTCAAAGCTGTCTGTCTGCAGTGCGAGCAGATTCGGAACGTCCAGCGGTTCGTGAATCTTTGCGAATGAGAGCCGGCGAGTTGCACCATCGGTGCTTGCCGTATTAGCGGTTTCGTTATTAGAGGTGCTCGAGGCGACCAAGAGGGATCCTTCCACAGACCTTCAGGCGTTTTCAGATCTCCCCCGCTTGCACCCTGCAGATTGAATCCGCAGTGTACCTTTCCGGTTCCGCTATATGACCCGGGACCCCGGCTGACCAAGACCATGCTCGTTCTAAACGGCACGTCGATGGCGCAGCTGAGAGGTAAAGCCCACCGCTATATGAAGGCTGAAGGTTAACAGGGAAGACGCAAATATCCACAATACGGCAAATCAACCCACCTGTCTACCCCACATCTCGCCTGAATGCAAGCACCGTTGCTGCAGGCACCTATGCGGGCCGGCCCCTTGATGGCGTGGGCGGAATGTTGATCCGGGCTCCATTGTTGAATGGAGAGGTGATGGGCGCCACGGTAGCCTAGGCTCACCACCCTTGATCGGAAGAGAGAAAATGAGCACCCCCTCAGACACAACGGACAATAACAACGACGTTGTCATCCTTTCCGCCAGCCGTACCCCACAGGGACGGTTGAACGGGCAACTGGCCGGGCTCACCGCCGTCGAGCTCGGTGCTCACGCCATTGCAGGCGCCATTTCGGCGAGCGGACTCACCGCGGACAAAGTGGACGCAGTGATCATGGGGCAGGTCCTGCAGGCGGGCGCCGGCCAGAATCCGGCCCGGCAAAGCGCCATCGCCGCCGGCATCGGCTGGAACATCCCGGCCGTCACCATCAACAAAGTCTGCCTCTCCGGACTGACCGCCGTGATCGATGCCGCGCGGATGATCCGCAGCGGCGACGCCGCCGTCGTGGTCGCCGGTGGCCAGGAATCGATGAGCCGCGCTCCGCACTTGCTCCCCGGTTCCCGGCAAGGGTGGAGCTACGGAGCGATCCAGGCCCTCGACGTCGCGGCCCACGACGGCCTCACCGATGCCTTTGATGGCCAGTCAATGGGCCTGTCCACCGAGATCAAGAACCTCTCGCTCGGCATCGACCGCCGGTCCCAGGATGAAGTGGCCGCCGCTTCGCACCAGCGTGCGGCCGCGGCCGCGGAGCAAGGAGTGTTCGACGGCGAGATCACACCCATCAGCGTCAAGCAGCGCAAGGGAGAACCCCTGGTGCTGACAAGCGACGAAGGCGTCCGCCCCCAGACCACGCTCGAGACCCTGGCCCCCTTGAAGGGCGCCTTTGCCACCGATGGAACCATCACCGCTGGCAACTCCTCTCCCCTGTCCGACGGCGCCTCCGCACTCGTGCTCACGAGCCGCCGCTTCGCCGAGGCGAACGGCCTTGACTACCTTGCGGTCGTCGGCAAGCCCGGCCAGGTAGCGGGACCCGACAACAGCCTGCATTCGCAACCGTCGAACGCGATACGGCACGCCCTGGACCGCGCCGGGTGGACCACCGCCGATCTGGACTTCATCGAGATCAACGAAGCCTTCGGTTCGGTTGCGGTGCAGTCCTTGAAGGACCTGGACTATCCCTTGGAGAAGTGCAATGTCCACGGCGGAGCAATTGCGATTGGACACCCGATCGGTGCCTCAGGCGCGCGGCTTGCCTTGCACGCGGCCCACGAGCTGAAGCGTCGAGGGAAGGGTAAAGCGGCGGTCGCCCTCTGTGGTGGCGGCGGCCAAGGTGAAGCACTGCTGCTCTACCGCGACTAGATACTCGGCGATTTCGGCGGCGGAAGTGGCCATGAACGGAAATGGAGCATGAATGCGGGGCACTGAGCGATTCCTGGCCGACGCGGCCGCCCGCGGACTCGACGTCCAACTCGTAGAGCGGGCGGCGGCAGGCAGCCTTGAGGAAGCGGCCCGCATCATGGGGATCACACCGGCGGACATCGTGAAGTCCCTTGTGGTCAAGCACCGGGACGGCTCGTTCCTGTTTGCGCTGGTTCCGGGTGACCGGCAGATCTCCTGGCCCAAGCTGCGCGCCCTCCTGGGCGTCAACAAGCTGTCGATGCCCTCGGCCGACATCGCTTTCGAGGCAACCGGCTATGAGCGCGGCACCATCACGCCGCTGGGAAGTTCGAAGCCCTGGCCGGTCTATGCGGATGCCAGCATCGCCGGACGCAGGATCTCCATGGGAGCGGGCGAACACGGATTCAGCGCCTTCGTGAAAGCGGATTCCCTCACTGAGGCCTTGGGCGCGATCGTGGCCGACATCAGCGACCCCCTCTAAGCAACGCGGGGTCACTTACGGCCCATTGGGTGCTGCTGGATGGGCCGTAAGTGACCCCGCGTTCCTTTTAAATGCAGGAAGCCCCGCCCGGACGAATCCGGACGGGGCTTCCCGAAAAGGCGAGTTACTTGACAGTAACCGTGGCGCCGGCAGCTTCGAGCTGCTCCTTGGCCTTCTCGGCGGCTTCCTTGGTGGCGCCTTCGAGAACAGCCTTCGGTGCACCGTCAACCAGGTCCTTGGCTTCCTTGAGGCCGAGGGAGGTGATGGCGCGAACTTCCTTGATCACTGCGATCTTCTTGTCACCGGCAGCTTCGAGGACGACATCGAATTCGGTCTTCTCTTCAACTTCTTCGCCAGCGCCGGCACCAGCCGGGCCTGCAACTGCAACAGCAGCAGCAGTAACTTCGAAGGTCTCTTCGAAGAGCTTGACGAACTCGGAGAGCTCGATGATGGTCAGTTCCTTGAAAGCTTCAATGAGCTCTTCGTTGCTGAGCTTCGCCATGTTTGGCGTCCTTCCTATAGGTGGTGCCGCTACGGACGTTGTCCGTTACTGCACCGCAGTTTGAATGGGGAGAACTTAGTTCTCTTCGGTTGCTGCTTCAGCGGCTTCAGCCGGAGCGGCAGCCTCTTCTGCAGCAGCCTCGGCGGGAGCCTCTTCGGCAGCCGGTGCTTCTTCAGCGGCCGGTGCTACAGCGCCGCCCTCTTCTTCAAGCTTGAGGCGCAGAGCGTCAATGATGCGTGCAGCAGCGGCAGCAGGTGCCTTGAGGACGCCTGCAACCTTGGCGAGCTGCAGCTCACGGGACTCGAGGGCTGCCAGTGCGGCAACCTCTGCTGCGTTCAGTGCCTTGCCTTCGAAGTAGCCGGTCTTGATGATCAGCTGCTTGTTGACCTTGGCAAAGTCCGTCAGGCTCTTGGCGGCAGCAACCGCGTCACCCTTGATGAATGCAATTGCAGTGGGGCCGGCGAGCTGACCGTCGAATGCTTCGACACCAGCTTCCTTGGCTGCAATAGCGGTCAGGGTGTTCTTGACGACCGAGAACTTGGTGTCCAGGCCGAGAGAAACGCGCAGCTGCTTGAGCTGTGCAACAGAGAGCCCGCGGTATTCGGTCAGGACAGCGGCGTTCGATTCCTTGAAATCGTTGGTGATCTCAGCTACTGCAGAGATCTTGCTAGGCGTTGCCATAACCCTCCTTCCGGGGAATAAAGCCGGTTTTCCGGGTCCCCGCTCAAAAGAGCTGCAACTAAAAAACGCCCCGCGCAGATGCACGGGGCTTGGCTCAACACGATCCAATGATCATGGAGATTTGCTTCGTTCACCTGCGCCGGCCGCCCTTTGTCAGGGTCCTTCGTCTAGGAAACCACTTGGTTCTTCCGCGCCTAGCTACAGAGTTGAGCTGTGCCCGGAGGAGTGGATTCCCATCAACCGACGGTCTTTGGTAGTTCAAGCTTACGGGACGGGCAAGTGCATCGCCAAATCGCGCAGCCTACTCGGAGGAGGTAACCCTCGGCCCCATGTTCGGCAGTTCCTTCTGCCACAACCCCGTGACCCCGGCCGTGGTGAATCCCAATTGCTTGTTCACCGTCAGCAAGTACCGGTTTTCGGGGGCATTCCAGGTGTAGATCACCCGGGCGTCGGGGAACTGTTCGCTGAGGCGCTGCATATTGGCCACCTTGATGAGGAGCCCGAGCTTGTTTCCGCGGTGCTCCTGCAGGACGATCGTGTCGTCCTGGAAGACGACATCCTGACGTTGCGCCAGGACGCCGATCGTGGTGAGTCCGACGATCCGCCCGCTGGCGACATGCTCGACGGCGGTGACCACCGTTCGGCGTCCCTGCGCAACGGCGGCGTCTTCCGCCTGACGCAACACACCGGCGTCGAACACTAGTTGCTGCTGTTCGGCTTCTGCGGCCTCATTGCCCTCGGACACCACTTCCCCGGCCGCGTTCTCCAGTGCGGCCACAGCTTCGAGCCATTGTTGGGGGCAACGGTCGGTCCAGTGGTGGAGACGGTAGCGGCCGGCGTTCGCGTCTTCCGCCTCGGCTTCAAGCTCAGCGACGAGCTTTGAATCCAGCGGGAGCGCGCAGGAACTGAACTGTTCGATGTGCTGGAGGGTGTAGCCGGTACGACGGGCAAAGTCGACCTCGCGGCTGGCCAAGGGAACGAAGCCCAGTCCGCTTCCAGGTACGAGCTGCCCTTCAGCACCACCGCGAAGCGACTCCGCAGGGTGGTTGGTGTCCACCATGATCATCGTCCGGCCCTCGCTTCTGGCGAAGTGTTCGGCAGCTTCCAGAAGTTGCCGGCCGACGCCCCTGCGCTGGAATTCAGGGAGGATGTCCAGGGTGAACTCGGCCAGGTCCATGTTGTCGGCAAGGGGAAGCGCGATGTCTACGGTACCGACAATGCGGCCATCAACGCGGGCCACGAGAATAACCTGGCGTTCGTAAGGATCGCCGAGTTCGAGCAGTTTCTCCAACGGGGTGTAGGCCAGATCGTCCGTGCCCCAGATCTGCATGCGGACCCTGCGGCTGACTTCGACGGCGGCCAGGAAATCCTTTGCGTCGTCGGCGTCAAGGGAATCCGGGATCCAGAGTTGGCCGATCTCCACCGTGCTCGTCATTTGATCCTCTTTTGCCATTCGCCGTCGTATCCCGCCGGTTTGAAGCCGAGCTGTACGTTGATGGACAGCATATGTTCGTTTTCCTCGGCGTTAAAAGTCATGACGCGCCCGACGGCCGGATATTCCGTCTGCAGCCTGCGCAGATTGGCCAATTTAACGAGCATCCCCAGTCCATGGCCCCGATGCGGCTTTGCCACCAAAGTGTCGTCCTGCTCGGCCACCCCAGCCTTCGCGGGATCAAGGTAGATCACGGTGTACGCAACGAGCTCCCCCGTCCGCCGATGTTGCGCGGCGGCCACAAGGGCAGTCTGGCCTTCGGCTAGCGTGGTGTCCTCGAGTTGCCTGACGCGGGCTGCATCCCAGGCCTCCGCCTCGATCTCCAGGCCTCCCGCCGGGGTATCCGTGCTCATCCGGCCCATCAGCCCGGCCATGTGGTCCACGTATTCTCCGGGGCAACGGTTCGTCCAGGCAAGGACCCCGTATTCGGCGTCTGCTTTGGAATGCGCCGCAAGCTCGAGTCGTGCCCATTCCGCGTTATGGTCCATGTCCAGCGTGCTGAATCTGCTGGCCTGTTCCAAGGTGTATCCATGCTTGAGGCAGAAGGCTGCTCCCGGACCATCGTCGGGTACTCCCCCGGGTACTCCCTCCGCGCCTGCTCGTGCTCGTGCTCGTGCGAAGCCGATCGGGTGTTCGGTGTGCGCCTGCAGGACGTGCCTCCCCTGGGCCGCCGCGATCCCTTCTACGGTGCGGAGCAATGCGGTTCCGATTCCCTGCCGGCGGCACCCCTCCAGCACATCTACGTGGATCCACGCGGTATGGACATTGTCCTTGAGCGGAACGCTGCAGGACGCGTGGCCGACGATGATTCCGTCAACCCGGGCGAAGAAGTTCCTCGATACCTCGTATGGAGTATCGCGCCATCCGGCGAGCCGGGCCTGCGCCGAGGACGCGCGCTCCAGGTTTCCCCAGGTTTCCAGCACCATGGCGTCCATCACGGATGAGAGCTCCCGGAAATCCTTGCCGTCCGGCCCATCCATGGACTCCGGCAGATGGAGCTCGTGGATGCTGAAATCCGGAACCTGGCCTGTCATGCCCTCAGCCTAATCAGCGCTCGCCAGCCGCGATAGGTGCCCGTTTGCGTACAACGAAAGGACCGCCCGGCGAATGCCGGACGGTCCTTTCAGAGTCGATGCTCCCGGTGGCTTACGCCTCGGTGAGAACCTTGGTGACGTTCGGGTCAACGGAGATGCCCGGACCGAACGTGGTGGCGACCGTAGCCTTCTGGATGTAGCGGCCCTTGGAAGCGGACGGCTTCAGGCGAAGAACCTCTTCCAGAGCGGCTGCGTAGTTCTCGGCCAGCTTCAGCTCGTCGAAGGAAACCTTGCCGATGATGAAGTGCAAGTTCGAGTGCTTGTCGACGCGGAAGTCGATCTTGCCGCCCTTGATGTCGTTGACAGCCTTGGTGACGTCAGCGGTCACGGTACCGGTCTTCGGGTTCGGCATGAGGTTACGCGGGCCGAGGACCTTACCGAGACGGCCAACCTTGCCCATGAGGTCAGGGGTTGCCACTGCGGCGTCGAAGTCGGTCCAGCCGGCTGCGATCTTTTCGATCAGGTCATCGGAACCAACGAAGTCGGCGCCTGCAGCGATTGCTGCTTCAGCCTTGTCGCCCGTTGCGAAAACCAGAACGCGGGCAGTCTTACCCGTGCCGTGCGGCAGGTTCACGGTGCCGCGGACCATCTGGTCGGCCTTACGCGGGTCAACGCCCAAACGGAAAGCAACCTCAACGGTGGCGTCGAACTTGGACGGGTTGGTGTCCTTGGCGAGCTTGATGGCCTCGAACGGGGCGTAGAACTTGTCCGCCTCGATCTTGGCTGCGGCTGCCTCATATGCTTTGCTGCGCTTTGCCATGCTGCTTATTCTCCTTGTGCAGTTGTGGTCTGCGGACCGCGCTGGGCCCTGCCACAGTCGGACATCCGGCGTGGATCTCCAACATTTTCAATATTTCAATGGTGCCGGTTTCCCGGCGGTGCTACCCGGCGTCGTCAGTTTCCCAAAACAGACGCCATGAAGCGGTGAGGGGAATTAACCCTCGACGGTGATGCCCATGGAGCGTGCGGTGCCGGCGATGATCTTGGCAGCGCCCTCAAGGCTGGTGGCGTTGAGGTCTTCCATCTTGGTGGTGGCGATCTCGTTAACCTGTGCCTGGGTCAGCTTGGCAACCTTGACGGTGTGCGGCGTGGCCGAACCCTTTGCAACGCCTGCAGCCTTCTTGATGAGCTCTGCAGCCGGCGGGGTCTTGGTGATGAAGGTGAACGAGCGGTCTTCGTAGACCGTGATTTCAACCGGGATAACGTTTCCGCGCTGGGCTTCCGTTGCAGCGTTGTACGCCTTGCAGAATTCCATGATGTTGACACCGTGCTGGCCAAGCGCAGGACCGATCGGCGGGGCCGGGTTGGCGGCACCTGCCTGGATCTGCAGCTTGATGAGGCCGGTGACCTTCTTCTTGGGAGCCAATGTAGGTCCTTCTCTCAATAACTTCCTAGGACACAGGAGCGTGCCTCAGGTTTGTGGCCGCCATGGCAAGGCGACCGACCGCTCCGTGGTTGCTAAGCGGGCAACCACGGGGCGAAATTCTTGGATCAACTAGATCTTGGTGACCTGGTTGAATGCGAGCGTAACCGGGGTTTCGCGTTCGAAGATCGACACCAGCACCACAAGCGTCTGGGAATCCATCTTGATCTCGGAGATCGTGGCGGGAAGGGTCTCGAACGGACCTTCCTTGACGATGACGGACTCTCCGACCTCGAAGTCGATGTCGACGGGCGTCTGGTGCTGCTTGTTGACCGGCTTGCCCTTTTCGGCCTGCTGCTCTTCGAAGACTGGAGCCAGCATGGAGAAGACCTCGTCAAGGCGAAGCGGGACCGGGTTGTGTGCGTTGCCCACGAAGCCAGTGACACCCGGAGTGTGGCGGACGGCGCCCCAGGATGCGTCGGTCAGGTCCATACGGACGAGGACGTAACCCGGGATGCGTACGCGGTTGATGATCTTGCGCTGGGCGTTCTTGATCTCAACGACTTCCTCCATGGGCACCTGGATCTCGAAGATGTAATCTTCCATGTCCAGGGTCTGGATGCGGGTCTCAAGGTTGGCCTTGACGCGGTTTTCGTAACCGGCGTAGGAGTGGATGACGTACCAGTCACCCTCCTGCCGGCGAAGCTTGGCCTTGAACTCCTCAGCGGGGTCGGCGGGCGCTACGGCTGCAGCGGCGGCCAAGGCGTCGGCGCCGGACTCATCCTGGTCGGCAGACTCGTCGTCGTCGGACTCATCCTGGTCGGCGTCGTCGACGTCGGCAGTTTCGGGCGCAGCAGAATCGACCTCGGATCCTTCCACAGCGTCAGCCGTGGCGTGGGCCGTGCTTTCAGCGGGCCCATCCAGCTCAGTCTCAGTTACCTCGAGCTCCTGCTCAGACACTTGGTCTCCTGCTTCCTCATTGCCTAACATGCCTATTTAAATGGCTCAATTCCGCAAACCCTACGAAATCCCTTGATTTTCCGGGGATTCCGCGCGGTTTGCGGAGCGATCCGCTTAGTGGTTCGTGGTGCCAGTAGCGCCGAAAACCCATTTGATTCCCGTACCGAAAGCCAGGTCCAGGATGGTGACGACAAGCATCATGATGGCCACGAACACCAGCACCACAACTGTGTAGTTGACCAGTTCCTTGCGGGTGGGGGCAACGACCTTCTTGAGCTCACCAATTACCTGGCGGACAAAAAGTGCGATTCGAGCGAAGAGACCGGAATCGGACTTCTTGGCAGGGCGGCCCTTCGAGCTGCTCGCAGCTGTTTCGGTCACCTGTTCCTCACTCATCTATGCAAACGTCGTTGACCCGACTCTGATCAGAGCCATGGTTGCTGCGCTTGTTCCGAGGAAACCCCGGAACAGCTTGCGCAGGGCAGACAGGACTCGAACCTGCAACCTGCGGTTTTGGAGACCGCTGCGCTACCAATTGCGCCACTACCCTATGGAACGAGTCCATATTTTAGCCACACTCCATCAATGCCAAGAAATCCCGAAGAACACGAGATTCCGAGCCAATCTGGGGCGCGAACCATTGTGATGTTTTTCAACACCGGTGAACCAGTCTACGCAACAACGTCGCGATAGTCGAACCGGGCCATTTCCGGAGCGTTCAGGCCTTCTCGCTCATGTGATCAGCGCTCGTTTAGTCAGCCTGCACTGTCACTTTCCCGAGGTTAGCCCGATAGCTCCGCAGAACAGCATAAGGTAGATTCCGTCGAATCCCACCATCCAGCTCATGAGCTGCCCGCGAAGAACGGTGCTTTAATGTCTGCCGGAATACCTGCCGCCCGCATTTCACAGCGAATTTCCGCCATCGCCGAATCCGCCACCCTTGCCGTTGACGCCAAGGCCAAGGCGCTCAAGGCAGCCGGTCGCCCCGTGATCGGCTTTGGCGCCGGGGAGCCCGACTTCCCGACCCCCGACTACATCGTCAAGGCCGCCGTCGAGGCCGCCTCCCAGCCGAAGTACCACCGCTACTCCCCTGCCGCCGGCCTGCCGGAGCTGAAGCAGGCCATCGCGGACAAGACGTTCCGCGACTCGGGCTACAAAGTAGACGCTTCCCAGGTGATGGTTACCAATGGCGGCAAGCAGGCCGTCTACAACACCTTCGCGACCCTTGTTGATCCGGGCGACGAAGTAATCATCCCCACGCCGTTCTGGACCACCTACCCGGAGGCAATCCGCTTGGCCGGAGGCGTTCCCGTTGAGGTCTTCGCCGGCCCCGAGCAGGGTTACCTGGTCACCGTGGAGCAGCTCGAAGCCGCGGTCACCGACAAGACGAAGATCCTGCTTTTCGTTTCGCCGTCCAACCCGACCGGAGCCGTCTACAGCGCCGAACAGGTGGCTGAGATCGGAAAATGGGCTGCGGCAAAGGGCCTCTGGGTTGTCACCGACGAAATCTATGAGCACCTAACCTACGACGGCGTGCCCTTCACCTCGATCGCCACTGCCGCCCCCGAACTCGGCGACAAGGTGGTCATCCTCAACGGTGTCGCCAAGACCTATGCCATGACCGGATGGCGTGTTGGATGGATGATCGGCCCGGCTGACGTCATCAAGGCCGCCACCAACCTCCAGTCGCACGCGACGTCGAACGTTTCCAACATCATGCAGATCGCAGCCCTGGCTGCCGTGTCCGGTCCGCTGACCGCCGTCGACGAAATGAAAGTCGCCTTCGACCGCCGCCGCAAGGCGATTGTCGCCGGACTGAACGAGATCGAGGGTGTGGAATGCCCGACGCCGACCGGCGCCTTCTACGTGTACGCCGACGTCCGCGGTCTGCTGGGCAAGGAATTCCCGACGTCGAACGGTCCTGTCCGTCCGTCAACGTCCGCTGAGCTGGCCTCGCTGATCCTCGACGAGGTTGAGGTCGCAATTGTTCCGGGCGAGGCCTTCGGCCCCTCCGGTTTCGTGCGCCTCTCCTACGCCTTGGGCGACGACGACCTTGCCGAAGGCGTTCGACGCCTCCAGGAATTCCTCGGCCAGGCCAAGTAGCCCTTCGCCCGCACGAACGCTCGCTCACCTCGGGATAGAGGTGAGCGAGCGTTTGGGTTTAAGGCGATAGAGGTGAGCGAGCGTTCGGGTTTAAGCCGCCAGAGGTGAGCGAGCGTTCGGGTTTAAGGCGATATAGGTGAGCGGGCGCCAGAGGTGAGCGAGCGTCAGAGGAGGCGGCGCTCGGCGGCCCACTTGGTCAGTTCGTGGCGGCTGGAGAGCTGGAGTTTGCGGAGCACCGCCGAGACATGGGTTTCCACGGTCTTGATGGAAATGAACAGCTCCTTGGCCACCTCCTTGTAGCTGTAGCCGCGGGCGATGAGGCGCATGACTTCCAGTTCCCTCGCGGAAAGCCGGTCCAGTTCGTCGTCGGCGATCTCGGCCGGGGAGGTTCCAAACGCGTCGAGGACAAAACCGGCCAGTCTCGGCGAGAAGACGGCGTCACCGTCGGCCACGCGGATCACGGCATCAGAGATTTCGGGGCCGGAAATGGTCTTGGTGACATAGCCACGGGCACCGGCCCGAATGACGGCCACGACGTCCTCGGCGGCATCCGAGACGCTCAAGGCCAGGAAGCTCGTGCTCCCGCGCAACGCGGAGGACGCGCTGATGACCTCCCGACCGCCACCGCCAAGTCCTCCGGGCAAATGCACGTCGAGCAGCACCACTTCCGGCTGAACCTGGGCAATCACGGCGATGGCTTGTTCCACTGTTCCGGCTTCGCCCACGACGTCGATCCTGGAATCGAGGTCGGCCTTCAGCCCGGACCGGAAAATAGCATGATCGTCCACGATCACCACACGAACCGTTCGCGCTACTTGCTCTGATAGGGCGCTCATGCTTTGGCATCTCCGTTTCGGTTTTCTGCTTTGTCCGCGTTCTCGACGGGCAGTTTCAGGCGTACTTCCGTTCCCCCGGAACTGCTGTTGATGACCGCAGTGCCGCCGTGGCGTTTCATCCGTCCGATGATCGACTCCTTGACTCCCAGGCGGTCTTCCGGGACGGCATCCGGGTCGAAGCCGGGTCCGCGGTCCCTAACGAAAACCTCGCTGCCCGTGTCCGAGCTCTCGAGATAGACGGACACGGCTCCGCCGCCGTGCCGCGCAGCATTGTGCATGGCTTCCCGGGCCGCCAAGACAAGGGCTTCGTGCCTGTCCGTCATGGCGGCGTCGCCCACGCTGACGACGTCGACGGCGTGTCCGTGGGCGTCCTCCACTTCGGCTGCGGCGGCGGCAATCCGTTCCGCCAGGAGTCCTGCGTCCTTCGCGGCGTCCCGGTACAGCCACGTGCGCAGTTCACGCTCCTGGGCACGGGCGAGGCGGACCACGTCCTGCTCGGAACCGGCCCGGCGCTGGATCAAGGCAAGCGTCTGCAGTACCGAATCGTGCAAGTGCGCGGCGATCTCGGCCCGTTCTGTCTCGCGAACCCGCGCTGCCCGCTCCGTTTCAAGGTCCTTCCAGAACTTCAAGCCCCACGGCAGCAGCACGAGGGCGACGCCGCCCAGCACTGCGATGGAAGCCAGCAGCGCGAGCCAGGTCTGCTCCCACGAACCGGAACCGGACACCATGACCAACACCCCGGCAACCACGAGGGCCAGGCCTGCAGCGAGGCGAACCCAGCCGCCGGCCTGGTCGGCCTTGGTCTTGTCCACCAGCCCGGCGCGGCGCGTCTCGTCCAGCTGCATCCACGCGATCGCCGCGCCGCCGAGTATGGCCGCCGCCGGGATCAGCGTGCCGAGGGGAACCTCGACGCCGAACTGCCGGGCGATGAGGATGGCGGCCACCAGGAGGAGGCCGGCTCCCAGGAGGATCTCTTTCCCATATTGGATGCGTCGCATCCTGAACCAGGGGGCGAAGACGGGAGCCGGGGTGGACAGCGGCAGCGGCTGCGCTCCGGCGTCGGGCGCTGTTGTGTCGGGAGGCATGCTCACCGAAGGAGGCATGCTCACCGCGGGAGCAATGGGCGACGCCGGCCGGCGGCTATTGCGGCGGGCGTTTTCGTCGGCGGTAGGCACCATGACCCACAGCCAGGCATAGAAGGCCAGCCCCGCTCCGCCGGCGAACGAGGCAAGGACCATACCCAGCCGGATGTATTTCACAGGCCAGCCAAGGTGGTCCGCGAGGCCGCTGCACACGCCGGCAATCATCCGGTCGCTGCTCCGGACCAGCGGCGGGCGTTGCATGGCGGTTGTCATGAATCCATCCAAACACGTATCAGGGTCTTCGGCGCTCGAAGCAGGGCATCTCAGGGGGCCACTCAGGGAACGTTCAGGGTATCCCCCAATAGAGGGAGACGTCGCCGGACGGCAAGATCGAAGTATGAACGCGAACAGCATGAATCCAGAGGACCCCGGACAAGCTGCGGAGCCCGGACAACCTGCAGAATCCAGCCAGCCGGCCGCGACGGGCGTGCCCGAAGAACCGGCCCAGCCGAACGCCGGCAACACCGGCGGCGCGGCACCGAACTACGCCGTGCCCGCTCCCCCGCAGAACTTCTTCAACTGGATCCGAAGCCAAGGCATAAGCCGTGGCCGGGACCGGTGGATGGGCGGCGTGGCCAGCGGCATCGCGCACCGCTTCGGCATCGATCCCTTGATCGTCCGCGGCATCTTCATCATCCTCACCCTCTTCGCCGGCATCGGCATCCTGCTCTACGGCATCGCCTGGGCGCTCCTGCCCGAACCCGATGGCCGCATCCACGCACAGGAGGCCGGGGCGGGCCGCTGGTCCGCAGGCATGACCGGAGCCCTCATCACAACCATCATCGGATTGCCAAGCCTCGGTCGCGGTTTCTGGGGATGGGGCTGGAATGGGGTTCCTGGACTCCTGTGGACGCTGTTCTGGGTAGGCGGCATCATTTACCTGGTCTACTTCCTGGTCCAGCGCAGCAAAGCCCGCAACGGAAGGCAGACAATGGGCACACACAACTATGCGGCCGCTCCAGGCTCCTCTGGCGGCGCGGACACCCACGCCTCGGCAGGCTACCCGGCCGGCTCTTACAGCGCAGGCCCTTACGGGGCAGGTCCTTATAGCGCCGGGACTTACGGCTCAGGTCCTTACAGCGCCGGCAATTACGGAACCGGCGGCCCCGGGATCCCTTCGGGCCCCGTCAATCCCGCAGGGCCCTACCCACCGGCCGGCGTACCCAACCGCCCCGAGCGGCCGAAGCGGCAGGGACCGGGCGCCGCAATCGTAGCGGTCTCAGCGGGGGCAGCCCTGCTGGCCGGCGGAACACTCAAGCTGCTCGACGCCGGCAACGTCATCCACCTGGGTGACGCCGCCAACGCGGTGGTCTGGGCCACGGGCGCCGGAGTCCTCGGCCTCGGCATCCTTGTTGCGGGGCTTCGCGGCCGCACGTCGGGACTGCTCGGCTTCCTGGCCGTCGCGACGCTGGTGATCGGGGGCATCTTCAATATCGCGCCCAACGCGGACCACTTCCGTCTACAGAATGCCCAATGGGACCCCGTGAGCATCGACGATGCGCGCAAAGGCTTCGACATCACCGGGGCCAACGGGACCGTTGACCTGACCAAGCTGAACCTGAGCGCACCGCTGAGCTCCGACGTCGTCGTTCCGATGGACGTCACCGCAAGCAACATCAAACTCGTCATCCCCGCGACCGTGCCGGTGGAGGTCCAAGCAGACATGACCTTCGCGAACCTCAAGCAGGACGGTAGCGCCGTCACCCAAAGCAACGGTGGTACGCGGGACAGCTTCAACACGGACAAGCCCGGTGCCAAACTGGTCGTCAAACTCAACGGCACCTTCAGCAACGTCACCGTCCAGGAAGGAAACTGACATGAGCACGCACGAACCCACGCGGGCATTTGAAACTGGCCCGGTCTCGGCACCTGAACCCCCGGCTCAAACCGCCCGGGCCAGGGTGGGCACGGTGGTCTGGGGGCTGATTGTCTTGGCACTCGCAGCTTTGATCATCATTTCCAAGCTCGGCCTCGTGGCCCTCAACGGCAACTACGTGCTGATCGGGCTCATGATCGGGGCCGGTGCGGCACTCGTGATCGGAGGCCTGGTATCCGCCCGCTCCCGAAAGGCCAACGGGTCCGGCCCGGACTCCGGGTCCGGAGCCGCCGATTCCTAGCACCGGTAGAAGCCAGCACGTGACAAAGCAGCCACAACAGGGAAGGCTCTAGCCATGAACAAGTTCTTCAGCATCGTACGGGGCATCGGCCTGAAGCGCGGTCCGCAGCGTTGGATCGGTGGGGTTTGCGGTGGCATTGCCGCCAAACTGAATGTCGACGTGGCCTACGTCCGGGTCGGCTATCTGCTCTTCTGCCTGCTGCCCGGACCCGCCGTGGTGATATACGTGGTGGCATGGCTGCTGCTTCCCAACCAAAGCGGCACCATTGCGCTGGAATCCTTCCTCACCCAGCGTTCGCAAGGCAAGAAATAGCACAGCCCGGCCCGGGTTTACGGGCCGGCAAGTTCACTAGCGCTCCGCCACCGAGGCGGGGCGCTGGGCTTGTTAAGCCGGGCTTCTAAAATCCGGTCTTTTAAGCCGAGGTCCCCCGTCCGATTTCCAGGTTGTTTCAAAAGTCTCATCCCCGGTGGCGGTCATGGTTTGTGTCCCACCCCACATTGCCCCCTACAATCGTTGTGAGCTCAGCGTGGCGCTCTGCACGTATACCTCCTAGCCAGGATTTGAGCCCCTCATGAAAATTGGAATCCTTACCAGCGGTGGCGACTGCCCCGGACTGAACGCCGTCATCCGTGGCGCCGTCCTCAAGGGAATTGCCATCCACGGCCAGGAATTCGTCGGTTTCCGGGACGGTTGGCGAGGCGTCGTCGAGGGCGACGTCATCGACATTCCCCGCACCATGGTCCGCGGTATCGCCAAGCAGGGTGGAACCATCCTCGGCACATCCCGCACCAACCCGTTCGAGAACGGTGGCGGCCCGGATGTCATCAAGGCCCACATGGACCGCCTCGGCATCGACGCCATCATCGCCATCGGCGGCGAAGGCACACTGGCCGCCGCGAAGCGCCTCACCGACGCCGGTTTGAAGATCGTCGGTGTCCCCAAGACCGTGGACAACGACCTCGACGCCACCGACTACACCTTCGGTTTCGACACCGCTGTCCAGATCGCCACCGAGGCCATCGACCGGCTGCGCACCACGGGAGAATCCCACCACCGCTGCATGATCGCCGAGGTCATGGGCCGCCACGTGGGGTGGATTGCGTTGCACGCAGGCATGGCTGCCGGCGCGCACGCCATCCTGATCCCCGAGCAGAAAGTCAGCATCGAGCAGATCACCGAGTGGGTGCAGGAGGCCCACGATCGTGGCCGTGCACCGCTGATTGTCGTCGCCGAGGGTTTTGTTCCCGACCACATGGAAGCACCGCACTCCGAACGCGGCCTGGATACCTTCGGCCGGCCCCGACTGGGCGGTATCGCGGACCAGCTCGCCCCTGAAATCGAAGCCCGCACCGGCATCGAGACCCGCGCCACGATCCTCGGCCACATCCAGCGCGGCGGCGTCCCCTCCGCTTTCGACCGCGTCCTGGCCACCCGTTTGGGCATGGCAGCCATCGACTCGGTCGTGGAAGGCCGCTGGGGAACCATGGTGGCCCTCAAGGGCACAGACATCGAGCACGTGGGCTTCGAAGCTGCCCTGGGCAAGCTCAAGACCGTCCCGCAGAACCGCTACGACGAAGCCGCAGTCCTCTTCGGCTGAGCCGGATCTTCAAGGAGCAGGCGGGTACCACAAGGTGCCTTGCCTGCTCCTTCCTTTTCCGGGGACTGCATAGACTCGATGTCATGGAACTTAATGCGGGATCGGCGGAAATCGTGCTGCTGGCCTGGGCCCGGCATTTAGGGTTCGACGACGAGGCCTTCAGTTTCGTCTCCGGCTCACCTGCTGCCCGCACCGGGGAGCGCTTGGTCAGGGAAGACGAAGACGCTGAATCCATCACCTTCGTGAGGCTCTTTGGCCGCTCCGCATTGGTGGCTCCGGCGTGGGCGGTGGCTGCCGCCGTCGAGCTCTCGGACGATCAACTGAGCGAGCATTCCGCACTGTTGCGGATCAGCCGCGAACACGGCGGCCATGGACTCGGGACGTCGGCGCTGCTGTTCGCCGACGACCTTCCCCTGTTCCAGCCGGGCGGCGAAGTCACTGTCTCCCACGGCCATCCGGAAGCGATCGAGTTGGAGGGCAGATGCCCGCCGGATGACGTCAATGAAGTCCACCTCTCAAGGATGGACCACCATTTCACCGTGATGGACGGCAACGAACCGGACCGCAAACCGGTGGCCTGCGGCGCCTATGCGGAGTGGCAGGGGATCCTCGCAGACATGGGCGTCCTGGTGCCGCCGGAATTGCGCCGGCAAGGGCTCGGAACCCTGGCTGCCTCGATCGCCGCCCACGAAGCACTCGCCTCAGGCCTGACGCTGCAGTGGCGAACTGCGCTGGACAACCGGGGCTCCCTGGCCTTGGCCCGACGGCTCGGATTCGTCGACGGCGGTATCCAGACTTCCGTGCTCCTGCGCTAACCGCGAGTTGGCGGACGATGCCCCCAAAACCGCATTTTGAGGGCATCCTCTGCCAGTTCGCGCGGGTTAGCCGTCTTGCGAAACAGTTTGAGGCTTAGCCCCGGCGGCAGCCGGGGAACCCCAACCCTGGACGGCCTTGGGCTTGCCAAACAACAACGCCGCTACTGCGCCCAGCAGAATCGCAAAAGCGGGCAGCAGGACCGACTGGCTCATCGCGGTCGAGAAGCCGTCGCGCAGGAATTCGGGCAATTTGCCGGTGAATCCCCCTTCGCCTGCCGGGGCGGCGCCTGGCGGAGCCGCGGGCAGATCCGCCGCGAGCCGGGACTGGATCAGCGCAGCAATCGCGGCCGATCCCAGCACGGCACCGATCTGGCGCGTCGTGTTGAAGACACCGGAACCGGCGCCCGCCGAGCGCGGCGGGAGGTTGCGGGTAGTGGCGTTGGAGACCGGGCCCCAGATGAAGCCGTTGGCCACACCCTGGAGGGCGCTGGGCAGCAGGAACATCCAGATGGGAGTGTCCGGCTTCAGGAGCGTCCCGGTCCAGAACAGGGCGCCGGACAGGCACAGGAGCCCGAAGGCTGCGAACCAGCGCGGGTTGATGCGGTCGATCAGCTTGCCAACGAAAGGTGCCAGCGCGCCGGAGATCACGGCCATGGGGATCATGAGCAACGCGGACTGTGTTGGTGTCAGCCCACGGACTACCTGGTAGTAGAAGATGGTGGGCAGCGGGAAGGCAGTGATGGTGAAGCCCACCGCCATGATGGTGGTGTTGCCCAAGGAGAAGTTGCGGTCCTTGAACAGGCCCAACGGCAGCAAAGGCTCACCGCCGCGGCGCTCCAGCAGCCACTGCCAGAGGACGAACACGGCCAGGACAACGAGCCCCGTGATGATCAGTCCCCAGACCGTAATGGGCCCGGTGACGGTGCCCCACTTGTAGCTTTGGCCTTCCTGGATGCCGAACACCAGCAGGAACATGCCGGCTGCGGACAGGAGCACACCCACGACGTCGAACTTGTGGCTGTGCGTGGTCAGCTTCGGTACCAGCCGGGTCACGAGGACGAAGGCAACGACGCCGATGGGAACGTTGACGAAGAAGATCCACTGCCAGCCGAGGCCGTCAACCAACACGCCGCCGAGGATCGGGCCGACGAGGATGGCCATGCCGGCCGTGGCGCCCCAGAGGCCCATGGCCGCGCCGCGGCGGTCCGGCGGGAAGATCCGGGTGATGACGGCCATGGTTTGGGGGGTCATCATGGCCGCGCCGATGCCCTGGACCACCCGGGCCGCGATCAGCATGCCGATGTCGCCCGAGAGGCCGCACCACAGCGAAGCCAGGGTGAAGACCACGAGGCCGATCAGGTAGAGGTTCTTGGGCCCGAAGCGGTCACCGAGCCTTCCGGTGATCAGCAACGGCACGGCGTAGGCGAGGAGGTAGGCGCTCGTCACCCAGATGACGGCGTTGATATCGGTATGCAGGCCCTCCATGATCCGTGGGTTCGCCACGGAAACAATGGTGGTGTCGATCAGGATCATGAAGAACCCGACCACGAGGGACCACAGTGCGGGCCACGGTTTAGCTACGTTTTCCATGGGTTTCCTTTGACTGTGTCGAATTTCTTGCACATTGGTGCGTTGGAAGGGCGGCTACCATGGCAACTGCCCGCTGCGGAGATCATTTTGGAAGCTGCGTATCCAGTCGATTTCCGTCCGCAGCATGGATTGTTGGTACTTGACGTCGATCCAGAACTTGGGCTCTACGCCTTTTGCGGCGACAGCTTCTTCGCCCCGGACCAGGAAGTCGAGCTGGTTTTCCAGGTTCACTACGCGACGGTCCAGGAGTTCGAGTACGACGCCGGACGGCAGGTTGTGTGCCTCGGCGATCGCATGGGGGAAGCTCGGGTATTCGTTCACGGGTTCCGCCAGCATGTTCTGGAGGCGCTCGGTCAGTGCCTCGCGGCCGGTTCCGGTGATTCGATAGGTGGTGCGCTCGGGCCGGTTGCCCGCCCTGTCAATCCCTGTTGCCTCGACCAAACCCGCCTCTTCGAGGCGACCCACGGCGTGGTAGAGCGTGCCCGGCCGGACCTTGACCAAGCGGTCCTCGTGACGAGCCATCAGGAGCTGGTACATCTCGTATGGATGCATCGGCGCCTCCACGAGGAGGGCCAATGCGGCGACACCAAGTGGAGTCAGTGCGGCTCGTGCCATTTCCCCATCCTCCGTGCGAACTATTCCACAACAACTATTCCACATGGAATATTTGACCGCAAGGCAGCCACCGCGGCCGCGCCGCCAGGCACGGGCACAGCCCGACTGCCCCGCCTTGGCCTATCCGAGCAGTTCGAGAATTTCGGTGCGGGCAAACATCCGGGCGGCCTCGCTCGCTGTGGGCGCACCGGCGTCGGGATCGGCGCCGGCGTCAATCAGAACCCGGGCCACCTCCGTGTAACCCTTGAAAACCGCGCCGGCCAGCGGAGTCTGGCCACGGTCGTTTGCCCCGTTCGCATCGGCACCGTGGTACAGCAGAAGCTGGACGGTTTCCGCGTGGCCGTGGTAAGCGGCCAGCATCAGGAGAGAGTCGCCTGCGGCAGTGCGCATTCCGGCCGGCGCACCGGCGTTGAGGTAGCTACGCAGGAGCTCCGAGTTGCCTTCCCTGGCGGCATCGAACAAGGTGTGCGCCAAGGCAATGGCCTCGTCATCGGCACCCGTCGCCTGGGCTTCAGCGCCCGTCGTTTCGCTCATCGATGGGGTCCCTTCAGGAATCCGGTCTGACGCCCCACCACTTGTCCGGCATCGGGCGCAACGATTACTTCCTGGGCGGCCGGATAAGGCTCCTCACCGTCCAGCACGGTCAACACTTCGTGCGGGTCCACAGACCGCTTGATAAGAGCCAGTCCTACTGCCCCCATTTCGAAGTGCTGAGCCACAGATGTCAGCGTACCCACCTTGCGCTCTCCGGCAAATACAACGCTGCCCGGCGCTGGAAGGGTGTGCTGCGAGCCATCCAATTGCAGGAAAACGAGACGCCGGGGCGGGTGTCCGAGGTTGTGGACACGGGCGATGGTCTCCTGGCCCTTGTAGCAGCCCTTGGACAAGTGGACCGAGGTCCGCAGGAGATCGAGCTCGTGCGGGATGGTCTTCTCGTCCGTCTCCGCGCCGAGCCGGGGACGCCAAGCAGCAATGCGGAGCGCCTCCGCGGCCAACGAGCCGGCGAGGGCCATGCCCTCAACTGCCGCTTCAAGCTCGTCTGCCGGAACGAGGTACTCGAACCAGGGCCTCTCAAGGCCGGGGTGGGAGTTTTCCTCCACCACGCTGTATGAATAGCCGCCGACGCCGATGTGCGGCCACGGGTCCTCCCAGACAAGCCGGTCCGACCACGCGTCAACGGCCTTGGTTGCGCCGACGACGGCCCAATCGGCCGACACATCGGCCACCTCGACGCGCAGCATGAACCGCATTTTGTTGAGCCACTCGGCCAGCGGGGCAGCCTCGGCGGCTTCGACCAACAGCCAGGTGGTCTCGCCGTCGTCCACTACGCGGGCGTCGAACTCGATGCGGCCTTGGATGGTGAGGAGCAACAGTTCGCTTGAGACGCGCGGCTGCAGGTTGGTCAGTTGCTGCGAGGAAAGGGTGTTGAGCCAGCTGAGGCGGTCCGGTCCAGTAACCGTGACAACGCCCCGATAGGAAAGGTCGACGACGGCGGTACCGGCGGCGAGTGCGCGCTGCTCCCGCAGGGGCTCGCCGTAGTGGGCCGCGACGCCGGAGTCCTCGCCGCCGCCTTCTACAGCTCCGGGGCGCGACAATAGGGGGCTCTTGTAAGTCATATGTAGTAGAAGTCCTTGGGGCTCAGCGGTATTCCGGGTTTTCAAAATCGAAGCGCGTGCCGGCTTTCCATTCATCCGGAAGGTTGCCGTAAGCAGGAATGCCGCCCACGTCCTTGAGCATCCGGGCGTAGTGGAGCAGGTTCCAGGTCATGAAGGTGGTGTTCCGGTTGGTGAAGTCGCTCTCAGGGCCACCGGATCCTTCGTCAAGGTAGCTGGGTCCGGGGCCGACAGGACCGATCCATCCGGCATCGGCCTGGGGCGGAATGGTGAAGCCGACGTGTTGGAGGCTGTAAAGCACGTTCATGGCGCAGTGCTTGATGCCGTCCTCGTTGCCGGTGATCAGGCAGCCGCCGACTTTTGGATAGTAGGCCCACTGGCCCTTGCTGTTGAGCTGGCCCGAATGGGCGTAGAGGCGCTCGATGAGCTTCTTGGTCTGGGAGGAATTATCGCCAAGCCAGATAGGACCGGCCACCACCACGATGTCGGCCTCCAGGACAGCCGGATACAACTCCGGCCATTCATCCGTGGCCCAGCCGTGTTCGCGCATGTCCGGATACACTCCGGCGGCAATGTCGTGGTCCACAGTGCGGATCACACGGGTGCTGACGCCCCGCTTTTCCATGATGCGCCGGCTGATGGAAATCAGTCCGTCGGTATTGCTCACTTGCGGCGATGGCTTGAGCGTCCCGTTGAAAAAGACGGCCGTGAGATCGTCATAGCTGGCAGGTTTTGCTGCTTCGTTCACTTGCTGCTCCCTTTTGGTTCTAACTGCGAAACGGGACGTTCAGTGAGACCTCTTCGGTGAGACCTTGAAGCTACGGAACAAGCCCTCCTAGGAGAGTTTGTTCAGGAAAGCCGAAGCGTGGGCCTCAAGCGACTTACCCGGAGTGGACACATCCCAGCGCCACAACAGATTGCCATCCACGAGGCCGAAGATGCGTGTGGCCGCAGTGTATTCCTTGGAGTGACCGCCGCGCATCACCATATCGGTGCTCATCTGGATCTGCGGGCCCTTGATTTGGCCGTAGTACAGCTCGCTGATGCCACCGGGATGGGCGATCGTCACGGCGATGTCGAACCCGCCGTCCGCGTTGCGGTGGGCCTCGACGTCGTCGGCCGTCTTCAGTACCGGGACAATCTCCGCGGGAATCAAGCCGGGGCCGCCGTCGGCGTCGAGCATTTTCCGCTCCAGCGCCCAGAAACCTGTTTCCACGGTGAGGGGCCGCAATTTGGTGCCGTCCTCGTCGCTGAGCCAGCTTTCCGCCCGGTACTCCAGGTAGGGCAGGCCATGGTGCGTAAAGGAGACATGCTGGATGAAGCGATCCGAGTCTTCTTCACCGCTGCCAAGCCGTCCCCGGCCTTCCCACTCACCAATGAGCCAGGAAAGGGGTACCAATTCGGGTGTCAGGTCGGAAGGGATTTCGATGGGCACAGCAATTACCTCAGTGAACCGGAAGGTACAGGTTGATCAAAAGCGATGGGAGCTCTACTTCTGGCCCTTGAAGAGACGGTAAACGACAAAACCAGCGAACCACGCCATCGAGAGGCTGGCCAAGCCGAGGAGGACAAGGAAGAAGATTTCAAATGCAAGTACGGACATGATGCCATCCTAACTGTTAGTAGATGAGTAGTTTGTCGATGAAGTAGCACAAGGCCCCAACCGCCCAGACGGGCGCGACGCCCATCCCAAGGACAGCCGGGAAATTCAAGCGGCCGAGCCGAAGCGTCACCATCCGACGGAAACTGACCAGGACCGAACCAATGACAACTCCCACCACGATGGCGGGCACGATCGCGATATCGGAAAACACCAGGCCTGCCAGCGGAGCCACCAAACCCGCAGCCACGATACCCAAAGGCGCCACGACCCGGTCCGGCCAGCGCAACAGGCCGGCGAGCAGGGCGACTGCGGCGCTGAGAGCGGCAACCAACACCATTTCCTTGATGCCGTTGAACCTCGCGCCAGCAATCCAGCCCGCGCCAAGGCAACTCAGCAAGACGCCGGCGCAGCTGCCAAGGGTGGATTCGAGCCGTTGGGCCTGACCGGTTCCGCGGATCAACTGCACGACGAACACGGCAATCACGCCGGCGGCGATGAAGGCGGGAGTTGCGTCGAGAAATCCGGGAGCGGGGACGAATCCGGCGGCGAAGGCCGAACCCGCACCGCTCAGCCCGATCACCGTGGCGAGGGTCTTCTTCGCGGGGACCGCCAGAAAATGGGGCCAGCCGACGCCAACAGCGGCCGACGCCAGAATTCCGACGGCGACCGACCCTTCCGTGGGGCCGTAAGAGCTGGCGACGAAAACCGCGAGCGCCACGAGGCCGACCACCCCGATGCTCCAAGACTTCACTGCGCCCCTGACCTCACTGTGTCCCTAACCCGCCCTCGACCCCACGGCGTTCCAGCGGGGCCCCGTTTCGTTCCAAGTTGCGGCTAACCTCCTGCCAATCCTGCCTTATTCGGCACAAATATGTCGCAAACAGGGGTTGAAGGTGACACGAATCCCTGACGTTGCAGGGGCCTTTGGGTATACTCGGTTGTCAACAGCGCTTCTTGTTGCAACGCTTCCGTTACAACGGAACCACGCCCCATAAGCAGCTACCGGCCGGTGGAAACCCGGTTCAGACGCCCGATGATGCGCGGACCGCCCA
Organism: Arthrobacter sp. efr-133-R2A-120; assembly: GCF_030209835.1. Classification (GTDB taxonomy): domain Bacteria; phylum Actinomycetota; class Actinomycetes; order Actinomycetales; family Micrococcaceae; genus Arthrobacter. Next base: position 24,966 of record NZ_JARVRF010000049.1, on the reverse strand, counting down.
TTGGAGGAACTATGTCGCACATCCTGCTCCTGACGAACAGCACCGGCTCGTCGGTAGACATCCTGCCCGCCTTGGAGCTATTGAACCACCGGGTCCACATCCTTCCTGCAGAGCCAACGGCCTTGCTCGAGACCGACCCCACCGACGTCGTTTTCCTTGACGCCCGCAAGGACCTGGTGGGAGCCCGCTCCCTGACCCAACTGCTCAAAGCCACGGGCTTGAGCGCCCCCCTCATCCTGATCCTTACGGAGGGCGGGATGGCTGCCGTGTCTTCCGCGTGGTCCGTGGATGACATCGTCCTCGACTCGGCGGGACCGGCCGAAGTCGAAGCCCGGATCCGCCTGGCCGTGGCCCGCGCGATTCCCGGCGAAGAGGAAACCAACACCGAAATCCGGGCGGCCGGCGTCGTGATCGACGAAGCAAGCTATACGGCCCGCGTGAACGGGCAGCCGCTCAACCTGACCTTCAAGGAGTTCGAACTCCTGAAGTACCTGGCCCAGCACCCGGGCAGGGTGTTCACGCGTCAACAGCTTCTCACCGAAGTATGGGGCTACGACTACTACGGCGGCACCCGCACCGTGGACGTCCACGTCCGGCGCCTGCGTGCCAAGCTGGGCGTGGACCACGAGAACCTCATCAGCACAGTCCGCAACGTCGGCTACCGGCTGACGTTGGTCCGCTTGCCGGAAGATGAGCTCACGGAGGCCTAGGCTTCTGACCCGCTTCGGATACGCAGGGAAGGCCCGGACTCACTGAGTCCGGGCCTTCCCTTGCTTGAGTGGAGGACATACGGGTCGAACGTATCGAGGCCACCCCACTGGTGGATCCCCCTCGTATCCCGCTTCGCAAAGCCGGACGAGATATAGACCATACACGGCCAAGGGAGTGCCTGCAAAATCCATCCCGCCAAACCGGCCCGGGACGTATAGCCTTGCAGCATGAGCCTTGCGCACCCGGAGAACTGGCCCGTCCTCGTCGTCAAAGGCGCCTCGGATAACGAGTTGTTGAGAGACATCAAAACGCTCGCCGCAGCTGCCGAGGAGTCGGACGGCAATCCCCCGCTGTCCGAACAAACCCTGGTCATGCTGCGCGGAGCCGATGCCGGCGACCACTCGGTGCTCGCACTGGCCCTGTATGCCCCGGACGAGCAATCCGATCCCGTAAGCGGGCAGGATCTGGCGGGAATCGCCGTCGTGGTTGAAGCGGACGACGGGACTGGGGTCCTGGAAATGGCCGTGCACCCCAGCTACCGTAACCAGGGAGTCGCAGGCAGGCTGTTGGACTCGCTTCGGGACAGCCGTGGGCTCGAGGGGCTCAACGCTTGGTCCCATGGGAATCACGAGGCCGCCGCGGAGCTTGCGGCCCGCTACGGCTACGGCCCGGTGCGTGAGCTGTGGAAGATGCGGCTGATGTCTTCCACAGCGGAACTGCCCGACGCCGGCCTGCCGGAGGGAGTCTCGCTGCGCGCCTTCGTACCGGGCCAGGATGAGTCCGCCTGGCTGGCTGCCAACAGGGCAGCGTTTGCCCATCATCCCGAGCAAGGGTCCCTGACCAGGGCCGACCTGGAAGCCCGGATGGCAGAGGATTGGTTCGATCCCACAGGTTTCCTGCTCGCGGTGAACCCGGCCGGGGAACTGCTCGGTTTCCATTGGACCAAGGTGCACCCCCGGCAAGGACCCCATCCGGCCATCGGAGAGGTCTACGTCGTCGGCGTCACCCCCGCAGCCCAGGGGCTGGGGCTTGGCAAGGCGCTCACTGTCGCCGGAATCAGGTATCTCCAGAGCCACGAGCTGCACTCCGTGATGTTGTACGTGGACGCCGACAACACCGCCGCCGTCGCCCTTTACCAGAAGCTGGGCTTCGTACGCTGGGACGTCGATGTCATGTATGCGCCGTTAACCCGGAAGTAACCCGGAACCAAGGCGCATCTGAAAGGCTAGGACATCTAGGATTCCGGCACGTGGAATCCTTGTAGGGTTGAATCAAACCCCGCGCTTGAACGAAGGAGAGCCCGATGAACCCGGACCCGGTCGGAACCACCAAAACCGAGGTCAAGGGCGCAACCTTGCCTCCCCGCTTCGGCTCTTCCGAAGTCCCGGCTGCGCGGGCAACACAGGACCGCATCGACATTCCTGAATTTGCGCCCTCCCTTGAGCCGGAAGGCGACATCACTCCGGACCGGTTCCTGGACCGCGAGCTGAGCTGGCTCGCCTTCAACTCCCGCGTTCTTGAGCTCGCGGAGGATCCAGACCTCTTCCTGCTGGAGCGGGTCAATTTCCTCTCCATCTTCGCCTCGAACCTGGATGAATTCTTCATGGTGCGGGTCGCCGGTTTGAAGCGCCGCATCGCCACCGGCCTCGCGGTGCCCTCCCCCGCCGGACTGAGCCCCATCGAAGTCCTGGAGCAGATCGGCGATGCAGCCCGCAAGCTGCAGGAACGCCACGCGCGTGTGTTCGCCGAGCAGATCCGCCCTGCTCTGGCCTATGAGCACATCCACCTCATGCGCTGGGACGAACTCGACGACGAGGCCCAGCACCGCTTGAGCATCATGTTCGGCGAGAAGGTCTTCCCGATCCTCACTCCCCTCGCCGTCGATCCCGCCCACCCCTTCCCCTACATCTCCGGGCTTTCCCTCAACCTGGCCGTCATCGTCCGCAACCCCGTGAGCGACAAGGAACTGTTCGCCCGCGTCAAGGTTCCGGACCAGCTGCCGCGGCTCGTCTCGATCGACGGCCCGCGTGCCGGTGCGGTCCCGGGCCGCGTGGCGCGATTCATCGCGCTCGAAGAGGTCATCGCGGTGCATCTGGACAAGCTGTTCCCCGGAATGGAAGTCATGGAGCACCACACCTTCCGCGTCACCCGCAACGAGGACGTGGAAGTCGAAGAGGACGACGCCGAGAACCTCCTGCAGGCGCTTGAAAAAGAACTGCTGCGCCGCCGCTTCGGCCCGCCCGTCCGGCTTGAGGTCACCACGGACATCAACCCGAACATCCGTGCGCTCCTGGTGCGGGAACTCGGCGTCGAGGAATCCGAGGTCTACTCCGTTCCGGCGCCCCTGGACCTCCGGGGCTTGTCCGTCATCGGCGGAATTGACCGCGCGGACCTCCATTACCCGAAGCACGTTCCCCACACCTCGCGGTACTTGAACGAATCCGAGACGTCCAAAGCCGCCAACGTCTTCGCGGCGATGCGCCGCCGCGACATCCTGCTGCACCACCCGTACGACTCGTTCTCGACGTCGGTCCAGGCTTTCCTGGAGCAGGCGGCCGCCGACCCCAAGGTCCAGGCCATCAAGCAGACCCTGTACCGCACCTCCGGCGATTCCCCCATCGTGGACGCGCTGATCGACGCCGCCGAGGCCGGCAAGCAGGTCCTGGCCCTCGTGGAGATCAAGGCACGCTTTGACGAGCAGGCCAACATCTCGTGGGCCCGCAAACTGGAGCAGGCCGGCGTGCACGTGGTGTACGGCATCGTGGGACTCAAGACGCACTGCAAATTGTCCCTGGTGGTCCGCCAGGAAGTGGATGGCCTCCGCAGGTACTGTCATATCGGCACGGGCAACTACCACCCGCGGACGGCCCGCTACTACGAAGACCTTGGCTTGTTGACCTCCAATGAGCAGGTGGGCGAGGACCTGTCCAAGCTCTTCAACCAGCTCTCCGGATATGCCCCCAAGTCGACCTTCAAGCGGCTCCTCGTGGCGCCGCGTTCGGTGCGGTCCGGCCTGATCGACAGGATCGAGACCGAGATCCGCAACGCCCGCGCGGGAATCGCCGCCAAGGTCCAGATCAAGGTCAACTCCATGGTTGACGAGGCCACCATCGACGCCCTCTACCGGGCGTCGCAGGCCGGGGTAAAGGTTGACGTCATCGTCCGTGGCATCTGCTCGCTGCGTCCGGGAGTTCCTGGACTGAGCGAGAACATCACGGTCCGCTCCGTCCTCGGCCGCTTCCTGGAGCACTCGCGTGTGTTTGCCTTCGCCAATGCCAACGATCCCGTGGTCTACATCGGCTCCGCGGACATGATGCATCGCAACCTCGACCGCCGGGTCGAGGCCTTGGTGCAGCTCTCCAGCCGCGAAGACACCGCCGAGGTCATGGACCTGCTGAGGCGCTACATGGACCCCGGCACTGCCAGCTGGCACCTCGACAACGAAGGCCACTGGACCAGGTTCCACCAGGCCGAGGACGGCTCGCCGCTTCTGGACATCCAGTCCTGGCTGCTCGCCTCCCGGTCCCGCCAACGTGCAGTTGCCCGGCGGTAGGCAGCAAAAAGTTGAAGAGCGATACACCTGTTGCAGACCAGACGGACCATCCCGGAGAGCCGATCGCCGTCACGGCGGCCGGCGCTATTCCTTGGCGCGTCACCAAGGGCGCCCTTGAGGTCCTGCTGATCCATCGGCCCAAGTATGACGATTGGTCCTGGCCCAAGGGCAAGCTCGACGCCGGGGAAACCATCCCGGAATGCGCCGTCCGCGAGATCAGCGAAGAAATCGGCCTCACGGCCGCCCTCGGGATCCCCCTTCCTCCGACGCACTACCATGTGGCCGCGGGACTCAAGGTGGTGCACTACTGGGCTGCGCAGGTCAACGGCTCCATCATCAAGCCGGACGGCAAGGAAGTGGACGCCTACATGTGGGCCGCGCCGGACAAAGCGGCACGTTTCCTGAGCAACCCCACGGATGTGAGCCCCCTCCAGGCACTGGCGAAGGCGCACCTGAACGGTGAACTGGAGACGTGGCCGCTGATTCTGGTGCGCCATGCCAAGGCAAAGCCACGGTCCTCCTGGACCAAGGCCGAAGGCAGCCGGCCGCTGGCCGTGACGGGCCTGCGGCAGGCGCTGGCCGTGGAACGGCTTCTGGGCGTGTGGAAGCCCCTCCGGATCGTGAGCAGTCCCTGGGCAAGGTGCGTATCCACCATCGCGCCCTACGCCAAGTCAGCCGGAGCCAAGGTGAAACTCGTGGAGGCCCTGACTGAGCACAACCACCAGCGAAGCCCGAAGCGGACGTCCGCCGTCGTCGAGGGCTTGTTCGACAAGCAGCGCGCGGTCGCGCTGTGCACCCACAGGCCGGCACTTCCCACCATCTTGAAGAAACTCGGAGAACGTATGGGCCCGGAGCTTCACGAGATGCTGCCTGCCCAAGATCCGTACCTGGCCCCTGGCGAGATGATCGTGTGCCACGTAGCCCGTGGAAACGGCCAGCGCGTAGTGGCCGTGGAACAGATCAAGCCCTTCGACGACTGACTCCAGTAAGCTGGGTGCGTGAGCATCCCAACCCCATATGAAGACCTCCTGCGCGACGTCATGGCCAACGGCACGCACAAGTCGGACCGCACGGGCACCGGAACGCGGAGCGTTTTCGGCCGCCAGCTGCGCTTCGATCTGAGCCAGGGTTTCCCGCTCATCACCACCAAGCGGGTGCACTTCAAGTCGCTCGCCCTGGAGCTTTTGTGGTTCCTCCGCGGTGAGTCGAACGTGAAATGGCTCCAAGAGCAGGGTGTAACCATCTGGGACGAATGGGCAGACGCCGACGGCGAACTCGGCCCGGTTTACGGCGTGCAGTGGCGCAGCTGGCCGACCCCCGATGGCGGGCACATTGACCAGATCGCCGAGCTCATGAAGGGCTTGGCGGACAACCCGGATTCCCGCCGGCACATCGTCTCGGCATGGAACGTGTCCGAGATCAAGGACATGGCTTTGCCGCCGTGCCACGCGTTCTTCCAGTTCTACGTTGCCGACGGCAAGTTGTCCTGCCAGTTGTACCAGCGTTCGGCCGACATGTTCCTGGGCGTTCCTTTCAACATCGCTTCCTATGCTTTGCTGACCTGCATGGTGGCCCAGCAGCTGGGCCTTGAGCCTGGAGATTTCGTCTGGACCGGCGGGGACGTCCACGTTTACGACAACCACGTGGAGCAGGTCACCGAGCAGCTCTCCCGGGAGCCTTACGAGTACCCGCAGCTGCGATTCGCCCGCAAGCCGGACTCGATCTTCGACTACACCTTCGAGGACTTCGAAGTAGTCGGCTACCGCCACCACCCCTCGATCAAGGCGCCCGTGGCGGTATGAGCACTCAAGAAACCCCTGCCGCGGAGTCGCCTTCCTCCGGGGAGGGCGCGGAAACGCCCACCGGAATCGGCTTGGTGTGGGCACAGACCGGCAGCGGAGTGATCGGCAAGGGCGGGACCATGCCCTGGCACGTCCCCGAAGATTTGAAGCACTTCAGCCAACTGACAACAGGACATCCGGTCATCATGGGCCGGAAAACCTGGGAGTCTTTTCCCGCAAAGTACCGCCCCCTTCCCGGTCGCACCAATATCGTGGTGACCCGGCAACACGGCTGGGCGGACTCGCCCGAAGCACGTGGCGCCGTCGTCGTCTCCTCGCTTGATGCCGCGCTCCTTGAGTCGCAGTTCGCACCGGGCGGCCAGAACGTCTGGATCATTGGCGGGGGCGAAATTTACCGGCAGTCCATCGATATCGCGAATGTCGCCGTCGTCACGGTCATCGATTCCGACACCGACGGCGACACTTTCGCGCCGGAGTTCGGCGAAGCCTGGAAACTTGAGGCGACGAAGCCCGCTGAAGGCTGGCTGACCTCCAAGAACGGCACCAACTACCGGATCGCCACGTGGCGCCGGACGGAAGACTGAGAATGCTGAAGAAACCTGAGACCCTGTTCGTGCTCGGCTACATGTTGTTGCCGCTCTTCGCGCTCCTGTCCGCGATCGTTGGGCTCACCATGATCCTGGGCGGCAACAAGATCCTCGGGATCATCGTCCTCGTAGTGGTGACCCAGGTCTTCGCTTTCGGCGCCTTCTACGCCCTGCGCGCCCGCAAGGCAGCCCTGCTGGAAGAGCCCGACGCCGGCAAGTAAGCGGCAACTTGCCCAACTGACTCGCAGTTGTTGTCGTTTTGGAGCCTCAAAACGACAACAACTGCCAGTCAGTTGGGTCCGGGAACCGCCGTCGTGGATTTCCTCGTGACGTAACCGACAGCGGCCGGGAGCCGCGAAAGTCTAGACTGGTTCAATGACTACAGCAGCTAATCCGTCCGTTGGACTGGTCGGTTGGCGTGGCATGGTCGGCTCCGTCCTGATGCAGCGCATGCAGGAAGAGGGCGACTTCGCCAACATCAACCCGGTATTTTTCTCCACCTCGAACGCGGGAGGTGCCGCGCCGTCATTTGCCGACGGCGCAGGCAAGCTCGAGAACGCGTTCGATATTGAGACTCTTGCCAAGCTGCCGATTATTGTCACGGCCCAGGGCGGCGACTACACGAAGCAGGTCCACGGCGAGCTTCGCAGCCGTGGCTGGGACGGGCTCTGGATCGACGCCGCGTCCACGCTGCGCATGAACGACGACTCCATCATCGTGCTGGACCCCATCAACCGCGACGTCATCGACGCAGGCCTGTCCGGCGGCGTGAAGGACTACATCGGCGGCAACTGCACCGTCTCCTGCATGCTCATGGGACTCGGCGGCCTCTTCAAGAACAACCTGGTCGAGTGGGGTACCTCCATGACCTACCAGGCGGCGTCGGGTGGCGGTGCCCGCCACATGCGCGAACTGCTCAACCAGTTCGGCACCCTCAACAACGAAGTCAGCAGCGAACTGGACGATCCCGCTTCAGCGATCCTGGAAATCGACCGCAAGGTCCTGGCAACCCAGCGCTCCGGCGTCGACGCCACCCAGTTCGGCGTGCCGCTGGCCGGCTCGCTGATCCCGTGGATCGACGCCGACCTCGGCAACGGCCAATCCAAGGAAGAGTGGAAGGCCGGGGTGGAAACCAACAAGATCCTCGGCACGGGCAACGGGAAGCCGGGCAAGGACCATGTGGTCATGGACGGCCTCTGCGTCCGTATCGGCGCCATGCGCTCGCACTCCCAGGCACTGACCCTCAAGCTGCGCGAGGACTTGTCCGTCGCCGAAATCGAGAAGCTCCTGGACGCTGACAACGAGTGGGCCAAGGTTGTGCCCAACACCAAGGAAGCGTCCATGGCGGATCTCACCCCGGTGGCTGCCTCCGGCACCTTGGAGATCCCCGTGGGCCGTATCCGCAAGCTTGAGATGGGCCCTGAGTACATCAGCGCCTTCACCGTGGGCGACCAGCTCCTCTGGGGCGCAGCCGAGCCGCTGCGCCGCATGCTGAAGATCGCTACCGGAACCCTCTAGCAGTCCTGCTTTGTTCAACTGACTTGCAGTTGTTGTCGTTTTGAGCGCTCATAACGACAACAACTGCGAGCTAGTTGGGTGCGCTCAGCGCTCCATGAACCGCACGTACTTCGCCGCCTGGAGCTCGAAGGAGCGCTTGGCCGCCGGAGTCAGGCTTTCCGGTGCGAACGGTTCGGGCACGACCACGGCGGTCCGGCCGGTGCCGCTGCGGGACCAGGTGCCTACTACTTCGCCGCCGGACACAATCATCCGTTTGAAGACGCCGTTGCCGCCTGGAACGACCTTCTGGAAATGCTCAGGTGGCAGGACAAGGTTGCGGTCCGTATACCCGAGCAGGAATTCATCGAATCCCGGCAAGGCGAGGACGGTCCGCGAGCCGGGAACGCCGTCGTCGAGCAGTGCCGCCGTCTCGGGTGACAGCCAATAGGACGTTCCCCGGAAGACGAGCTCAACGAGTTGGCTGCGAATAGCCTCGTGGGCTGCCCGGACCTCAGCTTTGGGGATCTGGGTCCACCACGCGAAGTCGTCGAGCGTGGCCGGTCCGTGGCTGCGCATATACCTGAGCAGGAATTCGGCAACCCCTTCTTCACGGCCCAAGACCTTGGATTCCGGAATCCACTCATCGAAGGCAACGAACAGTTGCTGCCCAAGGGCTTTGCCTGCCGTGCCCGCCGGAGGTCCTTGGACCAGCCAAGCGTTCTGGCACAGAATCCAGAGCAAATGGATCCCGCGTTGGGCCGCGGTCACTTGGCCCGCGGATTCGAAGATCTTGAAAAGTTCCTCGCGTGTGGCGCCTGGGCTGCCGGCGACGCGTTCAAGGGCAAGGTCCCGGCACGTGGCGACGTCTGCCGCTTCGATTCCGAGTTCCCGGTGCCGTGTTGCAACCGAACGCATGGATCGCTCCGTGGTGATGGCCAGGATCCAGCGCAAGTCCTGCGGTGGAACCAGGTGGAGCGTGCCCCGCATGGGCCAGGACCGGACCACTGTGCCGTTCTCCAGCGCTTCCAACACTTGCGAGAGGCCGGAACCGGGAAACCGCTGCCCCACCGCCCAGAACGCCGAGGCGAGATCTTGAGCCTGCATCGCGCCCATCCTGGAGACGCATTCCTCCGGGCTGCTGAATCCCCCGAGCAATCCTTGGCTGGCGAGGCGCAGCCTGCCCATGACTTTGGGAGTGACGCGGATCTTCGCCGAAGCTGCCATGGCCCCATCATAGGACGCACGGCGGACAGCTTCGGTCCTCATTAGCACCCAGAAGGAACTCCCATGCCGCTCACAGGGGCCTTCCAGCGGGCCCTCCTACGCTAGGGGAATGCTGTTCGGTGAGTTAGGTCCGCTGCTGCGGCCGCTCAGCCGGCGGTTAGCGGCCGCTGGTTGGTGCGCCGCCGCCGTCGGGCTTGTCTGCGGTTTGGCAATAGCTGTTGGTGCGGGGGTGCGATTGTCCCCGTCGATGCAGACTGTCCAAGAGGTGGGACTTGCCGCCACTGGCGCCGCAGCCCTCCTCCTGGGCCTTGCCGCCGCGAGCCAGCCACCGTCCGATCGGCACGTTGACGATCCCGAATCCGGGTTCCAGACAAGCGCGAGCGATCAAGTCCGCAGCTTCCTGCTCGCCGCCATCGTCATGCTGCTTGGCGTGGCAGGCTTCGCGGCAGCCGGCTGGATTTCGCCTGGCGGTCCGTCGCCGCAAAGCATAGCGTTCAGCCAGATCTTCCTTCTGGGGGCCGCCAGCTGCGGGCTGACGTTCCTTTTGCTCAACAAGGTGCTCCCGACCGGAAAGCGCTGAAGCGCATTCCGCGCGGGTTCCTAGGCGGGTTCCTCGCGGGCCCCTACAGGGCCAACCCGATCAATAGCGGCTCGGGATGCAGTTCAATGCCAAAGCGCTCGACGACGCCGCGGCGCACCTCGCGCGCGATCGCCACCATGTCCTCCGCGCTGGCTCCTCCCCTGTTGGTGATGGCCAGGGTGTGTTTGGTGGACAGCGAGGCGCGACCGCCTGAGACGCTGGAGGGGTCGAGTCCGAAGCCCTTTCCGAAGCCGGCCTGGTCGATCAGCCAGGCGGCCGACAGCTTGACGAGGCCATCGTTTCCAGCCGGGTACTGCGGCGCTCCCTCGGGCAGCGATGCAGCCGCTGCGGCCGGGACAATCGGGTTGGTGAAGAAGGAACCCGTGGAATACGTGTCCCTGTCCGAAGCATCCAAGACCATGCCCTTGGAAGCGCGCAGCCGCAGGACTTCACGCCGGACGTCGTTGGAGTACGCGCGCTTCCCGGCCTCAACCCCGAGGGACCGCGCTAGCTCCGCGTACCGGATGGGTGCGCTCATGCGTCCGAGGGGCAGCTGGAATTCAACCGTCAGCACCACGTAACGGGGCGAGCCTTCCGTGGTGGTCTGTTTGAGGAGGGAGTCCCGGTAGCCGAACTTGAGCTCGGAGTTGGTGAAGGTCTGCACGGCGTTGCGTTCCCGGTCCCAGGTACGGACTGCGGCGATGGTCTGGGACACGTCGGCACCGTAGGCGCCCACATTCTGCACAGGAGTGGCGCCCGTGGCTCCGGGGATCCCTGAAAGGGCTTCCAGTCCGGACCACGCGTGCAGCACGGAGTGCTCCACGAGGGCGTCCCAGTTGTGCCCGGACTGGACCACCACGGAAACGCCTCCGCAACTATCTTCCGAGTTGACGGTGAAGCCTTGCGAAGCGATTTTGAGCACGATGCCCGGGTATCCGGCGTCGGAGATCAGCAGGTTGGATCCCCCGCCGATGATGAGCAGTTTCTCGCCCGTGGCGTCAGCCGAGCGGACGGCGTCGATGATTTCCCCTTCAGTGCGGGCCTCCACAAAGGTGCCGGCAGGGCCGCCGACGGCGGCCGTGGTCAGTTCGGAAAGCATCGTCTGGGTCACCGAACAAGCCTAGCGGGGATTGCCTGCCCTGGCCGACTCAGGGATTCGCGGATTCAGGTGCGCGCTTCCGCGAGACGGGCGCCAGGAAGAAGCTCGCGACGAGCAGGACCAGGACGGCGAGCAAGGAGTGCAGGATGCCGAAGTGCTCAGCCAGCAACCCCAAGAGCGGCGGACCACAAAGGAAAGCCCCATAGCCGATCGTGGAGACGACCGATACTCGGGCCGCTGCGTGTGCTGGATCGTCCGCGGCAGCGGACATTCCCACCGGGAACCCCAAAGAGGCACCCAGGCCCCAGATGGCCAGGGCCGCGAAGGCGAGCCACGGCACCGGAGCGAAGACAAAGAGTGCCAACCCCACCACAGCCGTGGCCGAGCACCAACGCATCACGGGCACCCGCCCGAAGCGATCCAGGACCACGGTCCCGGCAAAGCGGCCCACAGTCATGAAGGTCACGAAGATTCCATAACCGATGGCTCCGGCAGCGTCGGATTGACCGTGGCCATCGGCCAACGCCAAGGCCACCCAGTCACCCGCCGCGCCCTCAGCCAGGGCGAGCCCCAGGACGAGCAATCCAAGCAGGAGGGTCCGGCGTTCGCGCCATGCCCGGGCCACCATGCGCTTGCTGTCCAAGGGTTCGGCCGGTCCCTGCTGGCCGGGCTGGATGACGGGCAAGGGGCCGGTTGAAGGATCTTCGAAGGTATCCGGCTTTTCGGGCTTGAAGGCCTTTGCGGTACCTCCTGCAGCGGAATGGCGGGTGATATCCGCACGGAACCAGGCGGCCGCTGTCACCACCGAGATGGCGACCACCAGGCCGGCCGCTGCCAGATGCCAGAAGACCGGCAGTCCGGCGGCAGCGGCCCAAGCGCCAAGCCCTGCGCCCGCAACGGTGCCGAGGCTGAAGGATCCGTGGAGGCGGGGCATGATGTGCCGTTCAAGGGCGCGTTCCAGTGACGCTCCCTCTACATTGGACGCCGTGTTCCAGCTGGCCGTGCCGAGGCCGATCACCATGAGTCCAAGCGCCACGACCACCGGGTTTGCCAGCACGGACGTGCCAAAACCGGCGACCGCCAGGCCGAGGCCCACCATGGCGCCGCCGATCCGCGTGGTCAGTCGTGATCCGAGCCGGATCACGATCACCCCGGATGCGGACACGGAGAGGAACGATGCCACCGTCATGCACATCAGCAGGAGGCCTACCGTGCCGGGCGTCAGGTTCAGGCCATCGCGGATCGCCGGCAAGCGGGACACCCACGACGAGAAGGCCAGGCCACTGGCGCCGTACGCGGTCACCACAGCAGTACGCCACCGCGACAATTCCGCCGCGGTGGCGCGAGGTGCAGATTGTTGCAGCCGGCTCAAGCGAGCTTCACAACGGCCTGGGACTTCATGAGGACCTTCTGGCCGGCGAAGGTGACGGTCAGGTCGATGCGCGCGGTGCCGGCTTCGGCGTCGAGCGCTCCCACCACTCCGGCGACCTCGATCACGGCACCAGGCTCGCTGCTACCGGTGGTATCGGCGACCAGCACCGGTTTGGTGAAGCGCGTCTGGTAGTCGACGACGGCGGCGGGGTCGCCGGCCCAGTCGCTCACCAGTTGCACGGCGGAGCCCATGGTGAACATACCGTGGGCGATGACTCCGGGAAGTTCGACGCCGGTGGCGAAGGATTCGTTCCAGTGGATCGGGTTGAAGTCGCCGGACGCGCCGGCGTACTTGACCAGGTCCTGGCGCGTGACCTCGATGCTGCGGGTGCCGATTTCCTGCCCGACGGTGAGTTCTTCAAGTTTCAAGCTCATGGTTACTGTCCCTCTCCGCGGACCAGGATGGACGAGGTGGTGGTGGAGACCCGTTCGCCGTCCACCGTTGTGATTTCCGAACGCGTCGTGATCATGGCCCCGCCGCCCATGGCGCGGACGCCGTCGACGTGCAGTTCGGCCCGCAACTGATCCCCGGCAATGATCGGGCGGTGGTGGGTGAAGCGCTGGTCGGCGTGCACCACGCGGCTGAAGTCGATCCCCGAATCGGGGTCCTCGATCAGCTGGGCATCGGCCCGCTGGGCGACGATGATTGCGAAGGTCGGCGGGGCGACGAGGTCGCTGTGGCCAAGGGCCTTGGCGGCTTCGACGTCGAAGTGGGCGGGATGGGTGGCCTTCACGGCCCGGGCGAACTCCCGGATCTTTTCGCGGCCGACGTCGTACACCTCTGCGGCAGGGTAGCTGCGGCCCTGCAAGTCCGGGTTAATAGTCATGGTCCAACCCTATCGGCCCGGGAGCCGGTAAGAAGAGCCGGACAGCTACCGCGCGGCAGGCGGTCCGAACCATGTGTTGAGCGCATCGGCAAGGCCCGCTTGGGTCCGTTCTCCCACCCAGGCCACGTATCCGTCGGGTCGGATCAACACGGCGGCCGGAGGCGTGACCTCGCCGAGTGCCGGAAGCTCCCAGGCACCAAGGTATGTCGCTTCGATCAATTGAACGCGGTCCGCCCACGGTGTGATGTCGATGCTGCCGGGTTCGCCGAGGTTGAGGAGCACCGGCCGGGCATCGTGCAGCAAGCTGAAGACGCGCAACGGGCCGTCCGGAGTGACGAGGTCGAGATCGGGCATGCGGCGTCCGAGCAGCGGGTGCCCCTCGCCGGCGTCGTAATGTACATCGAGGCCGGATTGCATCGCGGCGAAGGTCTTGCGCGGTTCCTCCATGCCGAGGAGCTCGGCCATGACCTCGCCCACGGCCTTCGTGCGTTCGTCCGGGCGGCGAAGCGCGACACTCGCCATCGTGTTTCGCAGCACGCGGGCAGCCACCGGGTGGCGCTCGGCGTGGTAGCTGTCGAGGAGGCTTTCCGGCGATGTCCCCTTGACCACCTGGGCTAGCTTCCATCCCAGGTTCACGGCATCCTGCACACCGGTGTTGAGGCCCTGTCCGCCGTCGGGGGCATGCACATGTGCGGCGTCGCCGGCGAGCAGGATCCGTCCGTCCCGGTAGCTTGCGGCCTGCCGGGTCATATCGGTGAACCTGGAGATCCAGATGGGACTGTGGATCCCGTAATCCGTCCCGCATACGGCGATGAGCGCCGCGCTCAGGTCTTGGAGGGTGGCTTCGGTCGCGTGTCCGACGTGCTCTTCGGTCACCATGACCCCCACTGGCCCGCCATCCGCGTAAACCACCTTGCCGTCGATGATCTTGTATTCCAGCTTGCCGAAGGAATGGATGCCAAAGGCATTGGGGTGGACGCCCAAAGGCGGCTGCTCGGACATTTCGACCTGGGCGATCAAGGCGCTGGTGGTCGGATCCCACCCGGGGAACCCGATGCCGGCTGCTTTACGGATCAGGCTGCGGCCGCCGTCGCACCCGACGAGGTACTCCGCGCGCATCGCCTCACCGTCGGACAGCTCGACGTCGACGCCGGTCTCGTCCTGCGCGAAACCGGTCACCTCGCGTCCGTAATAGATGGGCACGGCCAGCTCGGCGACCCAGCCGGCCAGGATGCGCTCGATGTGGTTCTGCCACAGACCAAGCCCGTAGTTGTGCCGGGTGGGAAAGTCGCTAATGTCGAAACGGACGCCGCCGAACCCGACGACCTGGGCCACCTGCCCCTCAGACAGGAACCTGTCAGCGATTCCGCGCTGATCCAGGACCTCGATGGTGCGTGAGTGCAAACCGCCCGCGCGTGAACCGGCGAGATCCTGGTTTGCGCGCCGTTCGACAATCGCGACGTCGACGCCCGCCAACGCCAGCTCGCCCGCCAACATCAGCCCTGTGGGACCTCCACCGGCGATCACCACTGCATGCTTGGTCATCGCCATGCTCCTGCAGGCTACTTCTTCAAGCCCTTGCGGACCTGCTGTCCGCGGACCACCATGCCCACGACATGCAGGACCAGACCGAGCCCGATCACGAACAATGACGTCACCGCTAGGCCCTGGTTATGGGAGGTGTTGCCGATGATCGTCAGGATGATCCCGACGGCGATAAGCCCCATCGCGCTGAAAACCAGCGTCTTGTAGGTGATAGAGGCCGTGGCCCAGAATTCGTTCAGCACCACCCAAGTTTAGGACACTTGTCAGAACGGCGAGTCCTGCAGGGCCGGAAACCCGACAAAAGTGAGCGAGCGTCGGTTCAGGACCGGCCTCCAACGGACCCTCGCTCACCTATCACGGCCAATCCACCAACGCTCGCTCACCTATCAACGGTTCCGGGCCAACGCTCGCTCACCTATCAACGGTTCCGGGCCAACGCTCGCTCAGATCATCTGCAGGAGGGTTTCGGAGATTGCCGTCATAAGTGAGCGAGCGTCCCGAAAAAGCCGGACATATGTGAGCGAGCGTCCTGAAAAAGCCGGACATATGTGAGCGAGCGTCGGTGGGTGCCATTAGGTCGGTGGGTGCCCTTAGAGGGAGGGCTGGACCCCGAAGGCCACCGCGAGCTTCATGATCTTTTCGGCGCGGCCGAGGCGCGGGAGATCGGAGCCGTCGCGGATGACCCTGCCGTTGGCTTCGAAGTCGTTCATGAAGTCGGTGGCCCAGGCGACGTCGGACGGCGTGGGGCTGATGACCTCGTTGATGACTGTGGTCTGGTCAATGGCCAGGCAGAGCTTGCCGGTCATTCCCATGGTCACCGTGATGCCGGTCTGCTCGCGCAGGATCGGGTGGTTGGTGCCGACGGTTGGGCCGTCGATGGGGCCCGGCAGGTTGCCCACGCGGCTGGCGACGACAAGCTTGGCACGCGGGTAGGCCATCGCTTCAGGGGTAGCGGCCATGCCGGTGTCCCGGCGGAAGTCGCCCGAGCCGAAGGCCAGGCGGAAGGCGCCCTGGGCGCGGGCAATGTGGTTGGCTTCCTCGATGCCGAGGGCCGACTCCACGAGTGCGACCACCGGGGTCTTGCCGTCCATGCGGTGGAACGATTCGGTGACCTGGTCAGCGGACTCAGTCTTGGCCAGCATGACGCCCAACAGGCCCTGCGTGCCACGAAGACCGGCGAGGTCATCGGCCCAGAACGGGCTTGTTGCGTCGTTGATGCGGACCCAGGCCTGGCCACCAGCGGTCAGCCAGTTGATGACGTTGTCGCGGGCGATGTCCTTCTGGGACGGGTCCACGGCGTCTTCGATGTCAAGGATGATGGCGTCCGCGCGCGATGAGGCCGACTGGTCGAAAAGTTCCGTCTTCATGGCGTTCACGAGGAGCCAGGAGCGGGCAATGTCTGCGGGAATTCTGCGGGTGGACCGAATCGACTCGGCGGCGGTGCTAGACGTCATGTATCTACCGTATCCGCCCAGCCGCCAGGAACGCTAAGAATCTGGCGCCGGTGTGAGCATCAATACGAACAAAACGATTGTGACAGGGACCCCACAGCAACTAACTCGCAGTAGTTGCCGTTATGAGCCGTCAAAACGACAACAACTGCGAGTCAGTTGGGTTTCGCGCGCTTTGGGGAGCCCGGAGCGCAACCCAACTCAACCCAGCGACGCCGGGCGAAACCCTGCGACACGGAGCGAATTGTGTCCTTGCATTGCCCGGAGTTGCGCTGGGATTTCGCCGGATTTCCCCCGGTTTCCCGGCATTTCCGGGGGTTACTGCCGGGCTTCCCCTGACCAGTGGACGTGCGCTTACATCGTTCCCACGGCAGTTCGGTCTACCCCGGAACAGAGCCGGACCAACGAATTCCACACCC
Source organism: Arthrobacter sp. efr-133-R2A-120 (assembly GCF_030209835.1). Lineage (GTDB taxonomy): Bacteria > Actinomycetota > Actinomycetes > Actinomycetales > Micrococcaceae > Arthrobacter. The sequence goes on along the minus strand of NZ_JARVRF010000049.1, from coordinate 8,240 downwards.
CCAGAAAGTAGCTCCCATGAAACTGCACCAGCCCCTGCTAGGCGTCGCGGCCGCCGTCGTACTTGCGCTGACGGTGACCGGCTGCGGCGGCAATGCCCAATCAGGAGACCAGCCAGCCGGTCAACCGGAGGTCAAGGAACTCCGCTACCAAGGCTCGGCCAACAACGTCGGCCTCCCGGAACTGGCGGCGGATCTCGGTTACCTGGGTGACATCAAACTCAACTGGGTAGGCAACACCACCAGCGGCCCCCAGGACATCCAGTCGGCGGCCACCAACCAGACCGACTTCGGCGGTGCGTTCGCCGGGGCAGTCGTGAAGCTGATTGAGGCAGGGGCTCCGGTGACCGCCGTCGTGAATTACTACGGCGAAGACGCCAAGACTTTCAACGGCTTCTACGTCAAGGCGGACAGCCCCATCAAAACCGCGAGAGACCTCATCGGCAAGAAGATCGCAGTCAACACCCTGGGTGCCCATTCCGAAGCCGTCATCAACACGTACCTCGGCAAGAACGGCCTCAGCCAGGACGAAATCAAGCAAGTACAGCTGGTAGTGCTCGCGCCCAACGACACCGAAGAAGCCGTGCGCCGGGGCCAGGTGGATGTCGGAAGCCTGGGCGGGGTCCTGCAGGACCATGCCGTTGCGACCGGTGGACTGCGCTCGCTCTTCAACGACTATGAACTCTTCGGCACCTTTGCCGGTGGACAATACGTGCTCCGCAATGACTTCATCGAAAAGAACCCCAACACGGCCCGGATCTTCGCTACCGGCGTGGCCAAGGCCATCAAGTGGGAGACCGAGACGCCGCGCGACCAGGTGATCGCCCGCTTCAAGAAGATCATCGACGCCCGCGGACGCAATGAGAGCACCGCGAACCTGCAGTACTGGAAGAGCCCCGGCGTCCCCGACAACGGCGTGATCAAGGACGAGGACTTCACCCGCTGGTCCGCGTGGCTGAAGAACTCGGGGATCGTCAAGAGCGATCTCACACCGTCGAAGTACTACACGAACAAATTCAACGATCTCGCATCAAGCACCCCAACCCCAAGCACCGCGAAGGGATAGTGATGACCGCCAAAATCAGCCTCCGCAATGTCACCAAGCAATTCACCGTCCGCCCCGGCAAGGCCTCCAAGGGCGCCAAGCGCTTCCAGGCATCCCAGCCAGGCCCGAAAGAGCCCACCACACTGACCGCCCTTGACTCCTTGAACCTCGACGTGCGCGACGGCGAGTTCCTCACCTTGGTGGGGCCCAGCGGTTCCGGCAAGACCACCTTGCTGGACCTCCTGGCTGGCCTGTCCACGCCCACCTCCGGCGAGGTATTGGTGGACGGCCAGCCAGTGACGGGACCTGGAAAGGACCGTGCCGTGGTTTTCCAGCAGTACGCGCTCTTCCCCTGGCGCACGGCATCGGCCAACGTGTCGATCGGGCTCGAAGGCAGGGGCACCGACGGGCGCAAGCTCAACCGCCGCGAACGCGCCGCCAAGGCAAGCGAATACCTCAAACTGGTGGGCTTGGCTGGCTTCGAGGACCGTTTCCCGCATGAGCTTTCGGGCGGCATGAAACAGCGAGTGGCCATTGCCCGGAGCCTCGCCTACGAGCCCGATGTGCTCCTCATGGACGAACCCTTCGCCGCATTGGACGCCCAGACGCGTGAACAACTCCAGGACGAACTCCTGCGGATCTGGCGGGCGACGGGCAAGACGATCGTGTTCATCACGCACGGGATCGACGAGGCCGTGTACCTGGGGCAGCGCGTCGCCGTCTTGAGCGCGCGCCCGGGTCGCCTCAAGGAAATCGTGGACGTGGACCTCCCGGACCGCGACGGCGAGGACGACATCCGTTCGCACCCCGCCTTCGTCGAACAACGGCACAAGGTCTGGACCTCGCTGCACGACGAAGTCCGCCTGGCCCAGGACGCCGGGCACCGCAAGATCCTGCCGGACGGCACGGCCCCGGATGAAGTCCGGGGGGCAACTCTCGAAAGGAGCGCAGCCTGATGACCACAACACTCGCGCAACAGACCGCGGCGAGCGCCGCGCCCAAGCCAGCTCCCGCCGTCGGGCACTCCAGGCCCGTCGAGACGGGGCGTCGGAGCACGACGGCGATACTCGCCTTCGTGCGGACAGCAGCCGCCCGCGCCGGTTCCGGCCTGTGGAAGGCCGCGGGGATTATCGCTTTCCTGGCTCTTTGGGAACTCGGGCCGACCTATCTGGCCAGCCCCTCAACCCGGGTATTCCTGCCGCCTTTGCACGTGGTCCTGGCAGCGTGGGGGAAGCTGTTCGAATCCGGCACCATCCAGGCAAATTTGGCCGCGAGCCTCACCCGTTCGGTGTCGGGATTCGGCGCGGCCCTCGTAGCTGGCGTAACCCTCGGATTGCTGATCGCGTGGTACCAACGGCTCAATTCGGTGCTGAACCCGCTCCTGGAACTGTTCCGCAACACAGCCGCGCTTGCCCTGCTGCCTGTCTTCACGCTGCTGCTCGGGATCGGAGAGGAGTCCAAGATCAGCATCGTGGCCTACGCGGCGTTCTTTCCGGTCCTGCTGAACACGATCGCCGGTGTGAAGACGGTGGACCCGCTGCTCATCCGGGCCGCGAAGTCGCTCGGCCTCTCGAGCCTTTCGCTGTTCCGCAAAGTGATCCTGCCTTCCGCGGTGCCCACCATCTTCACGGGAATCCGCATGGCCGGCACAGCGTCCATCCTGGTGTTGATCGCCGCGGAGATGGTGGGTGCGAAGGCGGGGCTCGGTTATTTGATCGTGAATGCCCAGAGCAGTTTCCTTATCCCGGACATGTACGCCGGCATCCTCACGGTGTCCCTTTTGGGCCTTGCCGTGAATTTCCTCCTCGTCGCCTTGGAGCGGCATTTCTCCCGCTGGCGGACCGCCGTCGGGTCCGGGTCCTGACCGTCAATCCATCCATCCAGTAAGTCACAACAGAAAAGGAACAAAAATGTCCATCATTACCGAAACCAAACTCGAATTCGCCAAGCTAGGATCCAGGATCGGCGCCGAAATCCGCGGCTTCGACCTCAGCGGCGATCTCTCCGCGGAAACCGTGGGGCAGATCCGGGCCGCGCTCAACGAACACAAGGCCCTCGTTTTCAGGGAGGCCAACATTCTCAGCGACGAGGCTCAGGTGAAATTCGCCAGCCATTTCGGCCCGCTCACCACTGCGCATCCGACTGTGGCCTCGGTGGAGGGCGAAGAGAACGTCCTGCCCGTGGACAGCGAAAACGGTTCCGCCAACAATTGGCACACCGACGTCACGTTCGTGGTCAACCCGCCGCAGGCTTCCACCCTGCGCAGCATCGATCTGCCGTCCTATGGAGGCGAAACCCTGATTGCTTCTTCGGCGGGAGCGTACGCAGACTTGCCGGACGAGCTCCGGAACTTCGCGGACACGCTCTGGGCGATCCACACCAACGACTACGACTACTCGGTGCCGAAGAACCTGGAACATGAGAACGCCGACGAGCGGCGCAAGGAATTCACCCGCATCAAGTTCGAAACCGCCCACCCCGTGGTGCGTGTCCATCCCCTGACCGGCGAGCGCGGATTGTTCATTGGGGGCTTCGCGCAGCGCCTTCGGATCGTGGGGCTGTCCAACACCGAGTCGAAGGACATCATCCGTTTGCTGCAGGCCTATGTCACCCGTCCGGAAAACGTGGTGCGCGTGAACTGGGAGCCGAACCAGTTGGTGCTCTTCGACAACCGCATCACCCAACACTACGCCCCGGACAACTACGACGGCCAGCCGCGCAAGCTCAACCGAGTAACTATCGCCGGCGACATCCCGGTGGGCGTGGACGGCAAGCCGAGCCAATCGATCCAGGGTGATTCAAGCACCTATTCAGTTGTCGCGCCGCTGTAGTAGCACGCATGTGTTGTTGTAGCTGCCTTAGCCCAACTGACTCGCAGTTAATGTCGTTCTGAGCCCTCAAAACGACAACAACTGCGAGTCAGTTGGGCTTAACGCGCCTTAGGGGAGCTTGCTGCCCCGCGCAGCCACCCACAGGCCATACCACTCGGCCCGCGTCATGGCTGCGGCATTGGCGGCCGCATCCGCGCAGGCAGCGATCCGCGCGGGGTTGGAACTGCCGAGCACCGGGGAAATACGCGCGGGATGCTTCATGAGCCACCCCAACAACACGGCCTCGGGAGTGACACCTTTTGCTTCCGCGAGCTGTGCGACCAGAGCGGCAGTCGCAGTGTCCGCGGCAGTGGGTGCATCCGGCGTCGAGCCCGTGTACCGGCCCTGCGCGAGGGAGCCGTAGGCCTGCAACTCAATCCCCTGGCTGACGCAGTGTTCCAAGGTGCCGTGCGGGAAGCTGTAGCCGAGGGCATCGTCATGGTTGACCAGCACAGTGCTCTCAAGCCAAGCCCGACGGTGCAGGCTCATTTCCAGCTGGTTGGCCACGATCGGCACCTCCAGCTGGTCCTGCAGGAAGGCGATCTGCGCGCCGGACATGTTGGACACGCCCAATTGCCGCACCTTGCCTTCCGCCATGAGCTGCCCGACGGCGGTCGCCACCTCGGCGGGTTCCATCAGGGGGTCGGGGCGGTGGAGCAGCAGCACGTCGACGTAGTCGGTCTTCAGCCGTTCCAGGCTTCCATTGACCCGGTCCAGGATGGCGTCCTTGCTGAGGTCGTAGTGTCCGTCGACTCCGGGCTGGCCGAGCCGGATTCCGCACTTGGTCTGGAGCTGGATCTTTTCCCGCAGCTCTGGCGTCCCGGCGAGGACTTCGCCGAACACAGCCTCGGACTTGCCGTTGCGGTAGATGTCGGCGTGGTCGAACAAGGTAACGCCGATACCCATGGCGGCCTCGATCGCAGCCGCGGCCTGTTCGATCTCCACAGCCCCGTATTCGCTGCCCTCCCACGGGCCTCCGAGGCCCATGCATCCATAGATGAGCCGACCCGCGGCTGTTTCACTCTTTGCTGTCATTTTCCAACTCTTTCACATGAAACTGGCCCGCAGTTGTTGTCGTTTACGGCCTTCAAAACGACCTTAACTGCGTGGGCCCACGCCGCCAGGGTTCCCTGGCCGTGGGCCCCCACCGGCGAGGGTCCCTGCCTGAGCTTGCGAAGGCTGGGAGCCGGTGGGGACTTGCGAGGCGAGGGAGGCGGTGGGGACCAGTTGGGTCAGGGGTAGGGCAGGGGGCAGGGCCTAGACGATCCAGGCCGTCGTGTTTGCCGGGAGCTTGCCGCCGTCGAGCGGTGCGCTGCTCACGACGACGGTGCCTTCCGGAAGTGCCACCGGCTCGGTGCCGAAGTTCGTCACCGATTGCCAGCCGTTGGGCCGCGCGAAGTGCAGCACCGACTCGTTGCTGGAGGGGATCCACTCAAGATCCTCGGCCGCCCGCAGTTCCGAGCGCAGTTCCAGGGCCTTGCGGTACAGCTCCAGAGTGGAACCGGGAACGTTGTCCTGTGCCTCCACTGCGTAGCCCGCGAACCATTCAGGCTGCGGCAAGTGGGCATGTCCATCGCCGAAGCCGAACGACGAACCTTCGCTGGTCCACGGCAGCGGGACACGGCAACCGTCACGGCCGACGTCGACTCCCGGGTTGCGGAAGAACGCCGGGTCCTGGCGCTGGCCGTCCACGATGTCGCCGACTTCCTGCAGGCCAAGTTCTTCGCCTTGGTACAGGTATGCAGAACCGGGCAGGGCGAACATCAGCAGCGACGCGGCGCGGGCACGGCGCAAGCCGAGCTCGGCGTCGACGTCGGCGGCCGAACCGCCGTCGAGCAGCCATTGCTTGCCGTCCTGGCCCAAGCCGTCCCGGCCGCCGCCCGCGGGCAAGCCGTAGCGGGTGGCGTGCCGAACGACGTCGTGGTTGGAGAAGACCCACGTGGACGAAGCACCGGAGGCCGCAGCCTCGCCGAGGTTCTTGGTGATGATCGTGCGGAACTGCCCGGCGTCGAAATCGGCCTGGAGGAGGTCGAAGTTGAAGGCCTGGCCCAGTCCTTCGGGGCTGGCGTAGCGGGCGCGGCGGTCCGCGTGGACCCAGGCTTCGGCGACGGCCGTCCGGGGCGGGTTGTACTCGTTGAAGACCTTGCGCCACTCGGCGTAGATCTCGTGCACCTCGTCGCGGTCCCAGAACGGGTGCGCGCCCAAAGCGTTTTCGCCTTCCTTGGGCAACTCGGTCTTGGAGGGCAGAACCTCCGGCAGGTCCTTCGTGAGGGCATGGGCGACGTCGATACGGAAGCCGTCCACGCCACGATCGGACCAGAAGCGCAGGGTCTTCAGGAAGTCTTCGCGGACCTCTGGGTTGTCCCAGTTGAAGTCCGGCTGCTCCTTGGTGAAGATGTGCATGTACCACTGTCCGGGGGTGCCGTCCGGTTCGGTGATGCGCTCCCAGGCCGGGCCGCCGAAGATCGAGTCCCAGTCGGCCGGGGGCAGTTCGCCGTTCTCGCCCAGGCCGTCGCGGAAGATGTAGCGTTCACGGGCAGCCGAGCCCTTCGGGGAAGCCAGCGCCTCCTTGAACCATTCGTGCCGGTCCGAGGAGTGGTTCGGGACAATGTCCGCGATCAACTTGATGCCTGCAGCGTGCAGGGCGGCCGCCATCTCATCGAAGTCTGCAAGGGTGCCCAGCTTGGGGTCCACGTTGCGGTAGTCATCGACGTCGTAGCCACCGTCAGCAAGGGCCGAGGGGTAGAACGGGCTCAACCAGACGGCGTCAATGCCGAGGGACTTCAAGTACGGAACCTTGGCGGTAATGCCCTTGATGTCGCCCAGTCCGTCGCCGTTCGCATCGGAGAAGCTGCGCGGGTAGATCTGGTAGACAGCCGCTTGGCGCCACCAGTTGGGATCGGCCATGCGCTCGGAGTCGGTGTGAGTTGCCATGGTGGCGGTGGAGGACAAAGGGAATCCTGTTCTGTGTCGACGCTTCGATGGATGGGACTTTTATTTAGAATCTAAATTTAGTATCTCAAGTATTATGTGACGCATACCTACAGGAGGTCAACAGGGATGCCCGAAATCGCGACTGCCACTCCACAGATGCTGCGCCGGGTCAATGCGGCCAGCGTGCTCGCAGTCATCCGTTCCTCCGACGCAGTGACCGTCTCGGAGCTGATGGAAGCCTCTGGACTGACCCGTGCCACCACCATTTCGGTGTGCGAAGACCTCATGGCCCGGGGCTGGATCCGCGAACTGGAAAACCAGCGCGACTTCGGCACGTACCAGATGGGCCGTCCCGCCCGGCGCTTCGAGCTCGACGAAAGCGCCGGCTGCGTCTTGGGGATCGACGTCGGCGTCCTCAAGACCACCGTGGTGGTGGCCGATCTGCGCGGTTCAACCATTGGACGGGCCAGCGAGCCATTCCGCGGCAGGGAGATCGAAGCGGAGGAACGGATCCGTGTTATCAGCCAAACCGCGCTTCTCGCCCTCGATGCTGCCGGAGTGGTACCGGACAAAGTCCTTGCGGTGACGGTCGGGCTTGCCGCCCCGGTGGGCCGCGACGGAAACATCCTCGTCAGCCAGCCGTTTTGGAGCCTGTTCGACGTCGGGCTGAAGAAGGCCCTGCACGATCTGCACGGATGGGCGGTAATGCTGGAGAACGATGCCAACTTGGCGGCGTTGGGCGAATGTTGGCGCGGTGCCGGCGGCGGCGTCCAGGACCTAGCCGTACTCCTGGCCGGGGAGCGTTTCGGTGCGGGCCTGGTGGAATCCGGCAGGCTGCTGCACGGCGCTGCGGGGGGCGCGGGCGAAATGGCCTACCTGGACATGGTGGAAGGTGTGGGCTCTCCCGACGGCCTCGCCGCGCTCGCCAGGTTGTGGGCAACGGAAGCCCTGGCGGGAGAGTCGAAAACGACGCTGCGCACGGCGGCGGCGCCGGGCCGCGAGGTCACCGCGCAACACGTCTTCGCCGCTGCTGCCCAGGGTGACAAGGTGGCGCTGGGTATCCTGGACCGGCTTTCGGACCGGCTGGCCCGGGTGGTCTCCACGTTGGCCATCCTGCTCAACCCGGAGCTTGTGGTGATCGGCGGCGCGGTGGCAGATTCGGCGTCGGCCCTGCTTGAGCCGACCGCGCGAAAGCTGGCTGCCTACACCGCCACTCCCCCGCGGCTGGCAGCGTCACCGCTGGGCGATGCGATTGTGGGCATCGGCGCGGTGCGCCACGCACTGGACCACGTGGAGAAGAACTCCTTGGATCTGGTGTTGCGGCGCGCCTAGGGCGTGTCTCCTAATGCTGTCAGCCAGATGCTGATGGCGCGAAGGACGGCACCGCCCCGGTA
>NZ_JARVRF010000009.1 GCF_030209835.1 Arthrobacter sp. efr-133-R2A-120 | reverse complement strand
CCACGTTAGTGAGCGAGCGTCCACCGATCGACCCACGTTAGTGAGCGAGCGTCCGGGTCTTAGAGATCCCGGATGGTTCGCAATGCGGCGGCGGCCAGGACTTGGATTGCGAAGCCGAGGGCACGCTCGTCCACGATGAAGTCACCGCGATGGAGATCGTATTCCTCGCCGCCGGGGGTGTGGGTTCCGAGCCGCATCATGGCACCCGGCAGGTCGGCCAGGAACCAGGCGAAGTCCTCGCCGCCCATGGACTGGGGCGTCAGGACGACGGCGTGCTCGCCGAGTTCCGCGCGGGCCGCGGCCTCGATGAGGGCAGTCTCGTGTTCCGAGTTGACCACGGGAGGGACGCCGCGGGTGTGCTCGAGGTGCACGTCCACCCCGTACGGCGCGGCAACTTGCTGGACCACGTCGTCGAGCAACTCCCCTGCGCTATGCCACGCGTCCCGGTCCAGGCAACGCATAGTGCCGGCCATGTAGCCATTGGCGGGGATGGCGTTGGGCGCGGAACCTGCCGCAATCTGGCCCCACACCACCGAGACCCCGCTGCGCACATCCACGCGACGGGACAGGACGGCCGGCACGTTGACGGCGATCTGGGCCAGCGCGAAGACCAGGTCCTCGGTCAAATGCGGACGGGAAGTGTGGCCGCCACGTCCGGTCAATTCGATTTTGATGGTGTCCGACGCCGAGGTGATGGCGCCGATGCGGGTGCCGATCTTGCCGACGTTGATCCGCGGATCACAGTGCAGCGCAAGAATCCGCGGGACACCCTGGAGCACACCCTGCTCGATGCAGGACAGCGCACCGCCCGGCATGGTTTCCTCCGCTGGCTGGAAGATGATGCGCACCGTGCCGCCCAAGGGGGATTCCTGGTGCATGGCATGCAGTACCAAGGCAATGCCGAGCATGCTGGTGGTGTGGACGTCATGCCCGCACGCGTGGGTGACACCGTGGTTCTTCGACGCGAACGCAAGGCCCGTCTCCTCGATGATGGGGAGGGCGTCGATGTCTCCGCGCAGGGCGGTGGCGATGGGCCCCTCGCCGACGTCGACCGTCAGCCCCGATCCTTCCAGCCGACGGGGTTCAAGGCCGGCCGCCTCGAGCCGTTCAACCAACTTGTCCGTGGTGCGAAATTCCTTGAAGGAAAGTTCGGGGTGCGCATGCAGGTCCCTCCGGAATTCAATGAGTTCCGGCAAGAGATCGTCAAGCCACGGCTTCACCACAGGGGTCGGCTCGGTTTCGGTAGTGAAATTGCGCACCTCACAACTCTAGCCATCCGCGCCCTCCGAATAGCGAAAGGGGTCCCTTGGTTACGAACGGCGCCACCGGACAGCGCGGCACGGGAGCTAGAGAACGTCGGTGTCCCCGCTGGCCTTGAGCGCGTCCACCGCACCCTTGACCCGCTGGGCGTGCTCCTTCGTGGTGACAAGCAGCGCGTCCGGCGTATCGACGATCACGACGTCCTTGATTCCGATAAGCGCAATCACGCGCTTGGTGTCGGAGACCACCACGCCGCTGGCGTTCTCAGTGAACACGCGGGCGCCTTCACCGAGGACGGTCACCTCGTCGACGTCGCCGGCGTTGTTGAGGCGACCGATCGCGGCGAAGTCTCCGACGTCGTCCCAGCGGAAAGTACCGGGTACGACGGCGACATCCCCCGCCGCTGCGGCGGGTTCCGCCACGGCATAGTCGATGGCAATCTTCGGCAGCGTGGGCCACACCCGGGCGGTCACTTCATCGCGTTCCGGAGTGTCCCAGGCGTCGGCGATTTCCTGCAGCCCGGCAAACAAGACCGGCTGGTTTGCCTCCAGGTGCTTGAGCATGAGCGCAACCGGGGCGACGAACATACCGGCATTCCAGACGTAGTCGCCGGTCTCAAGGTACTTCTTGGCGATGTCTTCACTCGGCTTCTCGACGAATTCGACCACGGCATGCGCGTTCGGCGCGTCCTCGATATTGAGCAGGTCGCCGGTGCGGATGTAACCGAACCCGGTTGAGGGATGCGTGGGCTTGATGCCGATAGTGACGATTTTTCCGGCAGCCGCAGTGTGGATGGCCTCGCGGACCGTTTCCTGGAAGAGGTTGTCCGGGCTTATGACATGGTCCGCGGCGAAGGAACCCATGATGGTGTCAGGGTCGCGGCGGTGCAGGATGGCGGCGGCGAGGCCGATCGCCGCGCCTGAGTCCTTGGGTTCGCTTTCGAGGACCAGCTCGTCGTCGCCCACTTCGGGAAGCTGGCGGCAGACTGCGGTGCGGTGCGCCACACCCGTAACCACCAGCACGCGGTTGCCCGCCAGCGGCTCGAGGCGGTCGTACGTTGCCCGCAGGAGGGTGCTTCCCGAACCCGTGAGGTCGTGCAGGAATTTGGGCGCAGCAGCACGCGAAAGCGGCCACAGGCGCGTGCCCACTCCGCCGGCCGGAATAACCGCGTGGAAGTGGCGCAATGGCGATTCGAGGCTTGCAGCGTTTTCTATACTCACCGCAACACCATATCGAACATGCGCGCAAGTCCCGCTTTGTGGTCTTCGTCTCACCCTTGTGGCGAAAAGGCCGGAATTCAGGCGAACACCCGCACTCTCGTTACAAGAAGGGGCGCCTAAATTGAATAAGCTGTGAGCGAAGCCTAGATTTAGGCTGAGCTACGAGTGCTCTCGCAGCTGGCGTTTCCCCCGCATGGATCCCGTGCCAGCGCCGCTGTGTTGCAGGAAGGTTTATTCAGTGCCGACAAAACCAGCTGGCACCTTGTACCGCGGCCGTGAAGGCATGTGGTCCTGGGTTGGACACCGCATTACCGGTGTTGTGATCTTTTTCTTCTTGTTGGTCCATGTGCTGGACACCTCATTGGTGCGTGTGTCCCCGGAGGCCTACACGGCCGTTATCGGCGCCTACAAGAACCCCCTCATGGCCCTGGGCGAGACGGGCCTCGTCGCAGCGATCGTTTTCCACGCCTTCAATGGTCTGCGCGTGATCGCCATTGACTTCTGGAAGAAGGGCGCAAAATACCAGCGCCAGATGTTGTGGACCGTTCTGGTCTTGTGGCTGGTCGTTTTCGGGGCCTTCGCCATCCGCCACCTGTCCCTCGCACTGGGAGGCCACTAAGCCATGAGTACTGATATTCAGACCCCACGCAGTGGAAGAAACAGTAGCGGGAAGATTGCTCCGCAGTACCGTCGCGGCACCGGTTCCAAGGGGAACTTCGAGATGTTCGCATGGCTGTTCATGCGGCTCTCCGGCGTCGTGCTTGTGGTTCTGATCTTCGGCCACCTCTTCGTGAACCTCATGGTGGGCGAAGGCATCCACGGCATCGACTTCGGCTTCGTGGCCGGCAAGTGGGCCGACCCGTTCTGGCAGTTCTGGGACCTTGCCATGCTGTGGCTCGCCATGCTGCACGGCACCAACGGTGTCCGCACCATCATCAACGACTACGCCGAGAAGGACGCCACCCGCTTCTGGCTCAAGGTGGTCCTTTACGCGGCTACAGTCGTCATCGTCGTTCTGGGCACACTGGTGATTTTCACTTTCAACCCGTGCCCTGTCGCCAACGGCGTTCAGCTGCCGGGCGGGTTCTGCCCGGCGCCGTAGCGGCTCCGCTGCACCACCGGCTTGCCGGCTGTGCACAATTCGCGGAGCAGGCTCCGCCGACCATCTGACTTAGAGAGAAAGAGCATCTGGTATGCAGGTCCATAAGTACGACGTCGTTATTGTCGGTGCCGGCGGCGCCGGCATGCGCGCCGCGATCGAATCCGGCCAGCGCGCACGCACCGCAGTACTGACCAAGCTCTACCCCACCCGTTCCCACACTGGCGCAGCCCAGGGCGGCATGTGCGCAGCCCTGGCCAACGTCGAAGAGGACAACTGGGAGTGGCACACGTTCGACACCATCAAGGGTGGCGACTACCTGGTTGACCAGGACGCGGCCGAGGTCATGGCGAAGGAAGCCATCGACGCCGTGCTGGACCTGGAAAAGATGGGCTTGCCGTTCAACCGCACGCCCGAAGGCCGCATTGACCAGCGCCGTTTCGGTGGCCACACCCGTGACCACGGCAAGGCTCCGGTCCGCCGCGCCTGCTACGCAGCAGACCGCACGGGCCACATGATCCTGCAGACGCTGTACCAAAACTGCGTCAAGCACAACGTTGAGTTCTACAACGAGTACTACGTCCTGGACCTGCTGCTCGTCGAAGAAGACGCAGTGCGCGAGGACGGCACGCCGTACAAGCAGAAGCGCGTTGCCGGCGTGGTGTCCTACGACCTCGCTTCCGGCGAACTGCACGTCTTCCAGGCCAAGTCCGTGGTCTTCGCCTCCGGCGGCGCGGGCAAGGTCTTCAAGACCACCTCCAACGCCCACACCCTGACCGGTGACGGCATGGGCATCGCATTCCGCCGCGGTATCCCGCTGGAAGACATGGAGTTCTTCCAGTTCCACCCGACCGGCCTTGCAGGCCTGGGCATCCTCCTCACCGAAGGTGCACGCGGCGAGGGCGCTATCCTCCGTAACTCGGAGGGTGAACGCTTCATGGAGCGCTACGCCCCCACCATCAAGGACCTCGCGCCCCGTGACATCGTGGCCCGCGCCATGGCCAACGAAGTCCGTGAGGGCCGTGGTTGTGGTCCGAACAAGGACTACGTCCTCCTGGACCTGACCCACCTCGAGCCCGCGCACATCGAGGCCAAGCTGCCGGACATCACCGAGTTCGCCCGCACCTACTTGGGTGTGGAACCGTTCACGGAACCGGTTCCGGTGTTCCCGACGGCGCACTACGCCATGGGCGGCATCCCCACGAACATCACCACGGAGGTGCTGCAGGACAACGACACGATCGTTCCCGGCCTGTACGCCGCCGGCGAGGTCGCCTGCGTTTCGGTGCACGGCTCCAACCGCCTCGGCACCAACTCGCTCCTCGACATCAACGTCTTCGGAAAGCGCGCCGGCGTGGCTGCTGCGGAATACTCCAAGACTGCGGACTTCGTCGAACTCCCGGAAGATCCCGAGGCACACACCCGCACTATGCTGTCCGGGCTGCTGGACGGCAACGGGACCGAGCGTGTGGCGCAGATCCGCAAGGAACTGCAGGAAACCATGGACACCAACATGCAGGTGTTCCGCACCAAGGAATCCCTGGACCAGGTCCTCAGCGACATCGCCGGGTTCGAGGAGCGCTACAAGAACGTGGTTGTCCAGGACAAGGGCAAGCGCTTCAACCTGGATCTGCTGGAGGCCGTTGAACTCGGCTTCCTCCTCGACATGGCGAAGGTCATGACGGTCGGTGCGCTGCACCGTGAAGAGTCCCGCGGCGGCCACTACCGCGAGGACTTCCCGGACCGCGACGACGAGAAGTTCATGAAGCACTCCATGGCTTACAAGGACATCTCGGTCACCACCGAATCGTCAGCCGAATCCGTAGCGGGCATCCGTCTCGAGACCAAGCCCGTTGTCTTTACCCGTTACGAGCCAATGGAGCGTAAGTACTAATGACGACCGAAATGGCTGAGCCGGCCTCCAAGATCGAGCTTCCCGCAGGTATCGGTGGAGGCGGGGAAATCCCCACCTTCAACATCACGCTGCGCGTGCGCCGCTACAACCCTGAGGTCTCGGAAGAGCCCGTATGGCAGGACCACCAGCTGACCATGTACGGCACCGACCGCGTGCTGGACGCCCTGCACAAGGTCAAGTGGGAGATCGACGGTTCGCTTTCCTTCCGCCGCTCCTGTGCCCACGGCATTTGCGGCTCCGATGCCATGCGCATCAACGGCCGCAACCGCCTCGCCTGCAAGACCTTGCTGAAGGACCTGGACACGTCCAAGCCCATCACTGTTGAGCCGATCAAGGGCCTTCCTGTGGAGAAGGACCTAATCGTGGACATGGAGCCGTTCTTCCAGTCCTTCCGCGAGGTCATGCCGTTCCTGATCAACAAGGGCCACGAGCCCACCAAGGAGCGCCTGCAGTCGGTTGAGGACCGTGAGCGCTTCGACGACACCACCAAGTGCATCCTGTGTGCCGCCTGCACGTCGTCCTGCCCCGTGTTCTGGACGGACGGCCAGTACTTCGGCCCCGCAGCCATCGTCAACGCGCACCGCTTCATCTTCGATTCCCGCGACGATGCCGGCGACATGCGCTTGGAGATCCTCAACGACAAAGAAGGCGTGTGGCGCTGCCGCACCACCTTCAACTGCTCGGAGGCTTGCCCGCGCGGCATCCAGGTGACCCAGGCCATCGCCGAAGTCAAGCAGGCCATCCTGGCACGCAAGATCTAGTTTCCGAAGTTAAAGTACGACGACGACGGCGCCGCCCCTTAACAGGGCCCACCAACGCAAGGTTCCCTGCCCGAGCTTGCGAGGGTAGGGAGTGTTGGGGGATTCGGCGCCGTCGTCGTTTAAAGTGGAAGGCAACACATGACAACGTCCGTTAAAGTCACCTTCGAGGGCACCACCGGGGACATGCTTTCGGGGTTGCTGGACCTGCCTGACGGCCCGGTGCGCGGCTGGGGTGTGTTCTCCCACGGTTTCACCCTGGGGAAGGACAGTCCTGCCGCTGCGCGCATCTGCAAGGGCCTGGCAGCGGCCGGCGTAGGCATGCTCCGCTTCGACAATCTCGGGCTGGGCGGCTCGGGCGGAGAATGGTCGCAGGGATCATTCACGCACAAGGTGGCCGACACCGTACGAGCCGCCGAATTCATGCGGTCCGAAGGCAAGACGATCTCCCTGCTCGTGGGACATTCCTTCGGCGGTGCTGCGGTCCTCTCGGCGGCACGCGATATCCCGGATCTCCGCGCAGTGGCGACGGTCGGCGCGCCGTTCTCGCCCAAGCACGTGGAGCACGTCTTCGATTCGGCGATGGACAAGATCCTCAGCGAAGGAAGCGCCGAGGTGGACCTGGGCGGCAAGCGCGTCGAGATCCGCCGCCACTTCGTGGAGGACCTCCAGAACGCGGACCTCAGCGATTGCATCCGGACGCTGCACAAGCCGCTCATGGTTCTTCACTCCCCCACCGACAACACGGTAGGGATCGACAACGCCAGCACCATTTTCCAGACGGCGCGGCACCCACGTAGCTTCGTATCCCTCGAAGGCAGCGACCATCTCCTGACCGGCAAGGGACAGGCCGCTCGGGTGGCGAAAATCATCTCTGCGTGGGCAGACCAGTACCTCGGCGACTAGCACGAGGAACCTCGCCCTTGGGGCTCTCGCTGCGCCTCAGGAGTCTTTTGCGTGGAACGTGCGCGGCGAAGGGTGTCGTGATCCGAGGGCAGGTTTGGGGTGCCCTTGTGCGCCCGTGTCCGCTTCCCTGATGGCCGCCCACGCGCCGGATACCAAATAGACCTGGCTGACCAGGTTGAACCAAATGAGAAGCCCGATGATGATGGCGAATGAGGCCAGAATGGGATTCCGTCCGGCATTCGCCAGCAGCTCGGTGCTGAAGATCTGGAGGATGGTGGTCCCGACTCCGGCGAGCACCGTTCCTTCCAGGAACGCTCGGCGGCGAAGCTTCAGGCGGCCCGCGAAGCGGAACATGATCACCGCCGTCGCCCAGTTGAGGACCAGTGGAACAGCCGTACGGACGAGCCAGGTAACGGGGCCGGCCACCGCGTCAGCCAAGCCGAGCCGTTCGATGATCCATCCGGCGGCTGTCCCGAATACGAGCGAAACACCGGCGCTGACCACCAGGGCCGCGCCGAGCAGCAGGAGGGTACCGGCGTCGCGGGCCTTCATCAGGAGCGGGTTCTCTTGGACGGGGTCCAGTCCGATAACCCCGCGAAGTCCCTCCCGAATCCCGGCGATCCAGCCGAGCGCGGTAAACACCGTGACGACGGCGGCTATGGCAGCCGTCCAGCCAAGGCCTGTGGGATTCAGGAGATCATGCGGATCTACCAGGCCGTTGCCTCCGTTCGTTTTCAGGAGTCCAGGGGCCGCCGTGGCGACGCTCGAGACAATTGAATCAACCAGTTGGGGCTGTCCGTTGAGGACCAGGCCGGTCACGGCGAATCCCGTTGCCAGCAAGCCTGTTATGGAGAAGAACATCGTGAAGCCTATGCCGGCGCTCAACAACGGACCATGGCGCAGGTTGTAGAGGTTAAACGCGCGCATGGGCCGGAAGTTGCTGAGCCGGGCGAGGGCCAGGTTGATGAAGGCCGGTATTGTGGCGCCTCTATTGCCCGAGCGCCGGGCTTTACCCCATTCGACTTGCCGGTGAATGAGCTGCAGCCTTAGCTGCGCTCCTTCAGTCGGTAGCGGGGGCCTCTCCGCCTGTTGCCGATCGTTGTGCTGTGCTTTCCCGTGATTGGTCTGCGTCGCCGCCAAAGTCGAGCTCTTCCCGTAGCTGCCAGATGCCGTTGTCGTCGTGCTCGTAGAGTCCCATGCTAACCACAGGGAAGGTGGCGGTGTAGTTCTTGAGCACCGTTTCGGCCTCGTCCAGGCTTTCGGGGGCGACGTCGTGGGCAACTGTCACGTGCGGGTGGTAGGGGAAAGGAAGATCGCGTTCCAGCGGGCCGGTCTGCAGTTGTTCGTGCAGGCCCACGCACTCCTCGAAACCGTCTTCTACCTTCAGGAACACCACCGGGGATACCGGACGGAAGGAGCCCGTGCCGGAAATCGTGATCTTGAATGGTGCCTGGCGACGTGCGACGTCGCGAACATGCTCGCGAGTGGCTTCCCAGTCCTGGGCAGGCGTGGTGGTCACGAGGGTGATGTGGGCCGGGATCACTTCCGCCATGGGATCACCGAAGGAAGCACGCCATTGCTGCAGTTCCCGGGCGACATCCTGGGGGAACCCCAGGATGACCCCCACGCACAGGCTCTCCCCGCACGCACTGGCAGGCTGGCGTCCAGCCGTGTCCAGGCGGGCATCAGTGGCCTGGCCGGCTCCCCTTGAAAGGGAGCCGGCCTGGACGCTGAGCTTGCCAGCTGCGCACATGGCTTTAGCGGATTCCTTGTGCTCCGCCGTAAGGCAGGAAGCCCACCTTGGCGTAGACGTCGGCGAGCGTGGCCGAGGCGATCTCGCGGGCTTTGTCCGCCCCGTGGGCGAGGAGCCGGTCGAGTTCGGCCGGATCGGCCAGCAACTCGTTGGCGCGGTCCCGGATTGGACCGAGGTGGGCTGCAACGAGTTCAGCGAGATCGACCTTCAGGTGGCCGTACATCTTGCCTTCGTAGTCCGCGACGATCTTCTCCACCGGCTGGCCGCTGATGGACGAGTAGATGCTCAGCAGGTTGGACACCCCGGGCTTGGCTTCGCGGTCGAAGCGGATTTCCGTCTCGGTGTCCGTGACTGCCGACTTGATGCGTTTGGCCGTGATCTTCGGGTCATCGAGCAGGTTGATCAGGCCGGCCGGCGACTCCGCGGACTTGGACATCTTTGCCGTGGGGTTCTGGAGATCGTAGATCTTGGCCGTTTCCTTCTGAATGAAGGCCTGCGGTACCTGGAACGTCTCGCCGTAGCGGCTGTTGAAACGCTGGGCGAGGTCGCGGCTGAGTTCAATGTGCTGCCGCTGGTCTTCACCTACGGGCACCCCGTGTGGCTGATACAGCAGAATGTCGGCTGCCTGCAGGATCGGGTACGTGAAGAGCCCGACGCTCGCGTGGTCCGAACCGTGTTGCAGGGACTTGTCCTTGAACTGGATCATGCGCGAGGCCTCGCCGAAGCCCGTGATGCAGCCGAGGACCCACGCCAGCTGGGCGTGTTCAGGAACCTGGGACTGGACGAACAGCGTGCACTTGTTGACGTCTACGCCGCCTGCGATGTATTGCGCAGCGGTGACGCGCGTGCGGCGGGCCAGCTCAGCGGGATCCTGCGGCACCGTAATGGCATGCAGGTCCGGGATGAAGAAGATGGCGTCGTACTCGTCCTGCATGCGGACCCAGTTGACCAGGGCACCAAGGTAGTTGCCCAGGTGGAGGGAGTCAGCGGAGGGCTGCATGCCGGAGAGCACACGGTGCTTGGCCCCGGCGGCCAGTTTGGTGGATGTTGCCTTGGCTGCGGCTGCAGCGGGTTCAGTCGTGGTGGAACTGGTCATGAGGAAACTTTCGAAAGCCTAGAGCTGGTAGTCGACTACCAGCGGTGCGTGGTCGGAAAAACGGGTGTCCCACGACGGCGCCCGGTCAACGACGGCCGAAAGTGCGGCTGCCGCGAGTCCAGGAGTGGCCATGTGGTAGTCGATGCGCCAGCCTGTGTCAGTGTCAAAGGCCTTACCGCGCTGGGACCACCAGGTGTAGGGGCCATCGACATTTCCTGCCAGGCCCCTGTGGACATCCCTCCATCCGATCTCGTCGCCGAAGAAGCGGTCGAAGTACGCGCGCTCCTCAGGAAGGAACCCGGCACGCTTGGTGTTGCCCTTCCAATTCTTGATGTCGAGCTCGGTGTGGCCCACGTTGAGGTCGCCGACCACCAGGGCGTGCTCGCTGTGCTTGGCAAGTTCAGGAAGCCTTGTGGTCATGACGTCCAGGAAGCGGTACTTGTCCACCTGCTTGGGTGTGTCCGCTTCGCCCGAGTGCACATAGGCGCTGACGACCGTCAGGGTAGTGTCCTTGCCGCCGCCGTCCCGAACAACGTAGTCCGCCTCGACCCAGCGACCAGTGGTGGCGAAATAGTCGTCGCCGATACCCACGCGGGTGGCCACGGGTTCCTGCCGGGAGGCAATCGCGACGCCGGCGCGGCCCTTTGCCTCGGCTTCGGCGTGGAGGATGTGCCAGCCTTCGCCGATGAGCTGGTGGACCACCTCATCGGGCGCGCGGACTTCCTGCAGACACAGGATGTCGACGTCGCGCGGTTCCAGCCACTCCGCCATGCCCTTCTTGTAGGCGGCACGAATGCCGTTGACGTTGACCGTTGCGATGCGAAGGAAGTCCTTCTTCAATGCCGAGCTCACCCCGCCTACTCTAGTCGATGATGGTGCCCGAGACGGGCTCGTCGCCGCCGGAGGACTTGATCATGTCCCGGGCATTGCTTGATGTGATGGCGATGGTTTCCAAGGCGCGGTTGATGGTGTCCTGGTCGGCGGCGTCGCCCTTGGCGCGCTCGTCCTCCACCACGCGTACTTGCACCTGGACAATCTTGAAAGAGTGGTCCAGTTTGAGGTCCCGCATTTCGTCAGCTTCGCTCCGTTCCGAGACCACCCGGGTGCCACCGTGGTCGGCGCTCGACGACGACGGCGCCCGGCCGGTTGCCGCGTTGAAGGCGTTCTGCGCTTCGGTGAGTTTTTCACCGGCCCGCTTGGCGGCCTTCTGGATGCTGAAGACCACGAAAGCGGCGAGCGCGAGCCAGCCGAAGGAGACAACGGCAACGATCCAACCGACGACGTCGTTATGGTTGGCGGCGAAGATCACGGCCACCAGGAAAGCGATGAGCACCACCGTCATGCCCAGTCCACCGATGCGGAAGCCTTTGAAAGGGCTCCTGGCGGAAGCGGACGAGGGAACAGATGACGGGGAGTCGCCGAGGGATCGCATGCACCCATTGTCGCAAACTCCGCACGGCGAACTGCCCGCTTCCACCCCCGGCGAACAGCCCGTGCCGCTATTTCAGGAAGAGCTTGCGCAACCTTCCGGTAGTGAGCGTGATGCCGAGGGCGATCATCACGAGGTAGTAGGCGATATGGACTGCCGTGGCCGGGCTGAAGGAACCAATGCTGATCTGCCGCAGGAGTTCCACGCCATGCCAGAGCGGCATCGCTTGGATGAGCCACTGGATGTATTGCGGATAGACGCTCAACGGGTAGAAGGTAGCGCTGAAAAGAAACATGGGCAGCATGAAGAAGTTGATCCAGTCCATCTGTTGGAAAGTCTTCATGAAGCTGGTGATGCCCATGCCGAAACTCGCGAAACCAAAAGCGATCAGCACTGAGGCGGGGATGACCAGGACCGCCCATGGCGTGGTGATGAGTCCCATGACGGCCATGACGGCTGTGAACCCCGTGGCGTACAGGAGTCCGCGCAGCAGGGCCAGGAAAACCTCCCCGATTGCTACGTCCAATGGTCCGAGGGAGGTGTAGAGCATTCCCTGGTACAGCTTGGCGAAGTTCATCTTGAAGAAGACGTTCCACGTGGAGTCATAGACGGCGCCGTTCATGGCGGACACGGCCAGGAGCGCGGGCGCGATGTAGGCCGCATAACTGATTTCCTGGCCGCCCGGTCCCGCCACGGTACCCACAATCGGGCCGAGTCCCACGCCCATCGAAATCAGGTACAGCACCGGCTCGAAGAACCCGGAAACCAGGATCAACCACGTGCTGCTTTTCGCTGCCATGAGGCCCCGCGACACCACAGAAAGCGCGTTGCGGGAGTACAGCGGGCCGAAGGTGCGTTCACGGGCGGCGTCGGTGGCGCTGTGGCCACCGGTAAGAACGCTCATGCCCCCATCCTCCTGGCGAACTGGCGCCGCGTGAGCGTCCAACCTGCAGCGGCGGCGCCCACGAGGAACAGGACGTGGGTCAGGGTCAACAAGGGATTCTCCTCGAGTCCATAGGTGAAGACGCGGCCCAGTTGCGTTCCGTGCCACACCGGGGAGATCCAACCGATCCAGCGCACTGCGAGCGGCAGCGAATCCAGTGGGAAGAACGTGCCCGAAAACAGGAACAGGGGTACCACGATGAATCGCTGCACCAACGCGAACTGGCCGGAGTCTTTGGTGATGGTCGAGGCGTAGGCCATGAGCGGCAGCCCGAAGGAGAGCCCGGCCACCGTGGCTACAATCGCCGACACCCAGCCCCACGGACTCGGCGAGGCACCGAACATGGCCACGATGGCGAAGTAGACCAGCGATTGCACGAGGAACTTCAAGGCACTTGCCATGATGTGGCCCGCAGCGATCTGCTGCGGCACCAGCGGGGAGGCGTGCGGGCCATAGAACACGCGGCGCCATTTGAAGCCGTCCATGATCGGGTAGGAAAAGTCCCCCGACGCTGTCATGACCGCGGATGAAACCAGCAGCGCCGGCGCGATGAAGGTCAAATAGTTCACTCCGCCAAACACTGCCGCGCTGTTCGCATCCACCAGGCTCGCCAACCCGATGCCCATCGCGAACAGATACGCCACCGGCTGCCCCACGCTGTACAGGAACACGGACCAGCCGTAGCCACGCATCACACGCAGGACCTGCTCGGCGTAGAAGAAAGATCCCCAGCGCTTCGCCCGGCTGGCTGAAACGGCAGGCGAGTGTGCGCTAATCAACGAGGCTCCGTCCGGTGAGCCGGAGGAAGACGTCCTCCAGCGAAGAACGCCGCACCAGCGAGGTCAAGGGACGGAGCCGGCGTGCGGAGACCTGCTCCAGCGCCGATTCGCCGTCGTCCGCATAGATGAGCACCCGGTCCGGAAGCGTCTCGACGCGTTCGCCGACGCCCGCGAGTTCGACGCCGATGGTGGCGTTGCGTTCCGAACCGAAGCGGAGTTCCAGGACCTCCCGCGTGGAATATTCGCGGATCAGGCTGGCCGGCGAGCCTTCGGCCATGATCCGGCCCTTGTCCACCACAATCAGCCGGTCGCAAAGCTGTTCGGCCTCGTCCATGTAGTGCGTGGTGAGGATCAGGGTGACGCCTTGCTCCTTGAGCCTGAACAGCCGGTCCCAGAGGATGTGGCGGGCCTGCGGGTCCAGCCCCGTGGTGGGCTCGTCCAGGAGCAGGATCTTGGGCTCGTTGATCAGCGAGCGCGCAATCGTGAGACGCCGTTTCATGCCGCCGGAGAGGGCATCAACCCTGGACTTGGCCTTGTCCGTCAGCTGGGCGAACTCGAGCAGCTCATCGGCCTTGGGGCGCAAGTAGCTCAAGGGCAGGCCGAAGTAGCGGCCGTAGACAATCAGGTTTTCGCGGACCTTCAGTTCCTCGTCGAGGTTGTCCTGCTGTGGCACAACTCCGAGGTGCGCGCGGACTTCCGGCCCGTGCGTTTCCGGGTCCAGGCCCATGATGCTCAGCTTCCCGGACGTGCGCTGGGAGACTCCGCCGATCATTTTCATGGTGGTCGATTTGCCGGCGCCGTTGGGGCCAAGCAGGCCGAAGGACTCCCCCGCCGGCACCTCGAAGGAGATACCGTCGACGGCGACAAGCTCGCCGTAGCTCTTGGTGAGGTTTTCGGCTGTGATGACTGCGGGTGGGTTCATCTGGAAGCTGGCTGACGTGGAGAAAGAGCGGGTGGCTTCATTGTGCACCCCAGCAGACTAGTAGAGCCAAGGAATACGTGAAAGAGGTATTCCGCAATTTTCTGGAGTAACCCCGGAACCACAGCGGGACATTCTGCTGGATCACTCCAAACCTCAGGCCCTGGAACCGCGTGATTCCAAGGCCTGATGGTTTATCCAGACGAGTGATCCAGCAGGATCCGCCGGTTCGTCATTTCGTGGGATGTGCCCGCAGCACTTCCAAGCGTTGGCGGTACTCGGTCTCGTCGATTTCGCCCCGTGCGTAGCGCTCCCTCAGCACGCTTTCAGCGCCCTGTGTTGCTGCCCAGTAGTGGTTCCGGCGCCACATCCGGCGGCCGAAAAAGATGAAGAATCCGATCACGAGGATCCAAAACAACGGGATCAGGAGGAAAAACGGCCAGAAGGCGAATCCGTCCCCGGGTCCGTGAACGCCGTCGGCGGGCAGCTGGGCGGCCGCGGCGATGGCGGTGCTCAATGATGTCAACATGTCCAGTCCAAACTCTCAACAGGCCGTATCTCGGCTCTGGTTCCAGTCTGGTTTTTGGCCCATCGAAAGACGTCGGCCACCGGGAGTCACTTACGGTTCGCCGCCTACTCCCCCGGGAGACTGCAGGCCAGGGCTAGCTGCTCCAGCCCGGCCGCACCAAGCCGGATTCGTAGGCCAACACCACCAGTTGCGCACGATCCCGGACCAGAAGTTTGGTCATGATCCGTGAAACGTGCGTCTTCGCTGTCAGCGGGGTGATGAACAGCCGCTCGGCGATCTCTGCGTTGTTCAGTCCTTCGCCTACAAGCGCCAGGACTTCCCGTTCTCGCTCGGTGATTTGCTCCAAGGGCACTATCTTCGACGCAGCCTTGCTGTGCAGGGCGAGCTGGGCCATGATGCGGCGTGTCACGGACGGCGAAAGGAGGGCGTCGCCGTCGTGCACTACCCGCACGGCGCGGATCAGTTCCTCCGGTTCGGTGTCCTTGACGAGGAAACCGGCGGCACCCGCGCGCACGGCTTCGGCGATGTATTCGTCCAGCTCGAACGTGGTGAGGATGATGATTCGGGTGTGCGCGAGGCGCGGGTTGGCCAGGATTTCCCGGGTCGCGGCCAGTCCGTCGCCATCCGGCATACGTATGTCCATGAGGACGACGTCGGGAGCCTCACGCTCGGCCAGCCTGACGGCATCCCGCCCAGTACCGGCTTCCGCCACCACTTCCATGTCCGGTTCGGCGTCCAAGAGGGCCCGGAAGCCCGCCCTGATGAGGTTCTGGTCGTCCGCGAGCAGCAAGCGGATCATGGTTGGAGTCCTCCCTCGCGGGGGTTCAGCGGGAGGTTCGCTTCCACGCGCAGTCCGGGTTCCAGCGCCGTCAGCCCAAGGGTGCCGCCGAGGGCCTCGACGCGCTCCCGCATGCCCCTCAGCCCGTTCCCGGCGGGCGCTCCCCGGAGGCCTCCGCCGTCGTCGTCGATACTCACCCGCAGCGCGTTCCCCGCCAATTCCAGAAGTACGACGGCGGACGCCGCGCCGGAGTGCCGGCGGACGTTGCTCAGACCTTCCTGGACGATCCGGTAGGCGGCTTCCTGCTGTGTTCTACCAATTAGTTCAGGGCCCACGGAATTTTCGAACCGCACCTCCAAGCCGCCTCGCCGCGCGTCGTCCACGAGTTCCGGGATCCGCACCAGACTTGGCGGCGCCGCGGGACTCAGCGGGGCGTCGTCGCGCAGTACACCGAGGAGCTGACGGACTTCGGCCAACGACTCCTTGCTCGCGGCTTTGATGGCCTCCAGCGCCGGGCGGAGCTTCTCAGGATCGTTCGTGCCTAGGTGGAGCGCCACCGAGGCCTGGACGTTGATCATCGACAGCGAGTGCGCCACAACATCGTGGATATCGCGGGCGAGCGTGAGGCGGTATTCGTCCCGTTCGGCCTGTTTCGCGGCCTCCCGCCGTCGCCGGTATTCGGCCATCCGTTCGCCCCGCCGTCGGAAGCCTTCACCGATCAGGACAAGGATCGCAGCCCAGGCAACACCGGCAGAGGCCCGGACAAGCCCCGTCTCATCTCCGGCGAGGACGGCCATCAGCACGACGGCGGAAATCCCAGCCCCGAGCCAGGCCTGCCAGCGCAGTCCCGCGGCTGCGGTCAGGATGATCGAGAGAGCCAGGGACAGCACAATCGGGCCCCAGGCGTAACCGAGGAGCAAATAGATGGACGTGGCCGCGAGGGTGATCGGCAGCATGACGGCGGGCCGGCGGATCCGGAAAGCCAAGGCCGCGGGGCCCGCCAACAACAGGATGAAGGCGAGCGGGTCCAAGGGACGCAGGGCCACCTGGTGGCTCGCCGAAAAGACGGTCCCCAAGACTTGGATCAGGGCCACTGCGATCACGATGAAACTCGTGGGAGGACCCTGGAAACGCCGCTGCATGCTCCGAGCCTAGTCGCGGAGGGCGCCGGCGTCGTCGGGTTAACGGTGTAGGGCGCCTACTCCCGAGGGAGTAGGCGCCCTACATCGCGGTGGGGAGCAAAATCAGGCGACGCCGGAGACGCTTCCCGCTGCCACTTGGCGTTCCGCGGCTTCGACCACGTTGGTCATGAGCAGCGCCACGGTCATGGGACCCACGCCGCCGGGGTTCGGCGAAATCCAGCCGGCTACACCGGCAACGGCGGGATCGATGTCGCCGTGGACCTTGCTCTTGCCCGTCTCGGGGTCGGTTTCACGGGTGACACCGACGTCGAGCACGGCAGCGCCCGGCTTCACGTCCGCAGGCTTGACGATGTGCTTGGCACCCGCCGCGCCTACAATCACGTCCGCCTGCCGCAGCAGCTCCGAGAGGTTCTTGGTGCCGGTGTGCGTCAGCGTCACGGTGGCGTTCACGGCCCGCCGGGTGAGCAGCAGGCCGATCGAGCGGCCGATCGTGACGCCGCGGCCGACCACCACAACGTGTTTGCCGGCGAGGCTGTAGCCGTTGCGCTCCAGGAGCTCGATGACGCCGCGGGGTGTGCACGGCAGCGGCGAAGTGATCTCTCCGTTGACGTTGAGCACCAGCCGGCCCAGGTTGGTCGGGTGCAGGCCATCGGCATCCTTGGCGGGGTCGATCCGCTCGAGGATGGCATCGGTGTCCAGGTGCTTGGGCAGCGGCAGTTGCACGATGTAACCGTGGCAGGCGGGGTCCGCATTGAGTTCGTCGATGAGGGCCTCAACCTGCGCCTGGGTGGCATCCGCCGGAAGCTCACGCTGGATCGAGTTCATCCCGATCTCCACAGACTGCTTGTGCTTCATGGACACGTAAAGCTGCGAGGCGGGGTCCGCACCTACGAGCACAGTGGCAATGCCCGGAGTTACGCCGCGGGCCTTCAGGGCAGCGACTCGCTCAGTCAGCTCAGATTTGATGGCGGCGGCGGCGGCCTTGCCGTCAAGGATCTTCGCGGTCTGCGCCATGGACGGGGTCACCACTGCTCGTGCTGCGGGTACAGCGGGAAATCGGCGGCGAGCTTGTCGACGCGGGCCTGCAAGGCTTCAACGTCGGCAGCGGACCCGGCCTTCAGCGCCGAAGCGATGATCTCGGCAACCTCGGTGAATTCGGTGGCACCGAAGCCGCGGGTAGCCAGGGCCGGCGTACCGATGCGCAGGCCGGAGGTGACCATCGGCGGGCGGGGGTCGAACGGAACGGCGTTGCGGTTGACGGTGATGCCCACGGAGTGCAGGAGGTCTTCGGCCTGCTGGCCGTCCAGCTGCGAGTTGCGCAGGTCCACGAGGACCAGGTGGACGTCGGTGCCGCCGGTGAGCACGGAAACACCGGCTTCAGCGACGTCGGCCTGGTTGAGGCGATCTGCGATGATCTTGGCGCCTTCGAGGACGCGCTCCTGGCGTTCCTTGAATTCCTCGCCGGCTGCGATCTTGAACGCAACAGCCTTGGCGGCGATCACGTGCATGAGCGGGCCGCCCTGCTGGCCCGGGAATACGTTGGAGTTGAGCTTCTTAGCCCATTCCTGCTTGGCGAGGATCACGCCGGAACGGGGTCCGGCCAGCGTCTTGTGCACCGTGGAGGTCACGACGTCGGAGTGCGGCACCGGGCTCGGGTGCAGGCCTGCTGCGACGAGGCCGGCAAAGTGGGCCATGTCCGTCCAGAGAAGCGCGCCAACCTCGTCGGCGATGGAACGGAAGGCTGCAAAGTCGAGGTGGCGCGGGTAAGCGGACCAGCCGGCGATGATGACCTGCGGCTTCTCGGCAATGGCCTGTTCGCGGAGCTTGTCCATGTCCACGCGGAAGGTGTCTTCTTCAACCTGGTAGGCAGCTACGTTGTAGAGCTTTCCGGAGAAGTTGAGCTTCATGCCGTGGGTCAAGTGACCGCCGTGGGCCAGGGAAAGGCCGAGGATCTTGTCACCGGGAGTGATCATGGCGGACAGGGCTGCGGCATTGGCCTGTGCACCCGAGTGCGGCTGCACGTTGGCGTACTCAGCGCCGAAGAGCTCCTTCACCCGGTCGATGGCCAGCTGCTCGGCAATGTCGACGTATTCGCAGCCGCCGTAGTAGCGGCGGCCCGGGTAGCCTTCGGCGTACTTGTTGGTCAGGACGGAGCCCTGGGCCTCCATGACGGCGCGGGGCGCAAAGTTCTCGGAAGCGATCATTTCCAGGGTGCCGCGCTGGCGGCCGAGTTCCTGTTCCAGAACCGCGGCGATCTCGGGGTCGAGCTCGGAAAGCGGCTGGTTGCTGATGGTCGCGGAGGTGATGGTGGAGGTGGTCACGAAGATCTCCTGGATAGGCAACGGGTATTTCTACAGGTCAGGCTACCGGCTGGGTTTTTTCCATGCCTTTGATTACGGGGCGTGGCACAGCGACAGTAAAACGTGACCCTCGGCCCAGGCGTACGATCCGTGGTCTTCAACAATGCCGCTCCCTGGTGGTACACCACCCAACGCCAGTCGCGACGACTTAAACAGTACAACAGGTGCGCAACGGTAGGCTTTACGTGTGACTGATTCCACCCTGCCTACGTCTTTTGTTGTAACCCTGTCCTGCCCGGACCGGCCCGGAATTGTGCACGCCGTTGCTGGCGCTTTGTTGGAGGCTGGCTGCAACATCGCCGATTCCCAGCAATACGGCAGCCCCAGCACGGGAAACTTCTTCATGCGGGTGGAAGCCACAACGTCCTCGACCCAGGCTGAACTGAGTTCGGCGCTGGCCCCGGTGGCCGAAGAATTCGGCATGAAGTGGCAAATCAACCCGGTGGGCCAGAAGGTCCGCACCCTGATCCTGGGTTCAAAGGACGCGCACTGCCTCAACGATCTGCTCTTCCAGCAACGCTCCGGAACCCTCCCCATCGAGGTGCCCGCCATCGTATCCAACCACCGGGACCTCGAAGGCCTGGCGGAGTTCTACGGGATCCCCTTCCACCACATCCCGGTCACTCCGGACACCAAGCCCCAGGCCGAGGCGAAGCTGCTCGCCCTCATCCATGAGCACGGCATCGAGCTGACCGTCCTGGCGCGCTACATGCAGGTACTCTCCAACGAGCTCTGCACCGAGCTCAACGGCAAGGCCATCAACATCCATCACTCCTTCCTGCCCTCCTTCAAGGGCGCCAAGCCCTACCACCAGGCGCATGCCCGGGGCGTGAAGATCATCGGGGCCACTGCCCACTACGTCACGGCGGACCTCGACGAGGGCCCGATCATCGAGCAGGAAGTCATCCGGGTGGACCACGCCCGCACCGCCGAGCAATTCGTGCAGATGGGCCGCGACGTCGAAGGCCGCACGCTCGCCCAAGCTGTGCAGTGGCACGCCGAACACCGCGTTCTGCTCGACGGCACCCGCACGGTGGTGTTCAACTAACGCTGCGGGCTCCCCCACCCAACTAGCTCGCATTTAATGTCGTTTTGACGCCTCATAACGGCATCTACTGCTAGCTAGTTGGGTGTTCTACGCTGGGTCCATGGACGGGACCCCGAGGGCCTTCAGCGACGAGGCCGAGAATCACGAGGCGAACCTGGCGGTTTACTACGACCGGCAGGCCGGCATCCAGAACACCCGGGCCATGACCCCGCATCGGACGGAATGCCGCGACTGGTTCATTCGTCTTCTCAAGGACGAACACAGGCACTCGCTGTTCGAACTGGGCTGCGGCACCGGCGTCGAAGGCTTGGAGTTCGTGCGGGCAGGACTGCACTACACGGGCGTCGATCTTTCCGAGGAGAGCATCCACGTCGCCCGAGCCAAGGGCCTGGACGCGAGCGTGGCCAGCGGCCGGTCCCTGCCGTTCGCCGACGCCACGTTCCCGGCTGTGTGGACCATGAGCACCCTCCTGCACGTCCCCAACGATGGAATCCACGACGTCGTCCGCGAACTCGTGCGGGTCGCCGCGCCTGGCGCGCCAATCGCCGTCGGGCTCTGGTCCGGTAACGATGAAGAAGTCCTCAACCCCGAGGACGAAGACGAGCCGAGGCGTTTTTTCAGCCGCCGGAGCGACGACGTCGTGCGCCGCATCTTCGGTGCGCACGGCACAGTGGAGCACTTCGAGACCTGGCCCGAGGGCACGGGAGCCGAGTCCGGGCCGGGTGCGGGGAATTGGACTCAGCACTACCAGTTCCTGGTCCTCCGGACACCTTCGCTTGGGCCCACGCCGCCAGGGTTCCCTGGCCGAGCGAAGCGAGGTTAGGGAGGCGGTGGGGATTAGGCTTGCCCCATGGCTCCCATTTACACCTTCGGCGGGGATACCCCGGCCATCCATGACACCGCCTTCGTGGCACCCACGGCTTCCATCATCGGCAAGGCCACCCTCGGCGAGGACTCCAGCGCCTTCTATGGCGTGTCGGTCCGTGCCGACACTGCCGCCATCAGCGTCGGCACGGGCTCGAACCTCCAGGACAATGTGGTCCTGCATGCCGACCCCGGCTTCCCCTGCACCGTCGGCGCGCGGGTCAGCGTCGGTCACAGCGCCGTCGTCCACGGGTGCACCGTGGAGGACGACTGCCTCATCGGCATGAGCGCCACTATCCTGAACGGCGCCGTCATCGGTACCGGTTCGCTTGTGGCCGCCGGCGCCGTCGTGCTTGAGGGAACTGTCATCCCGCCGCGGTCCCTGGTTGCCGGGGTGCCCGCCAAAGTGCGCCGCGAACTGAGCGAGGAAGAGCTCGACGGCGTGAAGCGCAACGCGGCGCACTACAGGGAACTGGCGGCAGCGCACCGCGACATGCACGCGCAGGCCTAGTCCAGGCTGATCGGACCCAGCTCGTCCAACAGGTCACCGGGACCGGGGTTGCCTGCCACGGATGAACCGCCAAGATGGTTCACGACGCCCCACACAGCGTTCAGCCCTGTGGTGACGGCGCCTTCGGCCCAGCCTGCGGTGAACGAGACGTCGTCGCCGGCCAGGAAGATGCCCCGCTGGCTCTCGGGCAGCTTGTCCTGTTTGAAGTGCGTGAACAGTCGCTGCTGGTAGCGGTAGTGGCCGGGCAGGTTGGCCTTGAAGGCACCCATGAAGTTGGGGTCGGCCTCCCAGGAAACGGTGATGGGCTGGCCGACGATGTGGCTCGCGATGTCCACGCCCGGGTAGATCTGCTCGAGCGAGTGCAGCATGAGCTTGACGCGTTCCTCGGCGCTGAGCGAGAGCCACTTCAGGGCATCGTCGTTCCATGTATAGGAAAGCAAGATGACGGCGGGCTTGTCCGGGCCGTCATCGAGCAGGTATGTTGCGCGGTTGAGCCGGTCGGTCAGGGTCATGGACAACACTTCGCGGCCCGTTTCGGGGTCGATGTCCTTCCAGAACGGCCGGTCCACCATCACGAAGGTCTTGGACGACTGCATGTAGTGCGAGCGCTCGATCGCGGTCCACAGTTCCGACGGGAACAACGATTCCTGGGTGTGGATCCGCGTGGACAACAGCCAGGACTGGCATGTGGTCACGACGGCGGGGTACCCGGTTTCGCGGCCCCACCGTTCGCGCACCATAAGGTCGCCGTTCTCTCCACGCTCGATGCGGTCCACGGCTCCGCGCGGGGAACCGGAATGCAGCGATGCCAGCGAGGTGCCTTCGGGCCAGTGGGCCATGCCCGACGGCGCGTGGTGCCAGAGTGCCTCGGGGAGCCGTTGCGCTCCCCCGGTGATGAGCCGGTGCTGGTCGTCGGCGTCAGTGTAGACGACGCGCAGGATCTCGAGGATGGAGTTGGGGAAGTCGGTGTCCCAACCGCCGGTACCGAAACCTACCTGCCCGAAGGCCTCGCGGTGCGCGAATCCGGCCTCTTTGAAGGACTTGCTTGCGGCGATGAAGCCGTAGAAGGTCTGCTCATCCAGGAGCGGGAGCAGTTCGTCCCATAGTTCCTTGATGCGCTTGGTGTCGCGGGCCCGGATCGCGTCCTGCATTTCCTGGAACGCTGCGCCGTCATTCACTGCGGCCTTCCAGGCTGTGGCGACTTCGTGGAAGAACTCAGGCAGCTCGGCAGAGGTGGCGGCGTAGTGCTTCTGTCCGGCCAGCTCGATCACGGTGCTCGATGTTGCGGGAGCGAGCGGGTTGGGGAATTCCTGGGTGTCCAGGCCAAGGAGACCCACGTAGTGGTAGAACGCCTTGCCGGACACGGGGAAGCGCATGCCGCCGAGGTCTGCGACCACTCCGGGAGCGGAGGGGAAGCTCGCGGTGCGCAGCCGCCCGCCGATCTGGTCAGCCTCGTAGACCACGGGGCGCAGCCCGAGCTTCATGAGCTCGTAGGCCGTGACGAGTCCCGACAAGCCGGCGCCGATCACCGCGACCTCCGTGCCGAACAGTTCCGGCGGAACAATCGCCAGTCCGTCGGGATGGGCCAGGTAGTGGTCGTAGCTGAACGGGAAGTCCGGGTTCAGCATGGTGATGGGAGCGTCGGCCGGCGTTGCTTGGGAAATCCCGGTCTCACCGCGGGGTGTGGGTTCCGTGGGCAATTCGGTGGCGATGGTCATGAAAGTTCTGCCTTCACAGTTTCCGGGTCGGCGACCCTGGCGGATAGTTCACGGTATTCCTGTTCGGTCAGGGCCGCTACCTTGGAGTTCCGGCGTCCGTAGCCGAAGTAGAGGGCGATCCCCACGAGCATCCAGCCACCGAACACCACCCAGGTGTCAGCACCCAGGTTGGCCATGAGGTAGGCGCACATCAGCGTGCCGAGGACGGGGGTGATCGGGTAGAGCGGGACGCGGAAGCTGCGCTTGAGCTCCGGCCGGTTGCGCCGCAGGTAGATGACGGCGACGTTCACCAGCGCGAACGCGAAGAGGGTGCCGATGCTGGTGGCGTCGGCGAGCGCGCCGAGCGGGACAAGCCCTGCGGTGAGTGCGACGGCGGTGCCCACGATCAGCGTTCCGGCCACCGGGGTGCCGGTGCGCGGGGAGATTCGACCAAAGACTTCGGGGACCAGTCCGTCGCGGGACATGGAGAGCAGGATGCGGGTCTGGCCGTAGAGCACGGTCAGGACGATGCTGGCGATGGCGAGCACGGCTCCGATGGAGAAGACGAGAGCGATCCAGGGCTGGTGGGTGGTTTCCTCGAGGATCTGCACCAGCGCGGCCTCGGTGCCGCCGAACCACTCCCAGGGACGGGCGCCGATGGCGGCCACGGCAACCAGGACGTAAATGCTGGTCACGATCACCATGGAGAGCAGGATGGCCCGGGGCAGGTCGCGCTTGGGGTTGCGGGCCTCTTCGCCCGCGGTGGAGGCGGCGTCGAAGCCGATGTAGGAGAAGAACACCCGGGATGCTGCTCCCGAGACGCCTGCGGCGCCCATGGGCATGAGGGGTTCGAAGTTCCCGGCGTTGAACGCGGTGAACGCGACGGCACAGAAGAACAGCAGGATGACGATCTTGATGGTCACGATCGCGGTGTTGATCCAGGCGCTTTCCTTGGCGCCGCGCACCAGCAGGACCATGGCGAGGACCACAATCAGCATGGCTGGCACGTTGACCACGCCGCCGCTGCCCGGTGGCTGGGACATCGCGTCCGGCAGGAACTGCCCGAACGCGGCGAGGGTCTCGTTCACGTACTGCCCAGCGCCGACGGCCACGGCAGCCACGGAAACCGCGTATTCGAGGACGAGGCACCAACCACAGATCCAGGCCATGCCCTCGCCCATCGTGGCGTAGGAGTAGGAATAGCTGGATCCGGCGACGGGTACGAGGCCGGCCATTTCCGCGTAGGACACCGCTGAGAACAGGGCAGCGAGGCCCGCGACGACGAAGGAAATCCAGACCGCGGGTCCGGCCAGCGGCACGGATTCACCCAGGATCACCAGGATGCCGGTGCCCAGTGTCGCGCCGACACTGATCATCGTCAGTTGGAGCACACCGAAGCTGCGGACCAGCGGCGTACCGCTTTCGCTGCTTCCGGCTTCGCTGACCATCTGCCCGATCGGCTTGCGGCGGAGCAGCTGCGAACCGAGCCCCGGGCGGCGGGCGGTGTTGCCGGCATCCGTATTCGCGGCGTGCGTTGGCTTGGTCTGGGTGGAGGTAGGCACAGTCACCGTTGACGTCCCTTCAGAGTAGTTGGCGGTTTCCCCTGACAACCGTAAGCCTGTGAGCCAGCTCTCACGGCGGTGCAAAATGACCTATAGTGATCAACCATGAGACGTATTGCACAATCAGAAACTACGCCGGAAGCGGCACTTTCCGGGCAGGTCAGCGTCGATCTGTCTGCGATTTCAGACAACATCAAAGCTCTCAAGCAGCGCACCGCCGCGCCACATTTCATGGCCGTCATCAAGGGGAACGGCTACGGCCACGGCCTCGTGGATGTTGCCCGCACGGCCGTGGCGGCAGGAGCCGATTGGCTGGGAACGGCCCAATTGAACGAAGCCATCGCATTGCGCCAGGCGGGCATCACCGTGCCGGTCCTGTCGTGGTTATATCTGGCATCCCAGACCAGCGCGACCATTCGCGAGGCACTCGAGTACGACGTCGACGTTTCGCTTGGGAGCGTCGGTCAACTTGAAGTCCTAGCCGGGATCGCGAGGCAATTGGGTCGCCCCGCCGTCGTGCACCTCGAGCTGGACAGCGGCCTCAGCCGCGGCGGTGCGCGCAAGGAAGACTGGCCCGAGCTGGTGGCTCAGGCGCGCAAGGCGGAGCAGGACGGCACGGTTCTGGTCCGCGGCATCTGGACCCACTTGGCGTGGGCCGACGTTCCCGCCCACCCCGGCAACGCCGCCGCCGTGGCGGAGTTCGAAGAAGCCGTTCGCGAAGCCCAAGCTGCCGGCCTGGACCCGCAATTGCGGCACGTGTCGAGCTCGGCAAACATCCTGGACCGGCCCGAATTCCACTTCGATATGGTCCGCGCCGGACTGGCCATCTATGGATTGGCACCCGCTGACCACCTGGATCCCGCCGACTTCGGACTGCGCCCCGCCTTGAGCGTCGCTGCACCGCTCGTCATGGTCAAGAAGGTACCCGCGGGAACCGGTGTCAGTTACGAGCACCAAGCCATCACGCATGAGCCGCGCTACCTCGGCCTCATCCCTCTGGGTTACGCCGACGGAATCCCCAAGGGCATCAGCGGCCGGACCCTGGTCCAGATCGCTGGACGGAAGGTCCCGGTGATCGGCAAGGTGTGCATGGACCAGTTCATGGTGGACCTCGGCCCGGATGCGACTGGAATCGAGGTCGGACACACCGCGGTCCTGTTCGGCGATCCGGCCGGAGGGGCCGCGAGCGCCGACGATTGGGGCGCCGCCATCGGAAGCCACGGCGACGAGATCATCAACCGGATCGCACCGCGACTGCCCCGAGTCTACGAATCCGGCGCCTACGAGTGCCCCGATTACCAGGAGGCAGCGAGCGATGTCGCCTGAGCCCGCCGCCGGCCGCCTGAGTTTCGTCACGCTTGAGCAGTTCCTGAAGCAGCTGCCGCCCGAGTTGGAGATACTCCACGACGGCGGCAGCGGCGGGGAGCTGCTGCGCTGGGTTGAACCCAGCGAACTGGACGACCCCACGCCCTACCTGCCGGAAGGGGAGTTCCTGCTGACCGCGGGGCTCCCTTTCCTCGGTGATGGCGGGTCCAGGGAGAGCGTGGATGCTTACGTGAAGCGGCTGGTAGGGGCCAAGGTGGCGGCGCTGGGCTTCGGGATCAGGCCGTATTTCGACGCAGTCCCGGCCGAGCTGTTCAAGGCCTGCAGGCGGCACAAGCTCACCTTGATCGAGATTCCGGAATCCATACCGTTCGCCGCGATCGGGCTTGAGTTCTCCCAGCTCCTGGAATCGGACAACGCGAAGGTCTTCCGCCAGCTCGCGGACACCAACCGGCAACTCATGCGGGCCGTCCTCTCCCCCCGGCCTGAACACGAACTGCTCGCCGCTTTGGTACAGAAGGTTCCCGTGTGGGCGCTTCTGGTCGGCGCGGACGGGCGGGTACGTGCACGCGCCCACGCTGCCGGCGGCAGCACCGGCGTCGAGCATTCACTGCTGGAGCCCATGCTGGAACGACTCCTTTCGGGCAGCGGGCCGCGGGTTGAGGTGGACGGCTTTGGGCAGCCTGGCTCCGAGATGGTTTTCGGCCACCCGCTGCGGAGCACCAAGGACGCCAATCTGGGCGCCCTGATACTGGGCTCGGACGCTGCGCTGACTCCTGCCCAGAACAGCGTGGTGCAGTCCGTCGTGGGGTTGCTGGAGTTACTCGTCCGCCAACGGACCAGCGGCTCCCTCGCGCCAAGCCAATTGGCGACGGCGTTGCTGCTGCACCCGGAAAGCCTTGCCACCGGCGGGACCCGGCACGTCAACGGACTCAAGGACCTCCTGGCGCAGAGCCTGTCCTCCACGCGATCCGCTCCCCTGCGCGTGATCCAAGGCATCAAGGTGGACTCTCCCGAATGGCCCGCCGGCGACAGCCCGGTGCGAGAGCTATTGCAATGGCGGCGCCTCTTCGACACCAAACTGGTGGAAATCACCGATTACGGATTCGCTGCGATCACTCGTTTGAAGGTGGACGACGCGCTCCTGGCGGACGTCGAAAAGCTGGGTTGGCGGCTCGTTATTGGAGACCCGACGGAACTGACCGGGCTCGCCGCAGCGCATCAGCGGGTGACGTCGCTCCGTTCACGCGTCCAGTCCAGCGGACGGAGCGCCCGTGTCGACGAGGTGACCTGGTCCGTCACCGGACTCCTGGGCCGCGAGGCCGGGTCCATGCTGGCGGCGAGGCTTCTTGAACCGGTGCTTTCCTTGGAGGCTGATCGGCGCGATCCCCTCTTGGCAGTGCTCCGGGGCTGGCTGAGCGAAAACGGCAGCTGGGATGCCTCCGCAAAGCTGCTGGGGTTGCACCGCAACAGCGTGCGCCGCCAGATCGGCCTGCTCGCCGAACTGCTCGACACCGACTTGAACCAGGCCCAAGTGCGCGCGGAACTTTGGATCGCGCTCCAGTACACGGACGGGTTGGTGGGCGGAGGGGGCAGATTGTGAAACTACAGATCGCTTCCTTGGCTTCGCATTAGCTGTCTGAAGCCTCCCTCAGTCCGGTTCTCTTATCAGGGCCTCTGCGAGCGTCGGCGGAAACTGCTATGCCAAAGGCCTAACAGTCCCGCCAAAACCAGCAGGCCGAAAAACACCCAGACGGGCTGGCCCGTTGCTGTAGCAAGGAAAGGGCCCCCCACCACGCCCGCGACTACAGCGATAGCCCATACGGTGAACAAAATGCGTCGTTCCTGCTTAAGAGGCATATTCATGATGCTATCCGTTCTAGTCCGAGTCGTTACCGACACTGCGGGCCCGTGTACGCAAATGGGTTCCAGCCGATCGCCGGGTAGATGCCCCAGAACGAGAGCCCGACACACTGGCCACGGTTATCGGCATACTGGGCTGTTGCCCCAATAGATGCTGCCGCCAAAGCGCAAGCGGCTGCCGCGAACGGACCACCGATAGCGCAGGCAACCGCGGCGCCACCCAGCGCGGTAAACCCTGCGGTTGCAATGTCTTTCGTTTCTGACCTGTTGAAGTAGACCGAGCACCATCCGAAGCCGCACCCAGTCTGAGGATCCGCAGTCACCGGGTACTGCGCTCCGAAGTGGTCAACGGTCTGTGTGATCACGTTCCCGGACACCGCATACCGGGTCTGTACCGGCTTCCCGGCAGCGTCCTTGGCCCAAGCCGGTTGAATGTAATTCACCTGCTCGCCAGCAGCGTTGTTGACCGTGATCGATCCGTCGGCGTTCAGATGCAGACGGGTCGAAGCATCACTTACTGCGAACTTGTATTCGGTCGGCGCCGAGGAATTATTGATCACGATATACCCGGCGTTTAGACCTTGCTGACCCGTACCGGTGACAACTCCGTACTTGTTGCCTGCAGCTCGGTGAACGGTTGCTCCGTCCTGCGTGGCTTTCCCCGCCTCCGGAACAAGCGCCGTCAGGGAAACCGGCTGAAGCGAAGATTTCGCGCCGCTCGGAGCGGCATCTTTCACTGCCTTGCTTCGCTCGTCAGCTGCCTTCTTAGCCGCAGCCGTCGCAGGCCCGACCAACCCCTGCTTCTCCAGCACGATGAGTGGATCCTGATAAGACCTATCCCCAAACGAAGCCGCGTGTGCGGCTCCGCTGTAAGTTATTGTGAGCGCAGAACGAGCCAGCAAGGGCCCCAGCACGGCAGCTGTCAACGTGCGCCAATTCAGTTTCATATCGACTCCCTGACGAAGCGACACAAGGGGACGATCCCCACGTCGTCTCTCCTTAGGCTAGCTGCGATCAGAGGCAACCGATATGTAACTACCACTTTTGTTATGGATCCGCGATGACAGCAACTCCATGACCAAGCCCAGTGCCGCCGGCGTAGCCTGGACGAGTGTATCCACCCCGCGCAACCGGACCCTCAACCTTCTGGAGCAGAACCTTCCCACTCGCGGTACAGCTCCGGGCGGCGTTCGCGCAAGTACGGCACTTGTTCCCGGGCCGCCTTGACGCTTTCCGTGGAGATCTCGGCGAACAGCAATGCCCCACCATCCCCGGCAGCAGCGAGCAATGAACCATCCGGACCCGCGACCACACTCCCGCCGAGGAAATCACAGCCGTCCTCGTGGCCGCTGTGGTTCGCGTAGGCCACGTTGAGCTGGCTTTCCAGCGCCCGGGCGCGGATCAGGACTTGCGGTACCGTGTCGAAGCCCGCGGACAGGGCTGTGGGAACCAGCAGAAGCTCAGCGCCTCTCGTGGCCGCAGCGCGGACAGTTTCCGGAAACTCGACGTCGTAGCAAATCAGCAGCGATATCTTGACCCCGTTGAAGTCCACGACGCCGGGAGCTGCTCGGGCGGCGGAGAACGCCTTTCGCTCCTCCCCGCCGAAGAGGTGCACTTTGTCGTAGTCCAGGAGCACGGTTCCGTACGCGTCCAAAAGAGTGGCCGAGATATGCCAGCCCCCATCGGCAGCCTGTGCGGGAAGGCTGTACACGAGTCCGATGCCGTGCGTGCGGGCGATGTCCGCCAGGCGACGCCGGATGCTCGGAAGCGTTGCGAAATCCAACTCCGCGTGGAGCCTCAGCGGCGCGTACCCCACAGGGAAGAGCTCGGGGGTCAACAGCAAGGCAGCGCCGGCC
This sequence comes from Arthrobacter sp. efr-133-R2A-120, assembly GCF_030209835.1. Lineage (GTDB taxonomy): Bacteria > Actinomycetota > Actinomycetes > Actinomycetales > Micrococcaceae > Arthrobacter. Next base: position 104,543 of record NZ_JARVRF010000009.1, on the reverse strand, counting down.
GCGGCAGCGCGTTGCGCCGCCGCATCGACCGTCTTTAGATTGGCGTCGATGTCCAGGACAACAGCGTTGGCCTGCAGAACGGACAGCAGCATCATTACCACCTCGATAGAACCTTGCGTCCCCCGTCGGGCGTTCTTGGGAGACACGCCCGGGATTACTCGTGGTTCCAGCCTAGCCAGCCGCCGTCCGCTCCCACAGGACAAATGGACCTGCGGACGGCCCGCCGGGGATGGATCGTACAAATTGGCGGCACAGTCCATGACGAAGATGCAACTTCACGCCGTTGCGTTAACTTCTTGACTGCAACTGTGATTTGAGGCACGCTTCATGTCATGCCTGCAACATCCAGCTCGACGAAGAGCCACCGCAAGAACCCCGGCTCGCAATCAGCGCTGCGCCACCTGAACCAGCAGCGGCTCATCGAATGCCTGCTGAGCGGCCCATCCACCCAGGCCGAACTCGCCAGGCAGACGGGTCTTTCCACGGCAACGGTGTCCAACATCGTCAAGATCATGCAGGACGCGGGACTCGTCTCCACGGAACCGATCACGAGCTCCGGACGCAGGGCGCTGAACGTCAGGCTCAACAGCAACGGCGCGGTCGCCGTCGGGATCGATTTTGGCCGTCGCCACCTGCGGGTGGTCCTGGCCTCGCTGGGTTATCACATCATCGTCGAGGAAACGGTGACGCTGCCCCTTGGCCACCACGCCGAACAAGGCATCAGCGCCGCCGTCGCACTCCTCAACAAACTCTTGCTCGAAAGCGCGGTCGACCGAAGCGCGGTAGTCGGCGCGGGCGCCGGCATAGCGGGCCCGATCGACCGCCGCTCCGGCACTGTGGCACAGGGTGCCATCCTGCCCGAATGGGTGGGGATCCAGATTCTCGAACGACTGGAGGAAGCCCTCGATCTCCCCGTGTACGTTGACAACGACGCCAATCTCGGCGCCCTCTCCGAGGTCACATGGGGGCCCCACAGCGGGATCAGTAACCTCATGTTCCTCAAGATCGGTTCCGGCATCGGAGCGGGCCTCATCATCAACGGGGCGCCCTACTACGGGGCGGTGGGAATCACAGGAGAAATCGGCCATGCGACCATCCACGAATACGGCGCCATCTGCCGCTGCGGCAACCGGGGCTGCCTGGAAACGATGGCTTCCACCACCACCATGATCGAGCTGCTCGGAAAGGGATCGGGACTGCACCTCGAGCCCGAGGACATTGTCCGGAACGCCCTGGCGAGGGACCCTGCAACCCTTCGCGTGGTGGACGACGCGGGGCTCGCTGTGGGGCGAGCACTGGGCAATGTGGCGAATCTCATCAACCCGGAAGTCATCGTGGTGGGCGGCCCCTTGGCCGGCCTCGGCGACATCCTCCTGGACCCGATCCGACGCGGCCTCGTCCGCCACGCAGTGCCCGTAATCGGCGAGACAACGCACTTGGCGATGTCTTCGCTCGGCGCCCGGGCGGAGGCCCTTGGGGCGGCCGCTTTGGTGTTCCAGCACGCCGGTATCAAGCAGTCCTGAACATTTCGTTACCACGCTGTTATCGCCGTCTTGCGTTAAAGTCTTGACGACAAGCGGTGTGATCCAGTTTACTTTCTCATCAGATAGGCTCGCCATCCCCGAGCCGACAACGACGTCAAACATTGGAGGCGCGAGGGTATGTCGACCCCCATAACGCACCAGGATCCGGTTCTCCTCGAGATGCGGTCCATCACCAAGGAATTCCCCGGAGTCAAGGCGCTCTCGGACGTTAGCCTCCGGGTCAAGGTGGGCGAAATCCACGCGATCTGCGGCGAAAACGGTGCAGGCAAGTCCACATTGATGAAGGTGCTCTCCGGGGTTTACCCCTACGGCAGCTACGACGGCGACATCGTGTACCAGGCGGAAGTCCAGCAGTTCAAGGACATCCGGGCCAGCGAACACGCGGGAATCGTGATCATCCACCAGGAACTGGCGCTGATCCCCGAGCTGTCCATCATGGAAAACATCTTCCTCGGCAACGAACCCGTCCGTCGCGGCATCATCGACTGGGCCGAAGCACGCAAGCGGTCAATCGAACTGCTCGCACGGGTTGGCTTGCGCGAGGACCCGGATACCCCCATCAAGGAAATCGGCGTCGGCAAGCAGCAATTGGTGGAAATCGCCAAGGCCCTGAACAAGTCCGTCAAGCTGCTCATCCTGGACGAGCCCACTGCCGCCCTCAACGAATCGGACTCCCAGCACTTGCTGGACCTGATCCTTGGCCTCAAAGGCCGGGGCATCACGTCCATCATCATTTCCCACAAGCTCAATGAGATCGAGCAGATCGCGGACGAGATCACCATCATCCGCGACGGCAAGTCCATCGAGACGCTCAACGTGGTGGAAGACGGCGTCGACGAGGACCGGATCATCAAGGGCATGGTCGGGCGGACGCTCGAGTCCCGCTTCCCCGACCACACGCCGAAGATCGGCGAGGTGTTCTTCGAGGTCAAGGATTGGACCGTCGGGCATCCCCAGATCCAGGACCGCTTGGTCTGCAAGAACTCCAGCTTCCATGTGCGCCGCGGTGAAATCGTCGGCTTTGCGGGCCTGATGGGCGCCGGACGCACCGAGCTCGCCCGCTCCGTCTTCGGCCACTCCTACGGCCGGTTCATCTCGGGACAGGTGTACAAGGACGGCAAGCCGATCACCATGCGCAGTGTCCGCCAGGCGATCGACGCGGGTCTCGGCTACGTCACGGAAGACCGCAAGAGCCTGGGACTGAACCTCCTGGACGACATCAAGACCACCACGGTGTCTGCCAACTTGAAGAAGATCAGCCGGGGAATCGTTGTGGACACCAACAAGGAATTCATGGTGGCCGAGCAATACCGGAAGTCACTGCGCACCAAGACCCCCTCGGTGGAGGAAGGCGTATCGAAGCTCTCCGGCGGAAACCAGCAGAAGGTGGTGCTCGCGAAATGGATGTTCACGGATCCGGACCTTCTCATCCTGGATGAACCCACCCGCGGAATCGACGTCGGGGCCAAGTACGAGATCTACGGAATCATCCAGCAGCTGGCCAACCAAGGGAAGGGCGTCATTGTGATTTCGTCCGAACTTCCCGAGCTGCTGGGCCTCTCCGACCGTATCTACACCATCTTCGAGGGCGCCATCACTGGCGTACTCAACAAGGACGAAGCCAGCCAGGAAAGCCTCATGAAGCTCATGACATCCAGCCGCAAAGCTGCCTGACCCCGGTCATCTCCAGAACCACACGGACACAAGGACCCAAAACAATGAACGCGCTCAAGAAGCTATTCGGTGGCAACACCCGCCAATTCGGCATGATCTTCGCCCTGGTTGCACTCGTCATCTTCTTCCAGATCTTCACCTCGGGCCGCACTCTCACCCCGGGCAACGTCATCAACCTCTTCAACGGCAACTCCTACATCCTGATCCTGGCCATCGGCATGGTCCTGGTCATCATCGCCGGCCACATCGACCTTTCCGTAGGTTCGGTAGCGGCCTTCGTCGGCATCTCGGTGGCCCTGGCCATCAGGGACTGGCACCTGCCCTGGTACGCAGCAGTCCTGTTCGGGCTCCTGCTCGGAGCCCTGATCGGAGCCTGGCAAGGATTCTGGACGGCATACGTCGGCATTCCGGCATTCATCGTGACCCTTGCGGGCATGCTGCTGTTCCGCGGTTTCAACCAGTTCGTCGGCAAGTCCAACACCGTTCCGGTCCCCGAAGACTTCCAGTACCTGGGCTCCGGGTACCTGCCCGAGATAGGGCCGAAGACGGGGTATAACAACCTGACAATCCTGCTGGGCCTTATCGCCGTCGCCTTCGTGATTATCAGTGCGATCCGTTCCCGCCGCACCGCCCAGGCACTGGGCGCCGAAGTACAAGAAGGCTGGGTCATGGTCACCAAGCTCGTGCTGGTGAACGCAGCCATCCTCTACGCCACGTACCTGTTCGCGACTGGCCGCCCCGGCACCTCGTTCCCCATCCCAGGCCTCATCCTGGCCGTGCTGGTCCTGATCTACGGTTTCATTTCCGCCAAGACTGTCATTGGCCGCCACATCTATGCAGTCGGCGGCAACCGCCACGCGGCCGAGCTCTCCGGAGTTCAGTCCAAGAAGGTCAACTTCATGGTCATGATGAACATGTCCATCCTTGCCGGCCTCGCCGGGATGATCTTCGTGGGCCGCTCCACCGCCTCTGGTCCGTTTGACGGCGTCGGCTGGGAACTGGATGCGATCGCAGCCGTCTTCATCGGTGGCGCCGCGGTCACAGGCGGCGTGGGCACGGTGATCGGCTCCATCGTTGGTGGCCTGGTCATGGCTGTCCTCAACAACGGCCTCCAGCTCCTCGGCGTCGGCGCGGACCTCACCCAGATCATCAAGGGCCTCGTGCTGCTGGCAGCAGTCGCCTTCGACGTCTACAACAAGACGCAGGGCAAGAAATCGATCATCGGAATGATGATGAAGAACTTCGGCCGGAGCAGCGAGATCGCTCCGGACGAGACAACCTCAACCAAGGAAGTCATCTCCAAGGAAGCCTGACCGGCTTCAGGGCGACTTGTTCCATCCACAACAAAGAAAGCGAACCAAGATATGCGAATGTTTGGTAAAGCAGGAAAGGCAGCAGCAGTAGCTGCGATCGCGGCACTGGCGCTGACGGCCTGCGGCCGTACGGACAGCGGCAGCTCCGGTGGTTCATCCAGCGGCAGCGAGGCATTCCCCAAGGGATCTTCGATCGGCGTCGCGCTCCCCCAGAAGACCAGTGAGAACTGGGTCCTGGCGGAGAAGCTCTTCAACGACGGGCTCACGAGCGCAGGTTTCAAGCCGGATGTGCAGTTCGCCAACGGCGGCGTTTCGGAGCAGCAGAACCAGATCAGCGCCATGATCACCAAGGGTGACAAGCTCATCATCGTTGGTGCAATCGATGGGGCCCAGCTGGGCACGCAGCTCAAGCAGGCCAAGGACGCCGGCGCCACGGTCATTGCGTATGACCGCCTGCTCCTGAACACCTCAAACGTGGACTACTACGTGGCCTACGACAACTTCAAGGTCGGCGTACTGCAGGGCCAGGCCCTGCTGGACGGACTCAAGGCCAAGAAGCCAAACGGCCCGTACAACATCGAGCTGTTTGCAGGTTCCCCCGATGACGCCAACGCGAAGGTCTTCTTCGACGGCGCCATGAGCATCCTGCAGCCGAAGATCGATGACGGAACCCTCAAGGTGGTTTCCGGCCAGAAGTCGTTCGAGCAGGCCGTCACCCAGGGCTGGAAGGCAGAGAACGCCCAGAAGCGCATGGATACCCTGCTCGCAGGTACCTACACCAGCGCTTCGCTGGACGGTGTGCTGTCCCCGAACGACACCCTGGCCCGCGCTATCCTGACCTCGGTTAAGGCGGCCGGCAAGCCGCTTCCGGTCGTGACCGGCCAGGACTCCGAAGTTGAGTCGGTCAAGTCCATCCTTGCAGGTGAGCAGTACTCCACCATCAACAAGGACACCCGCAAGCTCGTTGAGCACGCCATCACCATGGTCCAGGACGTCCAGTCCGGCAAGACCCCGGAGATCAACGACACCAAGTCCTACAACAATGGCGTCAAGACCGTGCCGGCCTACCTGCTGCCCCCGGTCATCGTGACTCTAGCCAACGTGAAGACGGCCTACGTGGACGATCCGGTCCTCGGCCCGATCACCAAGTAGTAGTTCTCATCTAGGCACCAGCGACGGCGGCCATCCCCACTCGAGGGGGTGGCCGCCGTCGTCGTGTCCGGTTCAAACCGCGGTGGCGCAACGCTTCACAGGCCCCGCATAGCTTCAACTGCGCAGCCGCACAGCCCCGGTGAGCACTGTTAGGTGAGCAGGCGCGCCGCTGGGGCGGGCCAGGTCCCTAAGGAGAATCGTGAGCGTCCTCGCCCGGAGTGTAGGCAATGCCTTCCGCAACAAGATAAGAACCGCGGCGGTAGTGGCAGTGCTGGCCGTCGCGATCGGGCTGGCGCTGGCCATGCTCGTCGCCAACCAAGCCGTTGGCGGCAAAGTCCAGGAGCTCAACGCCTCCGTGGGCACGGTCCTGACCGTGAACCCCGCCGGTGCGCAGGGCTTTGACGGCGGCGGCGAGCCGCTCACCACGGCCCAGACCGCGACGGCGGCAGCCGTACCGAACGTCGTTTCCGTGGTGGGCACCAAGGCGCTGCGGCTCGAGACCGCAACGGCGGCCTCCACGACCTCAACCACCGGCACGACGACGCAGCAGGCCGGACCAGGTGCCGGTCCCGGCGGCGGCACGAGCGTCACCACAAACCTTCAAGCAGCGATCGACGCCGGAACGCTCGGCAATCGCAACAACACCAGCGGCAGCACCGGCTCGGGAAATACGGGCACCGGCTCGGGTAGCACCGGAACCGCGCCGGCGTTCTCGCTGCCCATCACGGCTACCGGCGTCGGCGCCGAAGTGGACACTTCCGGCAAGGCACTGAACATCACGAGCGGCACGGGCTTGGGCGACTACACCGTGGCCAGCACCAAGGCCCTCGTCGGAACCACCCTCGCGACAAAGAACAACCTCAAGGCCGGCTCAACCTTCACCATCGCCGGCAAGACGTTCACGGTGGCAGGCATCTTCGACGCCGGCACCACCTTCGGTAACAACGCCGTGTACACGACACTCGCCGAGGCCCAGGCCCTCGCCGCGACTCCGGGCGAGCTCTCCAGCATGGTGGTCACCGTCAACAGCATGGAAAACGTGGACGCTGCCAAGACGGCGCTTCAAACTGCACTCGGCTCCAGCAAGGCCGACGTCACACAGGGCCAGCGGAACCTCGAAACCGCCGTCAGTTCCCTGGACAGCGTCAAGAACATCTCACTCGTCGCCTTCATCGCAGCCCTCGGCACCGCCGGCCTGATCATCCTGCTCATCATGGTCATGCTGGTCCGCGAGCGCCGCCGTGAGATCGGTGTCCTGAAGGCCATCGGAGCCCGCAACCGGACCATTGGCCTGCAGTTCGTGCTCGAAGCCCTCGTCCTCGTCGCGCTCGGCAGCGTCGTCGGCGCAGCCATTGCCTCCTTCGCCAGCGGCGGCATCGCATCGGCATTGATCAGTTCCAACAGCTCGACGTCGGCCGCGAGCCAGCGCGGCCCCGGCGGCGGAGGCTTCGGCGGGCCGGGCGGGAACCCCTTCGGCGGAGCCTCCCAGCTACTGACCTCGGTCACGGCGATCGCCTCCCCCGGCGTCATTGCGGCCGGCGTTGCCGCAGTTTTCGGCGTCGCCGTCGTGGGCGCCCTGGTACCAGCGCTGCTCACAGCCCGCATCCGTCCCATCGAAGTCCTCCGAGGAGAATAGCCATGATTGAAGTCAAAGACCTGGTCCGCCAGTTCAAGTCCGGCGACCGCACCATCAAGCCCGTCAATGGCGTGAGCTTCGAGCTCGAAAAGGGCACCCTCGCCTCGATCGTGGGTAAGAGCGGCAGCGGCAAGAGCACCCTGCTCTCCTTGCTCGGCGCCCTCGACAAGCCCACCAGCGGGGATGTCGTAGTGGATGGGGTCAGCCTGGCCGGTCTGCCCGCCGGCAAACTCACCGAATACCGACGCCGGGACATCGGCTTCGTTTTCCAGCAGTTCAACCTCATCCCCAACCTCTCGGCGGTGGACAACGTGATGCTGCCCATGGAGTTCGCCGGAATGCGGAAGGCTGCCCGCTTGGAGCGTGCGCGGTCCCTCCTGGAGCAGGTCCAGCTGGATCCTGACAAACAGTCCCGGCGCATCAACAAGCTCTCGGGCGGCGAGCAGCAGCGGGTTGCCATTGCCCGGGCGCTGGCCAACGAGCCGAAGCTCATCCTGGCAGACGAACCCACCGGCAACCTGGATGAGCAGACCGGCGAGCACATCATCGAACTGCTCAGTTCCTTGAGCCGGAACCACAACACCACCATTCTGGTGGTGACGCACGACCGGAGCCTGGCTCAGAAGACCGAGCGCCGCTTCAGGCTGCAGCAGGGCAAACTGACCGAGGAAGCTGTGCGTCCACGGGTGGCTGCCGGGGCCTGATGCTATCTCTGAAAAATCATTGAGGGACAGAAGGGCCGGGAATCGAATGGTTTCCGGCCCTTCCGTCTGGCCTGCTGGTGGCTGCCGAGGGCGCCCGGGCGACGACGCCGGGCTGCGAGCCCCGGGCAGCTCTCAGAAGCGAATCGCGTCAATAACCTTGACGCGCACGGCCACAAGGGCCGGGATGGCGCCGGCCAACGCGCCCACCAGTACGGCAGCTCCGAAACCGAGCATGGCCGCTTCGATGGGGAACGGCGGGTACTGGCTCAGGGCCGGGGCAACCTTTGATTGGATCCAGGGGTGCTTGACCACCGCCACGGCCACCATGACACCGGCGAGCCCGGCCACTGCGGTGGCAACGACGGACTCCATCATCACCCCCAGGAAGATCCGCCCCGAGGTAGCTCCGAAGCTCCTTCTGATACCGATTTCCCGCACCCGGTAGCGGACTGTGACCATCGAGATGTTCAACATCCCTACGGCGCCCAACAAGAGGACCAGGCCTGCGATACCGCCCACCACCAGCTGCACCGGGGCGAGCGGATCTCCGTGGGCGGCAAAGTCCATCCGCTGCGCCATGATGTTCATTTCGGGGAACTGTTGCGCCAAATCGGCTTGGATGGCTGCTGAGAGCATTTCTGCTTGCCCGTCCTGTACCCATACACTGAACTGCCCACCAAGCTGGTTGACTCCCATCTGCTTGGCGGCGCCGGACAGGATGTACGCCGTCGGAGGCGCGTCCGGCCAGGTGTTCGGCACGACGCCGATGATCACCGTATTCGATTCCTGCTCGCCTGCCGTCTTGACACCGGGTTGCAATGCAAGATCGGGCCTGCCTGCCGCGTTGTAAAACGCTTCAGAGACGACAACGGCGGGCGCCAGCCGCTGTTCGTCGTCGCTGGCAAACCAAGACCCTTGCTGTAACTCCAGACGGTGGATGACGCCATAGCCGGGGTCCACCACCACCAATTGGACGGACTGGACGCCGCGGGGGAACTGGAACGGCTGTTCGGCGTGGCCCTCGTGGGAGGAGAAAGCAATACCGTAACGGTCAACGATGGACTGATAAGCCACATCCAGGCGCGCGGGATCCGGCTGGGTTGGACCGTTGACCCCGAGTGCGAGCGTGGCTGAGCGTCCGCCGGTGCGCTCGGACGAGGCTTTGAATCCCTCGCGGGCAAGGTTGCCGACGCCCACCACGGAAGTGAGTGCCGCGACTGACAACGCTACGCCCAGCAAAGCCAGCAGGATCCGGACTTTATTGATCCGCAATTCCTGCCAGGCTTCCACCATGGCTGACATGAAACCGATCATCGACGGACCTCCGACGATGGGGGTCCCAACGGAGCCGGTCCCGACGATACCAGTGCCGACAAGGCCGGTCCCGACAAAGCGACCCCCGGTGTCCCCTGGCCGTCAAGGGGATGCAGAACGCCCGAGTCCAGACGGAAGCTGGACCGTGCCAACGCCGCCACATTGCTGTCGTGTGTGATCGTCACGAGAGCCGCGGCGGACTCTGTGGCCACCTGGTCCAGGAGTGCCATGACCGATTGCCCGGTCTCTACGTCGAGCGCGCCTGTGGGTTCGTCGGCAAGGATCAAACGGGGCCGCCGGACGAGGGCCCGCGCGATGGCCACCCTCTGCTGCTCACCACCTGAGAGCATGTTCGGCATGGTCCGGGCACGGCCAGCAAGTCCCACACGGTCCAACATGTCCATGGCCAGTTCACGTCGCCGCAAGAAATCGCGGCCGCGTGCGTAAAGAAGCGGCGTGATGACATTGTCCAGTGCGCTACGTCCGGGGAGCAGGTTGAATTGCTGGAACACGAACCCCACCGTGGAGCCGCGCAGCCGGGCACGTGCGTTGCCACCGATTTGTAGCACAGGTGTGCCAAGAAACTGGATTTCGCCGTCCGTGGGTACGTCCAGCAGACCCAGGAGGTTCAGCAGCGTTGACTTCCCGCAACCGGAGCGGCCAATGATCGCGGTGTGATCGCCTGCGGAAACCTCAAGGTCGATCCCACGGAGGATATGAAGCTTCTGATCATCAGGCAGCACCACGGTACGAGTGACGCCGCGCAGGCTCACTAGGCTTTCCATGCCTAGCCCCCCGCCGGACGGTACGCCGGGCCTGGCCCGTAACCTTGCTGGGAAGGAGCGGCCGGGGCGCCGGGGACGAATTCAAGCACCCGCTCCCCTTCGGCAAGGCCGGAGAGCACCTCCACCTTGTCGCCGTCGTTGAGGCCCAGCTTTACAGGCCGTTGTTCGGGTGCTTTACCCTCGGCTGCTGCAGCGGCCACCCAGACAATACCTTCTTTGACACTGCCCTTCACCGAGGTCAGGGGAACGGTCACCACGTCCTTGGCTTCGCCCGCGCTCACTGTCATGGTTGCTCCCAAGCCGGCGAAGACTTCCGTTCCGGCCGGCACAGGACAACCAAGCGTCCCCGTGCTCACGCTGTCACTTTGCGTTGCACCACCGGGTCCAGCCGCGGCCAACGGCAGCGCACCGGCCGCCGCGGCCATCCCCACGCCGCCGGTTCCGCTCCCGCCGGCAGTAGCTCCGGCGTCGTTGGCGTTGTTCTTCAGCGTCACCGCAGGGCAGGTGAACGGAGCCGGACCACCCACCAGGGAGATCTGGGCTGAGCCCGGCTTGGCAAGAAGCCGATACTGTTGGGCGGCGTTGACCGGGCCGGAAACCGTGAATGTCCCAGGATCGACCTTGCCCACAGCCTGGCCCACGCTTAACTGCTGGTCAAGGAGGGCAGTCAGTTCATCGAGCTTTCCGGCCGCGGGAGCGAGCACGTCCGTGTATACGTAGACGGGTTCGGACGCGGTCTTCTCTCCCGGCGTTGTGGCAGCGCCGGCAGGCTTGACCCGCTCGGATTTGACCTGGAAGAGCTTGTCCCCCTTGGCCACTGTCACGCCCGGCTCCACGTAGATATGCACAACCGTTCCCGCCGCCGTGCTCCGGACACCGACAACGGCGTCGCTCTGAACGGTGGCTTTGATCTGCACAGTATTGGTGACCGTTGCGCGCGCGGCGGGCACAACGGGCGTCTCCACCCTGGCCATCGGGGCCGGTTCGGCACCCGCCGGCTTTAGCCCGTCCACGAAGGCGATCTTCACCAAGGCCACAGCGATCACTGCAAAAACCAGCAGCCATGCCACAGGCAAAATGACGCGTCGAAAAACACCCATCCCTACTCCATTCGGTAACTCCCCACAGAACCTCTCCGCGAGGGATGATGACCATCAGCTTAGGCGATGGCTCCGACGAAGTTCAGATGGCTCGTGACTTAAGCGTGTGCTGCATGACGCCTGCGGCGGAATGAGAAGATAGGCCCCATGAGTCTGCATATCGCCAAGCCGTGGTTGTTCAGCCAGCCGAACCAGGATCCCCGCGCAGCCACCGGCAAGGCCCTGAACTGGGGAATTGTCGCAACCGGAGGGATCGCCAAGACCGTGGCCGGCGACCTCGCGCAGCTCGAGGACGCAAACCTTTACGCCGTGAGTTCTCGGCGCCAGGAATCGGCGGACGCCTTTGCTGCCGGGCATGGGGTCACGAAGTCCTACGCAGACGACGGCGATGTGCCCGGCTACCAGCGGCTGCTCGCCGATGACGCCGTCGACGTCGTCTACGTGGCCACCCCGCACGCCCAGCACTTCGAGATTGTCAGGGATGCCCTCAACGCGGGCAAGCCCGTCCTGTGCGAGAAATCCCTGACCATCAACGGCCGTGAAGCGGCAGAGCTCGTCGCTTTGGCCCGGGAACGGAAATTGTTCCTCATGGAAGCCGTGTGGAGTCGCTTCCTGCCCGGCATGCAGAGGGCCTTCGCCATTGCAGCGTCCGGCGAACTGGGCGACATCAAGTGGGTCAGCGCCGACCTTGGTTTCCCCGCCCCTTACGATCCCTCCGCCCGCATCTGGGCCCCGGCGGACGGCGGCGGAGCCCTTTTGGACCTCACGGTGTATGCCCTGCTGTGGCCCTTGGGCACCCTCGGTTTCCCGCAGTCGGTCAGCGCAATCGGCACTTTGACGGACGACGGCGTCGACTCCCAGAATGCGCTCACGCTGGCTTACGACGGCGGTGCTATCGCCCAGCTGACCTCTTCTCTGCTGGCCCATGGGCCACGATCGGCATCCGTTGCCGGCTCCAAGGGCTTCCTCCAGACGCAAGGGTCCATCAACAATCCGCGCGAGCTTCTGATTCGAACCGGCTGGGACGAACCCCGGATCGAACGCTTTGACGCGGTAGGGATCGGCTACACCTACGAGCTGCGTGAGGTGACCCGCTGTGTCCAGCAAGGACTGACCGAAAGTCCCGTGATGCCCTTGGACGATTCGCTGAACACCATGCGTCTCTTCGACGGGGTGCGATCCCAGCTCGGAGTCCGATACGCCAACGACGCCCGCTGAGCTCAATGACGAATCCGTCGTCCAACGTCTGGACTAGTTAACTAGGGAGGCCTAGGATGGGAGCGATCGTCGATCCAAGCTGACGCTGGGGGGTGTCGAGATGGAAGTCAAGCGAAATAAGCCGCGCGTTCTTCATATTCTCCGCTCCGTCATGCTCGCTGGTGCCGGCGCCGTTGTTTGGATGGCCCTCTCCTCCGCGGCAGCCAACGCCGATTCCGGAAGCACCGACAACCACACCCTTCTGGGCGGCGCGGGTTCCTCAGTGTCAAACGTCGTGCACAACGCTGCCAGGGACCTATCCGGGACCCTCGGCAATGCCGATCCGGCAGGTGTCGCATCCGTACCTGCCCCGGCTGTCCATCTGCCCTCGGTTCGGGTGCCGGCGGTCCGGGTGCCGGCGGTCCAGGTGCCGGCTAGGAACGTCGACCAACTGGTGGCCAGCGCTCCCGTGGTCAGCGCAGTCCTTCCTGAGGGAACCGTTAGTGGCGTGACAACACCCGTTGTATCGCCAGCAGCCAGCGCGCTCGATGGGGTTGGGTCAAGCGTTGGCTCCGTGGTTGGCCGCGCCGTTACCCGTGCACTGGGAGTAGTCGGATCCACCGTGGAGACGCTTCCGGGTGGCAGCCTTCCAGTCATCATCCCCGACATAGCCATAACGGTCCCTGCCATCCAGTTCCCCGATGACGTCGGAATTGCCGAAGCTCTTTCCGAGGGACCCACTGTTCTTGCTACCGCCGGCGGGGTCCTCACAACGCCGGCTCAGGATGTCGCGGCCCAGTTGCTCAACCTGGCTGGCGCCAGTGGCCCGCCGGGCCTGACTGGGACACCTTCGAAGGCGACAGTCTGGGCTAGCCGTACCGGGGATCCTTCCGCGCCTCCGTCCGACGGGACGTTCCCGCCCGGCACCCCGGGCGGCAGCGACACCGTGGGCGGCTCTGCAGTCCTTTCCAGCAATCCTTCGGGGGCTGCTGCTGCCTGGCTCCAAGGCACGAACCTGTTTTACCCCTTGGCCGGGACCCTCGTGTCCACGGCTGCTGCCGGCAGAGTTCCGGCTCCGGTGTCGTTTGACCCGGGTTCTTCCCCTGACTAGTTCCGAGCCCTGCCGCCTCCCCGAAAGACCATTTCGGGCCGCGGCAAACGGCCGATCAGGGCGCTCCCGCAGTTTCCTGCGGACCGATGCGCCTTTGGGAACTACTCGTTCAGGAGAAAAACAAAATGCACAGCATGATTCGCAAGGGGCTGCTTGGCACCCTCTTTGCCGGTGGGTTGATAGCCCTCGGCGCAACTGCCGCGAACGCGGCAGACGCCACTACAAGTGCACAAGGCAATGCCTCGGGCACTCAAGTCGTTGCACCGGTGTCCATTCCGGTGAACCTCGGGTCGACGTCGCTCTCAATACTTGGAAATTCGGGCGCCACGACCACCACCCCTGCACTCGCCCCGGCTCCGGCCCCGGCGACCAATTCCGGCGGAGCAGCCGTCCCGTCCGGAACCCAGGTGGTGGCTCCGATATCGGTCCCTGTTAATATCGGAGCCACCTCACTGGCAGTTCTGAGCAATTCGGCCCCTGGAATAGCCTCCGGCACCCAGGCGACGGCTCCCGTCAGCGCGCCGGTCACCGTCGGCGACACCGCCGTCAACGTGCTTAGTACGACGCCGGCAGGCACCAGCGGAGGCACCGGCGTCACGGCACCGGTAACGGCTCCTGTCACCGTCGGCGACACCGCCGTCAACGTGCTTAGTACGACGCCGGCCGGCACCACCGGTGGCGGCACACCGGCAGGCACTGGCGTAGCGGCACCGGTAACCGGACTAGCGACGGTCGGTGACACCTCCGTCAACGTCCTCAGCACCACGCCCGCAAGCGGCAGCGGCGGCACCGGCGTCACGGCACCGGTCACCGGACTAGCGACGGTCGGTGACACCTCCGTCAACGTCCTCAGCACCGCCCCCGCAGGCGGCACAACGCCAACCGGAAGTACCGGAGGCACTGGCGTCACGGCACCGGTAACGGCTCCTGTCACCGTCGGCGACACCTCCGTCAACGTGCTTAGTACGACGCCGGCGGGCGGCACCAGCGGAGGCACCGGCGTCGCGGCGCCTGTAACCGCTCCTGTCACCGTGGGTGACACTTCGGTCAGCGTCCTCAGCGCTACACCGGCAATCACCGCGCCGACCGGAACCACCGGAGGTACCGGCGTCACGGCACCGGTAACCGCTCCTGCCACCGTGGGCGACACCTCCGTCAACCTGCTCGGCAGCACACCGACAGTCACCGGTTCGCTCTTGGGTGGGGGGCTCACCGCACCCTTGAATGTCCCGCTGACGGCCGGCACCGTCTCGATTGGCTTGGGCCTGCCTTCCGGCGTCGTAAACCCGTCGGTAGTCACCCCGTCCGTGGTCAATCCGCCAACGGTCACTCCGGGGATTGTCACCCCGCCGGTGGTGAACGCACCGAGCGATGCTCAAGGCTTCGTTGGCCCTGCCGCCGTTCCGTCAACCGGAACTGCGGTGCAAACCGGCGCCGCTTCAGTTCCTGCAGCGGTTGCTGGCGGAACTGGAGCAGCCGTTCTCGCAAGCACTGGCTTCAATGGCCTGTGGTTGCTGTTCGCGGCTGCTCTGGTGCTCCTCGGACTCATCGTGATGGTGGGCAGCCGGAAGATCCGGGCAACCATTCCCGCATAATCACCGGCTCGGGCTCCTCCACCGCACTGGATGTAGCCCGGTTCCCGGCTCCTCCGCAGGGCAACAGCCCCGCGGAGGAGCTCATGCGTGGTATCGCGGAATTGCGACCCTATGGCTCGCTAAATCGCAGTGCCTTGGATCTGGGCAGCCGCCGGGGCATAGACCGGGGGAAACAGCTCGGAGGCATCGCGATGCCGGTAGTCGCGTTCGCCGTAGCCTTCCACCATCTGCCCAAAAAGTTGTTGACCCTCAGCGCGCAGTTCATCCAGGTCGATGCCGGGGAGTGAGCCGCCAACAACCACGGGGCGGCCCGCGACGTACGTGTCCGTGACGTTGCGTGCCGAGCCGTTGAGGATCAGCGTGCGCAGCGGATCTTCCACGACCCCGTCACGGAAGTCCCCCAGTGACGCGACCATGATGTCCGCTTGGGCGCCCGGACACAGGCGTCCCAGGTCGTCGCGCCCCAATGCCCTGGCACCACCCCGGGTCGCAGCGTCGAAAAACGCCGACACCCTGCCTGCGTCCCGGCGGCCCTCTGCAATGCGGGCCAGGTGGGTGCCGATGTCGATGCCCTTGATCAGATCCGGCGGGAACGAATCGGTTCCCAGGCACATGTTGACCCCCGCGGATGCGAAGGCGTCAAAGGACTTGAGCATGCCTGAGTAATGGAACGACGTCAGGGGGCAGTGGATGATGCTGACGTCATGCCGGGCGAGCACGTTCAACGGCCCGCCCTCTGCGCTGGAGGACGGGTCGGCGCCGTCAATGACAACCCCATGCGGAATGAGGAGCCGAGTGTCCAGCAGGCCTGAATCCGCAAGTTGTTCCAGGACGGTGCGCCCGCTGAGCTTGATGAGGAACCCGTCTTCATTGGTCCCCTGGAGGCAATGCAGGCGGACTAGTGCGTTGCGTTTGGTGGCCAGCTCGGCTGTCTGGCGCATCAGTTCGTCCGAGAGAGTCTCGATCCGGCACGGCAGCAGGACGCCGGTTAGCAACGGGTGTGCGAGTTCGTCGGTGTAGTCGAGGAACCGTTCGGCGTCGGCAAGTCCTCTGCGCCCCTCCTCCTCGTCGAAGAGGATCACGCGTTGACCATCGTCGTCGGTGACATTGATCCCTGAGCGGTACGCAGGGCCAAGGAACCCGCGCAGGCCGAGCTCGACGCTGGACTGCGCCATTCCTTTGAGTTCTTCGAAGGTTTCAGCCCATGAGCTGTGGATCTCCGAGGCGATCGGCATGTAGGTGGTCACGCCGTGCAAGGCCAGCTGCGCCAGTGCGAACTTACGCACGATCTGGCGCTGCGCCGCGGTGAAAACGTCGCGGCGGCGGTTGCGGAAGTAGTCCTCGGACCATTGCAATCCCGGAGCCGTCTCCTCCGTGGGCCAGGAGTCGAAGATCATGTGATCAATGTCCGTCAAGGCATCGAGATCGATGAGGCCAGGTGCGATCAGGCTCTGTCCAAAGTCCCGGCGTTCGTCCACTGGACCTGTGTAGTCGGTCCCGACGTAGATGATCTTGTCATCCCGCATCACGACGTGCCCGTCCGTGTGCATCACATGACTGGTCCCGTCATAGCCAAGGACGTACCGGGCAGAAAGCTGAGTGATCATAAAACCCTCCAAGTTTGGTATCCCAGGTCAAATAGCCGCAGATCAAGCTCGAAGTCGACTGAGCGCATGGAAGCTCTCAGTTTCGGGGCTTTTTGCAGCTTTTGTGACATGTCTTGCATTGCGATGTGATCCACCTTACCATTTTTGGTATACCAAATGGTGTGGGACACATCCGTCCTTCGCTTAGCAGCACACGAAGGGTGCACAACAATGAAGAACCAATCCACAACGACTCCGGAGGTGGATACGCCCGTAGTCAACGTCGACGACGGCCCGGCCCGCCTCTTCACCCCGACCGCACGGCAATGGGCATCGATGATCCTGTTGTCGACAGCCGTCTGCGCCGTCGCCATCCTGGCCGGAACGCACAAGATTCCCCTGGGCAACGCCGCAATCGTACTTATGCCGGTCTTGTGGGCCGTGCTGATCGGCGCCGTCATCGGCGTGCAGAAGGTACGCCCCATGTCCGGCCAAAGCCGCGCCGTGGCCTCGGTGCTGCTAAACGTCAGCATCGTGATGTTCCTGGGGGCCTTGGGCACCCAGGTGGGGCCCTCCTTCGCCAAACTGACCTCCCTCGGCCCAGCCATCCTGCTCCAGGAAGTAGGCCACATTTTCGGAACGGTCATCATCGCGCTGCCGGTCGGCGTCGCACTGGGCATGGGCCGCACGGCTATCGGTGCCACGTGGGCAATCGACCGTGAATCCTACTTGGCCTACGCATTACAGCGTTTCGGGGTGAAGTCCCCGGTCTACCGTGGCGTGTTCTCCGTGTGGCTGTTGGGCAGCGTCTTCGGAGCAGTGTTCATCTCCCTGCTGGCCGGACTCCTCGGCGGGATGGGCATCTTCGACCCGCTTGCACTCGCGCTGGGCCTGGGTCTCGGCTCGGGATCCATGATGCTCGGCGGCGTGGCAGCCCTGTCCATCCTCCATCCGGGGCAGGCACCCGAGATCATGGCGTTGGCGGCCCTGTCGAACCTGGTGACGAACCTTGTCGGCTTCTACGCAGGGGCCTTCCTTTCGTTGCCGATGTCCCTGCGGCTCTACAAGTTCTGGTCGCGACTCTTCCGCCGCGATGACGAGGGCAAGCGCCTTGATCGCAACGGGAACGCCGTTGCGGCGAAGCTGCGCAGGCCACAGGCCCGAAACAAGGTGGACGTTTCAGCCGTGCTCCAGGACCCGGAAGTGCGCATGAAGCCTTCCACGTGGATCATCGCCTTCGTTGCAAGCATCGCGGCGGGCGTGGTCCTCAACGCCTTGGGTACCAAGTCCTTCAGTGTCAACGATGTGGTCGGCGTGGTGATCCTGGGCCTCCTTACCGCCCTGGCGTTCGTGCTCGCCAAGTGTGTGCCGGCTGTGCCGTCGAGCGTATGGGTCCTTGCCCTCGCCACCTTGGCAACGGCTCCGATCCTTCCTTTCAGTGGCATGATCGTCTCCTTCACCCACAACCTTGACCCCCTCTACGTGGGCCTTGGATCGATCGCCCTGCTCGGCATGAACGTGGGACGCGACGTCAACGCGCTGAAGAGCCTGAACTGGCGCACGGTGATTGTGGCGACAATCACGTTCTCCGCGAGTTTCGTAGCGGCCGCAGCACTTGCGCAATTCGTCATCCATGTCTGAGCGCTGACGCCGGACAAGGGCGGTGGAATGGACTAGTCGTCCATTCCACCGCCCTCTCGCGTCTCTGCGCGCCCCCTCGTCGGCGCATTCAGGTGATATTCGACGCACCGCGATTCCTCCATGCCCCGAGGCGGCGCGACATACCGAGTCAGATGAACGACCGAAGGACACCAGACCATCTGTGGCTTGCTAAGATCTAAAGGCTCAACCGGTCCCCCGGAGAGCCTCCCCATCAAATGGCCCGGAAACGGACGCGTCCCCACGCGCCGGCACCGGCCCCTGCCCGACCCCAGGAGATCCCTGCTCTCATGACCGCATTGGCCGAACCAGACTATTTCGAGGTCCACGACGAGGATTACCGCAGCGAACTGGACTCGCGGTACGAAGAAGGTTTCGGGCGCGGCCCCGAGCTCGACGACGACTACGGCAGCGGTTACGACGAGCTCGACAAACTCTTCGATGGTTTGTTCGACGACGATGATGACTTCGACGCCCCGGCCAAGGCCGAAAAGAAGGCTCCGGCCAGGAAAGTCGCTCCGAAGGCCGCTGCCGTAAAGACGGCGACGCCGAAGAAGGCTTCCTCAAAATCGATGCCCGAGGCCAGCCCTGTCATTACCCGCAGAGTGGTACCTGTGGCGGCTCCCGCGATTGAGGCACCGCGTGCCGACCCCGCCGAAGGTGGCCTTGTCGAGGTTCCCATCGCGGGAGAGCCGTTCGTAGCTCCCGCGCCCGCCGTCGAACCCGACGCCGTCGAACCGGCCGCCGAACCCGCCGCCGTCGAACCCGCCGCCGTCGAACCCGCCGCCGTCGAACCCGCCGCCGTCGAACCTGCCGCCGTCGAAGAAGCCGAGGCTCCCGCGGTTCCGGACAGCCCCTTCTTCGCACCGCACATCGCCCCGGTCAACCAGCACGTGGAGTTCCTCCGCAAGCTCCGCCCGGGCTTCGAGGTCCCCTATGTGGACCCGATGCACTCAGTGGAGGATTGCCGGATTGTCACCCTGTTCTCCAACACCAGCGAGGCCTCCCCGCGGGGCGTTGTCTGGGCTGGCGACGACGCCGCCGCCACCCGGCTGCTGGGCCTGCAGTTCCAGCTCGGCCTGCGCCCGGAATGGATGATGCCGTGGAACACCCACCCGTGGTTCACTCCCGGCGAGGCGAACGGAAAGCTGACTCCTGAGCAGGTAAGCGCCGGCCTCAAGCCGCTCATCGCCTTCCTCAAACTCGTTCCGCGCGCTTCGGCGATCGTTGCCCACGGAACGGAAGCCAACCGCCTGGCGCAGATGCTCCTCAAGACTGACAACCAGCTGATCTGGCGCCGCGGCCTGAAGGTCTACAAGGCACGTTCGCTGCACGGGCGCGCGTTCGCCGGTTCCAAGGAACGCCAGACCGAATGGTTGATAGAAATGGGACGCTCCTACGCGGACGCAATGGCCCGCGCGGGTCTCCAGGCCGGTCGGCGGTAGGGCGCCTAGCGCCGTGACTTGCGGGCAGGCTTCCCGGAAAACAGTTTCCGGTCCAGCGAAAACGCCCCTGAACCGATGAAGGCAAACGCCAACGCCAACGCGATGTACAGGATGAGCAGCTCAGCGTTGATTCCGGGACTATCGCTCAGCAGCGGCTTGCCTGATTCGGTGACGAACCAGATCCCCGCGTACATGAGGGCTGCCAGGAAGCCGGCCACCCTGGTCAGGGCGCCGAGCACCAAAAGTGCGCCCAGCCCGGTTTCGCCCCAGATGACCAGCCAGGACATCAGCTCGGCTTTTTGAACACCCATCGCGGCGATGGTTGCCTCAAACGCAGGCTGCCCTGCGAGCAGTTTCTGGACTCCATGCAGCAGCAAAAGGCCACCGAACACTATCCTCAGAAACGCTGTGCCGCGCGAGGACGATGTCTGCGAAGGAAGGAGGAATTTCACCCGGTCCAATCTTCCATGCCGACGGCGCAGCTCAAAACGGCCGCTCCGAAGCAGCCCTCCGATGGATCGCGACAGCGGTCGCGCTTGCCGCCGTCTTAGTCCTCCACGAGCCGGCTATCCAGGGCACGGACAGTCAGGCCTGTTTCGGCTCGCCGAGCGGAAGAACGGCGAGCCGCGCGGCCAGGCCGGCGTCCCCCATGAGCTGCTTCACGACGTCGGGCCCTTCCGTGAAGTGCCGCCAACCTTCTGTGTGCACCGGGACCACAGTGGCAAGCGGGAAAAGTCGGGCCAGTTCCACAACGCCTTGCGAAGTGAGCGTCAACGGTGCGCCCCCGAAAAGCGGGGTTCGTGCGGCCCCTGCGAAAGCCACGGCAACGGCGGTGGCCGGAAACCGCAGGGAGATTTCGGCAACCAGTTCCAGCGATGCGTTGTCCCCGGAGACGTACATCGTCGGCCAGCCATCCGCCTCGAGCACGAACCCGGTGACTTCACCCGTGACAAGTTCGGCGCCACTAGGTCCGTGCAGCGCCGGCACGGCGGTGATCACCACGGGCGCGTCCCCCGCTACCGTCACCGGCTCCCAGGGCCGGAGTCCGCGGACCAGGGGCATCCGGCTCGCAGCTTCACCCGTACTCAGGACCATTTCGGCGTCCTTCAGTACCACCCTCCCGCTGTTGTCCAGATTGTCGGCATGCTGATCATGCGAAAGGAGGACGACGTCGATTCGGCCCAGGTCTTCTGCCGCCACAGCCGGACCGGTCAGTTTGTCCAGGGTCCGGCCCGCGCCTACCGGATACTGGCCTGGAGCATCGAAAGTGGGATCCGTGAGGAGGTTCAGTCCTGCATAGCGGATCAGGATGGTCGGTCCGCCAACATGCGTCAATACGGGCCGCTTGAAGTCTTGTGCAATGTTCATGAGGCAACTCTGCCCGCCCAGCTTGTGCTGAAAAAGTGGCCCGGAAGACAATTATCGCTAGGATCGGGCCATGATGGTTCACCGATCCCACAAGGTTGCTGTGCTTGCGATGCCAGGCATGAGCCCGTTCCACCTTGCAGTACCCCAGATGGTTTTCGAAGATCCCGACCCGTCCGGGGCTACCCCGCGCTACACGGTGCGGGTTTTCACGCCCCATCCGGGCCGCGTCCGGATGGGCCACGGCCCCGACATGGTGGTTGAACCCGGGTTGGAAACCATGGCGTGGGCAGACACTGTGGTCCTCCCGAGCTGGGATCCGGAGGTCCAGGTTTCGAGTGAACTCGTGGATGCAATCCGGATGGCTCATGGGAGTGGTAGCCGGGTTGTCTCACTGTGCCTCGGCGCATTCCTGCTGGCTGCCACGGGGCTACTGGATGGCCGCGAAGCAGTGACCCATTGGGGATACTCCGGGAAGTTGCAGCAGCGTTATCCCGCCCTGCGGGTAGTGGAGAATGCGCTGTGGGCCGACCACGACGACGTCGTCTCCTCTGCGGGCGTTGCGGCCGGACTCGACTGCTGCATCCATCTGCTTCGAAAAGACTACGGCTCGGACGCAGCCGATCGCGTGGCGCGCGGGCTGGTCATGGCACCTCACCGCAGCGCCACTCAGGCGCAATTCATTCCGGCAAGGCTCCGCCGCGGCGCGGGCCACGACGGAATCGAACGCGCCATGACGCTAGCCCGCGAAAACCTCGGCCAGCCAATCGGCCTCGACGAGCTGGCGGCAGCTGCTTCGATGAGCCGCAGGACCTTCACAAGGCACTTTCGCAGCCGGACGGGAACAACCGTCCTTGATTGGCTCACCCAGCAGCGGCTGGACCAAGCACGAACCATGTTGGAATCAAGCAATGCTGGAATCGAAGAAATTGCCGGCTCCTGCGGGTTCGGCTCTTCGGCCGCGTTCCGGCAACATTTCCGTTCTGCTTTCGGTAACACACCAAGCCGCTACCGAGAGGAGTTCGCCTCCTGACCTCGGGGATCACCCGGCGGACGGCAGAATGGAAACCGCAGTAGGCCTCGCTGGGAGGCCCGCGGAACAGGATAGGTGAATCCGGGATGGATGTTGACGTCGTCGTAGTCGGCGGAGGCGCTATGGGATCGGCTGCAGCGTGGCAGCTCGCACTCAGAGGGCGATCGGTGGTCCTCCTTGAGCAGTTTAAGGAAGGGCACCATGTGGGCGCCTCCCACGGAGCGACGCGCAACTTCAACACGGCATACGCGGAGGACGACTATCTCGCCCTGGTCAGCGAAGCGAGGAACTTGTGGGACGGGCTCGCGGAGGAGACCGAAACGCAATTGTTGGATCTTGTGGGTTTGGCAAACCACGGAAATATTGCCCGGCTCCGGGAAGTCCGCACCGCGCACGCGGAGCGGGGCATCTCAAGCCATTTCATCTCCGCAAAGGAAGCGTCAGAGCGCTGGCCAGGCATGGTGTTCCGAAGCGATGTGCTCTTCGTTCCGGAATCGGGCAGGGTCCGGGCGGCCGAGGCTCTCAGGGCGCTCCGCTCATCGGCCGAGGCGCACGGCGCTCGCTTCACGTATTCCACCCCGGTTCAGGACATCCGCATCCTCGGTGACGATCGCGCCGTCGTCGTGACCGATTCGCTGGAAATCACGGCGCGCCGGATTGCCATCACGGCGGGCGCCTGGACCAGCAAGCTTGTCGGGGCCCAGGTCCCACTCCCCCGTTTGGTGGTCACCCAGGAGCAACCTGCCCATTTCACGCCCATCGATGATTTCCAGTCCTGGCCGAGCTTCAACCACGCGCCGGACCCGGGAGATCCCCGTGACGACTATTGGTACAGCCCTGTCTATGGGATGCTCACTCCAGGCGAGGGGGTCAAGGCGGGGTGGCATGGCGTAGGGCCTGTCACCGATCCGGATGCCCGCACATTCGAAGCGGAGCCGGTTCAGCTGGAGGCCCTCCGCCGCTACGCTCGTGAATGGCTGCCCGGGGTCGACGCCGAATCGGCGGTTCCCATCAGCTGCACTTACACGAGCACGGCCAACGAAGATTTCCTGCTCGACCGTTTTGGACCGCTAGTGGTCGGCGCGGGGTTCTCAGGCCACGGATTCAAGTTCACCCCGGCTATTGGCCGCGTACTTGCCGATCTTGTCGACGGGATCGACGCGCCGCACCGCTTCCGCCGCGCTTAAATGCAACTAGCTCGCAGTTGTTGTCGTTCTGAGCGCTCAAAACGACAACAACTGCGAGTTAGTTGGGTGGAGCGGGGCGCTTAGTTCAGCGTCGCGACAACCTCGTTGAGCTTTGCGGACGGACGCATCACGGCCTCTGCCTTCGCGGCGTCGGGACGGTAGTAGCCGCCGATGTCGGCAGGCGAACCCTGGACTCCGAGCAGCTCGGCAATGATGGTTTCCTCATTGGACGTCAAGGCCCCGGCGACGGCGGAGAACGCCGCGGCGAGCTCGGCGTCGTCGGTCTGCTGGGCCAGTTCCTGTGCCCAGTACTTCGCGAGGTAGTAGTGGCTGCCCCGGTTGTCGAGTTCGCCCACCCGGCGCTTCGGGGACTTGTTGTCCAGCAGGAACGTGCCGGTGGCGCGGTCGAGCGTGTCAGCGAGGACCTGTGCCCGTGCGTTGCCGGTGGTGGTGGCGAGGTGCTCGAAGCTGACGGCCAGGGCGAGGAATTCGCCCAGGCTGTCCCAGCGGAGGTGGTTTTCCTGCAGGAGCTGCTGGACGTGCTTCGGAGCCGAGCCGCCGGCACCGGTCTCGAAGAGTCCACCGCCATTGATCAGCGGGACCACGGAGAGCATCTTGGCGCTGGTGCCAAGTTCGAGGATCGGGAACAGGTCGGTGAGGTAGTCACGCAACACGTTGCCGGTCACCGAGATGGTGTCTTCGCCCTTGCGGATCCGTTCCAGGGTGAACGCGGTGGCCTTCTCCGGGGACATGATTTCGATCTGCAGGCCCTCGGTGTCGTGGTCCTTCAGGTATTCCTTGACCTTGGCGATCAGCTGGGCGTCGTGGGCGCGGGTTTCGTCGAGCCAGAAGACAGCCGGCATCTTGGAAGCGCGCGCACGGGTCACGGCCAGCTTGACCCAGTCGCGGATCGGCACGTCCTTGGTCTGGCAGGCGCGCCAGATGTCGCCCGGGGAGACCTGGTGTTCGATCAGCACGGTTCCGGAGGAATCCACAACCTGCATGGTTCCCGCGTACTCAACCTCGAAGGTCTTGTTGTGGCTGCCGTATTCTTCAGCCGCTTGTGCCATCAGGCCGACGTTCGGAACCGTACCCATGGTGGTGGGATCGAAGGCGCCGTGGGCACGGCAGTCATCGATGACCACTTGGTAGACATCCGCATAGCAGCTGTCCGGGATGACCGCGAGGGTATCGGATTCCTTGCCGTCCGGTCCCCACATGTGGCCGGAGCTGCGGATCATTGCCGGCATCGAAGCGTCAACAATGATGTCGCTCGGTACGTGCAGGTTGGTGATGCCCTTGTCGGAATCGACCATGGCCAGCGCCGGGCCGTCTTCCAGGCCCTTCTTGATGGCCGCCTTGATGCCTTCGCGGACGTCCTCCGGGAGTTCATCGAGGCCGTTGAGGATGGACGCGAGGCCGTTGTTGGCGCTCAGGCCGGCAGCAGCGATCTGCTTGCCGTAGGTGTCGAAAAGCTCGGAGAAGTACGCCTTGACGACGTGGCCGAAGATGATGGGGTCGGAGACCTTCATCATGGTGGCCTTCAGGTGCGCAGAGAACAGCACGCCTTCTTCCTTCGCGCGGACCACCTGGGCAGCCAGGAACTCGTCCAGGGCGGCGGCGCGCAGCACGGTGCCGTCCACTACTTCACCGGCGAGAACGGGGAAGGCCGGCTTGAGGACCTTGACGGTGCCGTCTTCGCGGACAATCTGGATCTTGATGGTGTCATCGGCGGGGATCACAACGGACTTCTCGTTGGAACGGAAGTCGTTCGCGGTCATGTGCGCAACATTGGTCTTGGAGTCAGCACTCCAGGCACCCATGGAGTGCGGATTCTGGCGGGCGTAGTTCTTCACCGACAGGGGCGCGCGGCGGTCCGAGTTGCCTTCACGCAGGACCGGGTTCACGGCCGAGCCCTTGATCTTGTCGTAACGCGAGCGGATGTCCGTCTCTTCGTCAGAGGAGGGGTTGTCCGGGTAGTCCGGAAGTGCGTAGCCCTGCCCCTGCAGCTCGGCAATGGCTGCCTTCAGCTGAGGAACGGATGCACTGATGTTGGGGAGCTTGATGATGTTCGCTTCGGGCTTCTTTGCCAGTTCGCCCAGTTCGGCCAGTGCGTCACTGATCCGCTGCTCTTCAGTCAGGTAGTCACCGAAGACGGCGATGATTCGGCCAGCCAGCGAAATGTCGCGGGTCTCGACCTCCACGCCGGCCGTCGAGGCGAAAGCTTCCACAATCGGCAGGAACGAGTACGTCGCCAGCATCGGCGCTTCGTCAGTGTGGGTATAGATAATCTTTGCCATTGGCGGGGCATCTCCCTGAAAGTCTGCAGATTTCAACATCTCTAACTTACCTGAGGGGGCCGGATTGGCGCGTACTGGGACGGCCCCAAGCGAGCTATTCAACGTCATACCCCATCGAACCTTATGTACCTCGGCGGCAAATCGGAGTAGGTTCATTGGGTCAAACTGTGGCCGACGACACGTGGCCGCCAAACGATTGGCAGGACAATCATGACAAAGAAATCACTCCCCATCACTGGTCTCCTGAGCCTCCTTACCTCCGCCGTTTTGACCCTCTGTGCCGCTGGAGGGGCGGCAGCCGCAACGCCTTCCAGTGCGGTTTCGAGCTTCGCAGCGCCTGGGACGCAGCAGCTCGTCAGCATGGCGACAACAAACACCGACCCAACGGGGTACTGGACTCCCGAACGGATGCAAGCAGCAATCCCTGGAGATGTCCTAGCAAGCAAAGCCCTCACTCGAGGCGGCGTCGCCGGCGGCACGGTCGAAACCGGCCCGCCCGTGAAGATCGCCGGCGCCAAGGGTGGCAGCGGGAGCCTGCATCAAGACGAAGACCCCATTGACCACGTCGGCAAGGTCTTCTTCACCATGGGTGCTTTCGCCTACGTCTGCTCCGGCAACGTCGTCGTGTCGGATAACGACAGCACTGTGGCGACCGCGGGCCACTGCGTCAACGAGGGTCCCGGAGCGTTTGTCCAGAACTTCGTATTCGTTCCGGCCTATCTCAACGGCACGGCCCCCTACGGCATCTGGCCTGCTAAAGCCCTCTACACCACACCCCAGTGGCGCACGGCGGGCGACATCCGCTATGACACCGGCTTCGCTGTCACTGCAACGGTGAAAGGCAAGCACTTGGCCGACGTCGTTGGCGCGTCCGGCGTAGAGTTCAACCAGGACCGGGGGCTCAGCTACCAAGCCTTTGGTTACCCTGCCGCCCCGCCGTTCGACGGACAATCGCTGAAGAGCTGTTCGGGTGACGCCACCAAGGATCCCATCAATCCACAGTTCAAGGCGCAGGGCATTCCCTGCGATATGACCGGTGGATCATCGGGCGGACCCTGGATGGTCGACTCCGGCCGGGATTCCTACCAAAACTCCATTACGAGCTACGGCTACCCCGGCGGCCCGGCTGTGATCTACGGGCCTTATTGGGGCTCCGTCATCCGGGATGCCTACGATATGGCGTCCACTTCCTAGGTCTTTCGGCCACTCGGAAATAGGGCAGAATTCGCTTCTTGTCAAAACGAAAGTCAAATCTCACAAAACTCTTTACATACTTGTCACGGCTTGGGTAGTTTCGGTTCCGTCAATCGGCGGCCACCACAAACCGGCCGCCTTCCCCCGATATCTAGGACAACTGTGACGAGAACCAAAACCCTGGCCACAAGCGTGTTCAGCCTGACCGCGGCCGCCTTACTTGCTCTAGGCTCCGCCGGCGGGGCCACTGCGGCTCCGTCGATGGGCAACGGCACCGATGCGTCGACCGTCAGCAGCAATTCGGCGTCGGACGGCAACACCGCTGACTATTGGACTCCTGAGCGGATGAAGAACGCCGTCTCTGGCGACGTTCTGGCGAGCAAGGCACTTAGCCGGGCACGGGCTGCGGTTGGCCTTTCGGAGGTACCAATTTCTCCCGAGCAGGTTTTTCCCGAACTTGGCCACACCCTGACCGTCGAAGGCCAGCAGGCCAGCAGCACCGCGGCGCCGTCCCCCGCCCTGGACCGTAAAGCCAATGCCGGCGAGTCTCCCGTTTCGCACATCGGGAAGGTGTTCTTCACCCTCGGCGGGGTGAACTATGTCTGCTCCGGCAACTCCGTCACCTCGGCCAACCAGAGCACGGTGTCCACCGCCGGCCACTGCCTCAACGAAGGCCCCGGGGCATTCGCGAGCAACTTCACGTTCGTTCCTGCCTACCTGAACGGGGCTGCGCCCTACGGCAAGTGGACGGCCAAGGCGCTCTACACCACCAGCCAGTGGTCCTCGAGCGGAGCCATGCAGTACGACACCGGATTCGCCGTCATGAACACCCTCAATGGCCAGAAGCTTTCAGACGTGGTGGGTGCCTCCGGAGTCCAGTTCAATGCGGCCCGCGGACTGGCATACAAGTCGTTCGGCTATCCTGCGACACCCCCGTTTCACGGCGAGTCGCTCAAGAGTTGTTCCGGCACGGCCGCCAACGATCCCTACAACCCCCAGTACAACACCCAAGGGATCCCCTGCAACATGACGGGTGGCTCCTCCGGTGGTCCGTGGTTCATTGGAACCAGCGCCAGCGGATACCAGAACTCGGTGAACAGCTACGGCTACGGCAGCAACTCCACCAAGATGTACGGCCCGTACTGGGGCACGGTCATCCAGGGCACCTACCAGACCGCGTCCACGGCCCCGTAACCTGCCCGGCACGTGAAAGCCCAGCGCGGTAGCAAGGGACATGCCCCTTGCTAGCTCCCAGGGCCGGACATATTGCGAATATGCCCAGTCCTGACCACAAAAAATGGACATGCCCCCGGGAAGGGAGGACATGTCCATTTTTTGGTGGAGCGAGTGGACCTAGTGGAGCCAGCGGAAGCCCGGAGCCAGTGGAAGCCCGGACTTAGTGGAAGAAGTGCCGTGCTCCCGTGAAGTACATCGTGATGCCGGCGGCGTTAGCCGCGGCAATGACTTCCTCGTCGCGCACTGAACCGCCAGGCTGGACGACAGCGCGTACACCGGCGTCGATCAGGACCTGCAGGCCATCGGCGAACGGGAAGAACGCGTCGGAAGCGGCCACGGCACCGCGGGCACGCTCGGGCGCACCGCTGGAATCGGTGTTTGAGGCACCGCCGGCGCCATCGACGTCGGACTCCACCTGAACGCCCAAGGTGTTGGCGCGCTCAACGGCCAGTTTGCAGGAGTCCAGGCGGTTGACCTGGCCCATGCCGATGCCCACTGCCGCCCCGTTGTTGGCGAGGAGGATCGCGTTGGACTTGGCGGCGCGGCAAGCGGTCCACGCGAACGCGAGATCGGCCAGCGTGGCGTCGTCGGCGGCTTCGCCGGCGGCGACGGTCCAGTTGGCGGGGTTGTCGCCGTCGGCGTCCACCTTGTCGGCTTGCTGGACGAGGACGCCGCCCGAGACCTGGCGGATCTCCGTCGGGTAGCGGCCGTAACCGTCCGTGAGTGCTAGGAGACGGATGTTCTTCTTCTTGGACAGGATTTCAACGGCTTCCGGCTCGAAGCCCGGGGCGATGACAACCTCTGTGAAGATCCCTGCCACGGTCTTGGCCATACCGGCTGTGACAATGCTGTTGGCCGCGATGACGCCGCCGAAAGCGGACACCGGATCGCAAGCGTGGGCCTTGGCGTGAGCGTCGGCAATGGGGTCGGCGGCATCGGCCGAACCAACGGCCACGCCACAGGGGTTGGCGTGCTTGATGATGGCGACGGCGGGCTCGGAGAAGTCGAACGCGGCACGGAGGGCGGCGTCGGCGTCGACGAAGTTGTTGTAGCTCATGGCCTTGCCGTGCAGCTGGTCAGCCTGTGCGATGCCGGCGGGGGCTGCCTTGTCCACGTAAAGGGCGGCCTGCTGGTGCGGGTTTTCGCCGTAGCGCAGGACCTCGGAGCGCTCAAGGGCGAGGCCGGCGTAAGCGGGCCAGTCGATGACGCCGTCGCCGTCTTCGTCGAGGAACTGGCTGGCGGTCCAGGTGGCAACGGCGGTGTCGTAGGTTGCGGTGTGGGCGAAAGCCTTGGCGGCCAAGCGGCGGCGGGTCTTCAGGTCGAAGCCACCCGCGGCGGCGGCTTCCACCACAGCGCCGTAGAAGTTCGGGTCAACAACGATCGCGACGGCGGCATGGTTCTTGGCGGCCGAACGCACCATGGCGGGGCCACCGATGTCGATCTGCTCGACGACGTCGTCCTGGGCCGCGCCGGAGCGGACAGTCTCTACGAACGGGTAGAGGTTGACCACTACGAGGTCGAAGGGCTCGATCTCCATCTTGGCCAGCGTTTCCATGTGGGCAGGAACGCGGCGGTCGGCAAGGATGCCGCCGTGCACACGCGGGTGCAGGGTCTTGACCCGGCCATCGAGCATCTCCGGGGAACCGGTGACTTCTTCGACTTCCTTGACCGGAATACCGGCTGCGGCGATCTTCTTCGCGGTGGAACCGGTGGAGACGATCGCGACTCCTGCTGCATGCAGGCCCTTCGCGAGCTCCTCCAGCCCCGTCTTGTCGTAAACCGAGATCAGTGCACGGCGGATGGGAACACGGTCAAGCTGCGTCAAGCTCACAAAAGTCTCCGTCTTATATCGCGGGATTCCGCGGTTGCTGGGGATACGGACGAGTTTATCGTGTTGTGGGTCATCTTCGTTTTTCGAGACGCGGCGGCGCACGCAACATATGGTTGGGCCATGGATTCCGCGGATGTGATTTTGGTAGCCGATGTCGGGAAGAGCCGCTGCAGGGTTGAACTCAGGCAAGGCGATGAGGTGTTGGGCTCGGCGGACCAGCAGGGCTTCCCCGGCCTGGGCATGGACAACGGCGCCCGGCTCGCCTTCGAGCTGCTCGCGGACACCGCGGCCATGCTGCCGCGCGGGCTACCGGCAGCATTCCCGGAAGGTTCGTTGCGGGGAATCGGCGCCGCCGTCGCCGGGGTCGAGGCCTCGGCGGCGAACTCACACGAACTCGCCGCCCTGCTTTCCGAACGCTTCAAGGTCCCGGCCGCGGTCCTCTCGGATGCCACCGCGGCCCAGCTCGGCGCCCTGGACGGCGCACCCGGAACGGTGCTGATTGTTGGCACGGGGGCTGTTGCCTTCCGCTTCGACGACGCCGGGACCCTCCACCGCGCCGACGGTTGGGGACCGCTGTTGGGCGATCGCGGGAGCGGCCGCTGGATCGGCCAGCAGGGTCTTCAGGCCGCGTTGCAAGCCCACGACGGCGGAGCGGCCACGTCGTTGCTCGGCGCGGCCGCCGCGCTGCTCGGCTCGCCCGCGCAGCTTCCGGCGTGGCTCGCCGAATCCGACAACCCGGCCCGGACGATGGCGCGTTTCGCCCCCGTGCTCCTCGGAGAGGCGGAGGCGGGAGACGCCGTCGCACGCTGCATTGTGGACGAAGCGTGCAGGCTCCTCGTGGACACCGTGGCCCTTGCTTCCGGCGACACTAAGCAGGTGGCTCTCCTTGGCGGCGTCGTGAAATCGGAGTTCTTCGGCGGGCTCTTGCACAACGCCCTCGCTTCGGCTGGGATTGAGGTGGTTGCGGCACTCGGCGATGGCATGGACGGGGCCGCCCTCGCAGCGAACCGCCGCGGGCTCCTCCAGGAAAGGTACATTCACCGTGACGGAACAGCCTGACCCATCTTCCCCCGGTACCCCTGATGGGCTCGCGGAACTCCGTTCCGAGCTCGCGGGCCTGCAAACAGAAGCGGCATCGCCCGCGCTCAGTGAGTTGGACACCATGGGCACGGCCGAGCTCGTCGCCGCCATGAACGAGCAGAATCGCGGCGTCCCGGCCGCCGTCGCACAAGCCAGCGGGGAGATCGCCGCAGTGGTCGATGCCGTTGCGGAGCGCCTCGCCCGCGGCGGCCGGCTGCTCTACGTCGGAGCTGGAACGGCCGGGCGGCTCGGGGTATTGGACGCGAGCGAATGCCCGCCAACCTTCGGCACTCCCCCGGGACTCGTCGTCGGGATCATCGCGGGCGGCAACCAGGCCATCCAGAAACCGGTGGAGTACGCCGAGGACAACGCCACGGCCGGAGCCCGGGACCTGCACGACATCAGCGTGACCGAGGCGGACGCCGTCGTCGGAATCTCGGCTTCGGGACGCACGCCCTACGTGATCGGCGCCCTCGAAGAGGCCCGCAGCCGGGGCGCCTTCACGGCGTCGCTCGCCTGCAACCACGATTCGCCCATCAGCAAATTGGCGGACGTAGCGATCGACGTCGTGGTCGGTCCCGAATTCGTTGCCGGTTCAACGCGGCTGAAGGCGGGGACCGCACAGAAACTCGTCCTCAACATGATCAGCACGCTCGCCATGGTCAAGCTCGGGAAGACCTACGGAAACCTGATGGTCGATCTGCGCGCCACCAACAACAAACTCCTCGCAAGGTCCCAACGGACCATCCAGCACGCCACCGGCGTGGACGCGGAGACGGCGATTCAAGCGCTGAATTCCGTGGGCGGTTCGGTCAAGGCGGCCATCCTGGTGGTGTTGACTGGCATCGATCCGGGCCAGGCGAAGAGCGCTTTGGATGAGGCTGGCGGCTTCCTGCGAAAGGCGATCCAGAAGCACGGATAGAGTTTCCCCAGGAGGGGAAATGAATACTTACACAACCGTCCCGAGCGGCGAGCAGGTTGTCCAGGAGCTGCCGTGGAGGTGGAAGGTCCAGGGCAGGATTTTCCTGATTGGCGGCCTCGGCTTCATGTTCGACGCGTGGGACGTCACGCTCAACGGCATCCTCATTCCGCTGCTTTCCAAGCATTGGTCTCTCCAGCCCGCCGACGCCGGATGGATCGGCACCGCAAACCTGATCGGCATGGCCTTGGGCGCCTTCGCTTGGGGCACCATCGCGGACACGATCGGGCGTAAGAAGGCATTCACCGCTACCCTCCTGATCTTCTCCGTCTTTACTGTGTTGGGAGCTTTCGCCCCGGACATCGTGTGGTTCTGCATCTTCCGTTTCATGGCCGGTTTCGGGCTGGGCGGCTGCATTCCCGTGGACTATGCCCTGGTGGGTGAATTCACTCCGCGGAAGCAACGCGGCAAAGTGCTCACCGCCATGGATGGTTGGTGGCCCGTCGGCGCCGCCCTGTGCGGCTTCATTTCGGCCGGACTTGTTGCGGTCTTCGCGGACTGGCGCCTGACGATGCTCGTGATGGTCTTGCCTGCCCTGCTGGTGTTCTGGGTCAGGCGGAGCGTACCGGAATCCCCGCTCTTCCTTATCCGCAAGGGACGCCGCCAAGAAGCCGCCGAGGTCATCGACAGCCTCGTCTTGGCCACCGGAGCCGAGCCGCGCGCTTACAGCCTGCCCGCCCCGCAAGACGCGCCGCGCCTCTCGGCCGGCAGCGCATGGCAACAGTTGCGCCGCCTTTGGCAGTTCAATTGGAAGATCACGACGGCGGCCTGGGCCCTGTTTTTCAGCATCCTCCTGGTCTACTACTTGAGCTTGACGTGGATGCCGCGGATTCTGATCGGCGCCGGATTCGAGGAGTACAAGGCCTTCGTGACGACAGCCGGGATGGCCGGCGTCGGGCTCCTGGGCGTGGCGGTCGCGGCAGTGCTGGTGGAGCGCGTGGGCCGCAAATGGATCCTGGCCATCACCGGGCCGCTGTCGGCTTTGACCTTGGTGATCGTTTCGTTGGTGGTGGACATTCCCGACGCGGCGGTGTTCTGGCTCCTGGCGTTCGGGTTCGTCATCCAGGTGGCCATCCCGGTGCTCTATGCCTACGTATCGGAGCTCTACCCCACCGAGCTTCGGGGCTCCGGCTTTGGCTGGGCGTCCACTTTCTCACGGGTTGGCGCAGGGATAGGGCCGCTCGTGTTCGCCTCGTATTTCTGGCCCGAGTACGGCCTGGCAACGTCCTTCGCCTTGGCTGGCGGGCTGATCGTGGTGGCGGTGCTGTGGATGGCGTTGTTCGCGCCGGAGACCAAGCAGCTCGAACTCGACTGAGCCTGCCCCCTGTCCGCACCCCGGCATGCCCAACTAGTCCCCGCCGCCACCCTCGCCTGCCCAACTGACTCGCATTAGTTGTCGTTTTGAGCCGCCAAAACGACATCTAATGCGAGTCAGTTGGGTTGGGCGCCCTGGACTTAGGCGTGCTTTCCCGCCGCGAGCTCTGCGAGGGTCCGGACCAGGAGCCGGCGCTCCACCACCTTGATGCGTTCGTGCAGAGTGTCTTCGGTGTCGTCCGGGGCGATGTCGACGGCCTCCTGGGCGATGATGGGTCCGGTGTCCACGCCGGCGTCGGCCCAGTGGACGGTGCATCCAGTCACTTTCACGCCGTAAGCCATGGCATCGCGGACTCCGTGGGCTCCCGGGAAAGCGGGCAGCAGTGCGGGGTGGGTGTTGAGATACTTGCCGCCAAAGGCATCAATGAATTCCGGGCTGACGATCCGCATGAACCCGGAGGAAACCACTACGTCCGGATCGAAGGAGGCAACGGCCTTGGTAAGCGCCGCGTTCCAATCGGCCCGGTCCGCGTAGTCCTTGAAGTCCACCACGAAGGTGTCCAGTCCGGCTTCGGCGGAGCGTTCCACTCCGTAGGTACCCGGCCGATCTGCTCCCACGGCTGCGATCTCAACATCCAGCTCGCCCGCCTTCACGGCGTCGATTACTGCTTGGAGGTTGGAACCGGTGCCGGAGACGAGGACAACAATGCGCATTGCACTAGCTTATGGCTGGCTCGCGTAGGCTGGAAAACATGAATTCCGGCGTTGGACCCACTCCGCAGCATCAGCCACAGAGCGAGGCTGCCAAATCAGCGCTTGCCGTTACCCAAACACTGTTCAGGACATTCCTGCTAACGGTGCTTGGCGCCCTCTTCGTCTACATCCTGAACATCAGCTACGTCTGGCTCAGCGCGGTCCTCACCGTCATCGCGGGAGTGCTTGGAGTGGTAGTCCTCGTGCGGACCATCAGGTTCAAGCAGCCGCGCATCGTACTGTTTGGCACCATTTCCGGACTGGTTGTCACGGCCATCATGTGCCTGCTGGTGCTCACCGCTGTCGTCTTCTTCCAGCAGATCCGCACCTTGCAGGACTGCGCACGAGGCGCGCTGACGCTCCACGCCCAGAACTCGTGCCAGGTGGATTTCCAGAACTCCATTCCCTCCGGATTGCGCTAGCCGGGCGCAATCCAAGGCGAGGCGGGCACCTTAGCGGTGGTCGCCGTCGTACACGGAATCGTCGAGGTCCGCTTCGCGGAGCTTCTGCCGCCTCTCGAGCCATGGCCCCACCCAGTAACCGATCACGACGCCGATCCCCACCTCCGCGGCGGTCCAGACTGCCGTCCACCGCGGGTCCGGTCCGATCTCGGTGAGGCGTCCGATTCCGGCGGAACCGCGTGCCAGCCACGCGAGGCCTCCGGCCAATGCCCCTGCCACCGCACCGACGAGCGCGCCAAGGAACAGCGTGGAAACAGGGGCCGTGAACCAGCGCGCCTTGATCTTGATGGAGAGCCATTCGTCGAAATGGTTCTCCCCCGCACGCAGGAACCACCAGCCAGCCAGCAGACCGGCGATCACCGGAAGGGCGAGGGCCGCGGCTCCGAATTCGAGCTGGCCGGTGGGAAGCGCGCCGAAGACAGGAATCGCAGGCAGGGGCCCGACGGCGGTGCCCAGCGGCCCGGCGTGTGAGCCGACACCGAGGGAGAACCCTGCGCCGGAGGACCAGGCCAGGGTGAATACCGCCAGATTGGGCAGGTAGCCGAGCTGGGCGATGGTCAGGACGCCACCGCCGAGGGCCCCGGCTTTCAGGCCTTCGTAGACGGCGATGATGTCCGTCCAGTGGATGACGAGGTCGACGGCGAGCAGCGTCGCTGAGAGTGTCATGGCCGCCATGATCGCCACGAATCCCGCCTTGATGGCGGAGCCAAAGTAGGAACCGGCCCAACGCGAATGTTGGCTTGTGCGCGCGAGCCAATCGACGGCGTCGACGCCAATGAGCCTGCTCCACGAGCCGGACTCACGCCGGGCGCCCACCACCATGCCGAGGCCGAACGGGATAAGCGGAAGTAATGCGGCAAACCAGATGTTGATCACTACGTCCTGCGTGCGGCACACGAATCCGGTAGCCGCGCCGAACGCCCCATAAACAAGCAACGCCCCGAAGAAGGCCTGCCACAGCTGGTCCGTGTACGAAGCCCTGGCCAGCCGGCGGCCAGCGCGCCACGCCAGGAGGAACGGGACCAGGGTCAGTCCGAGCGGGATAAGGGACAGCATGCCGGAACCGGGTAGACCCGCGGTTCCCAGGTTGACGGTGGCAAGCTGCAGCGGCACACCATGGACCAAGAGCCAGGTTTGGCCGGCCAGGCGTGCCAGGAAATCGATGGTGTGGTTCTGGAATCCGTCAGTTGCCCAGACGCCGACCAGCGGCAAGACCACCACGAGCGCGGAGATGATGGCGGCCTGCGCCGACTCAAGGGCACCCTGCAGCCACAAAGGCATGGGCAGGCCACGGTTACCGGTCTGATCAGCGCGCAGTTTCATCGTGTCCTATCGTGCCACGGCGTGCCTCGCTCCCCCGGCAGGCGCCCGCACGGCCCGCCAATCCTCCAACCCTCGCTCACCAACAACCCCCTCCCGACCAACCCTCGCTCACCAACAACCCGCGAAAGCCAAACGCTCCTGCATGTCCGCCGCGCCGCCGTCGTCGTTTATGTGAGCGAGCATCAGCAGGAAACCCGACATACGTGAGCGAGCATCAGCAGGAAACCCGACATAGGTGAGCGAGCGTCGGGGCCGCACCGGGGCAAGCCGCAGGCCGCGTCAGGGCAGGCCGGGGGCCGCCGGGACGCCGGGACGCCCACGCTCCCGGCGCTTTTTGCATAAGTCAGACGTAAAATTGGAGTGTTCGCAATAGGTGGATGGAGGGCATAAATGACTACCGCAACCCCACATGCACACGGTGTTCACTTTGGACGGACGGACATCCAGAACATCGGCATGGGTGTAGGTATTCTGATGGCGCTGGTGGGCCTTCTCGGATTCATTCCGGGCATCACCATGCGGTACGGGGAATTGCAGTTCTTCGGGCCAAATTCGCACGCAATGCTCCTGGGTGTGTTCCAAGTGTCGCTGCTGCTCAACATTGTGCAGCTCCTCATCGGCGGAACCAGCTGGGCGATGTCCCGCTCGGGCGGCCATAGCGCACGCAATATCCTGATGAGCTTCGGTGCCTTGTACATCGTGCTCAGTGTGTACGGACTGAGTGTCGGGGTTGATTCGGCGGCCAACTTCCTGTCGCTGAACACGCTCGACAACTGGACGTTCATGGTTTTGGGCATCCTGATGGTCGCCGCGGGCTGGATGTTTTCACGGCATCTGGCTGACGACGCAAAGTAGCCCTATTCACAAGCCCGGATTGAGTTAGCCCGGGATTATAGGAGCCGCCAATGGGTAGGATCTACAGCCAAATCTGAATAGTCATACAAGCGGTTGGTGCAGTTCCTGCGGTGAAGAAGCCGGGAGCTGTGCCAACCTTCTTTGTGCCCGACGCCGTCAGATCCACTTGGGTGCCGCCGGCACCGGCCCAGCGCCCGCGGTCACGCCGTCGGTCCCCCGCCCGGTGGCCCATTGCACGACGCCGGCGAGGGACCCGGCGACCACGACGGCGGCGTCCGGATCGCCGAACGTGAGGTCCGTGCCCGCGACCTTGACCAACAACCCGGCGTCGGCGCCGCGCGTGGCCCACGAACCGGTGATATCGCGTAGCAACCGTTCCAGTACCGACGCCGGGATGTCACCAAACGATGCTCCATTGTCGAGATCCACGGCATGCACCCAGACTTCGCGAGTGCGCATCCAAACCGTTTCCGACGCCGGGACTTCCCTGCCCTGGATGGTCCGGACCGTGTGGTGCCAGGCGTCCTCGGGAAGGTCGCGCCATTCCACGCTTAAGTGCACGGCGGAGTGGTCGAAGAGGTTCCGCAACGCAATGGGCGACAGGGTGGCACCGAAGTTGATCTCCTCATCCCGCACCGAGACAGAGGGATACATCGGAGTCTCCACACCGGTCGAGGCCCACTCCACCAAGCGGGCGATGGCCCGGGCGTTGTAGCCGATGTGTGCTACAACGTGGCGGCGGCTCCAGCCGGGAAGCAGCGAATCGCCGTCGAGCTCGGCATCGGAGAGTTCGTTGAGCTTGCGGGCGAAGAACGCGGTCCCCCGCCGGGCCTGCAGGAGCTGTTCCTGCAGGCCCGGATCGGTGGTGAGGTCGTGGCGGGCGACCATCAGGCTTCCTTGACCACGCGATTGTTCAGCTGGCCCAGCCCCTCGATGGTGGTGACCAGGAGCTGGCCTTCCTGGAGGTACCGCTTGGGATTCTGGGCGTGGCCCACTCCGCCGGGCGTTCCGGTCGCGATGACGTCGCCCGGGTTCAGCGTGATGATGGTGGAGATATAGGAGACCAGGAATTCGGGCGTGAACACGAGGTCCCCGGTGGGGGTGCTTTGCTGGATCTCGCCGTCGACGGCGGAGGTCATGAGCGGCCCGGCCCTGAACTCGTCCTTCGTGACCAAGGCGGGCCCGAACGGCGTGGACTTTTCCCAGGTCTTGCCTTGCAGCCACTGGATGGTGCGGAATTGATAGTCGCGCATGCTGATGTCGTTCAGCACCGAGTACCCGGCGATGTGATCGGCCGCGTCGGCTTCGCTGATGCGCCGCCCCTTCTTGCCGATCACGACGGCGAGCTCGGCCTCCCAGTCAACCGTGTCCGATTCCTGCGGCAACGCAAGATCGTCGTTGGGACCAATCAGCGATTCCTGGTACTTCGCGAACAAGGTGGGGTACTCGGGGATTTCCCGGCCCATCTCCTTGATGTGGTTGCGGTAGTTGTGCCCGACGCAGATGATCTTGCCCGGTGAGGGCACGACGGCGGCGAGGTCGGCGCCGTCGTACGCGTGCGTTGCGCCGCTGGCCGCCTCCGCGATGGCCGCCCAGGCGGGGTCCTGCAGGAGGGCGCCCACGTCGGAGAAGCCGTCGATCTCGGTCAGGGTGTCGCCGTCCTGGCGGACCGCCGTCGTGGTTCCGGCGGAAGTGCGGAGGGTGAGGAGTCTCATTTGTTGCGTCCTTCGGTGTACGTGCGGTTGAAATTCAGTCGTTCGAAAATGGGGGCGTCGCTGAAGCGGAAGAGATCGAACTCGCTCTCGGCCTCAAGCGACCATTCCTGCCAGGACGGGACCACGAACAGGTCGCCCTTCGCCAGGACCTTGGACTCCCCGTTCAGCACCACGGTGCCGGTCCCTTCGAAGACCTGCCACACGCTGGAGCCGACCTCGCGCAGCGGCTCGGTGGAAGCCCCGGCCCGGAGCCTGTGGAATTCGGCGCGGATGGTGGGCATGACGTCCCCGCCGGTGGTCGGGTTGGTGTAGCGCACGGCGGCGTGTCCCTGGGACACGGTGGCCGGGTGGCCTTCGTCTTCGAGGAGCAGCTGCTCGCGCAGGGCGGCGTCCGTGTGCTCCCAGCGGTAAGCCGCGATGGGCGAGTTGGTAGTGTCATCGAGCCCGGACAGCGGGCGCAGGCCGGGGTGGGCCCACAGCCGCTCGGAGCGCGAGACGTCCGGGGTGGCCTCGTCCGTGACCCGTTCGGTGCCGAATTCGAAGAACCCGGCGTCCGCG
The DNA here is from genome assembly GCF_030209835.1 of Arthrobacter sp. efr-133-R2A-120. Lineage (GTDB taxonomy): Bacteria > Actinomycetota > Actinomycetes > Actinomycetales > Micrococcaceae > Arthrobacter. The sequence goes on along the minus strand of NZ_JARVRF010000009.1, from coordinate 65,544 downwards.
TAGTGCACGAACGGGATGTCCAGGCCGTCGATCCACGCCATCGGTTGGTCGGTGTCGTTGTGGTGTCCGTGGAAGTTCCAGCCGGGAGTCAGCAGGAAATCCCCGCGGCGCATCGCTACCGGGTCCCCGTTCACCACCGTCCATACCCCTTCGCCCTCGACGACGAAACGGAACGCGTTCTGCGAGTGACGGTGCTCCGGGGCCGTTTCGTGCGCGCCCAGATACTGGATCGCAGCCCACAACGTCGGCGTCGCATACGGCGTGCCGGCCAGGCCGGGGTTGGCCAGCGCGATGGCCCGGCGTTCGCCGCCCCGGCCCACCGGGACGAGGTCCCCGGCGCGGGCGGCCAGCGGGTACAGATCGTTCCAGCGCCACACATGCGGCACCGCTTTCGGGGACGGCACCATCGGCATCAGGTCCGCGATCTCCGTCCAGAGCGGGATCAGGTTCCCGGCCTCGAAATCCTGATACAGCTGCTCCAGCTGGGCAGCTTCTTCGGGGGTCGGCTCCGGAACCGCGTGCGCTGTGCCAACGGAATGATCAGTGGCAACTGATTTGTGGGTTGTGCTATCGGCGCTGATGGACACAGGGGCCTCCTCGGGGGTACGGGACAGTTTTGGCGTACTCCAGACCCTAGGGAAGCCCTCGAGTGATCTCCAGCATATTCTGCTAGACAGAATCCGCTGGCCCAACTGACCAGCAGGCGGCCCCAACTAGCTCGCAGTAGTTGTCGTTATGGGCCCTCAAAACGACAACAAATGCGAGTCAGTTGGGTGTGTCAGGGCTTGGGTAGGTCAGGGCTGGGACTCGGCCGGATTGGCTGCGATATCGATCTCCAATTGGCGCTGGGTTTCCCGCATGATACCCACGAGTCCAGCATCGAAGAGCCTGCGGAACCTTGCCACCGGAGTCGCGACGCTCAGCGCGCCCACGGCAACGCCCTGACCGTTGTGGAGGGCCACCCCCAAGGCGCTGATCCCTTCCTCGGTGCCCTCGAAGTTCGCGGCGAATCCATTGCTCCGGATTGTCTCGAGCTCGCGGAGGAAAGCCGGATATTCGGAGTCGGGAATGTTGTCGCCGCCGATCTCCGCATTGTGGCTGCGGAACAATTGCTCGATCATGGCGGGTTCCAGTTCGGCCAACAGCGCTTTGCCGCCCGAGGCCTTGTTGGCGGGCAGTACGGTTCCCTGCCTGTCGCCCACCCGCAGCGCGTTGGTCCCCTCCACGGTGGCCAGGAACCTCACCTTGGTACCCACGCGGACCATGAGGTTGACGGTCTCGTTGATCCGGCCACTCAGGAGTTCCATGTGCGGCTGCGCCACGGTGCGCAGCAAACGGCTCCAACTGAGTCCTGCTGGGCCAACCCCCATGGCCGGCCCGGGCACGTAGCGGCGGGTCTCGTCCTGGACCGCGAACCCCCGGTAGACCAGCATGGCCAACAGCCGGTGGGCGGTGGAGGGGGCAACACCCAACTCCGCGGCGGCGTCCTTGAGGCGCAGGCTGCCGCCGTCGCGCAAGAGCTGAAGGAGTTGCAGGGCGTTGTCCACGGCCTCAATGGAATAGGCGGGTTTCTTGCGGGCCGGAAGATTCTGCACGACAGAATTCTATTGGTGCAAACGAGCGGCGGCCACACAGTGGTGGGATGAATCACACACCATCCGCTGCAGCGCCGGAGCGGACCCAAGACGGCGTTCACCACTTCCCCGGGGCCTCTGCCCGGTTCTCCAAGCGTTCCGCCGCCGCTGTCCTTGTCTGCTGGTTGCTGGTGGTTTTCGACGGCTACGACCTCATCGTCTACGGCACCGTCCAGAGCTCCCTCATCACCGACACCGGCTGGGGCCTCACCAAGGCAACAGCCGGAACGGTCGGCTCGATGGCTTTCCTGGGCATGATGATCGGAGCGATCTTCGCCGGCCGGATGTCGGACAGCTGGGGCCGCCGCCGGACCATCATTGCCTGCGCCGCACTGTTTTCGCTCTTCACTATCCTGTGCGCGTTCTCCCCAAACGCAGCAGTCTTCGGGGGTCTGCGCTTGCTGGCGGGCATCGGCTTGGGCGGACTTGTTCCCTCGGCAAACGCCTTGGTCGCGGAACTGGTCCCCGCCAAATGGCGGTCCACCATCGCCACGCTGATGATGTCCGGAGTGCCGATCGGCGGCTCGATCGCCGCTTTGGCAGGCATTCCGCTGATTCCCACTTTCGGCTGGCCGGTCATGTTCCTGGTGGCCGCTGTGGCCCTGCTCGTGGTTGTTCCGCTGGGCATGCGATTCCTCCCGGAGACCCTCCCGGAGACGCTTCCGGGAACACCTCCCACCGCAAAGGATGCGAAACAAGCAGCGGGCTTCAAGTCCCTGCTCCGTGCCCCGTACCTCGGCATGAGTCTCCTGTTCGCGATCTCCACCCTCGTGACGCTCTTTGCCTGGTACGGCCTGGGCACGTGGCTCCCGAACTTGATGCAACTGGCCGGCTACAACCTCGGGTCCGCCCTGACCTTCGCGCTGGCACTCAACCTCGGTGCCGTCGTCGGCTCGGTGGCCACCGCTTGGGCGGGAACCCGATTCGGTCCCATCCCGACGGCGATCGTGGCAGCCGCCGTCGCCGCCGTCGGGCTGGCCGTACTGGTGGCGGGTCCGCCCGTGGGGCTTGTCTATGTCATGTTGGTGCTGGCCGGGGTCGGCACCCACGGAACCCAATGCCTCATCATCGCGGCAGTGGCGAGCCATTACCCGGCGCATTTGCGGGGCACAGCGCTCGGCTGGGCACTCGGCGTCGGCCGCATTGGTGCGGTCGCCGCTCCCCAGGTCGGCGGGCTGCTGCTCGCGGCCGGGCTGGGCGTCAACTCGAACTTCCTGGCATTTGCCGGGGCCGCCGCCGTCGCGGCCATCCTGCTCGGCGCCATCGGCACGAAAATCAAGACCGCGAAGATCAACACCGCCAACATCCAATCCAAAAACACCACCTCTGTAGGAGCAAGCAATGTCTGACCGCAAACCATCCACTGAAGTCCTCGTTGTCGGCGGAGGAATGGCCGGCCTTGCCGGCGCCCTGGCCCTCCGCGCGAACGGCGCCGAGGTGACGTTGGTAGAGCGGGCCCCCGAGTTCGGCGAGGTTGGGGCGGGACTGCAGATGGCACCCAACGCCTCCCGCGTCCTGAAGCGTTGGGGCCTCCTCGAGAAGGCGCTCGAGATCGGGGTCCGGCCCAAGCACTTGGTGTTCCACGACGCCCTGACCGGCGAGGAACTCACCCGTCAGACCCTCGGAGGCGAGTTCGAAGAGCGCTACGGCGCTCCGTACGTGGTGATCCACCGCAGCGACTTGCACCGGATCCTTTTGGAAGCCTGCCAGGATGCCGGCGTCCGGCTGGTGAACGACGTCGTCGTCGAGAGAGTCGAGACCGTGAACGCCCGCGGCCTGGCGCACACGCTGAGTGGGGACGTTTACGAGGCCGACGTCGTGATCGGCGCGGACGGCCTGAAGTCCACGCTCCGCGCCGCCGTCGCGCAGGACGGGCCGGTTTCGTCGTCGTACGTCGCCTACCGCGGAACCGTTCCCATCACGCCTGAGACCCCGGCGACCGATCTCGAAGACGTCGTCGTCTACCTTGGACCGGACTGCCACCTCGTGCAATACCCGCTGCGCAAAGGCGAACTGCTCAACACGGTGGCTGTCTTCAAGTCGCCCTCGTTCGAGCGCGGCGAGGAGCAGTACGGCGGCGTCGACGAACTCGAGGCTGCTTACAAGGATTGCATTCCGGCCGTACAGCTGGCACTGCGGAACCTTGCGACCGGCATCCGCTGGCCCATGTACGATCGCGATCCCATCGAGAACTGGATCGACGGGCGCCTGGTTTTGATGGGCGACGCCGCGCACCCCATGCTCCAGTACCTGGCCCAGGGAGCCTGCCAAGCGCTTGAAGACGCCGCGGTCCTCCAGGATTCCACCGTGGGTTCCGTGTTCAACGACGACGGCGTGGACACCGGTGCGTGGGACCGCGCCATCGGCGATTTCAACTCAGCCCGCGCAGCGCGCACGGCCCGCGTCCAGCGCACCGCGCGTGTCTGGGGAGAGTCGTGGCACGTGTCCGGCGTCGCACGCGTCTTACGGAACCTGCTGTTCAAGAGCCGCAAGGATGGCGACTTCCAGTACAACGACTGGCTGTACGGCCAAGATGGCGACGGCGTCCCGGCGGACGGTACCGCCGAGGTGAAAACCGAGTCGCTGGCGGGAACGCACGCCTAGGAGCATCCGTTGTGTCAATTGTAGGTAAACAAATTGCTGGACTCCTGGAGCAGACCGAAGCAGACTGACTACACGAGCCGCTTGGGTGCTTGCCGTTGAAAGGACAGTCATGTTCGACCTCGTTGCTTATCTCCCGATTCTTGTCACCGTATTGGGGGTAGTTGTCGCCGTTGCCGTCATTCGGCTGCTCATTAAATTGATGTGGAAGGTGGCTGAACCAAACGAGGCATTGATCATTTCCGGCCTGACTCGGGGAAGTTTGGACACCAGGGACGGAATGGATTTCAAAATCGTCACCGGGAAAGGCGCCTTGGTGGTTCCCGGGCTCCAAACCGTGAGGACTTTGTCCCTCACGCTGAATGAAACAGAACTCCAGGTCAACTGCGTGACCTCGCAAGGTATCCAGGTGATCGTGGAGGGTGTGGTTATTTACAAAATCGGTGACGCCGCTCCTTTCATTGCGAATGCCGCGAGGAGGTTTCTCGGCCAGCAGCCCAAAATGCAAAGCCAGGTCTACAACGTTTTTGAGGGGCATTTGCGCTCGATCATTGGCAGCATGACCATGGAAGAAATCATCCGTGAGCGCGACAAACTTGCGTCGTTGGTCCGCAGCGCCAGCGGCATAGAAATGGAAAAGCTTGGCCTAGTGGTTGATTCCCTGCAGATCAAGGATCTCCAAGACCCCACGGGCTATATCCAAAACCTGGCCAAACCGCACATTGCGCAGGTCAAAATGGAAGCCCGCATCGCTGAAGCCACCCGGAACCGCGAGGCCGCGGAACGGGAAGCCGAGGCAGCTGCGCAGATCGCGGATGCCCAGAGCATCTCGGCGATCAAGCAATCAGCGGCCCAAGCCAACGCCGAAACCGCCCGGGCCAATGCCGCGCAGGCGGGACCGTTGGCCGATGCCACGGCGCGCCAGCAAGTGGTGGTCCAGGAAACCGAGGTGGCCAAACTGGAGGCGGACCGCGAGGAGCAGAAGCTCCAGACGTCCATCCGAAAGCCTGCCGATGCAAAGGCGTACGCCCAGCGCACCGAGGCGGAAGCCCAAAAGGCCGCCGACATCAGCGCGTCCGAGGCGCGGGCACGGCGAACGGAACTCGAGGCCCAGGCGAACGCCCGCAAAGTGGAAGTCGAAGCGCAGGCCAACGCCACGGCGGCGGCCGCCATTGCGGGGGCAACGAAGATCACCGGTGAAGCCGAAGCGGCAGCCACCAAGGCGCGGGGTGACGCTGCAGCCTCGGCCATCAAGGCCAAATCCTTGGCGGAAGCGGACGGCATCAAGGCCCGTGCCGAGGCTCTCGGAACCAACCAAGAGGCCGTTATCTCCCAGCAGCTCGCGGAGAACATGCCTGCGATCGTGGCAGCCGCGGCTGAACCCTTTGCCCACGTGGGTAACCTGACGGTTCTGAACGGCGGCGAGGGCCTCAACAGCATGGTGGGTGGGATCCTGTCCCAGGTGGGCAACTACCTGCCATCGATCACAGCTGCGCTCAAGAACGGCAAGGAAGCGCCTAAGCGGCCGAGCAAAACTCCTGATGCGTAGGGACACCGATGCACAAAGAGGTTGATCGGAGCCTGACGGGCAAAATCGGCAGGGTCACGGGCCGTATTGGGCCAGGCACCGTGGGGGAAGTGATGCTGCCGTTCCACGGTGGCACAAGCGCCTTCCACGCGCATCCTTTCGACAAAAGCAGTGTTTTCAACGTGGGTGATGAGGTGCTTGTCATCTACTACGAACCGCCCGGAACTGTGTTCGTTGATGAGCTGCCGGACGTTCTGAAAGCTGCCAGATAAAACGACTGAGGGCGGCTAGTTAGCCGCCCTCAGCTTTTTGTCGCTGATGGATTGCTCACCCCAGCGGCGGGGCTCCCACGGTGTCATACATCGCATAGTCGTCCGTGGTGACCGATCCGTTGCTGAACAAGCTCAACCCGAAACTGATCGCAGTGGCCCCGGCAGGAAGTGCCGGCGTCGTGAAGCTTGCCTGGGTATAGGTGCTGGCGGCGGCCAGCCACGGTCCGGAGGTCCAATACACCCAGTTGTTTGAGGCGTCACGGTAATACAAGGCGAACTGTGTGACGGCTGTGGAGGTGTACCAAACACGCACCGAGTAGGTGTGTCCTGCGACCGCCGCAGGTGGGCAGGTACTGGCGTCCAGCGTCGGAAGCAGTTTCGCGTCACCGCTGGAGTAACCCGTGATGGTGAGTTTCTCCGCTTTGGTACCGGTGTGTGCGGTAGCCACCGTGCTGAACGTGGCGGTGTTGGTGCCGTATCCACCGGCCTGCCAGCACTGTGGGAACGGGCCCGTACCGGCCGTTTCAAGGCTGGGGTTTTGTACCAGGTTGCCGCCGGCTGGTGGTGGCGGCGGAGGCGGGGGCGGCGTGCCGACGTCGAACATCTCGTAGTCATCCGTGGTCAGGGTGCCGTTGCTGAACAGGTTGAGTCCGAAGCTGATGCCGCTCGCACCGGTAGGCAGTGGAGGCGTTGTCCACGTGGCCTTTTGAAAGGTCGTGGCCGCTGAGAACCAGGGACTTGATGTCCAGTACTTCCACGTGCCAAGGCCTGTCCGGTAATAGAGCTCGAACTGGGTATTTGTGGTCGATTTATACCAGGCACCTATGGAATAGGCGTTCCCGGGTGTGGCTGTGGGTGAGCACCCTCCCAGGTCAAGGGTGGGCAACAGCTTGGCGTCGCCGTCGACATATCCGCTCACCACGAGCTGTTCAGCGACTTTCCCCGTGTGTGCCTGCCTGACGGTGGAGAAGGTCGCCGTGTTGGTGCCGTAACCGGCTCCGGCCCAGCATTGGGGAGCTCCGCTGACCAAGGTTTCAAGGCTTGGGTTCTTGATAAGGTTGCCTGTACCTTCTGGCGGGGCCGGCGGTCCCGAGACGACCGGCTTGACGGTTCCGCCGATGACTTGGCGCACTGTCTTGACGCTTGTGGTTGCAGGACGGGACTTGAGCCACGTGGCGAACTGGTTGAACAGAGTTGGCGTGACGTTCAGCGGATCCGTGCTGGTAGCCGAAATGTGGTGGAAGGTGAGCTGGACCCACCCGCCTGCCGGCTCCGCCTGGGTGACGGACTTTTGCAGGTCCGCCAGGGTCCAGGTGTTGTCCACTTCATCCGGGGCCGCGGTGTTGTACGGGTTCGCAGGAGGGATGGTCTCGGCCAGCGGGCAGCCGGCGCAGCTGAACCGCGTCTTGATGTCGCCAAGGCCACGGGCGCTGTTCAAACCACAGTTCTTCACAATGGTTTCGATCGATGCGTTCTCGGCAGCGAAGGGATACGCGAAGTCGGTGATCGTGAATCCAAGGTTGCTGAGGTTCACCCTGTCGTTGCAAATCTGGCGAGTTGCCTCATCCGCCGTCACGGTGGTCAGATCCGGGTGGGTGACGGTGTGGCCGGCAATCTCATTGCCGTTCGCCACAAGGCCCTGCATGTCGCTTGTCGTCAAGTAATTGGGATTGTTAATGAATCCGGACGGAGTGAAGAAGGTACCCACCAAACCGAGGCTCTGCATGGTCTGCGCGGCGGTGAGTTGATCGGCATTTGCGTCGTCAAAGGTCAGGGTTACCACGGTGGGGTTGGCAGCTTGGGCTGCCGGCGCGGTGATGCCGGCGGTGACGCCAGTAAAGGCGAGTACCACCACGACGGTGGAGAACCAGGTAAACCATTTCCCGGGGATCATCCCTTTGAACGCCCGGTGCCGGTCAACCTGGTCAGTACGGTTGAAGAGTTTCATAGGGTCTGGCTCGATTCTTGGCAACAGCCTGGCCTGACATAGGGGCAGGCGCGGGGCGAAAACACCCTGCGCTGTTCAGCGCGTGAGGGCGCGCCGCCCAGTCAACGCCCTCTTGCCGAAATACCCCGGTGCCCGGGACAAGCCCCAGTCATGGCCACGAGGTTCACTATGGTGTCACCGTAAGTCGGGCGCATGGTGACGAATAAGAGTAAGTTGTACCCGTTTTTCAGCTCCGTAATTACTTAGATCGGCGCATTTTCCGTCGCTCGGGATCTTCCACTCGAGAATAAGCATCGATTTGTTAACCAAACCTTCCCCCTACCGTCACGCCCATTCCCCCGCTTCGCCAACCTCCGCGCACACCGTGGAGGGGTGAGGATCGCTATCGTTGCCGAATCATTCCTGCCGCTCATGAACGGGGTAACCCACTCCATCCTGCGGGTGCTGGAGCATCTGCAAGATCGCGGCGACGAAGTGATGGTGATTGCGCCGTCGACGTCGGACACTGCTGTCTCGGACGTCGTGAACGGTGCTTTTGTCCACCGCCTCCCCTCCGTGCCCCTGGCCGGGTACACAAACGTGCGGGTGGCGTTGGGCGGTGTGAGCCGGGTCAAGAGAATCCTTGCCGACTACGCACCGGACGTCGTCCACCTCGCATCCCCTTTTGTCCTCGGGTGGCGGGCTGTGCAGGCTGCGCACCAGCTCGGCATCCCGACGGTTGCCATTTACCAAACCGAGGTCCCCAGTTACGCGGCCCGGTATGGCGTCCCCTTGCTGGAGAACTGGGCATGGAACCGGGTGGACAACATCCATCTTCGGGCTAACCGGACGCTGGTCCCGTCCACGTTCGCGCTCAACCAGTTGCGCGGCCGCGGGATCTTAAGGGTGGGCATGTGGCGGCGCGGTGTGGATACCGCGCGGTTCTCCCCCGCCAAGCGCTCGACGGCGTGGCGCACCTCCGTGGCACCCCACGGCGAGCGCATCATCGGCTACGTCGGCCGCCTCGCGGTGGAGAAGCAAGTGGAGGACCTCGCCGTGCTTGCGGATCTGCCAGGAACCAGGCTTGTCATTGTGGGCGACGGTCCACAACGCGCTGCCCTCGAAGCAGCATTGCCCAACGCCTTCTTCACCGGGTTCCTCGGCGGCGACGAATTGGCCCAAGTCGTGGCGGGGTTTGACCTCTTCGTTCATCCTGGCGAGTTCGAAACGTTTTGCCAGACGATCCAGGAGGCCATGGCGTCCGGTGTTCCCGTCGTGGCCACCGGCCGGGGCGGGCCCCTCGATCTCGTGGAAAACTCGCGTACCGGCTGGCTTTACGAGCCGGGAGACCTTGCGCAGTTGCGCGGCTACGTGCAGGACCTGGTGGGCGACGACGCCAAGCGCCGTGCGTTCGGAACGGCGGCACTCGCTTCCGTCCAGGGACGGACGTGGCCGGTGCTGAGTGCCCAACTCGTCGAGCACTACGAGGCAGTGATCGCCGGCGAAGCACTCGTGGAGCCGGCCGCGGCACCCAGCCACACGGTTCAGGCAGCCGAACTTCAGGCGGCAGAGCTTCAGGCGGCTGAGCCCGCCACCATTTCCGTGACTTCCAGCAAAGGACTCCCAGCATGAAAATCTCCGTTGTAGGCTGCGGCTATCTTGGCGCGGTGCACGCCGCCACGCTCGCATCGATGGGCCACACCGTGGTGGGCATCGACGTCGACGCCCAGAAGGTGGCCCACCTGAACAAGGGCTTCGCGCCCTTCCACGAACCCGGCCTGGATGAACTTCTCCGGGACGGATTCGCCACGAAGCGGCTCACGTTCTCCACTGATTTCGCGGATGCCGCCGACGCCCAGACGCACTTCCTCTGCGTGGGCACCCCGCAGTCCAAGACGTCGGATACCGCGGACCTCTCCTACGTGATCGCGGCCACGAAGAGCCTCCTCCCGCACCTGGCGAGTGGCGCCGCCGTCGTCGGCAAATCCACCGTGCCCGTGGGAACAGTGGACATGCTCCGCGGCATCCTTGCCCGCAGGCCGGATGTCCTGCTCGGCTGGAACCCCGAGTTCCTGCGCCAAGGCACGGCCGTGAAGGATTCATTGGTGCCGGACCGTTTGGTGTACGGCGTGCCGGGCGGCAAGGATTTTGCCGCCGGCGCCCCGATCACGGCAGCGCTCGACGCCGTCTACGAACCGCTGATTTCCGCAGGGATCCCGCGGCTGGTCTGCAACTTCGCGACGGCCGAGCTCATCAAGTCCGCCTCCAATGCGTACCTCGCCACGAAGCTCAGCTTCATCAACGCGATAGCCGAACTTTGCGACGCCTCAGGGGCCGACGTCACTGAGCTCAGTGAGGCGATGGGCCTGGATCCGCGCATCGGCAACAGGTACCTACACGCCGGCCTGGGTTTCGGCGGCGGCTGCTTGCCGAAGGACATCCGCTCGTTCCGCGCACAGGCACAAGCACTGTCCGTGCCGTCCCTTGATGAGTGGATGGGCGTGGTCGACTCCATCAACCTGGGCCAGCGAGCCCGCGCCGTGGACGTCGCCCGTGAAATGTGCAAAGGCTTCCTGTCCGGCCGCACCGTCACCGTGCTGGGCGCAGCCTTCAAACCGGACACTGACGACATCCGTGACTCCCCCGCCCTGGACGTCGCACTCCAACTGGCGGCGGCCGGCGCCCACGTTACCGTGACCGATCCCAAGGCCATCAACAATGCGTGGATGCGCTACCCCCAGCTCCGCTTCGAAGCGTCCACAACGCGCGCTCTCGAAGACGCTGAGTTGGTGCTGCTGCTCACCGAATGGGACGAATACCGCGCCCTCTCACCCGCCGCCGTAGGCTCTCTCGTACGACGCCGGATGGTGCTGGACGCGCGGAACGTCCTGGACGCTGGAGCATGGCAGGCGCAAGGCTGGACGGTTCGCGGGCTCGGAACCGGCTCTCAGTCTGAGCCTTCAGCGCCGATTGCTGACGTCAAGCCTGCTGTCCTTCCCGTCGAACCGGTCAACACACGGCCGTTCATTGTCGGTTCGCAGGCCAAGGCACCCTCGACCCGACGTTAGCGTTGCTTGCCCGCGGCCGCCGCACCTAGCTGTATGAGGCCGTGACGGCGGTGACGACGAGGGAGACGTTCTGCCCGCCGAAGCCGAAAGAGTTGCTGAGCACAGCGTGCTGAGGGAGGTTGCGTCGTTGGGTGACGACGTCGAGGTTGATGTCGGGATCGACGTCGGTCGGTGTGAGGTTGCGGGTCGGCGGAACGACGTCGTGCTTCACGCTGAGGACCGCTATGAGAGCCTCGATCGCCCCCGCAGCCCCGAAGAGGTGGCCGAGCGCCGCCTTGGGCGCCGTCACGGTCGCGTGCCCGAAAACCTCCCTGATCGCACGGGACTCGGCAGCATCTCCCACCGTCGTCCCAGTAGCGTGTGCATTGATGTGCCCGATCTGCTTGGGAGAAAGTCCAGCTTGCGCGAGAGCCTTCCGCATTGCCGAGATCTGACCGCTGCCATCGGGAGCGGGGGCGGTGATGTGGTGCGCGTCGGCCGCGATGCCGGCTCCGGCGAGCACTGCGTGGACCCGTGCACCACGCGCAGCGGCGTGTTCGGCACTCTCGAGCACCAAGACCGCGGCACCTTCTGCCAGGACGAATCCGCTGCGGTCCGCGGCGAACGGTCGAGACGCTGAGGCCGGCTCCGCCGTGTGACGCGACAGCGCCTGGGTCTGCTTGAAACCGGCGACCGTGATCGGGGTAATCGCTGCCTCGGTTCCGCCAGCAATGACCACGTCTGCTTCGCCAGCGCGGATGAGCCTGGCCCCTAGCGCGATCGCCTCGGCACCGGATGAGCAGGCCGAGACTGGTGTGTATACCCCGGCGCGCGCACCGTAGGCGATGCTGATCAGCGCGGCGGCGGCGTTGGGCATGAGCATCGGGACGGTTCGTGGCGACACACGGCGGGCACCCGACAGCTCAAGAACGTCGTCTTCCCCCAACAGGGTCTGCACGCCGCCGATTCCGGTGCCGATCGCCGCGGCAAGTCGCTCCGGGTCGACCTCAGGGGCACCGGCGTCAGCCCAAGCCTCGGCGGCCGCGACGAGGGCTGCCTGCTGCGAGCGGTCCAGACGCCTGGCTTGCACCGGGGAAAGGCGCTCGGCCGGGTCGATCGCCATCGTCCCGGCCACGGTGCCGGCCAGTTCGCCGTCCTCATGGCCGGGTAGAACCTTGCCCCTAATGCCGGACTCACCGGCCAGCAGGGCTTCCCACGTCGATCTGACGTCGCCTCCGAGTGGCGTGATCGCGCCGAGTCCGGTCACGACAACCTCATTCCGTCCCATGCCCTTCAACCACCTCTCTTGTATGCCATACAACTAACACTACTTTTGTATCACATACAATCGAGAGGTGATTCAGAAGCGAACCGAACCCGAGGCGCAGACCTCGACGCTTGAGCGCGGACGCGCGACCCGGAGGCGACTCATCGAGACCACGGCCCGGCTCGGCAAGGAGCGCCACGGAGCCCAGCTGAGCGTCGCGGAGATCGCAGACGCGGCAGCGGTGTTCCCCAACCAGATCACCTACTACTTCGGTTCCAAGGACTCACTACTCGTGCACGCCGCGTTCCTGGGTCTGCTCCACGACACCCGGCGGATCGAGCGGATTGGCCGCCAGGCCCCCGACGCGGCGACCTTCCGGCGCAACATCGCCCGCGCGGTCCTCGCCCTGCCCTCGCTCCCTTCGGTCGCGGGAGCACTCGCGACCGGAATCGCCAAAGCCGAGCTCGCCCCGGTAGTCGACCAGCACCTCCAACTGCTGTTCCGCCAATCGGAGCGCTTCATGAGCCAGCTCATCGACAGCCGCGGTTGGAGCCTCAGGCGACCCATCGACGTCGAAGCCAAGACATTCTGGAGCACCGCACTCGGTGCCGCACTTCTCGCACACGCTGGGGCACACGGCACCGGCGCAGACCTCGACCTCGCCGGGACATTGACGGTCCACGACCAGACCGACCACGCCTAAGTTCCTCACCGTTCCCAGGGCCACTAGCGGATCTCAGTGTTTTCGCCCTGTTAACACGTAGACGGGCCTCCGGGCACACGGAGATCCGGCTTGTTCACACTGAGAAACGGCCTTTTGCACACGGATTTTTCCGTTTTTTACACGTAGACGCCAATTTCACCGAGAGAATCTGAATCGTGGATGGCCTTCCTTTTGGAGGGGCACCACTATTCAAGGCCAGCGATACCCGTTGGCCGTTCTACTCGAGAAATGGGGTTGTAGTGGAATCAACAATGACGAAAAGGACCGGGCTTCAGGCTGCGGCAGCCGCGGCGCTGGCTGTGGTTGGGATCTTCGGTGCGAGCCTGGCCGTTTCATGGATCGCGGGGTCCCTTGGCATCTCTGCCGCGGCGGCGTCCCAGATCATGCACGCCATCGAGGTCGGAGGCTGGGCTCTCGTTGTCATCGGCACAATATTCGGGGCAGGAATCACGGGTGCCCTGATCGCAACGGCTCGAAGCATCCTCTTCCGCATCGGCCGGGCGCAAGCGGTCGCCTAACTCGATGCTTGCTAAGACAGCACGCGTGCTTGGGAGCATCCCTGGATGGTTGCTCCCAAGCACGGGCTTGGCCATGGCGGCCATAGCCATCTTCGGCTACTCGGCCGTGGACTTGTCCTGGATTCGGGACGCGAGGGATATGGGTGGGAGCCCCCTCTACAGCAAAGATTTCCTCCAGATCCTCGGGCGGAACGTCGGCGCGGCCTTGGTGCTGTATTCCGGAGTCGCGACCCTTGGGCTCACTACGCTCATCGGAGCCGGAATCCTGGCGCTGTATGTCGGGGCGACGGTGTCCCTCGGAGTGCATTCCGTCGGCGGTGCCGGCCTGGTTGCCGACGTCATTTGGTATGTCCCGTTCGAATTCTTCGGCCTGGTGATGGCGGCGACCGCTGGATTCCAGCCCGCCGCCGGCCTGGCTCGCAGGCTGCTGATGAAGAACGAGCCTCCAACCCTGAGGTCGTTCATCGACGACATGGCCCGTTCCCTCGGCACTTTGCTCATTGCCATCGCCCTGATAGTCCTCGGTGCCGCCATTGAGGCCATCGTGATTCAGCTAAAGACCTGAGGAGGATTTCATGACCAGCACGGAAGACGGCCGGGAGTCCGAGACCGTCATCAGCGTCGCGAAGGTCGGAAGTTTGCGGCCCGAGCCAACTGCAGCCAAGGAATGGGTTTCCACGTCCCGCGGTCTGTGGATCGCGAGCTACATTCTGCTCATGGCTTTGGTAGCCCTCCGGCTTCCCCTGACCAGAAAGTATCTCAACGCAAACGTCCCGGCGGACGTGCGTTCGGAAATCGGCGACGATCGCCTGCTTAGTCTCTCCATGACCGTCGGCACCGTTTTGTTCTTCCTTGTCTACGCGGTGATCATCGCTTTGTACTTCTCCCTCGCCGCGTTCCTGGACAAACGGGTGATTCCGGGAAAATCGGTACTCGCGGGCCGCGTCAATATCGGGGCGTTCTTTGTGATCGCCATTCTCGCCACGATCCCCGTGAACCTATTCAGCGTGGTGTTCGGCGTCATCCAACCGCGGGAAGTCCCCGGATATTGGGCCTATTTCCCCTCGATGGCCGTACTTGCCCTGGCGATCTTCTACCGACATTGGCGGGGGTTTTCCACAGGCAGGAAGATCCTCGTTGTGCTTTCGGCCATTGGTCTGTCAACAATAGTCGCCATCGGCTGACCTTCCTCAACCACCACCCACGGACAGAAATTATCAATGACTACTCAGCTCTACAGCCTTCTTCTACGAATTGTGGGCCTCATGGTCGCCGCATTCTCCTGCATTTCCCTCGGCCTGATTTGGGCTTCTCCTGCCCCGGAAGGCCTCAAGAACATAGATCCCCTCGCCCTGAAGAACACGACCGTCACCGTACTTCTCGTCCTCGGCGTGTCCGTACCGCTGATTGCGGCCTTCAGCCCGGCCGGGAAATGGCTACCGCTCAAAGCGGCCGTTTTCGCCGTCGCCGGTTTCGCCAACGCGGCTGCTCTCAGTCCCGTAATAGTCGTCCCGTTCCAGGGAACGACGTCGGCCGTCGCCGCCGTCTGTGCGCTCGGGCTTGCGGTCCTCACCATTGTGGCCTTCATGGACTCGGTCCAGAAGAAGAGTCCGCGGAGCAAGTTCTAGGCGCTGATGGGGACCAAAGTCTCTCCCGTCGCCGTCACAGGCCAGATGTCGAACGCCAAGACCCCTGCCGGGTCGGTCCGGGGGTCCGATTACCGAACCCTGCGGGACTTCCGCGCGTTCGAAATCGCCAACGCGATGCGTTTGCCGCTCACGCTGGATGGCTTCAGGGCCCTCGCGATCTTCGGATCGATAGCCATGATCGTGCTCGGAACCCTCGTGTTCGCGTCCACGATGGCTGTTCTCCGCGACGGCCCGCTCCGCCATGACACGGCCACCGTACTCAATTGGGGATTCCTCTTGATCCTCTACTCCGCTGGCGCGACAGTGCTCACCGAGGTAGTTTCAAGCCGACGGCTGGCGGTGTCCGGCAGTCCGCACTTGGAGCTCTTCCGTGCGATGGAACTTCCTCTCCCGCAGGTTGTGGTGAGATACGGCCTGCTCCCGACGCTCCGCCGCACAGGCATCCTTTGGTATTCAGCTGCGGTATTCCTCTTAGTCTTTTTCGAGGAATCGTCGAGCTACCTCAACGTCGTGGTTGCTTCGGTCACCGTCCTGGCTTTCGCCACCTGTGCGTGCGTCTACTGCGTCCTCCATTTCGCTTCAACACCTGCACGACGGATAGGCCTCCGTTGGCTGTACTGCCTCTTGGCTCTCATCCTCGGGCTGTTGCTCGGGGCTGCCACCGGATTCCTCGTGCCTCAGCTCTCCCGGCTGGACGGCCTCGACCAGGACCCCTCTGGCTTCCTTCCTGCCTTGTGCTTGCTAGCGGTCGTTGAATCCGCGATATTGATCCTCCTCAGCCTCCACGCGTGGCGCCGCCTCAGCTACCGCAGGATTTCCTTCAGCACCGAACGGCGGACCGGTCAACGAGCGGTGAAAAGCTTCGGGCTTTTCGTTGTCACCGATCTGTTGAGCAGCAAACAGGGCTCGGTGATCACCACCATCGTCCTCGCCTGGATCGCCGTCGTTGGCATCCTTCTGGGAGCTAGGGGCATCCTCCCCCTCGACTCGACTCTCGGCGGTGGGGATCTGCACAAATCCTTGGTTGGTATTGCCGTGCTCCTGGGCCTTGGGGTCACGGAACCGACGCTCTATCGGATCGGGCCCACAGCGAAGCTGTACCACTACCGTTTCGCGTGGGAGAACGGCTTCTCCGCCACTGCGATCGTCGTCCGGCTCGTTGGAATCTACGTCATGGCAGGGGCGGCGACTGGTGGATTTGTTTTCCTAGGGGCACTTCTCGCGCTGGACATTCCGGCTCCTGGCGCTGTCCTCGCGGGCTTGATCGTCGCAGCGTCCGGAGTCGTCGCGGAATCCGTCTCCCGTCCGCCAACCACCACTGACGGCACCAAGTCCAATGATGTGATGGACGGTCTCTTCACACTCCTCCTGATTTCTCCTTGCTCGCTCATCCTTATTGTCAGCCCCGAGTTCAGCACCGTGCTGTTGTTGGGCTATTCCATCCTCTTGATCCTGGGAGCCGCCGCATGCCTGCACCAACGTCTTTTGAGGCTTCGATCGAAATTGATTCTGTAACCGCCGGCTACCGGCAAGGCTCACCCGTCCTGGACGGACTCAGTCTCAGCATGAACGGGCCGGGGCTCTACCGGGTGGCCGGCAGCAATGGCAGCGGGAAGTCGACTCTCCTGGAGCTCATCAGCGGCTTCCTCCAACCTTGGGCCGGAAGCGTAAGTCTTTGCGGCATCGACGCCGGCTCTCCCGATGCGCGCCACGTACGGAGCGTCTGCCGTACGACGCCGGCGCTCTACCCCTCCATGACCGTTCACGATCATCTGGCTCTTGCCGCCCGCAGCCGTCAGCTCGGCCCGGAGGCCGGACTCGCCCGACTGGCCAGATACGGATTGGAGGACTGGGCGGAGCAGCCCGCCTCCATGCTGTCCACGGGCAATATCCGGAAGCTCTGGCTGCTCATGTGCACCGTCGCCGACACCCCCGTAGTCGCCATCGATGAACCTTTCAACGGCATGGATGTTCAAGGCATCGAGGCCCTGATCGGCGAGCTCGGCGAGTGGGCACAGCACAAAGTAGTCGTCCTTATCTCCCACACGGTTCCGGAACAGCTGGCCGTTAGCCATTCCTTCGTCTTCAAGCAGGAGTAAGCAACGTTGTAGACAGAGACCCACAACGCCGGATCACTCGGAAAGCCGTTTCTCGCGGAACGGAGACGAATCCCGGACAAGGTCGAAGAGGGCAGTGCGGGACGGGCTTCCCGTCTTGCGCAGCGCGTTGGAGATGTGGCTTTCGACGGTCCTGATACTGATTCCCAGATGCTCGGCAATCTCAGGGTTGGAGCGATGACCTGCGAGGGCTGCTATCTCAATTTCCCGGACCGTCAGGGGCGAGTAGCTTCCGGAACTAAACGCGACAGGCTCATCCGGCGATGGAAATCGTGTCGCGAAGATGGAGTACGCCCGGTCCATCGCGGCCGCACCGATGGTGTCGTCCACGAATGCATACCGCTTGAAAGCACCGCGGAGCAGCATCCGTACCTGGTAGAAATCGGCGTCGGGCTCGTAATGCTCGAGCAACGCGCCCAGCATTTGGTGGTCGTCCTCCACCACGGCAGCGGCAATTGCCAAAAGCTGATCATGTGAAGTGGAGGGGGCATACTCTTTCAAGGTCTGCCGAAGGAGTTCGAGTACCTTGCGGCCCGGGAGAAGGCACGTGAAGAACAAGGCGGAATAGATCGCCTCGAGGACATAGCCACGTTCGAGCTGCCGTTGAATGAGTTTCGCGGCTTTCCCGTCGAATACAGCCGGGATGAGGGGCCGCGCGGCGACGAGCTCGTAGACTCCTCTCGCGGTCCCGGGGAGCGGGCCGATCTCTTCAGCTTCGCGCCGCGCCTGGGTGGCAAGCGTCGCTGCAGGCAAGATCGCGGACGTCGCCGTCCTCAGTCCGGCGAGCCTGAGCATGGCATCGTGGAGGGAAGCCACCAGGAAGCCTGGCCGCCCCATGGCAAAGACACTCCCCATGAGGTACTCGGCGTCGTCGAAATAGCCGCGGTAGATCAAGGCCTGGGCGGCCACATAGGTGTTGGTAATCATCCCGAGTTGGTCGAGGTTGCGGCGAGCTTCTGCGCGCTGGTCAAGCGCAAAAACAATTGACTCCTCAATCCGCCCCGAGCTGAACAAAGCCATACCGCGGATGAACGGTTCGATTCCCGGAATGCCTCTTAATCCGCCTGAAGTAGCGATGGCTTTGAGCGCGGCAGACGGGTTGAATCGGTAAAGTTCCAGAATGCCCCGGATGCTGGATATGACACCGCTCTCAGGGTGACGATCGTGTAGCCGCGCGAAGATTTCGTCGAGATTCTCCGGCATTCGGTCGTAGGACGCCACGAGGAAATGCTCCGCCGCTTCGGCTTCGGCGGACCATTTGGGACGTTCCGCCCCGAAGCTCCTGAGGACGGCGGCTGCAGAATCCAGTCCTTTGCCTTGATGGATCGCCCAAAGCGCTTTGGTAAATGCCAGGAACAGGAGATCGCAGGATTCTCCTTCCGAGGTCAAGGTCTGGGCAAGGACACGCTCAATTCTCGATGCGTCGATAGGAGAGCCCCAGTAGACCATCAGAAGTGCCACGGCATTCGATACCGATCTGTCGGCATTCCACAGCTCGTAGCGCTGACGCTCCAGGACGGAGATTTGCTCATGAAAATGGCGCGCCGTGGCTGCGTCGTCGGAGCTCCGTTCAAGGCGCAGCGCGGCCAGAACCCTCAGCAGCGAATCGGCCGAGTTGACTTCAACGTGGGATTCCTGTGGCAAACCACTGAGGGCTCGGGCGATTCGACTCTTCAGGACCCGCCTGCTTGTGAGCACTCTTTGACCACGGAAGTAGTCGGCCAGGACGGGTGGCGTGATCGAAGCGCAGACCGTGTTGTGGAGATCCTCAATGACGGAAACGAGGCCGCGCTGTTCGAGCCTGTCGAGAACGTCGGAATGGACTACCTGTTGCAGCACATCGAGGGGCGTCGTCCCGGCGATGGCCATGGCTTGAAGGCCCGTGAGTTCGTCGGGTTCAAGTCCTTCGAGGAGGGATTCGACCGTGCCATGGAGGTGCTCATTCCACAGAGTGTCGCCCGTCATGTGCCATTGACCATGGTGGAGGACAATCAAGCCACTGAGCGAAGCCGTTTCCGCGATACGAACCACAAGCCGCGGGTTCCCTGCCGATTTCGTCAGGATCCGGGCAGTGGTGTCGGTGTCCGCCGGAGCTCCCAGAATGTCGGTCAGGAGCTCGTTCACCTGCTCGTAGCGAAGCGGATTCAGCTGAACCCTGGCTTCCGGGCCGGGGCTGAGCACCGCAGGCTGTGCCATCGAGTAGATGGAAGACTCGCTCATGGTGACGATCATGGGCCGTTTTGTCCGACGCCGGACGGCGTCCAGAACCGCTACAGTCTCCGTGTCGACGAACTCGAGGTCGTCGACTACGATCACGCGCTCCCCCGGCCTGGAGAGGCGGCTTGCCAGGGTGTCAGCCACACCCAGAACTCCCAATTGCCCTATTCGAATATCCAGGCTCAGGCTATGTATTCCACCAAATGGTATTCCGCGATGTGAGCGGAGTCCCGAAATGGAATAAACCGTTGCTCCGGTATTTTCCAGATCGGCGATAGCTTTTTGTGCGACACTCGTGCGACCGCTGCCAGGCGCGCCGACAATTCGAACCATCATTCCGCGAGCAACGTAGTCCAGCGTTCGCCGAACTTCTTGATCGAACACTCGCGATCCAACTTTCTCTGATGCGCTGATCCAGCACTCTCCGGGCCCTGGGTGGCGCGAGGTCCAGCCGATTCAACTGTTTCCTGCCCAAAGCGGGGCGTTGGCAGGCGGACTCCCAGGCACTCCGACGGAATCCCCCCGGGGTGCGCTGACGAACCTCGTTCCAAGGGAAACCGTAAAGTCCGAAACCGCCGTCTAAGTGTCGTTTTGGCGAAACTCAGTGTGCGCGGGGAGGCGTCTACGTGTGCCGACGTGGGGTTTTGTTCCGCATCTACGTGTGCGCCGATGAAAACTCAGTGTTCCCCCGGCGTCCAAGGAGGTGAGGTTTGGCAGTGGTTTCTCCATGGCTCTCCTGGTGGTGGTCTCTTGTATACGACGCTACGGGGGTTTCGTGGCCGCCTCTAGATCGAACCTCGCGCATGTGGATATTTATTCGAATCTTCTTTTCTGGTATCGAACACAGTTTCTAATCTGAGTCAGACGCCCTGATTCTGAAGACCCTGTCAAGAGGCCCTCTCAGCTATGTGGACAACTCCTTCTTTTCTCGCATTTCAGATGCTAAGATCTGCTGACATTTGCATCAAGAACTGAATCATGGGGGCAATAAATGAATACTCGCGCGCCTGAAAACAATGGGGCAATAAAGCACGCGTCGCACGACTTCTTGAAATCCCGCAAAGCTATTTTCAAGGTCTTTGCCATCGTCACATCAACAGCCGCAGCGCTCTCCCTTGCCGCATGCGGCGGAGCCGGCCCAACAACCTCCCAAGCGGGCGTCACGCAATCTGCGTCGGCATCCGCATCGGCGACACCCACTCCCAACCCAACCCCGACACCCACCGCGCCGAAGTCCGTGTCCTGCGTGACGGAGAACGCAACGGAGAGCTATTCGCCGAAGGAATACATCTGCACAAAGTCCGACGCCGGCGCTTTGGTCTGGATGGAACGCTCAGAGTCCAAGAGAGTGACGGACGCTCGCGCCGCAGCGGCGGCGAAGGCGGCGGCAGACAAGGCTGCGGCCGACAAGGCGGCTGCTGACAAGGCCGCTGCTGACAAGGCTGCATCCGATGCAGCGGCAGCTCAGGCTGCGGCCCAGGCGAAGGCAGACGCCGATGCTGCCGCAGCACAAGCGGCGCAAGCAGCCGCAGCGGCGGCGGCGGCGGCCGCAAAGCAAGCGGCACCCGCAGCGCCGTCGGGCTGTGACCCCAACTATGCCTGGGCTTGCGTTCCGATTGCTTCAGACGTCGACTGCGCGGGAGGAAAAGGCAATGGGCCTGCCTATGTGCGTGGCCCGGTGAAGGTGATCGGGACTGACATCTACGGTCTCGACAACGACGGCGACGGCATCGGCTGCGAGAAATAGGGGTTATACGACAAAACGTGCGTATGGGAAGGGCTTGCTTCCCAGTGTTGGCGGGTGAAGCTGGTTCCTCGATCTATGAACACCGTCGGATTCTGCTGGATCATTCTCTCCGCCGAAGTTGCCCGTCCAGTGATTCCGGGGCCCGGAATTTGTCCATTCGAATGATTGAGCGGAATCCGTCATCTCAGCGGAGACGCTCCCGGGACGGACATGACCGGCCCGGGACGGAGCGCTACAGCAAAAGCTGGGCGACACGCCAAATCCCTGTCGACACCCGTATTCAGGTGTCGACAGGGATCTAGCGCATCTCCAGGCTATTTGCGCGTCACGAAGTGCTTCCTAGTCACCCCAACCCAAAAACAGGGCACAAAAAAGCAGGGCCGGTCAATGACCGGCCCTGCTTTTTGAAATCCGAAGCTTAGAGAGCCTGGATGTTTACTGCCTGGGGACCCTTGGGGCCCTGCTCGACGTCGAAGGAAACCTTCTGGTTCTCTTCGAGGGAGCGGTAGCCGCCCGAGTTAATTGCGGAGTAGTGAGCGAAAACGTCCTGGCTGCCATCCTCCGGGGAGATGAAGCCGAAGCCCTTTTCGGAGTTGAACCACTTGACGATACCTGTAGCCATTTTTTCAGTTTCCTTACTGAAGGTGGAGGTTGTCCCGACTGTCGGGCCTCCGGTGTGGGGTGTTCTCCACCGTTACTTCAGAAGGTCGCGGTTGATGAACCGCGGGAACTGCCTGAACTACCAAATGCCAAACACAACAACAGCTACAAGCATACAGGCCTTTGGACGGATGGCTACTATTTCTCAAAATCCTTCATCTGCCGCGCGCCGCGAACTGGCTCTCCTGCGGTCTGCGGCAACTACCGGTCGAAGCCAGAATCCCGGCAAGTGCTACGATTGCTACGGAGGTAATGATGACTACGATCCCGCACCGCGAACTTCGCAACAACAGCAGCAAGATTCTGGAGCGCGTCAAAAACGGCGAAATCATCGATGTGACAAATAATGGGGAAATTGCGGCCACACTCATTCCGCCTTCCGCCTCGCCGTTCGAAAGGCTGCTGCAGTCAGGCAGCGTCCGCCCTGCTGCTGAGAGTCCCGTGGATTTCAGGCTCGTGACCCGCATCAAGAGTGAGATGGGCACCTCGGACATGCTGGCAGACCTGCGTGGCGATCGGTGATCACTTATGTGGACTCCTCGGCGATCCTCAAGCTTCTGGTCGACGAACCGGAATCTGTTGCCCTCGCTGAGTATCTTTCGACGTCCGCGGCGACAGGACACCGCCTCGTAGCTTCGATGCTGCTATATACGGAGCTTCATTGCGCGGCGCGGCGACGGGGACTGGGCGCAGAGCCGGTCAACACCGTCCTGAGCGGCATCAACCTGGTAGACATTGCCCGTTCCGATCTGATGTACGCTGCCGCTCTTCCCGGCAGGCTGCGGAGTGCAGACGCGATCCATCTGGCTACCGCGATCAGGCTCCAAACTGATCTGCTGGTGGCCTACGACGGCGCGCTTCTCGCCGCTGCCCTTGACGCCGGCGTCACCGTCCTCGCCCCCGGAAAATAGTCCTTCCTTCCCCTCCCTTGGCGCCCCAAGCGGCGTAGAGTTCCGCCATGGAGCCGATTCGGGTGGTCCTTCTTCCGGGGAGCGTTCTTCCCGCCCAACCCGCCTATGGGGCGCTGATCCAAGCGCTGGGTCCCGACGTCGACGCCGTCGCGAAGGACCTGGAACTGTACGACGGCGATGAGCCGCCACCGGGCTGGAACCTGGACACCGAAATCGAGGGCGTCCTCCGCGAGGCCGACGCCCGCGGCTGGGAAACGTTCCATCTGCTCGGCTATTCGGGCGGCGGGGCAGCGTCTTTGGCGTTCGCCGCCAAGCATCCACAGCGACTGCTCAGCCTCACGCTCCTGGAGCCCGCATGGGCGGGAAGCTGGGACTGGAGTCCCGCGCACACCCAACTCTGGAACGAATACGAGGCGCTGGAATCGCTGCCGCCTGATCAGTTCATGGCCGCGTTCATGAGGCTGGGAGTGAAGCCCGACGTCGTCCTTCCGCCACCGCCCGAAGGCGGACCGCCGCCGTGGATGGCCAAACGGCCGGCGGGGATCAGGGCGTTTCTGCGGGACTTCAAGATTTACGACCTGGACAGGGCGCGGCTTGCCGCGTTCGACCGGCCGGTGTTCTTCGTCCTTGGCGGCCTGAGCAACCCGGACGACTATGGCGAGGTTGCCGAGCGCTTGTCCACGGTGTTCCAGGACTTCCGCCTCGAAGTGTTCCCGGACCGCCACCACTTCGATCCCCCGCACCGGATCGAACCCGACCGGCTTGGAGCGTTGCTGCGGGAGCATTGGGAACGTGCGGATCGGGTTGTCTAGGACACACGCCCCCTCAGCGGACTCGTCGCGGATCGCCCGCTGCGAACATGCCCGGGTTGATCATTGATCGTCACCGGCCGAGTGAAGCATCCTCGTCGCTGCAGCCCTCACCCGGTTTCGAAGTTCGTCGGGGCGATCGATCACCACCTCGCAGTCGAGCGCCGCAATGACGGACGGTAGCCAGTCGAGGTTCTGGGCGTGGATCTCTGCCCGATGCCAGGGCAGGGAGTCTGCGCTCGCTTGGTCTGCCGCACGGTCCAGTCTTTCGAGTCGAGCAACACTGGGCGGCAGGTGTGCCCGGATGTTGTCCTCGGTCTCTCGAATTCGCAGCACGACCTGCCATCGATAGTCCGCATCGGCGAAAAGGTCGAGGAGGCGACCTTCCACGGGTTGCTGCGGCGGCTCGAAGGTTCCGGGTATCGACCGAGCCGTTCGAATCCGGTCTACCCGGAACGTACGTTCCTCCTGCTTGTCCATGTCGAACGCAACGAGATACCACCGGTCTGAGTGCGCGACCAGGCCATAGGGGTGGATCGTCCGCCGCGACGGGACGCCGTCGCCGCTAAGGTAGCGCACGTCGAGGACGCGTCGAAGGTTCACGGCCTCCGCCAGGGTCAACATCACGGCAGGGTCGGGAGCGGCTCCCCCGTGCTGGGATGTACGCGTCATCACCCCGAGCAGGGTGTCGATCCGCTTCGCGTCAGCGATCGGCAATGCTCGTTTGATCTTGGACAGGGCAGTCTGTGCGGCAATCCCGGGTTCGTGTGACGCCGCCTTCGCACGGGCAAGCCCAAGAAAGACCGCGACCACTTCCTCATTGCTGAACATGAGCGGGAGGACGCGCTGGCCGGGCGCGAGCCGGTAACCGCCGTAGCGCCCTCGCAGCGTTTCGACGGGCAGTCCCAGATCGTGCAGTCGCGCCACATCTCTGCGAACCGTCCGCTCGTCAACGCCGAGGCGTTCTGCCAGCTCGGCAACAGTGCGCAGCTGCGCTGACTGCAGAAGCTCGAGCAACTGCAACGCTCGCGCGGTTGTGTCGGCCATGACACCCATTATCGCCAAAATACCGGGCGGTTTTCGCCCGGTATACCCGGTACCGTCATGTCCATGGCCAGGTTCGTGGGCCGAATTCACGTTCACAACAGGAGGAGACAGCAATGCAGTTGACAGCCACCCGCATCATCACCGACGACGTCGACGCGCTCGTCGCGTTCTACGAAACAGCCACCGGAATCACGGGCGTGCGGCTTCACCCGTTGTTCGCCGAGCTTCGCACCCCATTCGGCACGCTAGCCTTCGCAAGCACAGCCACAGTGCCGTTGCTCGGAGACAATGCCGCCGAGGCTCGCGCGAATCACAGCATCATCTTGGATTTCCTCGTCGACGACGTCGACGCCACCTATAAGGCTCTTCAGGATGTCGTCGAAGTGTTCGTCAATGAGCCGACGGACATGCCCTGGGGTAACCGTTCTCTCCTCGTCAGGGATCCGGACGGAAACCTGATCAACTTCTTCACACCGATCAGCGAGGTAGCACAGGCCCGATTCGACACTCCTCGGCTCCCATGAAAACCTCAGGTTCCCGCATATAGACTCATCGCAACGTCGCCCTGCCATGGGCGGCTCGGCCAGCCTGAGAGGGATACGGCTCGATGAGTGAAGTGAATATGCCGGCACACCCGCCGGTTTTGGACGTCAGCAACTTGCGGGTCGCCTATGGTGCGCGGACCGTCGTCGACGGCGTCAGTTTTCAGATTCATCGCGGTGAGATCTTCGGCCTGCTGGGTCCGAACGGCGCAGGGAAGACGAGCACACTCAGTGCCATCGAGGGCTTGGTCAAGCCGAAATCCGGGCGGCTGCTGGTGGACGGAATCGACGTTCAAGAAGAGCCTCTGGACGCGAAAGCCCGCCTCGGGGTGCAACTGCAGTCCTCCAGTTTCCAGGCCGAACTGACCATTCAGCAGATCGCAAGGCTCTACGGCGGGCTTTACGGAGTGAAACTCTCGCGTGAGCAGATCGGTACGAGCATGCGGGCCATCGGACTCGAACAGGAACTGGGCAAGAGGTTCAAGCAGCTGTCAGGTGGACAGCAGCAACGGCTCGCGCTGTTCATTGCCACGATCCACAACCCCCTTCTTCTGCTGCTCGACGAGCCAACCGCCGGGCTGGACCCGCAGGCGCGCCGTGGACTGTGGCGTCGCATCGAGGAACTCCGTGGCGAAGGCAACAGCATTCTTCTCACCACACACTCGATGGAGGAAGCGCAGGCCGTGTGCGACCGGGTGGCGATCATCGACCACGGGCTACTCCTCACGGTCGGAGAGCCCTCGGAGCTGATCGACAAGCACAGGGAGGATCCGCGCGTGCTTTCAGTGGCCCACGGTGCGCCCACCCTGGAAGACGTCTTCATCGGTCTGACAGGAAGTGAGATCCGTGACTAACGCCAGGGTCGATACCGCCCGCCCGCCGATGGGCCTGGGGATGCGTTCGCTGCTCCGCGCGGACACCATTGTGATGCTCAACAGCAAGACCTCACTTGTGTTGAGCGCCCTGCTGCCGATCGTGATCCTCGTGGCCACAACCTTCGGCAAAGGGCAATCGCGGCTAGGCGGATCCGCCCTCATAGTCGGTTTGGCCTTGACCCTTGGCCTGCTCACGTCGTGCTTGCTCGGGTTCACGCTGGCCCTGGCACACGACCGGGACATCGGCGTGCTGCAAAGGCTGCGGGTCACGCCGGCACCGAACTGGATGATCATGACCAGCCGCCTCATCGTGCAGGTGGCCACCAATCTGATCGCTTCCGTCATCGTGGTAATCGTCGGTGCAATCGTTCACGGCCTGACACTGAACGTTGGCCAGTACCTCTTGGTCATCGCCGTCGCTATTCTTGGGGCCGCCGTCTTCCTGGCCATCGGACAAGCGCTCGTCGGCTTGATCCGGTCCACCAACGCCATCAGCGCGATCGGCCGGCTGCTCATGATCGCCCTGTTGCTTCTCGGCGTCCTCGGTGGAACCGGCATCCTCGGCGACACGATCAAGGAAATCTCAGACTGGTCTCCAGTCGGAGCCCTCATGACGCTCTTTTCGGACGTTCTGAACCAGTCGGCATGGAGCGGCCAGGACACCGGCTCGCTCCTGGCGTGCGTCGCTTATGTCGCGGTGTTCGCCTTCATCGGAATCCGCTGGTTCCGATGGGAATCGCGGTAGGGCCCCTACTTAGGAAATCGAAGCCCGCTTCCGATGCTTCGCGCTGGTTGCGATCCAAGCCACCGGGCCGATGGACTACTGGCGACGGCCCCGGCATTAACGCCTCACGCTGAGGCTGGCTCCCACGCGAACCCGTCCGGGTCCGTGAACGGGCCGGCGTCGCTGCCGATCGCGAGCCGGTGCGATCCGGTACCGTCGGGAGAGACGCCGGCGTCCTTGGCGAGGGCGCGGCGCGCGTAGAGCCCGAGCTGGACGGGACTCGACGGCATGGCGAACTCGACGTACTTGCCGAAGCTCTTCCCCACGGAAAGGCCCCGGTCGGCGTAGAACCGTTTGCTCGCCGATACGTCCGCGACCGCCACCAGGAGCACTATCTTGTCGACCTCCCGGGTGGCGGGGCCGCTGTCCTTCTTCGCCGACGTCGCGACCTTCCAGATCGTGCCATCCGGAGCCTGTACGACGCCGCCGTAGCCCCACAATGACTTCGCCACCGGCTTGAGCGTCGTGGCGCCGGCTTCCACAGCGGAATCGATGAGGCTGCTGACGGTGGACGGTTGCGACACGACGAGCGACAGCGTGAACCCCCGGAAGCCGTCAGTAGGAGCATCCGAGGCCCGCACGCGCACCCGCGGGCCTAATCCGAAGGCGGCGTCGTAGAAAGCGGTGGCGGCCGCGGGGTCAGGAACTTCGAGGGTGACTGATTCGATGGCGGTCATGGCAGGTCCTCCAGTGAGTGGGTTGCTTTGTGCTTTCGACTTTATGCCGAGGCCCCATCGACCGCTTCTCCGATCCTGACCGATTCTATTGGCTGGCCGCTTGCAGGGAAGCGACGCATGTCCTCAACATGGCCTGAAGCTGTTTCTGTTCTTCGCCAGTGAGGCCCGAGCGCATGGTGTCCTCCACAGCCTGGACTGCAGCACTGGCGGCTTCGAGCTGCTGGCGGCCATGCGCCGTCAGTTCAGTCGGCAGTATCCGGCCGACCGAAGCCTCGGTTGCGCGAGAAACAAGACCCTCACGCTCCAGCGCTTGCAACAGAACGTTCATCGACTGTCGAGACACAAAGGCGCCTCTCGCGAGCTCGGAGTTGGATAGCCCCGGCCGCTGAGCAAGGAGCTCAAGGCATGCGTAATGGGTGATGCTCATGCCCAGCGGCCGCAACACACTCTCCATTGCGGTGCGAAGCGCACTGGCCGCCTCCTTAAGGAGATATCCGAGCGATGTATCGAGGTTGACCCCTGTGACGTCTTGACTCATGTCAATATTCTGACATACCCTTAGTGTCAACTAACTGACACTAAGGAGCTCCTCATGCCGGCCACCGGACCCGACTTCGTTTCAATCCAAGTGCGCGACCTTGAAGCGTCTGCCGCTTTCTACGAGCAACATCTCGGGCTGACCCGTTCCCAGGCGGGGCCTCCGCATGCGGTGGTATTTGACACCAAACCGGTCGCGTTCGCAGTCCGGGACCTGGCGCCGGGCGTCAACCTTGCCTCCACGCCACAGCCCGGCCTCGGCATCGGATTGTGGTTGCACGCCACGGACACGCAAACGATCCATGACAAAATAGCGGCGGCCGGTACCGAAATCGTGGTCGAACCGTTCGACGGCCCATTCGGGCGTACCTTTACCTTCGCCGACCCCGACGGATACCAAATCACCCTCCACGACCGCGCCTGACCCGCGCAAGCGGTGGCCCTTCGGACCGGCAAATTGCGCCGCCGGCGGGGATGCCCGAAGGATCGGTGCCTGCTGGATTCATTCCATCAGTTCACTCAGTCGGGACCGGAGGTAGCGTCGTTCGGTGTCGTTCTCGGTGAGGATTAGCGCCTCTTCAAAGGCAACCCGGGCCTCGTCGAAACGGCCCAGCCGGGTCAGGAAGTCGGCGCGTGCAGCGGCAAGATACGGGTATCGGGCGAGTCGCGGTTCGGCTCCGAGCGCATCCAACTCGGCCAAACCTTCCGCGTGGCCGACCGCGAAGCCGAGGGCGATGGCCCGATTAAGTTTGACGACCGGAGAGGACCACGTCTCCATGAGCAGGTCGTAGAGACCCAGGATCTCCTGCCAGTCAGTGTCGGACCACGACTTGCTCTCGTCATGGACGGCAGCGATCGCCGCCATGAGGGCGAAACGGCCCGGCGGCCGTAGGTTCAAAGCCTCGCGCAGGAGCGCTACCCCTTCATCAATGGCCGATCGGTCCCATTTTGATCGGTCCTGGTTCTCCATCAGCACGAGTTCACGGTGCTCATCGAGCCGCGCGCCCCTGCGGGCGTCGGTGAGCAGCACGAGTGCGAGAAGCCCGGCGACGTCGCGGTCGCCGGGCAGCAGGACGCGCAGCATTCTCGCCAGCTCATGGCCTCGTTCGGCGAGATCTCTGCGCATCAGGTTCGCTCCTGATGGGGCGGTGTGCCCGGTCGTGTACACCAGGTAGACAACGGACAGCACGCCGTCGACACGCTCGCGCAGCTCGGACGCCGCCGGCACGCGGTACGGGATGTGCGCGGCCGCGATCTTCTTTTTCGCCCGGGTGATCCGCGCAGCCATCGTCGCCTCCGGGAGCAGAAACGCGCGCGCGACGTCGGCCGTGGACAGCCCGCACAAAAGGCGCAGCGTCAGGGCGACCTGAGCGTCAAGCGCGAGGGCGGGGTGGCAGCACGTGAATATCAACCGCAGCCGGTCATCGGTGATGTCTTCCGTCTCGCGGCCGGGGTCGTCGAGCAACTGCACCTCCGGGTCGAGAAGTTTGGGGAGCGCCCGCTGTGCCGTCGCGGCCCGTCGGTGCATGTCCATTGCCCTTCGCCGCGCGGTCACGGTGAGCCACGCTCCCGGGTTCTCCGGGATGCCACGCGTACCCCACGTCGACAATGCGCTGGCGTACGCATCTTGTACGGCTTCTTCCGCTGTGTCGATATCACCGGCAATACGCATGGTGGCCGCCAACACGAACGCCCACTCCCGACGGTGCGCCTCCGCGACCGCAGCAGCGACCTGTGAGCTGGCGGCCGGCATCAGCTTGCCACTCGCACGGGCCGAACCTCGACTCCGGCGCCGGCGGGAACCTCCTTGGCGATCTCCAGCGCCTCATCGAGGTCGGCGGCCTCGATCAGGTAGTAGCCGCCAAGCGTCTCCTTCGACTCGGCGAAGGGGCCGTCCGTCACCGAGAATCCACCGGACCCGTCGCGCCGGATGGACGTCGCCGTCTCCGCCGGCTCAAGTGCGGCCCCGCCGAGCAGAGACCGCCCACGGCGCTGCATGAACGCTTGGTAGTCGGCGCTCACCGTCTCGCCCGCGACTTCTTTCGTAGCCACCTCATCCTGGAAGATCAGGACCAAATACTTTGACATTTCGCAGTCCCTTCGTCTGAACTTTGATTTGGGTTTTCGCTCCATCAACACCGAACACCTTGCGGGTTCGGCTCTTCGACACGTTTTTCAGTGGGCCGGCGCATTGGCATACGAGGCGACGAGCCAGCGCCCATCCTCTCGAACCAATACCCACGTGGCAATGACTTCGCGGTCGACGGGGAGTTGGGCCTCTCCCGCCATGAGAATGCCGGCCCTGCTGACTACGATCGCCGTGTGGCCACCGATAACCCGGATACTCAGAGGTTCATCGACCGCCCGGGAACCTTTGAGCGGACCTTGGAAGCCGGCGGCCATGGAACTCCGGATTTCCTGCTTGTCGCGGTGATACGCCCGCGGCATAACCACCGTGGCGTCGTCCCGATACGATGCCACGAAAGCATCCGCATCATTGTCTGCCCATGCGGCGTAGATCTCGCCGAAGAGGCTGCGGACCTCGTCGGTCGCCTCGGACTGAGCGTCGGTGGGCTCGTTCTCCAACATTGGCCTGTTCCTTTCGTCGCTGTCAGTAGGGCCTTCCATTCGGGCCCTTACTTATACGACGCGCGCCACAAGCACAGATCGACAACTGTGACCAGACTTTTACACGGAAACCGCAGCGGAGCTACTGTCCGACTATCAGCGGCGGCCGGCGGAGGACAGCGCCTGCCCTCCCCATCATTCAAATCAGTCCAGGCAGAGGCACAAAGGATGACCCGCGGGGTCGAGGAACACTCGGAATGTCGTTCCCGGTTGGTGTTCGTGTTTGGTCGCGCCGAGCTCGAGCACAGCCGCCTCAGCGGTGTCGAGGTCCTCGACCACGACGTCGAGGTGCATCTGTTGCGGGACGTCCTGGCCGGGCCATTGTGGCGCCCTGTAAGAGTCGACTTTCTGGAAAGCCAGCGAATCGCCGTACTCGGCGCGGACGGACCACCAGTCGTCGTCGTTCCTCTCGATCTTCCACTCAAGCAGGGCGCTGTAGAACTCGGCCAGGGTCTTGGGGTCGGGACAATCGAGTACGACAACGGGGAAGCGTGCGATAGCCATGGCCAACACTCTAGGACCGTTTCCGGAGAACCGCACCAAGTTTGTCCGTCGGAATTGCGGCCCGAATTAGCGGTACCGCGTGGCGAGTTCCGGGCTCTGCGCTCCGAAAGCGGCGAGGTCTGCTTGGAAGACTGCGTCGAGGACTCCGCCGTCCTCTACGCCCGGGGCGCAGACGGTTTCGCCCAGTTCCAGCCCGCGCAGGCTCGCAGTGACGACGTCGGCGGCGCTCATCCGCGGCATCATGCTCAAGTCCATGCCCTGGCGTTCGTGGAACTCGGTGGCTACCACTCCCGGGCACACCACCTGCACCGTGATTCCGGTGCCCTTCAGCTCCGCGCTGAGTGTCTGGGACATCGCGACGAGGTACGCCAGGCTCCCGCCGTAGACGACGCGGCGGGGCATCTGGGAGTGCGGGGCGGGGCCGCCGAAGGCGATCATGCCCGACACGTTGATGATCGTGCCCTCGCCGCGTTCCTGCATGCCCGGGATGGCTGCACGGCTGAGCATCGTGGGGGCGAGGACCTTGACGTTGACGAGTTCCGTGGCCTTGTCGGCGGGAAGTTCGGCGAAGGGCATGTAGTGGGCGACCCCGGCGTTGTTCACGAGCATCGTCACCGGCTCGGTAGCGCAGATCTCGGCGACGGCGTCGATACCCGCCGTCGTGGATAGATCGGCGACGACGGTCCTGACCCTGGTCTGAGGGTGCGAATCGGCGAACTGGTCCAAGCGTTCCTGCCGTCGGCCCACGATCACCAGATCGTAATCGTCGGCGGACAGGCGTTCGGCGAATGCCCAACCGATTCCGGAGCTGGCGCCCGTGATAAGTGCTAGCTTGCTCACTGTTGTTCCTTCCGTTGGCGGCCATGCCGACAAGTTCCACGCAACCACGGGGCTGTCAGCGCTGTCCACCTCCCGCGCCTGAATCGCCGGGCTTCTCAGCGTGTGGGCATAGGAGTGGGTGTCGATGCCGGAAGCGCGGCGAGGTTCCTGTAGAGATCCGAGTCGAGCGTGGTGTGCCCGTGGTCGTCGGTGACGTAGACCTCGAACGTGAAGGTGCTGTCGTCGTGGTCGAGCGTGAACTCGATCGTGGGGTTCTTTACGGAAATTGTCCCCTGCGAGACGATTCGGCCGTACTTCTGCTCCGGGACACTGAGATCCGTGCCGTGCTGCGCGGGGTCACGGATGAAGTATCGGACCGTGTACGGCGCCGACGGCAGGGACCGTATGGTCGGGAAGAAGGTGAAATCCCTCGTGCCGGTCGCCGGATACACCATCGCACGCCATTGGAAGGAGGTAACGGCGGGGGTGAGCGCGTCGTCGAGGTCGCGGGTGCCGGTGCGGTTCGTTTGGGCGTCGACGCTGCGGTTGTCGAGGTTGCTGCGGCTATGGCCCAGGGCTTTGGAGACAGGTCCGAGTCCGACGCCGAGGCTTAGACCGAGCCCGATCGAGACGACCGGAAGGAGGATCGCCCACATGAGCGCACGGCGCCGTAGGCCCGTGCGTACAGCCTGCCGGTGCATCGAGAGTGTGTAGGGTACGACGCCGGCGGGCATGGTTCTCGAGTAAGGGCTGCTGCCCGCGCGGGTCCAGGCCTCAATATACGCGGCGCGCGGCGGTAAGGGAGCTTCCGTGCCTCCGGCCGGGTTCCAGTAGGACAGGAATGGAAGTGGCAGGTCCCGAAGCCGGTCGTACAGGTCCTTGGTGGTGAAGGTCGGCACCATGCGGTACTGGACTCCCCCGCGAGTGGCGTACTGGTGTAGGTAGGCGTGGAAGTCTTCAAGCTGCATGCGTGAGACACGGACCTGGACGAAGAATGCCTTCGTCACGATCGCCTCGTCCCGTGTGAGCGTGACCCACTCCCCGGCATACCAGAGCAGGACAGCACCCGAAATCGCCGAAATTACTGCTCCCGCCAGGATGAGCGCCTCGACCCAAAACGGGATGATCGTCTTGTCGCTCTCGTTGACGAGGATCGAGCCAGCCACCGCTGCCACAGCGATCACCACGAGTCCAGCACCTAGGACCGCACCAGCCCAACGCGGCATCCGTAGCGCGCGAATCTGGGCTGGAAGGTCATCCTCGCGGAAGTGATCATCGGAATTCGGAACGAACATCGCTACCCCCAACATCCAACGGGAAAGGCCCCGAGCACGATGCTTCCATAAGCTGCCCCAGCTGGTTGGGCGATTGACGAATCTTGGGCAATTCTTCGACAAAACCTTGCACTCGCGTCTCGATGCCCGTGCTTCAGGCTCCCGCACCTGAATCTCTGGGCGTAAAGTTCTGCCAAGGGACCGGAAGGATCGCTCATGGAGACTGCCCCGCCCAGAGCCGCGCAACAGAACAGAGCGGCACAACAGAACCGCCCCCTCGAAATCGATACGCTCGTTGTCGGTGGAGGCCAAGCGGGACTGGCCACGAGCTACTTTCTCAGCCGGGCCGGCGTCGAGCACTTGATCCTTGAACGGCGGCCCGCGCTGGGTGGCGCGTGGCAGGATCGCTGGGACGCATTCGTGCTGAACACGCCGAACTTCTCGCTGGACCTGCCGGGAATGCCATATACGGGGCCGGAACCGGAAGCGTTCATGGCGCGTGACAACGCCGTGGACTATTTCCGCGACTACGCGCGGAGGATCGACGCCCCGGTCCGGACCGGCACGGACGTCACGTGGATCTCGACGTCGGATGGCTGCTTCAGCGTTGAAACGTCCGACGGCGGCTGGCGGGCACGCAATGTGGTGCTGGCGACCGGCGCATATCAAATACCGAAAATCCCGGCACTAGCGGCCGGCCTCCCAAAGAGCATCCTGCAGCTTCACACGCACGACTATCGCAATCCGGAGCAGCTGCCCGACGGCGCCGTGCTGATCGTCGGGACCGGGCAGTCCGGTGGGCAGATCGCGGAGGACCTGCTCGCAGCCGGGCGTGAGGTGCATTTGGCGGTGTCGACGTGTCCGGAGGCGCCGCGTCGGTATCGCGGGCACGACATCCTCTATTGGCTCCTGCAAGCTGGAATCCACGGGCCCGAGTACGGGATCAACGCCCTGACGGTCGGGCAGTTGCCCTCCCCCGCGGCCCGATTCGCCTGCAACCCCTTGCTCTCCGGCACCGACGGCGGCCACGATATCCACCTCCGCGAACTCGGCCGCCAGGGGGTCCGGCTTCACGGGCATCTGGAAGGAGCCGACGACGGCGAGCTCACCTTCACGGACGACCTCCCCGAACGCTTGGCAACAGTCGAGGCCGGGTTCGGCCAGCGCATGGGCAGGGCCCTCGACGCCTACATCGCCGCCGCGGGCATCGATGCACCTGCGGCTTTGCCGGCGCCGGTGGACGATTGGCTTCCTGTCGCCTCGCCGGCGCGGGTCAACCTGGCCGCCGAGAACATCACCTCGGTGCTCTGGGCCACCGGTTACCAGCTCGCCCTCAGCTTCGTGGACATTCCTGTCCTGGACGCATGGAGCTACCCACGACATGTCCGCGGCGTCACCGAATGTCCGGGCCTATATGTGGTGGGGCTGCCGTGGTTGACAGGGCACTACTCGTCGATAGTCGGCGGGGTGGGCGTTGATGCGGAGTATGTCGCGGGGTGCGTGGCAGGGCGGTGAGCTCGACCGTCAGAGACCCGCCTGGCTCACTCCGTACTCTGCCTGCTCCGGCGTGTAGCCCTCGAAGATCAGCTGGTCGACCAGCCCGGAATGGGAGAAGGAAGTAAATCCTAGGTAGTCCTTGGCTTTCTTAGCTGCCTGCTGGTTCCAGTCGACTTTCACGCGATCCACGGCCCAGGTTGCATCCTCCGTGGAATACTTCTCGAACTCCAGCTGGCCGATCAGTCCGGTGCGCGAGAAGGCACTGAAAGAAAGGTAATCAGCAGCTTTCCGCAGAGCGTTCTGCTGACTGACTGTCCCGGCTGCCGCTTTGGCGGCCGCCTCGGCCTGAGCCCTGGCGGCGGCGGCGGCATCAGCTTTCGCTTTGGCTGCGGCGTCAGCGTCGGCCTTCGCTTTGGCGGCAGCGTCGGCATCAGCCTTCGCTTTGGCGGCAGCGTCAGCATCGGACTTCGCTTTGGCGGCAGTGTCAGCCGAGGCCTTAGCTGAAGCCTCAGCCGAAGCCTTGGCAGACGCAGCGACCTCAGCCGCTGTAGCCGCCGAGGGGGTGGCGGCAGATATGTTCGGTGCAGGGGTGGTCGTGGCAGACGTTTGGACGGCGCCCGCTCGGGTGCTGTTCAGGATGATGCTCAGGAGGATGAAGGCGGCGGTGACGATCAGCGCCACCTTCTTGTGCTTGTCATAACCGTCCAACGGACGCCCCTGTTTGTCGCGGGTCTTGTTCGCCAACAGGAGGATCAGGTCGACGAGAGCCCAGATGCCGAGGCCGCCGAAGGTGAACAGCTTCAGGATGCCGGTACCGACTTTGCCGAGGTAGAACCGATCCACGCCGAAAACGCCGAGGAGCAGGGAGAGGAGCCAAGTAACGAGGAAGGACTTGCTACTGATGCCGTATCCGCCAAGGGCCGGGCCCCCAGATAGGGTGCCGGCGCGCCAGGATAGGGCTGGGTTCCTGCGGGGGTCTGCCCGTAGGGCGGCTGCGGCTGCGGCTGCTGCGGCGCGCCGAAGGGGTCAGCTGAACTCATTGAGGTTCCTTTCAAAGGGACGCCCTTGAAGGGGGCTTCCACGTGGGAATGGTGGGTGCGAGGGATTGTCATCCGCTGGACGGGTTACATCCGTGATTCGATGAAGATCGGCGCTGAGAGAGGCGCGCTATGGTCTGCCCATGTGTCGTATTCCCCCCCCCCCCCCCCAGAAGTACGTCTGCGCTTTATCCGCGCGTGTTTAAGCATGCGTCGATACCTGCTTCACTTGGCGCAGTATTTGCACAGGACTCGAACAGGCTTTGCACAGGTAATAACCTGGGCCGAAATGGTCCCCGCTTCCCGCCAAGAAACAGGCAGGACTAGTCGGGCGTCGAGGGGATTTTCCTCATTCCTAGTCTTCCGGGTCGACCGCGTGATTGGGCCGGATGAAATAGGCCTCCAAATCAGGATCGCCCAGTATTTCACCGATCAGGGATGCTGAACCTCCGATAAACACCGAGCGAGCATGAATGTCATTAGCGACGCACCATGTTCCATCGGGAGGCAGCCGGTTCAAGGGCAGACGTCCGGCAGGATGGTCCTCGATGGATTCCAGCGCCAGTTCGAGCGGTCCCCGCAACACATGAAGTCCCCGACCAAGGCCATTCACCATGACGGGCGAGGTTCGAACTTGGCGTTTGAGGTCGCTATATCTTCCCGATGGTCTGCTGCAGGAACCAACGGATGCGCGATTCCGAGTCCCTTGGGGCGCCGCGCTGATCGCCGGGACCGCGCAGTCGGGCGTTCAGCAATATGCTCCTCCGGTCCTTCAGCAGAAACCCCAGTGTTTCTGTACACGCAGTCTCTCAACTGGCCAGCTCCCTGGCTTCTTCCCCGTGTATGAAATCGGCTGCGACGAAGGCGCAGTTGAAAATGAACTTTACGATTATTGGCTGCTACTTCTTTAGCAGTTATGAATGCCAAAAGTTGCGGTAGTTGCCTGAGTGGTCATTCACTATTTCCGCGACTATGCCCAGAGGATCGATGCCCCGGTCCAGACGGGCATGGACATCACGCGGATCGCGACGTCGGACGGCGGCTTCAGCGTTGAACGTCTGGCGGAGCTCAATGCGACCAAAACTGGAATTTCCAAAAGCCAAGGGGCGACACGTCCGCAGCGTCACCGAGCAACCGGGGCTGTATGCGCTCGGGCTGCCGTGGTTGCAAGGGCACTACTCGTCGATCGTCGGCGGGGTGGGCGTGGATGCCGAGTATGTTCCGGGGCGAGTGGCGGGCGGTGAGAAATGGTTGCAGTAATCCCCCCGTCATCGTGCATTTCATCGTGCGGGTCTTGCGTACATGGCCGTGATCAGCAATTCCGCGGGCCGGGCCGGCGGGTTACAGCGGCACGGCAATCGACCGGCTTGCGGGCACTTTCGAGGGTGACTCCCCCGGGACACCTCCGTATGATCCAGCTATGACGATCCCGGACCTTTCGTTCCTTGCTCAAGATCTTCAACGTGCAGCACGGTGCGACCCGAACGGCGAAGTGAGTTGGCCGATATCCCTAGCTTCAATTGCCATCGAAGCACTTGCAGACTCAGGTCGACTGATCCTAGGGCTGGATATTAGGGACTACTCAAGTGACGGCACGTTCATGGAGGTGCCGTGGTCGTCCTACGCGGGGTCCGATGTGGAAGAAGCCCGTGCCTTTGCGCTGTCCGTTCTCAGCCATGGGGATCTTCCGGGCGATTGGGTCCTGATTACTTGGTGAGCCAGGGGGAATGAATCACTGGCGGCAGGGCCGTGGACGTCGACTATTCCTCGTTCCCCTCGTTTGGCTCGCCCAAGGTGCTCGCTGACGGTGAAGCGGGCGAGGCCGCAGCGGAAGAAGTGAAGACCGCGGAGTTGAGGTCCTAGATCCGGGAGCTCAAGGACCTTCGGGATGGCGGGTAGAAAGTAGTCCGCGCCAAGCTCGGCCCTGGTGACGTCTCATTCCCGCCGCACACGGATCCGGGGTGACCGCAGTGCCCGGTCGAGGATCGGCTTACGGGCGCCCCATGAAGGACACTTCTTGGGACTAGAGTTCGGAAGTTGGTTTCAAATCCTCGTTACACTTTGTGCGCTGCCGGACATTAACAGGGTATGAGCTTGCAGCCAGACTTGGGGGAACGCTTGGACTTGGAGCGGAAGAAGCGCTTTTTGGCAGCGCATGCGGCATGCCACGATCGCATTTATCGTTATTTCCGCCGCCGGACGGAAGATCCGGCTACCGCCGAAGATTTGTGCGCGGAAGTCTTTCGAATTGCCTGGGAGAAGTCCCGGGACGAGGGCGACCTTTCGGTGCTGGTTCTCTTCGGAGTTGCAAGGAACATCCTGCGAAACCATGCTCGGTCCGCCATCAGGTCCGCAAATCTCCTAGTCTCCTTGCACGGTCAACGGGCCGAACCCTCCGATGACGTCGAATCGCCGGTGCGTGAGGCCTTGGCCGGGTTGAAACCCGACGAGCGCGAAGTGCTTCTACTGACGTACTGGGATGGATTCACGTCCAAGGAGATTTCGGACCTCCTTAATACCAGCGCTACGGCGATTAGGATGCGCCTTCATCGCGCGCGCAAAGAACTCAGTCATTTACTTGAGACAGAGCGAGAGTCAGAGGAAGCACAACGATGAGTAAGAACGTACTCTCCGAACGCATGATCTCTGCCGATCCGGCATTGGAAATAACCGAGGCCGAGATCGCCAGAAGCCGGGCAAAGAGCCTCTTGTTTATGGACTCGGAGGTCACCCATATCGCCGCGGGCGGGCCCATCAGTGGGTTTCACCATCCGCCAGCCAAACGCCATTGGGGGCGCTTGGCCGGGGTAGGCACTGCTGCGGCCGCGGTCGCCGCCGTCGTCGTCACAAGTGTTCTGACGACCTCAGCCCTGCCAACACCGCCGGCTGGGACAGCGGCCACCGCGGCTTCCTCGACAGCCGCCGTCCAGGCCTTGTCCTCCGGTCCTATGCGTGACCTGTTCGCGGCGGCCGATGAGGTGCTCGTCCTCCAAGCACTGCCGAACAACCCGGCGTGGAACAAGGCCTACGAAGAATTTATGGCCTCACCCGACACTCTGGGTAAGAAAATGCCGGGACTAGGAACCGAGCCAATCAATGTTCTACAGGTCCTGAAGGGTTCCCGCCCCGTAGGGAAATCCACACTGGATGTGGCCTCGGCCCCGGACTGGTGGAAGAACACCAACATCGTGACCCCCCTGACATTCCTCGCCTTCGTGGCTCGAAGCACTGACGGCCAAATGCACCTCATGGGCCAGCCGCAGGCGTTACTGGAGATCCAGAATCTCCGGAAACCCACCTTTGCCGACCCGGTCACCCACAAGCCTGTCGACGTAGGCGCCGAACTGCTCTCGCGCATCAACGTCGCACCGATCGGCGATATCCGAATCGACACCTACGCAGCAGCCCCTCCGGTGGCAGCCGGCAGCGATCTCATCCGCGAAGACAAGAAAAACACTGACGGCACATCCGAGGGGACCATCCACGGGTACCTGGGCGCCGGCGGGGCGTGCTTCACATTCCAGACCAGTAGGGAGACGGTCTACCTGCGTTGGCCGGCGGGCTACACAGCCGCCACCAGATCACTGCCACAGAACTCCGACGGCAGCTTCAGCATTGACGGATCCTCCCGCGGCGACAGGCCGGTCGTCCTCAATGACTGGGGCACCATCTATGCCTATGACGGTGAGCCACGGCCGCTGATCACCGGCACACGGACGACCGAGAAGGCTTCCTGCGGCAATGAATCCCTGCCCGTTTTCGACGTCACACCCCCGTGGCCCGGGGCAAGTCCCTTCGGGATAAATCACCAAGGAGGACCCGCGCTCCCTTAACCGCTGCCACGCGACCTGACCCGCCAGAGTGAACCGATCATTCCGCTGGTATTCCTAAGCTCCTTTCCATTAGGCCGTTCCCCATCCACTCCGAGAGCGGCATCCAATGAATGCGGGTACGCACCCTATATCCTCCGATCAGCGTCCACTCATGAAGGAACACAATGAAACGCATTGGGTTGTGGCGATGCCTGGCTCTATCCCTACTTCTAACTATGCTGCTGACATCATGCGGCGAGAAGGTGGCGGGCGGCCCGGGAACTGCGGAACCCACTGCGAAAGCAAGCGACTCAGTGCTTGGTTCTGCCAGCAGCCCCGGGCCAGACGGCGGCACCGTAGCGTGCGTTGACTGGGTCCGGTTCGAGACCCCTCAGGACCAGTACGACAAGGTCAGCCTGGTTGTTATCGGAAAGTCTGTAAGCCAGGTCGGTAAGACCAGCATTTACGGTTCCAAGGCCACCACCCACCTTGTTGAAGTCGAGCGGGTACTCAAGGGGAATCCTGGCGAGGAGAACCTGCGCATCTCCTCGATGCCCCAGACCTGCTCTGGAAGCGACTCCTATCTGGACGGTGATCCGCTCGACGCAGCTGAAAGAGTCATCATTTTTGCGACCAGGCAGGGCGGCGAGTGGTTCACCATGACCCCCGCACAAGGAGTCTTGCCTTTCCCGAAGGGTGCAGAGCTTCCCTTTCATTAGTGACTAGCCCGTGGCCACGGACTACTCATCTCGGCGAATCAACACAGGCGAGCGTCCGTTAGAGGATCCTCGCTGGCCACGGGGTAGATGGCCCCGATCCCCATTTTCGCAAGCTCTTCTCGTGATACTTGGCACTGCGCTTACGGTTTGGCCAGCCAGAACGGTATGACAATGCCTCCGACCCAGGCAGCTGCGGTAAGGGTCCTGGAAGTGGTTCGACTTCCGCGTGCGGATGCGCCTGCTCTGAGAAGCTCAAAGGCCGGGAAGAGTGACCTGACCCCCTTCGACGACCAGTAGGTTAGGGCTGGCAGGGCCACGCCTACCGCAAGGGCCCCAACAGAGGAAGCAACGTCTTTAGGCAGCCAGCTGAGGATGACCCCGAGCACGATCAGAACTGGGATGCACGTTGCCACGATGACCACAGGCCATTGGCGCACCCACCAGTACCATGGTCGGGCCGGCCTCAGCACATATCGCAGTTTCTGGATGCCGAGGAGCACCCAGTCATTTCCAGGGCCCACGACCTTCACCGAGCACCCCTCGTCTCGGCGAAAGACTACCGACAGCCCAAACCCTCCGGAGATTCTCGAGGAATAGAGGCTCCCCAGGGATATCTCAAGCTCAACGAGATCATCGGCATCAAGCTCTGGCAGAACGTCATCGGGTGATCCTGCAATTTCGCGTTCAAACCGCTTCTGCTTCGCCTTGAGCGTCACTCTGAGCTCATTGGCGATCTCCTCCCGACTTTCGGTCAGACGCGCTTCCCAAGTGCGATTCGTGAGTTCCTCGTCCCAGCCGTAGGAGAGCTTCTGGTCTTTCCACTCCTGTTCGCTAAGCCCTCCCACAGTTGACGCACGTTCCGTTGCGATTCTGGTCGCGTCTGCCTGTAGCTCACGGCAGGAATTGATCACCTGTCCAAAATGGCGCTCATCGCCCACCCAGGCGCGCTGGATGAAGCTGTCGGAATGTTTCTGGCTCAGAATCGGCATGGAGTCAATCTATCCAATGGTCGGATAAGAAGTGGCGACGGGTCGGGTAGAAACTTAGGGTTCTCGTGCCGGGCAATACAACCAACTGTTGCGCATCTGCATCGGCAGGTTGTGGGAGCCATGAGGCACCTTGTCCACTGTCCGGTAAGGGATCCTTCACCGGGCACCCAAACCCACCTGCAAATTCCGGCGCTGTCATCGTCGCATGATCCAGTCCACGGGGTAGCCGAGTTCCTCGAGAGTTAGGAGCAGCGGGCCCGGAGGTGACGCATAGACATAGATCTCAAAGCCTTCCCCGCGGATGTGGATTCGCGTGGAAAATAGTCCGCGTGTTGTGAAAACCTCGAATACCTGTTCCCTGCCGAAGTGCCATGGCCCGAAAATGAGTCCAAGACCGAACCGAAACCTAAAATGGAGTTCCTCTGAGGTCGCGCTGAGTTCTACGAGCGGTATCGTGGCTCGGATTGTCCGGTACTCGATGCCGACATTACATCGATAAGGCTCCATCGGTCTTCGGCTCCCCGCTCGGCTGACTGAGTTCGCCAAAAGTACTGCCTCGTGCTCCTGCGCGCCATTTCCTGCGGAGTGCGGTGACCTCTTGCCGAGAGCCACCAGGATCATCCAGAGAGCCAAGGCCGCAGCGCCGACGAGTATGAGGGCGCCGCTCACCTCGGCAATCGCCGACGCCGGCTCGTGGCGTCTCCACGCGAACCAGGAGACGCCCATGAAGCCAAGCCAATAAATGAGGAACGAAAAACCCAAGAGCGGCATGGCCGGTGCGGCTTCACTCAATCCCTTGAGGTCGTTGCGCCTGAAGAGACTCAGAATCTTCCCGTAGTCCGGGGCGGGACCGGTCAGGGAGTTCACCGCGAAGATGAGACCGAGGATGACTGAAGCCCCGAGCCCGAAAGCCAGCAGCCCGAGGCGCCCTGACGGTGGAGCCATCGCGGATAGGACCGCGGAGGCGCTACTGGATAGCGCATCTGTGATGATCACACCCAGGATGGTCAGGTTGGCCGCGGCGCAGACGCCGACGGCGACCCGCCCGATCACCGGAGTTGCCCCGACGTCTGACTCTGAGTCCCCCATGGCTGAAAGTGTAGGCCTCTGCACAGGTAGAGGATCCTGCACCGGGCGCTACGAGTCGTGGTCAGGGACGTTTGGTTCATGCTTGTGGGGCCTAAAGATCTGCAGGCTCCACGGCAGCCATCGCAAATGGCCACGCCGACCGAATTCGAGGCGGTCGACTACGCGCCCCCGCAACTCGTATGACTGCGGCACGGAACCTGCGCCGGTTCAGACAGACCCCCGTGAGTCGACGGATGCAACCAATTAAGGTGAGCCGACGGACACAACCAATTAACATATCAAACTCTTGACCGGGTGAGGATCGCACCCTTAGAGTTTCTGATATATGAGTCATATGTCACATTGGGCAGCAGTGATACATGACGACGCCGAAATCATCTCGCGAGTCCTGCGCCGCCATATCGGCTGGCGTCAAGCCGGTCGGCATCGTCCACCGGTCGCTAAGGGCTGCGGCTGTCCGTGCGTCTAGGAAACGGCGTCAGCGGTTTGCGCTGAAGTCAGAAGGGAACAAATCTCAATGATCAATCCGACCGGGACGACGGCCTCCGTCGACACCTCCATATCAAGAGAGACCAGCTCCAAGTTCAAACGCCGCTTCATGGTGCGGCTTGTCTCTGTCTTCATCGGCGGGATGTTCCTCGATGGTTACATCCTCGGAATCATCGGCCCCGTCAGCGGACTCATGCGGTCAGATCTCCAGCTCGACGCACTATCTCTGGGCATGATTGCTGCAGGCCCGCTGGTTGGTATCTTCGTCGGCTCCCCGCTGGCCGGCTGGGCTACTGACAAGTTCGGACGCAAGCCCATGTTCCTCGTGGACATGGGCCTGTTCCTGGTCGCCTCAGCGGCCCAGTTCTTCGTAACCTCCGGAGAAGGGGCCGTGATCCAGCTGGCCATCATCCGGTTCTTCATGGGTGTCGCCATCGGCGGCGAGTACTCAATCGGTGGGCCATTGCTATCAGAGTTCTCCCCTCCAAAGCTCCGCGGGCGATTGCTCGGGCTGACTCTGATCGCCTGGTACGTCGGTTTCATGATGGCATTCATCATCGGCACGCTCCTGCACGACGCCGGCACCCCATGGCGCCTCGTAATCGGCACGAGCACGATACTCGCATTCGTCCTGTTCCTCGCCCGCTTTGGCCTCCCCGAATCGCCGAGCTGGCTCATTACGAAGGGACGGCGTGAGGAAGCACTCGCAATCGCACGCAGATACGTCGAATCGCCCCAGATGCACGACAGCATCACCGAAGAGATCGATCTGAGGATAATCCAGGAGGCCCAAGCCGCGCAGAGTAGGACCAAAATCAAGGGCGCTTCCTTCGGAATGCTGTTCTCGAGGCAGTACTGGCGCACCACCCTCTTCACCTCAGGTTTTTGGTTCTGTGCGGTCACTCCGTACTTCGCGATCGCGACCTTCGCCGACGACGTGCTCAACCAATTCGGCTTCGGCGGCTGGACCGGTGGAGTCGGCCTGTCCGCACTTGCGGCCGCGGGTGTTGTCACCACCGTGCTTCTGATTGACAAGCTCGGCCGTCGAATTCTCACCGTGCCCGGGCAGTGGCTCTGCGCAGGCATCCTGCTGATCATCGGAGTCTGGGCGAACGCACCAGCGATCCTCGTGCTCGTCCTGTTTCTCGCCTTCTCCTTCTTCAATGCCGGCTACACCACGATGACCCAGGTCTATCCGGCCGAGGTATTCCCCGGCCACCTGCGGGGCATCGGCATGGGCTTCGCCGCCGCCTTCAGCCGCATCGGAGCCGCACTCGGCACCTTTGCCCTGCCATGGGCGATCAGCAACATCGGCTTGGGCCCAAGCATGGTCGTGGCCGCCGCCGTCGCATTACTCGGCGCAGTCCTCTCGCAATGGCTCGCGCCTGAGACGAAAGGGCGCACCCTCGCCGAGATCTCAGCAAACTTCTCCCACTGACACCGGGACTGCACGGTGACGT
Source organism: Arthrobacter sp. efr-133-R2A-120 (assembly GCF_030209835.1). GTDB lineage: Bacteria > Actinomycetota > Actinomycetes > Actinomycetales > Micrococcaceae > Arthrobacter. The sequence goes on along the minus strand of NZ_JARVRF010000009.1, from coordinate 21,137 downwards.
CGAATCAGAGCTGAGGCTCTCGGGCGGAACAGGGGCGTCAGTGGTTGGGGGCCCGCCAGTCGATCCGGCCCGTGCTCCACTCCGGAGCCGAGAAGCTCATTGAGGTCAACGTCCGTGACGGTGTTATCGACTCGCTCGGCCAGGTCGATCATGACGTCGTCGAGCTTCGGGCATTGATCGGCGACAGCCAAGTGGGTTATGAGTGGTTTTAGGCCAGCTACTTTGGCGCCAGCCTCTCTGTTGTTGAGGCGGGTTTCGGCGAGGCCGGCACCGCGTTCGAGGTGCTCGGCGACGAACTGAAGATCCAGCGTTGGTCGAACGGTGGCAAGCAGTCCACCGCGGAAGCAAGCAAAAAAGATTCTTCGGTTTGTGTCGATCCGACCTCGCGCCGTTCGACCTGTGGGTGAGAAGGTGGAAGGGCGGCCTTCCAGAATCAAGGAGCATTCGATGGCCAAGTACATGTTGATTATGCGGGCGAGCGACGAGTCGTTCGCGAACTTCGCGAACACGGACTTCGCGGAGATCATGGAGAGCGTGGGCAAGTTCAACGACGAGTTGATTCGTGCCGGTGTCCTGCTGGCGGCCGAAGGCCTGGACGATGCGAATGAGGGCGTGGTGGTCGACTTCACCGGCGAGACGCCGGTTGTCACCGATGGCCCGTACGGGGAGACCAAGGAGCTGTTCGCCGGCTACTACATCCTTGATGTCGCGTCGAAGCAGGAGGCCGTCGAGTGGGCCAAGCGGGCGCCGCTCACGGCGGGTAGCAAGACCGAGATCCGCCGCGTGACGACGATCGATGAGTTCCCGCAGGACAACCAGTGGATCCAGAAGGAACGCGCGTGGCGCGAGCTGACCGGGCAGCTCTGACCCGACGGTGAGCAGCGCAGAGGCGCGGGGCGCCGTCGAGGCTGTGTGGCGGATGGAGTCCGCCCGCATCGTCGGCGCCCTCGCCCGTTATACGGGCGACTTCTCGCTGGCCGAGGATCTCGCGCAGGAAGCCCTCGCCGAGGCGCTGGTCTCCTGGTCCGTAAACGGGGTGCCGACCGAACCGGCAGGGTGGCTGCTGACCACCGGCCGCCGTCGTGCCATCGACGCCTTCCGGCGGCGCGCCGGTCGCGACGAACGGTACGCCGTGCTCGCCCGCGGCCTGGACGACTCAGCGCCCGGGGCGGACGTGCTGTTCGACCCTGACGCGATTGAGGACGACGTGCTCGGGTTGATGTTTATCTCGTGCCATCCCGTGCTGTCGAAGGAGGCACGGATCGCATTGACGCTGCGGGTGGTCGGCGGACTGGGCAGCGACGAGATCGCCAAGGCGTTCCTGGTTCCGGTGGCGACGATCCAGGCACGCATCACGCGGGCCAAGAAGACGTTGGCGGCCGCGCGGGTCCCGTTCGCTGTGCCCGAACGGCAGGAGTTGACCGAGCGGCTCGGCTCGGTGCTTCAGGTCATCTACCTGATCTTTACGGAGGGCTCGTTTGCGTCGGGCGGCGAGGAGTGGATCCGCACGGATCTGGCCGGCGAGGCGCGCCGGCTGGCCCGCGTCCTGGTGCGGCTCGATGCGTCCGGCAACCCGGTGCTTCTGGAGGACCAGGACCGGAGGCTGTGGGACCAGTCGGCGATCCGGCGCGGACGTGCGGCGCTGGCGCGGGCCGCGGGGGCCGGACGCGGGCTGGGCGCATACGGCCTCCAAGCCGCCATCGCCGAGTGTCACGCGGTGGCGCGCTCGGTTGCCGAAACGGACTGGCAGCGAATCGTGATCCTCTACGAAGCCCTCGGACGGCTGACGCCTTCGCCTGTCATCGAACTCAACCGAGCGGTCGCGGTCGCGATGGCCGCCGGTCCCGCGGAGGGTCTCGAACTGGTAGACGCGATCGCGTCACGGGGCGAACTGACCGGCTCGCATCTGCTCCCCGCGATCCGGGGCGAGATGCTCACCCGGCTCGGTCGCCGCGACGAAGCGCGGTCCGCACTCCTGCAGGCCCTTGAGCTGTGCGGGAACGCCGCCGAACGCGCGGCGCTCGAGCGCAAGATCGACGGCGTCAGCCGACCATAAAGGGACCCGCTAGGAGCGGTGGAACGCAGCGGTGAGTGGTGTGGCTCTGTCAACGGTTTGTGGCGGCATGCGCGCCGGGTGTAGATCCTTCAACGCACGGGTGACGGCTACGGAGCGGTCACGAAACGGCCTCTGGGTATGGTCAGCGCGCTGTCGCGACAAGTAGGAGCACGAACGCTGTGACGATGATCGCGACGCGGGCATAGTGCAGGCGGTCCCAGCGCTGCTGTTGTTCCCGCCAGTCGGCCGGATGGTCGTCGGCCGTCCAGGTGACCGAACGGTTGTTGATAGGAACGAGCAGCGCGACGGACATGATGATGCTCACGGCGAGCAGTGCTGCCGCGACGAGTGACAGCGCAGCGGTCGGCGTACCCCAGGTGACTGCAGTGAGTGCTGCGATGAGGACCAGGGATCCGATGTACCAGAACGGCATCGCGCGTCCCAGCATTCGGCCGCCGTCTGCGCGCGCTTCGAGTGACGCGCCAGCCGGCAGCCGCAGCAGGATCGGATTGATGACGAACGCGACGGCGAACTCCACACCGACCATAAGGCCGAGGACGGTCGCGGTGACGACGGAGAGAACCGGGATCATGACATTCCCCTCTAGTTAGCAATGCTATTTTTTCTAGCGGTGCTAACATAAACCCATGGAGACCCAGAGCGCAAGAGGAGGACCGATGACTGTACCCACGGCCCGGCAACGACGCAGCGACGAGCGGCGCAGGCGCATCCTCGATGCCGCACAAGAGCGCGCCGATGCCGAGGGCTGGACGGCCGTGACCACCCGGCACCTCGCGGATGCCATCGGATACACCCAGCCGGTGCTATACCGCCACTTTCCCGGCGGCAAGACGGAGATCATGCGGGTCATCGCATTCGAAGGCTTCGTCGAGCTGACGCGGTTGTGCCGCTCGGCCGTCGGGCGCACGAGGGGACCCCGCGCGATCGAAGCCGTCGCCGTCGCGTATCTAGATTTCGCCGCCGCGCATCCGGCTGTCTACGAAGCGATGTTCCAGCAACCGATCGAAACTCGCTTCACGAGCGAGGACACCGAGCCTGAACTGCGAGCAGGATTCGAGGCCCTTGCCGATGCGGTTCGCGATGACGGCGATGGAACGAAGACCGAGGTGTTCTGGGGTGCCCTGCACGGCATCAGCCAACTCGAACGCGCCGGACGCATGCGTCCGGAAGGCCGCTCCCGACGCATCACAGAACTCGCGGCCTGCTTCGACCAGGACACCCCATAGCCGAGTCCGCCAACGTGCAGTACCAGTTGGGTTGATTCGCTCGACTGATCACAGAATTCCGGTAGCGTCGAGCGGTGCCGTGAGCTGTTCGACGGAAGCTGGGGGCATCGGGTGGTGAAAATTGTTTGGGACTCGGGAACCTTTTCGGGTCCTGCGGACACTACAAGGCATGAGGCTAATGGGGGAAACCGACGAAGACCTGTTGCGTGAGTGCGTTGCGGGCGACGCCGATGCATTCGGGGTGCTGTTCGACAGACACGCGGACGCGGTCTTCCGTTATTGCCTGTCCCGGTGCGGGTCCTGGCATGACGCCGAGGAACTCGTCTCGATCACCTTTTTGGAGGCGTGGCGGCAACGGAACAGGCTCAGACCGCAGAGGGACACCGTCCTTCCGTGGCTGCTTGGGGTCGCGACGAACGCGAACCGCAACCGAGCCAGGGCTTCCCGCCGGCACGCGGATTTCCTTGCGAGGCTAACGCACTCGGATCCCCGGCACGGCGAACATGAGGCAGACCATGCTGAATCGGTGGCAGCGATGCTCGACGCCGAACGCGACGTCCGCGAACTGCTCGACACCACCGCGGGCCCTGAACGACGGGGAACGGGACGTCGTCAGATCGCGCATTCGGTACTTGGCCGCTGAGAGCCTCAGACAGATCGACTCACGCACACCATCAAGGCGCGTGGGCCTTCTGCTGCCCGCCAGGCAGGCGGTTTACCTCCGATTCATATGATGACACTACGGTTTCCACGTGAAGCGCTTTTTTGGGCACCCCATGACTTTGTGGCCGTCTATGCGGAACCGCCTGCACATCTACGCATTGCCCGACCCTGACCTCCGAACGGCGCTGGAAGAACGTCAGCGCGTCCTGGGGGCGTTCGACTACTGCTCCATCCAGCCAGCCGACTACCTGCATGCGACAGTGCAGCAATTCGCGGTTACCTCCGACGAGGTCAGCCCCGAAGAAATGGATGCCTTCAAGGCCAGGCTCAAGAGCCTCGCCGCCGAAACCAAGCCGTTCAGCGTCGAGCTGGGTGAGCCGGAAGTGGATGACTACTCGCTCGGCGTCAAAGGGACCATTACGTCATCATGGGCGAAACTGACCGCGGCGGTCCGCGACGCAGCTGCCGATACCATCAACAAGGGCCAACCGCTGCCCAACGCCCCCTTCAACCCCCATCTCACTTTGGGCTACGCCGTCGCCGAAGGCAGTACCGAACGCATTCAACAAGCGTCCGATCAGCTGAGGGCATCTGCGCTGCCACCGCTGACCATCAACGAGGTGCACTTCATAGCCGTCCACCAGGACGTCAACCGAGGCACCTTCACTTGGGACACCACGTATCGCTTCCCTTTCAACGACCAGCCCTCTGCCAAATAATCGATGCGGACGCCCCTGGCTCCGCGATGGCCACGCTGACGGACCGTCAACCGGACAGGTTTCAGGCCGGATTCTTGAGCGAATACAGTTTGAGAGTGAATTTCCACGCGTTCAACCGTTTCATCGATCTTGCGCCTGTTCCTGCGGATGCTCAGCCTGTCCTCCAGGTTGAAGAACAGAACAGTGACTACGAATCCGGGGTCGCCAGCATCGGGAAGGAGCAATGGCGAATCCGCACCGCCCGGATTAAAGCGACGAAGCCGGGCGCCTTCGTCGCAGTCTGGAAGCGTGGCGAAGGCGGATCGACCAGGCCCTTCACGGTTGACGAATCAATGTCTGGACTGCTCGTGTTCGTAGAGGAGAAGGAACGGTTCGGGGTCTTCCAATTCACCGCGGCGCACCTGAGCTCGCTCGGATACGTCAGCTCCGACCTGCATCCCGGCAAACGCGGCTTCCGCGTCTATCCCGCGTGGTGCACCGACCTGAATCCTCAAGCGTCACGCACTCAGCGCGCGCAGGCGGATGCGTTCTCCGAGCTTCCTTCGAGTAATGAGTCGCGGACCCTAACTAAAAACGGTCGCGCACTTCAACAGCGCCCGTAAGCCCGCCGTCCTGTAGGGGCACCTCTCTGAGCCCTGTTGACGGGGTGGGGTCGGCACGGCAGGCTGTGAGGACACCTACGGCAGGGGGACCACGATGAAGCACGCGACGTACACGGTCGCCGTTGCGGTTGTGCTCGGGTTAGCCCTTGCCGGTTGCCAGCCCGACGCCGGGCCGCTCGCGGCGGGATCGCCCGCAGCAGCCCCAAGCCCCTCGCCGTCCGAGCTCGCGGCCATCATCCAGGCCGCCGTTGAGGATCGAAACGGCACAGTCCTTGACACTCCCCCTGCCGCGAGCCTTGCCGGAGAGCACATGACGGCGGCCTACCTGTCCAAGCGCGAACGGGACCTCTCAACGGTGACCCGTTCGAAGGCCGGATTCAAGGCAATGGGCTTCTGGTATACGTCATTTTCGACGAAACTAACGGTGGAATCGGTCGAGGTGACCGGTTCGGAGGCGAGCGTCCGGTTCAAGGAAATGACCGAGGAATATCAGGCCTCGACGGCGAATGGGCCGAGCAGCATCCCGTCGGGCTACTCGCTGCCTCAAACCGCGACGTTCCGGTCATCTCGGAACGGCTGGCAGCTGGACGGCATCGCCCCTAACGTGCACGCGGGCGGCCTGCCGATGTCCGTCGTCGATGGCTGAACTTCCCCGTGGGTACACTTCAGGGGGGCTCATCGAGTCCTCGAAGAATGATCACAAAATGTAGGCGCTGACAGGGGGACAGGCGTGGGCGGGAATTTAACGGACACCGAATGGGGCGAGCTCGGCCCTGCGCAGGCGTGGAACGCCGCAAAACGGTATGCGTCGTTGGGAGACCGGAGCCGTGCGCAGAGGGCCAGCACCGTGGTTTCCGCCACCGTCTCCCTGACACTTGCTTCCCTCGCCGGCATGGTTGTCGGCCGCGGTCCGGTCGCGGCCGTAGCAGGGACGGAGCGCGCGTACCGCGGGTTGGCCGTGTTCAGGGGTCTGCTCGCGGCAGCCATCGGCATTGCACTCGGAACCCTCGTGTCCACGACTGTTCCCGCCTCGAGCAGTTTCGCGGTGATCGTGGCCCTCGAGTTGATGATCATCGGCTCGATGGCGGCCGTCTTGCCCTCTCTCAGGTTCCACCGATCGCGTGGCCTTAGGCTGAATGGGCGGAGGTGGAAAAGAAGCCATGGAGTCAGACATCTGTGGATCGTCGGCGCCCTGGTCCACGACCCGGAAGCCACCGTCGACGATCTCGAAGCCGCGTTGCGGACCCTAGTACCGGACCTCAGCCCCGGTTGGGCATCCATAGTGTTTACGACCACAGAGGTACAGGTACAGGCATTGCAGCGCCTCGGGTTCGGCCGCGCCAGCGAGAATTCCGGATTGATGTATCGCACGGGCGCAGCAGCCCAGCAAGTGAGCACCCGTCGGCGGGTAGGCGTGGACGCGGGGCGCGTTTCCGGGCGGTGAGGTTAACGGGACTCCTCAACCAACCTCTTCGCTCGGGGCCACGCCAGTCCACCAACAACAGCTGCTGCACCTGCCGAAACAAGATTCGTCCACCACGGCCATTTTGATTCCGATCCCGAGGTCAAGGCCAAAAGGATCAGCAAAGTCGAAACCCCGGTTATACCGGCGGCGGTAGCTTTTTCAAGATGACCTCGAATTTTGGTCAGGCGAACGACGCTAAGGGTCAACACAGCGATAATGCAACCTGACACGGCACCCAGCGCCGTCCCACCAAGCCCGCTGAGTATCGCCAAGCCGGGGCCGCCAGTGCCGACCAAGAGAAGAACCACCAACGCGTATGCGCATCCGAACCCGGCACCGAATAGTAGTCCCCTGTTTACTGATCTGTTCAACGTTTTCTCCGACTCTGGCCCCCGTTCAGAATGGTGCAACACTCAAAGCCTAATGCCGGCTTCATCCAAGTCTGGTGAGGGAACTGACCCGGAAATGACTCGTTCCGCGCTTCATTGGCTCACATCGTTTTGCTTATCCCTTTCCTAGTCTTCCGGGTCGACCGCGTGATTGGGCCGGATGAAATAGGCCTCCAAATCAGGATCGCCCAGTATTTCACCGATCAGGGATGCTGAACCTCCGATAAACACCGAGCGAGCATGAATGTCATTAGCGACGCACCATGTTCCATCGGGAGGCAGCCGGTTCAAGGGCAGACGTCCGGCAGGATGGTCCTCGATGGATTCCAGCGCCAGTTCGAGCGGTCCCCGCAACACATGAAGTCCCCGACCAAGGCCATTGACGATGACGGGCGAGGTTCGAACTTGGCTTTTGAGGTCGCTATATCCCTCCCACACCAAAAACAAGCATTCAGGTCGTGGCTTGGCGGCTTTGGATAGCCTGGAAACCAAACGTTCGGCAACGAGGGAATCAACTGAACCGCACTCGGGTTCGTAGACTCGATTCGGCTCGGGACCGCACGCGGCGACGATGTCGCTCCATTGGGTGGCGCCGTCAACCTCAAAGTGATCAGCAGCAAGCTGTGACCAGCGCAGACGTCGCCCATCTGGCGACGTAGCGGGATTCAGCACTCGGGCATAAGCGCGATACACGGGAGGGATTAGACCGGCCAGCGATCCCATGGGCTTCCCGATGGTCTGCTGTAGGAACCAATGGATGCGCGATTCCGAGTCCGATTCAAGGCGATCCATCAAAGCAACACTCCTCCGGGCCTACCACCGAAAACACGGTGGTTCTGCCCACGCAGTCTTTCAACTGGCCAGCTCCCTGACATCCTCCCTGGGTATGAAACCGGCATCGTTGAATATGCAGTTGAAAATGCACTTTACGATCATTGGCTGCTACTTCGGCAGCTTTTGCGAATGCCAAAAGTTGCGGAAGGACATCCCCGGTAGAGCGCCGGTCACGCAGAGCGCTTTTGCACTGTCGGCGTTGGCGTATTCTGTGGACATTGCCCCGTCCCGCTGTTCTTGTTTGACGAGGGGCACGGTGCCCCGACGCTGGCAGCCCGCATCTCGCCGTCGTAAGCTGCATGCAGTCCTAGGCTTTCGATCCCCTACCGCGGAGTAGACACATGCAGATCCCCAAACCGTCCGACGCCGACAAAGACCGCTTCCGCGCGGTGGTCCCGGAGCATCCCGACGTCGTCGTCAAGCCGATGTTCGGCAACCTGGGCGCCTTCGTGAACGGCAACATGTTCGCCGGACTGTTCGGTCCGATGATCGGCGTCAGGCTTTCCGACGCCGACAAGGCAGCTCTGGAGGCCGGCCACCAAACGCTTCCATTCGGCCCGGAAGGCCGCGCCATGGGCGGCTACGTCGGCCTGCCCGAAGCCTGGAACGGCGACGAAGAGCAAACGGCGGAATGGGTCGAGAAGGCGTTCGCCTACGTTGCGACCCTCCCGCCGAAAGCTGCGAAACCGCGTTCGTCGAAGAAGTAACTGCCGCGACGGTGATGCCACCGGCGCGCACAAAGGTTCAAAATCGGGAAGTGTGGTCTTCAATGAGTCCGCTCGCCGCGATCTCACGGAAGGCATAGATCCCCCGGGCTGCGGCGTCCGTATCACGGAAAGGGGCGGAGACAGCAAGCTCCTTTCCGAACTCGTCAACCAGCCTGACCCTGCAACGGCCTCCGTTGTCGGTGAACACTTCAAAGTGTCCGGCCATCAGAGAAGTTCTCCCTGTCGGCGTCTGGGAGGAAGCTTGGGCAGTCCGGGGTGCCCGGTAGCCGGGCCACCACAGGGCGGTTGATGTTTTCCCGATTCCCGTCGTCGCTCCAGTTCGCCCGTCACGAGGTCCAGCAACGCTTGGGCTGGTTCGGAGAGGCGGTGCGTTGCGGCCGGGCGGGCAATTTCGTCGCAGTGCAGAAGCACGCGACGGATGCGTTCCAATTCGCGCGTCGGCACGGATGGCCACCGCCGAAACAGTTGTTGAACTGCGCTTTGCCTGGGTAGGTAGCCCCGCCAAGGATCACTGGAGGGCGCTTGCGTGAAAGGCGCCCCGCGCCGTGCAGTGCGGACATCGGGGTGGCCGACCCCTTGACCATGAAGGTGGGGGTGACTGGGTTGAATAGGTGCCATGACTGACCTCCTCGTACTAAATCGAGAAAGCCAGCTGCTTGACCTATACCAGCATATAAAAAGTGACTTAGGTCATGTCAATCGATTTGACTTTATTTCGGACAGTAGCCGGGCCGTGACATTGCGCCGATGATTGCGATGGTTGTCACGGGGAGCTGGCTCCTTCGAGTTGCGGGTTCCAGGAGTCGGAGTCGGGTCGTGGAGTGGCGGGCCGGGCCACCATGAGGAGGCCGACGAGGGACAGCAGTGCCCCGACGATCATGATGACTGCCATGGGGACGGCTGTGTCAGTGCCGCCCAGCCCTGCGATCGGCGCGATGATGCCGGCCGTGGTCCATTGCACCAGGCCAAGGACGGCGGAACTCGTGCCCGGGTGCGCCGGTACTTCGGCCGAGGCAAGGGCACCGCCATTGGTATTGATGAGCCCCTGGGCCACCATGAGGGCGAAGAAGCTGCCCATTGCCACGAGCAAAGGAGTGCCCCACCAGAGTGCGCCGGCCAGCATCACGACCCCGGTGGCCAGGGCGATGGTCTGCCCTGCGAGGATGACCCGGCGGGTGGGTACCCGGCCTGCCAGCCGCGCCGAGACGAGGGCGGCGATGGTCATCCCTCCGGCGTTCGCGGCGAAGACGATGGAGTACGCCACCGGTGAGAGTCCGTTCATGTTCTGCAGGATGAACGCGGAGGTGGCGACGTAGGCGAACAAGGCGATGAATGCCGAGGATGCCACCATGACGTATCCAACCAACCGGCGGTTCGCCAGGACAGTGCGCGCCGCGTGCCCGAATTCACGCAGTCCGCCGGCGTGACGTTTCCCGGGTGGCAGGGATTCCGGCACGATGAACAGGGCACAGAGGGTCATCAGGACGCCGAGGGCCGCCAGTGTCCAGAAGGTAATCCGCCACCCGGTCAGTTGCAGGATGACCGCGCCCAACAAGGGGCTGATGATCGGGGCCACGCCGCCGATGCCCATCACGATGTTGAGCACCCTGACCAGCTGCGGGCCGTGGGCCAGGTCCACGATGACGGCGCGGCCGATCACCATCGCCCATCCCCCGCCAAAGCCCTGCAGGAACCGGGCAACCATCATGAATCCGATGCTCGGTGCCAGGGCGCAGCCAACCGTCGCGATGGTCATGAGTATCGTGCCGGCGACAAGAGGTATTCGCCGGCCGCGTTGGTCGCTGAACGGACCTCCGACCAGTTGCCCGAGTCCCATCCCGGCAAAGAAGGTCGTCAGGGTCAGCTGCACCGACGAGGCCGAGGTGCCGAATTCTTGCGACACGCGTGGGAACGCCGGGACGTACATGTCGGTGGCAAGCGGTGCGACGGCGGTGAGGAAGATGACGGTGGCGACGAGTGCCGCCGGGACCGCCCCCGACGACGGCACCTTGGTTGTGGTTGGCGTGCTCACGGGCGGAGCAGCACTTTGATGGCCCGGCGTTCGTCCATGGCCTTGTAGCCTTCGGCTGCCTCCTCAAGGGGCAGCTCGAGGTCGAAGACCTTGCCGGGATCGATCTCGCCGCGGAGGATCAGGTCGATCAGTTCCGGCAGGTAGTCCCGGACGGGGGCCGGGCCGCCGTGCAGGTGGACGTGCGAGAAGAACAGCTCCAGTCCAGGGAGCTCGACGTCATGCGAGACACCGACGTAGCCCACGTGCCCACCCGCGCGGGTGGCACGGATGGCCTGCATCATCGATTCCTGGGTACCGACCGCCTCGATGACAGAGTGCGCACCGAGGCCGTTGGTGAGTTCCTTGATTTTTGCCACGCCCGCGTCGCCGCGCTCCTCGACGATGTCCGTTGCGCCGAACTCGCGGGCAAGGGCCTGCCGGGAGGCATGGCGGGACATGGCGATGATCCGCTCGGCACCCATCTGTTTCGCGGCCAGGACGGCGAGTAGTCCTACAGCGCCGTCACCCACGACGGCGACCGTCTTACCCGGCCCTGCTTCCGCGGCCTTGGCACCGAACCACCCGGTGCCCAAGACGTCAGACGCGGCCAGCAGCGAGGGGACCTTGCCGGCGTCGGGCATTTCCGGCGTGGCAACCAAGGTGCCGTCGGCGAGGGGCACGCGCATGTACTCGGCCTGGGCGCCGCCGACACCCTCGCGGTGGATGCACCCGGTCTGGTAGCCGGAGCGGCAGATCTCGCAAGTGTTGTCGGAGGCGAAGAAGGACCCGACGACGAACTGGCCCACCTGGACGTTCCGCACGTCGGCGCCGACCTCATCGACGATGCCCACGTGCTCGTGTCCCATCGGCCTGGGCGCCTCGATGCTGTCGGCTCCGCGGTAGGGCCACAGATCCGAGCCGCACACACAGGCTGCGACCAGTTTGATGATTGCGTCCGTCGGCTTCCGGAGAGCGGGCTTGTCCCTTTCCGTGACGCGGACGTCTCCGGGGGCATACATGATTGCTGCGCGCATGCGCTGGTGCTCCATTTCATCGAATGCTTGACCTTCGATTTCCATGAAACCCGCATCGTGCAGGCGTAGCGAGGGCTCTGCCGAAACGGGTTATGACAGAACCTCCCAACCGTTCCCGGTTACGCCGTACCGTTTCCTTATGGATAACCGAGCCGAGGTACGAGAGTTTCTGGTCTCCCGCCGAGGACGCATCACCCCCGAGCAGGCAGGCATCGAGCCCATCGGCGGCCGGCGCCGCGTGGCCGGTCTCCGAAGGGAAGAAGTCGCCCGTCTCGCCGGCGTCAGCATCGACTACTACACCCGCCTCGAGCGTGGAAACCTCACAGGGGTCTCGGACAGCGTCCTCGACTCAATCGCCCGGGCCCTTGAGCTTGACCGCGCCGAACACGACCACCTCTATGACCTGGCACGTGCGGCCGGTACCTCTGCGCGGAGACCCGCGAGCCCACCGGCGTCAGCCGTGCGGCCCGTGATGCAGTATCTGCTCGACGCCATCACCGGCGCCCCGGCCTTCATCGGCAACAACCACATGGACATCGTTGCCGCCAACGCCCTCGGCTACGCCCTCTACTCCGAGATGTACCGCAGCCCGGCACGCCCCGCGAACCACTCGCGCTTCATCTTCCTTGACCCCCGGGCGCACAACTTCTATCCCGACTGGGACCGCGCAGCGAATGTCAACGTCGCCATTCTGCGCCGCGACGCCGGCCGGAACCCCCACGACAAAGACATCGCAGCACTCGTTGGCGAACTCTCAATGCGCAGCGAGGAATTCCGCACCCGATGGGCAGCACACAACGTCCGCCGCCACTACTCAGGCACCAAGTTCTTCAACCACCCCGTGGTCGGGCTCCTGGAACTGACCTACCAGGCCATGGAACTCGAGGACGACCCCGGCCACACCCTCACTGTCTACCCCGCCGTTCCCGGCAGCCCCTCCGAAGAGGCCCTCAAACTCCTCGCATCCTGGGCGGCGACCGAGAACATCGCCCAGTCCCCCAAGCCCACGCATGACCTCAGAGCCAAGTGAGGTGGACCAGGCGACTGCGGGTATCGCGCGAATCCAGGGCCTGCTGCTGCCCGAAGAAAAAGTAGACCGTGTGAGGGCTTAGGTGGCGCGTCGGGTCGCCCAGGTTGAGGCGTACGACGTCGTCCGGCACCTGGGCGGTTGCGTTCACTTCCTGCGTGGTTCCGTCGCGGAGCTCGACGGCGCGCCCTCCAGCCCAAACACGTAGACCCACGTAGCCCAAAACACGTAGACGCAGGCTCTTCCCCACTGAATTTAGCGATTTTCACACGGAGATTCGCCCAAAACGCACGGAGATTCGACCTATTCCACACGGAGACGGGCTCTCGGAGGTCTATCTTTCTCTCAGGCTTTCCTAACCAAACGATGTAACCCTTGGGGGGAATTATGAACTGGCGCCAACTTAGCGCCCTGTCGCATGCCTGGGGATGTGGATGACTGCGTCATGAAACTTCTGACCATCTCCGCGGCCGTCATGCTCTTGATCGTTGCCGCCATCGCGTTCTCCACCAATCAGATCATCATGGGGATCGTGTCCCTGGCCGCATCGGGGGCAAATCTCGCGACGTGGTTTGTCTATAAGAAGCAAACAAAGCAGGTCGGTCGTGTTGAATCCAACTGATCCGGATAACCCAGACGTCAGCGAAACCTGGGCTACACCTGCTGCGGGCGTCGTCTATTTAGTGTTGGTAGTCGTCGCGCTTGCATCGCTCATCGCATCAAAATGGATTCCCGCTCCAGTCAAAGTAGCAATTGCCGTCGCGATTTTTGCGTTGCCGTTAGCAGGCTCAGTTGCCTGGATTATCTACTCACAAGCGCGCCAGCAGCAGCTCGGAAGTCCCTCCAGAAGATCGTAGAGAGGCAGGCATAGCAGGACTCGGAATTGGGGAAAGACATGGTGATATCAGAGGCCCGGCTGGCAGGTAGTTCCAAAAGCTTGATCTGGGGAATTGTCGGCGCCTCAGTCATGGTCTTAGTCGTGTCCGCTCTGGTCTCGGGCATCGTATTGCCCGGGCTCCTCGTGGCCGCCGGCATCGTCGCCTTCACCTGGGCGATTGTTCGGATGACCGTCTCCATCGCCGTAGCTGGAGAGAAAATCGTCCTAAGCTGCAAGCCGTTCTATTCAACCGAGGTGTCGATCTCAGACGTTTTGGCCGTAACCACGGCCCCGGAGACATCCCTCGCTGTCGGATATGGCTTCCGGGTCATGGGCAAGAACACCCGGGGCTTGCTGGTGGGAGGGCCGTCGATCGCTTTGGAAACGAACAACCGCCGATGGATCGTCTCAACCGCTCGTCCTGAGGACGTCACGTCAGCAATTCGAGATCACATGACAACAAGGTGAACAACTGCATCCAAAGAAATAGGAGCCGCGAAATGATAACCGCAGAACAAGCCCGACACGTGATGCTTCACGGTTGGAGCGGCTTGCTGACGCTCGCAGTAGCACTCTTGGGCGTGGCCATGATTTTCATTAGCCCCGTTCGTGAGTTGCTTGGACCGCTGTGGACCGGATACCCGGCGCTAGCGTTTGGGTACATCTTTCTTGGTGTCCCGGCGATTCACCGTCACCGGTTAAGAAAAGCCGCTCAGAGCCGTTCTATTTAGGGCTATCGACTGGCAAAGTGGCAAATCCGCCGTCGCTCCTCCGCGAGCGAAAGCCGCGAACCCGCGCTGGTCGATGAAATGATCGAGTGGCTGCTACTCCTTAGGTCCCCGTCTTCTGAGCACAATGAGCCAAGTAATAGATCCCGCAACCACGAGGATGCTCCCCAGCCAGAGGGCCGCCTGCAGTGGTGGGGTGGCCTCTGTCAGATTGGCAGCGTCAATCTCAAATGTCCGCACTGTCCAGATCACTGTTACGACTGAAAAGACTACAAGACCAAGGGCACCTATGATGATGGGGGCTGTTCGGTTACTCATTTCGTCCTTCTTACTTTACGTGCTACCAATTGCACCGGTACCGGATGAAGTCGAGTGGGTTGACCACAACTCGGCGCCAACCCTCCAGATCCCAAGTATTGTTGGGTGGCGGCTCGAAGAAGATCACGAACTTTCCCAAGGCATGGCAGAGCCATTGCTGGTGAAGGGTAGCCTGGTTCACCCGGTTACGGGTCTTTGTCTTCAGCTCGTCCCAGCCTGCGCCGGCAGCGACAGCCTCGTTCACGAAGCCCATCATGGGGGTTACGTGAACCTTGATACTGTTCCCGTCCCAACTAAATCTGTCAATCAGGTCGATTCCTAACCATGGATCCGCCACGACGGGGTACGTGTACGACCGGGACGTGTGGTCTACAACTTGGGTGAGAGTGGGACCATTTAGCTCGTAATGAGTCGCCACGACCGTGCCTTTGGAGTCCTTTGCCCAGGCGGTGGCAATTACGCCCGAGAAAGCGCCCTTGGCATCGAAGATTTCGACGGCACCTCGGTTATTCAAGGTTGCGCTGCCGTTGGATGGAACCGTGAGATTGTAGTTGAAGCGACTGGGTGAGGAGGAGTTGGAAAGGACGGTCACTGCGGCAACGCTCCTTCCTTCCTTAGGCACCAGCACGGAACTCGTTCCGTTCTCATTATCAAAAACGACTGTCCCGTTCGACTGTTTCTTGCCCTCAACGGCCTTTTCATTGAAGGGAAGCCCCAACCTAATCACGGTCCCACTTGAACCCTGGACTGCCACGGGATCACCAGAATTCGTGGGAAGCTCGTTCGAGACGTTCCCGGCTCGGGCCCTGGCCTGCGAGGTGTTCAAATCTGCAGATCCTCGCACGTTGGCCGTCGGAATGAATCCCGGTGCCGAATTTTCGATGGCGCGGATTGCCGGACTTATCGGTGGCACGCTCTCGGCCGCCACGCTGGGAGAAATAGTTGACAGAGAAAGTATTGCAGCGGCTGAGACCGAAAAAACTAAGGATACTGAACTAATTTTCACGTTTCCCCCAGATTTGTTGTGCGGCGGGAATGTCCGGTTCGCGCCCCTTCAGGTGCGAGCTTGCTGTAGCAATCACTTCATTCCGGCAATTGGGAGACGCAAGGGCCGCCCAGTTCGCCGTAAAAAGGCTATGTCTGGATTTGCCATCTAAGTGGTGAGACAACGAAAAATACGTGCAAAAACGGCCAATCTACGTGTAATAAGGGCTCCATCTACGTGTCACAAAAGGAGCGTCTACGTGTTCAAGACCGAAACACGTAGATGGCTGCCATCCCGCTGCAGCTAGCATCGTCACCGCTCCAAGTAGGTCAAACAAGGAGTTCCTTGGTCCCCGACAAGAAAGAAATAGCGCCGACTAGGCCGGTCGGTCAGTAAGTTCTGCGCGAAGTCGGCGACTCCTTGTTACTGGCTGACGGGAAGTGCTTAGGAGTGCGTCAGAGCCCTAACAGGTGGTCACCACTCGTGATGTCGCGGCTTCGGACCGGCTACGCTCGGTCTCCTGTGGGGTGATTCCGACCGGAGCTTTCCGGGCCGCACACCGAAGTTACGCGGCGGTCAGGGTTCTGTGCCGAATGTTCACTGCGAGAAAACCAGGGGAAATCATGCGGCGGAACGTGTTTGCGCGCTTAGTCTCGATCGCTACAGTTGCCGCCCTCGGTCTGGTGCCCCTGTTCTCTCTGCCAGCCAGCGCCGTCGGCGGTTTGGCGACAGACAAAGTGGTCAGCACGCACCAGTCGTCCCCGTCTACGACCGTCGTTTCACCAACCTTCACCACGAGCCAATCAGGGGAACTACTGCTTGCATTCGTCACCGCGGATGGCCCCGCAGCCACCGGATCCCAGCAATTCACCTCGGTCACCGGAGGCGGGCTCACCTGGCGCCTGCGTAAGCGGACCAACGTTCAGTACGGCACGGCTGAAGTCTGGCAGGCCGTGGCGAGCGGTATCCTCACCAACGCGGCTGTGACGGCCACGCACACCGGTTCATACCAGGCTTCGATTACAGTCGCCACTTTCACGGGTGCGGACACTGCCACCGACGGAGCGGTCGCTGGGGCCGGTGGAGCCACCGGGGCGCCCTCCGCCACACTCACGACGACCCGCACCGGCTCCTGGGTCTGGGGTGTCGGCAATGACTGGAGCGCGGCCGCGACCCGCATCGTCGGGACCGGTCAGACCAAGGTCGATGAGTTCCTTGCCAGCAGCGGCGATACATTCTGGACACAACGCCAGTCCACCCCCGGCACATCCACAGCGCCACAGTCGGTAACGATCAACGACACTGCTCCCACCACCGACATGTGGAATCTATCGACGATCGAGATCCTACCCGCGGGATCCTCGGACACGACTCCTCCCACGGTCAGTCTCACGAGCCCGGCCAATGGTTCCACCGTCACCGGCACGATAGCCGTCACTGCGAGCGCCAGCGATGATCAGGGCGTTGCCGGCGTCCAGTTCAAGCTCGACGGCGCCAATCTCTCGGCAGAGGCTACGGCGTCGCCCTACTCGGTTCAGTGGGATACCACCGCCGTCGGCAACGGCAGCCACATTCTCTCGGCCGTCGCCCGGGACGTTGCCGGCAACACCGCGACCGCGAGTCCAGTGACTGTAACGGTGAGCAACTCCGGCGGCGACCCCGCCGTCGTCGGTTCGTGGGGGCCAGTCCAGGCTTGGCCCGAGGTTTCCATCCACGCGGCCCTCACCAATACCGGCAAGGTCCTGACGTTCCAGGGCGACTTTACGCAGGGAGGCCAGCAGTATCTCCTGGACCCGGTCACGGGCAGCTACATACAGGTGCCGAACGCTTCCGTAGATCTGTTCTGCGCAGGGCAGGCGGTACTTCCCGACGGCCGGATCCTGGTTGTCGGTGGAACAGCGACCAGCGGCGGCCTGGGCATCCGCAATGTCGACGCTTTCAATCCGGGCACCGAGGCTTGGCAGGTGCTCGCGCCCATGCACTACCCCCGGTGGTACCCCACCGGCACCACCCTGGGCGATGGCCGGGTACTGGTGACCTCCGGGGCGAACACCAGTTCCACAGACCTCATCCAAATTCCCGAGATCTATGACTCCCAGCAGAATGCGTGGAGCGATCTGGCCACAGCCTCCAAAAACATTCCGTATTACCCCTTCATGTACCAACTTCCCGACGGGCGGGTCCTTCAGGCCGGTGCTTCTGAACAGGCGACGTCCACGCTCGCCCTCAACGTGGCCACACAACAGTGGAGCACCATTGACGGCCGCGTGATTGATGGCGCGTCCATCACCAACTACGCACCCGGCAAATTCATGAAGGCCGGGTCTTCCTCGGATGGTGGATTCTCAGGCTTGTCATCAAACACTGCGTTCACCCTTGACATGAACCTTCCGAACCCGACGTGGCAGCCGACCGCGTCAATGCAGTATCCCCGAAGCTTCGTTAACCTGACCAACCTGCCCGATGGCACGGTCTTGGCCACGGGAGGCGGCACTGACAGGTCCGGCCACGACGACAACAATGCCGTCAAGCCGGCCGAGATCTGGAATCCTGCGACGGGCACGTGGACCACGGTGGCAGCGTTGACAGCACCACGCCTCTACCACTCCACGGCCCTGCTCCTGCCCGACGGCCGGGTCTTCGTCTCGGGCGGCGGCGGTGACACGGGCGTGACGGACCAAAAGAGCTATCAGATCTACTCGCCGTCGTACCTGTTCAAGGGTGGCCGACCGACGATGGGTTCAGTTCCGGCCACCGTCCAATACAACGCAAGTACCTTTGTCCAGACCCCGAACGCAGCAGATATCCGGTCTGTTTCCCTTATTCGCACCGGTTCGGTGACCCACTCCTTCGATCAAAACACCCGCGCGTTATCGCTGCCCTTCTCCCAAGCTTCCGGCGGATTGAACGTTCAGATGCCGTCAAATGGCAACTACGCCCCGCCGGGCTACTACATGCTTTCCATCATCGACGGCAACGGTGTGCCCTCGGTGGCATCCATGGTCCGCTTTCCCGCTCCGTTCGAGGACACAATGGCCCCCACCGCCCCCTCCGACCTGTCAGCTGTGGGCGGCGTCGGGCAGGTGGACTTGAGCTGGACCGCATCGACCGACAACGTCGGCGTCGCCAAATATGACATCTACCGCTCGACGACGTCCGGCTTCACGCCCGGGCCTGCAAACCAAATCGCGCAGGTGAACGGATCAACCACCACGTACCATGACGCGGGCCTGGCTGTTGGCACCTATTATTACCGGGTGAAAGCGGAAGACGCCGCATCGAACCTGAGCCCACCGTCAAATGAAGCCCAAGCTGTGGTGTCAGCCGATACGACTGCTCCGACCGCCCCGACAAACCTCACCGCTGTTGCCGATTCCGGCCAAATCTCCTTGGCCTGGAACGCCAGCACCGACAACGTCGGTGTCACCCGCTACAACATTTCCCGTAACGGGGCACCCATTGGCACCGCCACAAGCACGTCGTTCGTCGACGGAACGGTCATCGCAGGCACCACCTACAGCTACACCGTCACGGCGCAGGATGCGGCCGGCAATGTCAGTCCTCCCTCGAACACCGCCACGGCAACAGCGTCCGGCGCGCGGACCATCACCATCGACAAGCTCGTGACCGCACATCAGGGCACCAACGCCGCCACGGTCAGCGTTGGCGGTCTCACGACGACCGGAAGCACCCAGCTAATACTTGCCTTCATCAGCTCTGACGGTCCCAGCAGCGGAGGGAGCGCATCCATACGATCCGTCAGCGGCGGCGGCCTGTCCTGGACGCTCCGCCAGCGCACTAATGCCCAGGCCGGCACAGCCGAAATATGGCAGGCAGTGGCACCTGGCCCGCTCACCAACGCCACCATCACGGCAACCCAGAACTCGGGCTCGTGGCAGTCAGCCGTGACCGTGGTGGCGTTCAACAATGCCGACACCGCCCAGGGCGCCACAGCCGGAGGCAGCGCCGCCACCGGAGCCCCGAACGCCAGCCTCACCACCACCCGCGCCGGATCATGGGTTTGGGGAGTTGGAACTGACTGGAACGCTCCGCTGGCCCGAACCGTCGGGCCAGCCCAGACCCTTGTTGACCAATACCTCCCCCCGGCCGGCGATACCTATTGGCTGCAGCGCCAAACCGGACCAACAACAACCAGCGGCACCGTGGTCACCATCAACGACACCGCCCCCACCTCTGATCGCTGGGACCTGGCGCTCGTCGAAATCCTCGCAGCCCCATAGGCTCCCGAGATTTGCCGGGGTGAGCGTCCGGCCTGTCGAAGATTTGTGAGGTCGCAGAACTGAGTTTGTGCCTCGACATCCACCTCAACATGCTCGGCCGCCAGAGCATCCCGCTGCACGAGTGGCTGGAAGCAGCCAACGACGCGGAACTCACGTTCACGAACGAAGGCACGCAACTCCCATAAAGCTCGTGCCTTAGCAGGCCATTGGTACCCATTCGATGGCCTTCCGGTCAATTGTCATTGGGAGGCTGTACCTTGATCTCAGACCAGATAACAAGATCATTGGAGAAGGGTACGAAGTGCTACGGAGAGCCGAGAACACCAAAATCTCCTTCTCACCCGGATGGATAACGGGAAAAGGATGGCTAGTTCTACATGTCGGTGCAAAGTCGGCGTTTCGCATCAAAAAGATGCACAAAAACGAGTATGCGCAGTACCAGCAGTGGCAAGCCGGGACACCCTGGCACATCGCGAGAATAGACCAGCGGACCTATTGGCTATTCCAAGGCAAATTCTATTGGGACAACGACAACCTTAATCAAGACGCCATTTACGCGTTGTTAGTGACAAGGCAACAGCGCGAGACTCAACGAATCAATCGGGCACAGCAGATCGTGGCAATGGGTTCTCAGCCTCGCGAGTCGTCATCCCGCGGATCCATCCCTGAGGACGTGAAACACTACGTGTGGACTAGGGACCAGGGACGATGCCGAAGCTGCGGGAGTGCCACCGAACTTCAGTTCGACCATGTGATTCCAATAGCAATGGGCGGCAGCAGCCAGGCAGAGAACCTGCAAATCCTTTGCGGGCCTTGCAACCGAAGAAAAGGTGCATCAATCACAGTTCGATAGCGGGATCGGGAGCACGATCTGAGTTATTGGGTTAGGCAGGGGGCATTCACGGCCCGAGCACGGGATCAACGCCCTGACGGTTGGGCAACTGCTTACCCGGGCGCGGTTCGCCTGCAACGCCTTGCTCTCCTGCACCGACGGCGGCGACGACATCCACCTTCGCGCCCTGAGCCGCCGGAGCATCCGGGCTCTTGGTGGTTCGTGGGGAAGCAGATTCCCGGATGAGTGTCATGCCGCCGTCCGGACGGCACTTCTCAAGAGAATAACCGATTTGTAGTTGTCTGGGTTGCGATAGCCACGGGCAGTTAACCGGCCTTCGCGTCTGGGTCAAGCTTGGGTTTATTGCTGTCAGGCCTTTAG
>NZ_JARVRF010000019.1 GCF_030209835.1 Arthrobacter sp. efr-133-R2A-120 | reverse complement strand
CCAGCACGTAGGACACCCCGGAAGGCACACGGACGTTGTCCTCCAGCACCCGGAACGTACCCGCCGCATCACGGACAACGTCGATACCGGACACGTGCACCCGCACCCCACCGGCCGGTTCGAAACCGTGCACGGCACGGTGGAAATGCGCGCTCGTGGTCACCAATGCCCTCGGCACCACGCCGTCAGCCACCACCGCCATCCGCCCGTAGACATCGTCCAGGAACGCCTCCAGCGCCCGCACCCGCTGCGCCACCCCCCGCTCCAGCACATCCCACTCATCAGCCGGAATCACCCGCGGCACGATATCCAACGGAAAGGGACGCTCCTCCCCCGCATAATCAAACGTCACACCCCGGTCCAGGAACGTCCGCGCCATCGACTCGGCACGGGCGCTCACATCCGCAAGCGAAAGCTCGCGGAGAGCACCGTCCACCTGGCCGTAGGACTTTCGGGCAACGGTGCCCGGGGCGAACATTTCGTCGTAGGCGCCGGAACGGGCGGCGGCCTCGGAGTAATCCCGGAATAGCTCTGACATGGGATTCAGACAATCACCTTTTCGATTACGAACGCATTTCGCGTTCTGCATGTTGCGCAGTGGCACCGGCTGTAGCGCGGGGTTTGCTAGCTGCAAATATACCGGGCACGGCCGCATGGGCCGCCGGACGCGCCCGTGCGGTGCTGGTTGCGCTTGGCTCCTGGTTCCTTATTGCCCTCCTGGGCTGGGCGCCGTCTTCCTCATGATTAGATAGCTGGGTGTCGAATCACAACTTGGCGCGCGCTGAGGCCGCCACCCGTTCAGCCCTGATCAGCACTCACAGCTACGACGTCTCCCTTGACGTCCGCGAAGCCGCCGATGCCGGCGTACCGGGGTACACAAGCCGCAGCGTCATCAACTTCTCGGCCAAGCCTGGTTCGTCCACGTTCCTGGATTTCATCCACGGCGGTGTACACAGCGTCTTCCTCAACGGAAAGGGACTGGATGTCGCCGAGGTAGTGGACGGCGACAGGATCCACCTCAACAATCTCCAGGCCGAAAATCAGGTCACGGTCACCGGAACCGCCCTTTACAGCCGATCCGGCGAGGGCATGCACCGCTTTGTCGATCCCGCGGACGGACAGTGCTACCTCTACACGCAATACGAACCGGCGGATGCCCGCCGTGTGTTCGCGAATTTCGAGCAGCCGGACCTGAAGGCCGAATTCACCTTCCACATCATGGCTCCTTCTTCTTGGCAGGTGGCTTCCAATGGCGCCGAGCTCGCCCGGACGCAACTGACGAGCGATCCGGCGACGAGCCGCTGGGACTTCGCCACCACCAAGCGGATGTCCACCTACATCACCACGGTCCTCGCCGGTCCCTATTTCCGCGCCACGGACCAATGGAGCAAGACGCTCGACGACGGGACCAGCCTTGAGGTTCCCCTGGCGCTCTATTGCCGCGCATCCATGCAGGGGTCCTTCGATGCCGCCGGGCTTTTCCGGCTGACGAAGAACGGCCTGGATTTCTTCAACGATCTCTTCGACTATCCGTACCCCTGGGGCAAGTACGATCAGGCGTTCGTGCCCGAGTACAACCTCGGTGCGATGGAAAATCCCGGCCTGGTCACCTTCACGGAGAAGTACGTCTTCACCTCGCGGGCCACCGATGCCCAGTACCAGGCCCGCGCCAACACCCTCATGCACGAGATGGCCCACATGTGGTTTGGCGACCTCGTGACCATGACCTGGTGGGACGATCTGTGGCTCAAGGAATCCTTCGCCGACTACATGGGTACCCTCGGCGTGGACAAGGCCACGGACTGGGACAGCGCCTGGGTGAATTTCGCGAACAAGCGCAAGTCCTGGGCATATCTGCAGGACCAGTTGCCCACGACCCACCCTATTGTCGCGGACATTCCCGACCTCGAGGCCGCCAAGCAGAACTTCGACGGCATCACCTATGCCAAGGGCGCATCCGTCCTCAAGCAATTGGTGGCCTACGTCGGATTCGAGGCGTTCATTGCCGGCTCGCGCCGCTACTTCAAGGATCACGAGTACGGCAACACCTCGCTGGCCGACCTCCTCCAAGCCCTGGACACAGCGTCGGGCCGGGACCTTGGCACCTGGGCCCGGCAGTGGCTGCAGACCTCCGGGATCTCCACCGTTGCGGCCGAGATCGCCGGAAACGGCGATGCCATGGCAACGGTCACCCTGCGCCAGGACTCCGTGGATCCCGTCACGGGCAAGCAAGAACACCGGCCGCACAGGCTCAGGATCGGTCTTTACAACTTTGACGACGGCGGCCAGTTGCTCCGCACAGAGGGCATCGAGCTCGACGTCGACGGCGCCGAAACCACGGTGGGGGCTCTCGAAGGAAAGCCGCGCCCGGCCCTCCTGCTCGTGAACGACGACGACCTCAGCTATGCCAAGGTCCGCCTGGATGCGGGATCCGAAGCAACAGTACGTTCCTCCTTGGACCGCCTCAGCGACCCCCTGGCCCGGGCGTTGTGCTGGACAGCCCTGTGGGATTCAGCGCGCGACGCCGTTACCCCGGCGGAGCTGTACGTCGCCGCCGTCGAACGCTTCGCCCCCGCCGAGTCAGGAATCGGCGTCCTCCTCAACGTTCTGGACAACGCGGTGACCGCCGTCGAGCGCTACATCCCGGCTCTGCAGCGGGATGAAGTCCGGGAGCGCCTGATGGCGGCCAGCGCGAGGCAGCTGCGGACCTCCGAGCCGGGCTCGGACCAGCAACTCGCGTGGGCCAGGGCCCTGGCCCAGTTGTCGCGCCATGATGGGGCTTACGTCGAGTTCCTCCGGGGCATTCTCTCCGGCAGCGTGACAGTGGACGGGCTGACGGTGGATGCGGATCTCCGGTGGAGCCTGTGGCAGGCGTTGGCAGCCAACGGAGCGGCCACGCTTTCGGAACTGGATGCCGAGCTAGCCCTGGACCACACCGCTTCCGGGCGCGAAGGCCATGCTCTGGCCGGAGCTGCCCGTCCCGATATTGACGTCAAGACGGCCGCATGGAATGCCGCTGTCAACGACACGGGGCTCTCCAATGAGATTCTGAGCGCCACAATCGCAGGTTTCTCCCTTGCCCCGTCCGGGCTCCTGGACGGCTTCACGGAACCGTACTTCGACTGCCTGGAGGATATCTGGCAGTCCCGGAGCATCGAGATCGCAAGCCGGATTGTGCGGGGCCTGTTCCCCGCGGCCCGGGATCTTCAGGCCGGGACGGCTCCGGGAGATCATCCTGTGCTTCGGCGCACGGACGATTGGCTTAGCGCCCACACGGCGGCTCCGCGTGCACTCCGGCGCATCATCATTGAGCAGCGAAGCCATTTGTTCCGCGCCCTGACGGCGCAAGCCGCCGGCGCTTCGCAACAAGAAGCTGTGGCACTGCAGCAGTGCTGACGCGGGAGCCGGCGTTGACGAGCTGGCCTTTGAACCAAGGAGATCGCCGGCATCGTCTTTAGATGCAAAGCCCGGCGCTCCGCATGGGCCTTTCCTGAGGACGGTCACCATGAAGATTCCTCGCCCCGTGCTTGCCGCCGCAGTGCTGAGCGCCAGCCTATTGCTCGGAGGCTGCTTCGGCGGACAACCCGCCGCTCCGGCACCCGCAAGCCCACCGGCGAGCACAACGCCCGCCCCAAGCGCGCCGTCGCCTGCACCGACGGCGACGCCGGTCGCGCCAACTACTACCCCGCCCGCCGTCGTTCCACCCCCGGCGCCGCCAACCGTCGTTCCGCCGCCTGTACAGGCGCCGCCCGCCGTAGTCCGGCCTCCAGCACAGGCGCCACCCCACATGGTTCCGCCGCCCCCGCGCCACCCCAATGGCGGCGACCGCGACGGCGACGATAACGGCGGACCGGACGACGGCGATGGAAACCGCTAGCGCGCCAAGGCGCAACAGAACAGCACTCTTCGCCGTGCTCTCCCTGGGCGCGGTTGCTGCGATGATGGCCGTCGCAGCTTGCAGTTCGTCTGTTCAAAGCCCGGGGACAAGCACCGTGCAGTCTGCGGAGTTGCCGTTCGCGTGGTTCACGGCAGCACCTGCCCCGGCAGGCTGGAGAACCATGGACCTTCCGGATGGCACCGGGGTCCTTTCAGTCCCTCCCGATGCGAGTCCTGCCGAAAGCGACCCCGGCAGCGTGTCCGCGACTGTGTCGTCGTCAACGGGCGAACTGCGGATGTACCTCAACGCCACACCCCGGCAGGGCAGCGAGTCGCTGGACAATTGGAGCACCTTCAGGCTAGATCACTTGGCGGACGAGAACTCCTCGCCACCCACCAAAATCGCTGAACGCACCGGAATGGCTTTCCGCGGAGGCACGGGTTCCTGCGTGGAGGACAGCTACGTAACCCGCGTCGGCAACAACCGTTACCGTGAAATGGCTTGCCTCGTAGCGGGGAGCAAGGGCATCAGCGTCCTCATCGTGGCTGCTTCGGCCGATTCATGGCCGCTCTACGGTCCGGTCCTGGAACAGGCAGTGAACGCGTACCGGGCCGGGTAACTAGGGAACACCGGCAGTTAAGGGACACCCGCAGTTAAGGGACACGGTGCAGCCATTCTTCGGTACCGAACTTTGACTGCACCCGTTCCCGCGCTATTGCCAATTCGGCGTCGGTGATGCTGGACTCCGTGGCGCCGTACCGCTCGGTGAAAACTTCCTGCATGGCTTTGATGATCTCTGTCCGTGCCAGGCCGGTTTGCCGGCGGAGTGGATCCACGCGCTTCTTTGCGCTGCGGGTGCCTTTGTCGGATAGTTTTTCCTTGCCGATGCGCAAGACCTCCACCATCTTGTCGGCGTCGATGTCGTAGCTCATGGTGACGTGATGCAGCATTCCGCCGTTGGCTAGGCGCTTTTGCGCGGCACCGCCGATCTTGCCCTGCTCGGTGGCGATGTCATTGAGCGGGACATAGAACGCGGTAATGCCCAGTTTTTCCAGGGCAGCCATGACCCACGCGTCCAGGAAAGCGTAGGAATCGGCGAAGCTGATGCCATCGACGAGGCTCTGTGGCACATAGAGCGAATAGGTGATGCAGTTGCCCGCCTCCATGAACATGGCTCCTCCGCCGCTGATGCGGCGGACCACTGTGATGCCGTGGCGCGCGACGCCGTCGGGATCCACCTCGTTGCGGAAGGACTGGAAGCTGCCGATCACCACCGACGGCTCTTCCCAGTCCCAGAAGCGCAGGGTGGGCTTGCGTAGCCCGGCCCCGACCTGTTCGGTGAGGACCTCGTCCAGCGCTACATTGAGGTGGGTGGGAAGGACCGACGGCGGGATGACCTCCCACTGGTGGTCCGCCCACCCGCTCGCCTTGGACAGCGCCCTGCGGACAGCAACGGCGACGGCGTCGGCAGAGAAGCCGAACAGGACCGTGTCGGCGGGCAGTGCGGCGGTGACGGCGGCGGAAATCTCCGCCGGCGTCGAACTTTCCGGAAGGCCCGTGAGCGCCCGGTTGATGTCCAGCAGGGCCTCGTCCGGTTCGAGGAAGAAATCGCCGCTGAGCGAGACGTGCGCGAACCGCCCGTCCACGACGTCGAGGTCGACCACCACGAGTTTTCCGCCGGGGACCTTGTATTCGCCATGGAGCCGGGGTTCGTCTTGCTCGAAAGGCATGCTGGAAGTCATGGTTTCCATCCTGCCGGAAAACGCAAAAGCCCGCAGCCGCCGAAGGTACGGCAGGTGCGGGCTTTCACAGAAGCTTGGAGGTGAAGTTGATTACTTCTTGCCGCCGAAGCCCTTGAAGCGAGCGTTGAAGCGCTCGACGCGGCCTGCGGAGTCCATGATGCGCTGCTTGCCCGTGTAGAACGGGTGGGACTCCGAGGAGATTTCGACGTCGATGACCGGGTAGGTGTTGCCGTCTTCCCACTCGATGGTCTTGGAAGAAGACACGGTGGACTTGGTCAGGAACTTGACGCCGGAAGCCAGGTCGTTGAATACAACAGCTTCGTACTTCGGGTGGATATCAGACTTCATAATGGGACCTTTTGTTCACGCAGCTGGATTTTGCCAGCTGCCAGGTATGAATGGATTCGGTCCGCGCACCGCCTGCCGTTCATAACGGTTTTCCGGTGCCGGGCCAACAATCAATCATAACGGAAACCGCAGGGCCAAACGAACCGAGGTCAGCCGCGGGGGCGGTCTCCTCATTGGCCGCGCTTGTCAGGAGTGCCTGCAAGTGTCCTGGCTAGTTTGCTTCCCTGTAGTCGTGGTGGACGTCGTTCGGCAGGGACTCTGCCTCGCGTGAGCGGAGTTCTGCTTTCAGCTTCCGCGTCTTCTGGATCTGTATTTCGTTGAGTATCAGAGGAATGAGCGCAAAGAGCGGGAAGACGAGCCGCCCGAAGACAGGGAGGTCTTCGAGAAAGATCGCCCAGAACACTGCGAAGACGAATACAGCACTATAGATGTACCGGAAGACAAGCATGTTTCTGCTCGTGCGTTATGCGCAGTCGCGGGCTGGCATGGGTATGGCCCCGGCTCCAGGATTCCAAATCCTGAATCCGTAGCAACCCCACAGGAGAAGCCCTGAGCTGGACTGCCAGACGTTTCCGATGTTGCGGACGATGTCCTTGGCCGAGCCGAGGCCGACGAGGGAGCAGATGGCGGTGAAGACCTTCCCGACCCAGCCGGTGATGCCGACCAGCGTGCAGGAAGTGCCTGGGCCGGCCACAAGAATCGAGGCCGTCATCTTGCGGATGGTGTCAGCCTCCCAGCCGTACATGGCGACGACCGGGTATGGAATCCACTGGATCGAGGGATCCGCGACGATTGGATAGGCAGCACCGTTGGTGTTGACGTGCTGGGTGATTTTGGACCCGTTGACGGTATACGACGTCGGGAGCTTCTT
This sequence comes from Arthrobacter sp. efr-133-R2A-120, assembly GCF_030209835.1. GTDB lineage: Bacteria > Actinomycetota > Actinomycetes > Actinomycetales > Micrococcaceae > Arthrobacter. The sequence goes on along the minus strand of NZ_JARVRF010000019.1, from coordinate 138,332 downwards.
GCCGTTGGAGTCGAGTGCCCATGGGGCACTGATGAATGGAATCACGATGCGGGCGGACTGGTTGCGGAGCTGCACGCCGCCGTCGTTGGTGAGTTCTGCGACGTACCCATCCGGGATCGACATGGAGAAGTCCGCGGAAGACTTGCCCCGGTCGAGGACCATGATCATGCTCTGGGTATCTTTGGTGCGGGCGACCACGGAGTTTTGCACGTCGTCGGCGGCGATGGCGGCGCCGAGTGGTTCGGCTTCGCCGTGGACTTTCGCAGTCCCGACCATGGCACCCTGCTTCTTGACGACGGCGTCGCCCTTGAGAAGGCCGGAAGCCTTGGCGGTGATCCTCTTGACCGTTTGGACCGCGTCCTTGACAGACTGCTGTTCGGCGGCATTGGCAGGTGCGGCGAGGCCGACGGACGCGATCAGAACTGCCGCTGCCGCGGTTCCCCTGAGCAACTTCTTCAGTGCATTCATCAAGTTGTCCCCTAACCTCTGATTGACTTGGAATCAGCAACACCAAAGGTGATAGCCGTCTTTCACTTTATTTTGCGGCGTCGAGGGAAACGTCATCCTCGGGGACTAGATTGTGCGCCGATTCGGTTTTGCCTGGTCCACCTATCGGATGAGCCGGATAACGACGCTCAGACCCTTCGCGCCGCAGGCGTGCCCGACCGGGGCAGAGCGCCGGCTGTTGCTTGGCTCGCCCGTCTAGTGTTCGACGGGTCGGAATCGCGGGCTCGAGTTGGCGAAGAGACAGCAGACCCCAGCCAAAGAATCATGCTGCACTTTGTCTCAGAAGTCCGCATGTGGAGCGGTGGATCCCACTTCAGCTGTACGAGGCCACGCCGACTTGCGCCGAGATCGCAATGGAGGGTCTGAGCGGCTAGCGCGCCAGCCGGGTCTCCTCCTCCAAGTGGCCGAGCTTGTCCGGGTTCCGCATGGCGAAGATCCGTGCGATCCTGCCGTCCTCCACCACCAGGCTGATGAGTGACGGACCGCCTGCTTCGTCGTCGATCCGGATGCCGAGGCCGCCGTTGAGCCAAAGCAGAGCGATTTTCGGGCTGAGCGCGGCCTCCGGGAAGGACCGCAGCAGATTTGTTACCTTCTTCGCACCGTACACGGGCACCCGAACCGCCTGCGCGAGGCCGCCGCCGTCGGCGATGAGTACGACGTCAGGCGCCAACACATCCATCAAGCCCTGTACATCCCCGGTGGTGACCGCCGCCAGGAACCGTTCGACGACTTGCTGCTGCTCGCTGCGGTCCACGCGCATGCGGGGGCGGCGGGCGGCCACATGAGAGCGCGCACGGCTGACGATCTGGCGCACGGCTGCCGCTGACTTGCCGACGGCCTCGGCAATCTCCTCGTAGGGCACGTCGAAAACCTCCCGTAGTACGAAGACCGCCCGCTCCACAGGGGTGAGCGATTCGAGAACCGTGAGCATGGCGATCGAGACGCTTTCGGCCAGTTCCACGTCCTCGGCGACATCCGGCACGGTGAGCAGGGGCTCGGGCAGCCATTCCCCGACGTAATCCTCCCGCCGTCGTGACAGCGCGCGGCGGCGGTTGAGCGCCTGGCGGGTGACGATACGGACGAAATAGGCCCGCGGGTCACGTACCTCCGCGCGGGCTCCGGCGCCCAGGTCAGACCACCGCAGCCAGGCCTCCTGCACCACGTCCTCGGCATCGGCGGCGGAGCCGAGCATTTCGTAGGCGACGGTGAAGAGCAGGCTGCGATGGGCGACGAAATGGTCCAAGCTGTCGGTGGCGCCGGAGCTACTCATGCCCGCCACGCTACCGCGCACCGCTTCGTGCCGCGAACGGCTTCAAGCCACAGGCATCCGCGAATCCCTCGGACTCAATGCCGAGGGCGACATTGCCGCGGGTCGTGAGGTTGGCAAAGCTGATAACGCTGGTCAGCTCAACCAGGGCCGGTGCGCCGAGCTGCTCCAGCAGCCGGGCAGCGAGCTCGTCAGTGACCGTTACGGGGGTCGTGCTCATCGCTTCGGCATATTCCAGCACGTCCCGCTCCAGGGGCGTGAAGACCCCGGAATCACGCCAGCGCGGGATCTGCTGTGCCTTTTCCAGGTCGAGGCCGTGGTTGTGGGCCATGAAGTAGTTGTAGTCCAGGCACCACGTGCAACCGATGAGTGAGGCCACGGCCATGTGCGCGTAGGACTTCAGCGACTCGTCACAGCTGTTCCACTTCTGCAGCTTCTGTCCAAAGCCCATGGATGCCTTGAGAACGGGCTGGTTGTGCCACATGACGCCCAGCGATTCCGGGACTTTGCCAAACATCTTCGCGCTGAACTTCTTGATGAGTGCGCCGTAGAAACCGGTGATCTCTGCGGCCGGGATCCTGCTGGTCATGACTCCTCCTGCGGGTCGGTTCTGGGTCCTACGACATGAAGACACCGCCCGCGCCCGATCTGTGACAGTGACGCCGTGAAGCCAGAGGGCGGCGTCCACCTGATCTGATAACTGTCCCCGCCCGCGTAGCCTAGGGCTAACGATTATTGGGGGGAACCAGTGAATTTAAGTCCAGCCTTCAGTGTTATTGGGGTTCTGTACGCGATCGTCACGTTCGTGCTGGCCGGACTGGCGGTGTACGCCCTGGTCCTCGTCATTGTTTTCCTTCGGCTGCGGATCGCCGAGCTGAAGCAGGCGGCACGGCGCAAAGACGATCCCCTGCGGTGATGACTCGAGCAAGCGAATGACCCGGTCAGGACGCGTCAGGGCTGCCATGGGATATGGCGACGGACACAGCGAGCAGCTGATCGGGAAGGTGCTCACCGATCGGCAGGAGCCGGTGGTCGTCGCGACCAAGGCCTCGCCGAAGAACAGGCAATGGCCCGCGGCGGCCGATACGCCGGTCTCGGAGGCCTTCCCCAAGGGCTATCTCCGCGAGTGCACCGAGGCGAGCCTCGCACGGCTCGGCACGGACAGCATCGACGTGCAGCAGATGCATGTCTGGGCACCCTGACTCGACTCAGATTTTCCTGCCTGCCGTTCGTTACCTCGTCGCGTAGAAGGCCACAGCCGACGACGCAGCAACGTTCAGCGAGTCGACGCCGTTCAACATCGGAATCGTCACTCGGGCATCAAGTAATTGATCTGTCTCGGGCTTCAGCCCGTCGCCTTCGGTTCCGAAAACCAGCACCAGGTTTTGATGATCCTGGGCCACCAGCTCATCCAGAGTGATGGCCCCCTCCCCCAGGGACATGCCTGCCACGAAGTAGCCCGCCTCTTTCAGCTGTTCGATGCTAGCCGGCCACGGGTCGATCCTTGTCCACGGCACCTGGAAAACGGTGCCCATACTGACCCTGATCGAGCGCCGGTACAACGGATCGGCACACTGAGGCGTCACAAGCACGGCGTCAACGCCAATGGCCGCGGCTGACCTGAACACGGCTCCGACATTCGTATGGTCGGTAAGGTCTTCAAGCACTGCGATCCTTGATCGCCCTCGTGCACGAACGCAATCGGCGAGAAGTTCTTCGAGGGGCACGGGCGCGGGCCGGTGCATGGCTGCCATGGCACCGCGGTGCAGGTGGAATCCGGTGATTTCCTCAAGCAGGGAAGACTTGCCGATATAGACCGGCACCTCGGGGAACTGTTGGAAAACGTCGTCGAGGTCTTCCAGCCATTTCTCCGCGAGGAAGAAGGAACGGGGCTGGTGCCCGGCTGCGAGGGCGCGTCTCAGCACCCGTGACGACTCTGCGATGTACATGCCTTCCACGGGCTCGCGGAGCTTGCGGAGGTGGACATCCGTCAGTTGCGTGTAGTCGGAAACACGCGGGTCGTCGGCGGTTTCGAGGTAGTGGAAAGTCACGGGTTCCTATTTCAGCAGGTTGGCGATCATGAAGCCGAGGGCCACGATGCCGAGCGCGAAGATCACGATGCGCAGCGCGAGGGGCTTCAGGCGCCGGCCCACTTTGGAGCCCACCAATCCGCCGATCAACGAACTGACCGCAATGACGGCCACCACCGGCCATTCGATCCGGCCAAAGGCAAACAGGAGGTAGGAGCACGCTGCCACCACGTTGACGGCCAGCACGAGGATGTTCTTCATCGCGTTGGCGTTCTGGATGGTGCCGGTCATGAAGACACCCAGAATGCCGACCAGCAGGATGCCCTGGGCCGCCACGAAATAACCGCCATAGACCCCTGCGAGGTACACCAGGACCACAAGGACAACGGTGTGGCGCTTGTCATGGATGGCGTGCTCCGGGTTGCCTGCCCGGTCCTGCACCCACCGTTGGAGTTTGGGCTGGAAAAGCACCATGAGCAGCGCGACGACGATCAGGATGGGAGCGGCGTAGTAGAAGACCTTCTCCGGGAGGTGCAGCAGCAGCCAGGCACCCGTGATGCCGCCGAGCAGCGACGCGGGCAAGAGCCTGAGGAGTTGCCGGCCACGGCCCCTGAGTTCGTGGCGGTAGCCCCAGGCCCCTGTCACGTTGCCTGCCACAAGCCCCATGGCGTTGCTGATGGTCGCGGTGACGGGTGCGTAGCCCAGGGCGATGAGGACCGGGAACGTGACCAGCGTGCCGGAGCCGACCACGCTGTTGATGGTTCCGGCCCACAAGCCCGCGAAAAAAATCAGGATGCCGTTAAGGATCTCCACTGCTTTTCGCTGCCCCGGCCTAGCGGCGGGCGGTGGCCGTGTAGCGGCCGGAGTTTTCGGTCACGTCCAGGGGCAGGCCGAAGGTGTTGCTGAGGTGTTCTGCGGTGAGGACTTCCTCGATGGGTCCTGCGGCAACCACCCCGCCGTCGCGAAGCAGCATGGCGTGGGTGAATCCCGGAGGAACCTCTTCAAGGTGGTGCGTGACAAGGACCATTGCCGGAGCGTCCTCGTCGCGGGCGAGCTCACCGAGTTTGTGGACGAGCTCTTCGCGTCCGCCAAGGTCCAGGCCGGCTGCCGGCTCGTCGAGCAGGAGCAGCTCCGGATCGGTCATGAGGGCCCGGGCGATCTGCACGCGCTTGCGCTCACCTTCGGAAAGCGAGGAGAAGGAGCGGTTCAGCAGCGGACCCATGCCCCACTCATTGAGGAGACCGAAGGCCCGGCGCTCGTCGTCGCGCTCGTATCCTTCGCGCCAGCGGCCGGTCACACCGTAGGCAGCGGTGACCACGACGTTCAGCACGTTTTCCTGTTCCGGGATCTGGGTGGCCAAGGCCGCGGAGGAAAGGCCGATGCGCGGACGGAGCTCAAACACGTCCACGCGGCCAAGCGTCTCGTCAAGGATCCCGGCTTTCCCGCTGGTGGGATGCATCCGTGCGGCGGCGATCTGGAGCAGAGTGGTCTTGCCGGCGCCGTTGGGACCGAGGATGACCCAGCGTTCGCCTTCATTGACCTGCCAGTCAACCTTGTCCAGCAGGGTCTTGGTACCTCGGACAACGCTGACGGAAGCCAATTCAAGAACATCACTCATAGGAGTAGACACTAGGACAAAAACGGGGGCGATTGATAACCGAAACTTCGGTCACACTGTTTGCGCGCCGCCATGAATGAAACAGGAATTCGGGCGGCGGTTCCGCCCTCGCTAAGATTGCAGCCATGAGTTCGAACTTGACCGCGGTCAGCTATGGCGTGAATTTGTCCCCTTCGGAGCTTGAACACCTGCGCAAGGTGCTGTCCGGATCGGGGGCTTCCTTCACGTCGGAGTCGCGTTCGGGCGACGAGCGCTTCGGGGTCTACACCATGGGCCTGGCCGTTGACGGGGCTACCGTCGCCGATTTATCAGGCATCCGGCGCAGGGTCGCCGAGGCCGCCGCACCGGGCATGGACACGGCGATCGTCGCCGACGCGCTGCGTGACGCGTCGCGCAAGCTGCTGATCATGGATGTGGACTCCACCCTGATCCAGCAGGAAGTGATCGAACTGCTTGCCGCACATGCCGGCAAACGCGAGGAGGTAGCGGCCGTCACGGAGGCCGCGATGCGCGGCGAACTGGACTTCGCACAAAGCCTTCACGCCCGGGTGGCGGTCCTCGCAGGCCTGCCGACCGCCGTCGTCGACGCCGTCCGCGCCGAGGTGCGCCTCAGCGAGGGGGCGGCCGAACTCGTGGCTGCATTCAAGGCCGCCGGCCATGCGGTGGCGGTGGTGTCCGGTGGCTTCAACCAGATCCTGCGGCCTATCGCTGAGGAACTCGGGCTGGACTACTGGATCGCAAATGAACTTGAAATCGTTGACGGCTTCCTCACGGGCAAAGTCGTTGGCGACGTGATCGACCGCGCCGCCAAGGAGAAATACCTTCGCGAGTGGGCAGCCGCCGAGGGAATCGACCTGGAGCACACCATTGCCGTGGGTGACGGCGCGAATGACCTCGACATGCTGGGCGCTGCGGGCATCGGTGTGGCGTTCAACGCCAAGCCTGCCGTCCGGGCGGTAGCCGATGCCGCCATCAACATGCCGTACCTGGACGCCGTCCGGCATATCGCCGGCGTTTAGGCGGGAATTCACGCGCAACGAAGAAACGGCCCGGGACTGTGTCATTCAGACAGTCCCGGGCCGCTTCTTGATGCGCTAAAGGGTGATCAGGCGCTCTTGCCGAAGTAGTCGGCGCCGCCGACGTATTCGGTGTGGCCGCTCTCGACGTCGGCCGTGACCATCTTTGCCACCTCGGCGGCGAATTCCTCCACCGAGTACAGCTTGCCGGCCTCGGCCCGGCGGGCCTCAATGGCGCCCGGGTTGGAGCGGTCCAGCAAGGTGGCCGTCACGGTGCCCTCGATCATGTCGCCGGAAACCACGACGAGCGAGATGCCCTTGTCGGCAAGGTCCGGGAGCAGTCCGCGCAATGCGTCTTCGCCGGCGCGCTTGCTGCGGGCTACGGGCTCGTACTCGGGCATCGTAGGCACGGTCTCGACGAAGTGCGCCTGGTGGCTCGTGACGAACACCACGCGTGAACCTTCCGGCATCAACGGAACTGCCGCGTTGAGCATGTTGATCTGGGCATCGCGGTTCAGCTTGAGGGCGTAGTCCTCCTCCATGCCGGATTCCATGCCGCCGGAAGCGTTGAGCACGAGGACGTTCAGCGAACCGAATTCCTCCATGGCCGCGCTGGCCAGCGCCTGGACGCCTTCCTGGGTGGTCAGGTCCGCGCCGACGGCTACAGCGCGGCCGCCGCTTGCTTGGATCTCGCCCACTACCTTGTTGGCCCGGGGGGCCTTCTGGCGGTAATTGACGACGACGGCGGCGCCCTCGCCAGCCAGGATCTTGGCTACTTCAGCGCCGATGCCGCGTGAAGAACCGGTGACGATTGCCGTCTTGTTGTCCAGCAGTCCCATTCATGCTCCTTTATTCAAAACGTCCAACTTGTTCAAAACATCCAAGATCTATTGGTCCCGAGTCAATCATGCCAGCGGGATTGGTGATCTAGTGGCCCATGCCCAGGCCGCCATCCACGGGGATGACGGCACCGGAAATGTATGCGGCTTCGTCACTGGCAATCCAGCGGACCACGTTGGCGACCTCGGAGGCCTCTGCAAAGCGGCCGGCCGGAACACTCGCCAAGTAGGCTTTCTGGGTGTCTTCGGGAAGCTCCGCGGTCATGTCGGTGTTGATGAAACCCGGTGCGACCACGTTCGCCGTGATGCCCCGGCTGCCAAGTTCCCGGGTGAGGGAACGGGCAATGCCCACCATGCCGGCCTTCGAGGCCGAGTAATTGATCTGTCCCGGGGCACCGTAGAGGCCAGACACGGAAGAGATCAGCACAACCCGGCCCTTGCGCAGGCGGATCATGCCCTTCGAAGCCCGCTTGATGACCCGGAAGGCACCAGTGAGGTTGGTGTCGATGACGGAGGTGAAGTCGTCCTCGCTCATGCGCAAAAGCAGGGTGTCCTTGGTGATTCCCGCGTTGGCTACCAAAACCTCAACAGGTCCGTGGGCGGCCTCGACTTCCTTGAACGCGGCATCGAGGGAAGCCTCGTCGGTCACATCGGCCTTGACGCCAAGGATGCCCTCGGGAAGGGGCGTTTCGCTGCGGTACGTCACGGCGACGTTGTCACCGTTGGCGAGGAATGCCTCTGCGATAGCCAGGCCGATGCCGCGGTTTCCGCCCGTGATGAGGACACTGCGGGCGGTTGATACTGCTTCAGACATGCTGCTCTCCAGAGTTCCGCGGCAGCACCGTGCCGCTTGAAAGTGGGTGATTTCCTGCATCGATCTTAGCCGCCGCGAGCCTCCGGCCGCGGGTAGCTGCGCCCGGCGCGGTTTGGGAGGCCCGTTCGGGGGTGAGAGAATTGAGGGAAGCCGTTGGAGCGTGATGAATCAGCCGTGACAAGAGATAGCAGTCCCCTGCAGGCACCCGGGGACCCGGACGCCGTTTCAGGCGACCCCGTGGTGCACAGCATTACCGACGCCGCTGCCGCCCACTCGGACGACATGCGCGAACGAATGATCAAGTATGCCGTGGCGATGGGTATCCGCTTGGTGTGCCTCATCCTCATTTTCGTGGTCGATGGCTGGTTCAAGATCATCGCCGTCGCAGGGGCCGTGTTTTTGCCTTGGATTGCCGTAGTGATCGCCAATGGCAGCGACAAGGCCGAAGTACACAGCGACGCCTTGTTGGACTACGTCCCGGCCGCGGAGCTGGAAGCGTCACCCGATGAAGGGGAGCCGGCCGCAGCGCCCGTCACCATCTTGGAGGGCGAACTCATCGACGACGACGCCCGCCAAGATGCCTCCGGCCCGGAGCCGGATGACACCACCGGCGGCAAGCACCACTATCCGTTCAGCGGGGAAGAACAGGCGGCTTCATGAACATCTTCACTTTGGGCGGGCTTGGGCTAGAGAGTGAGCAACATGCCGGCCAGGGCGAGACGCCTGCGGCTGTGTGCTCACGCAAGGCGTGCCGCGCGGATGCCACGTGGCAGCTCCTCTGGAACAATCCCCGTATCCACGCTCCCGAGCGCCGCAAGGTGTGGCTGTCCTGCGAGGAGCACCGGGAATGGTTGGAGGACTACCTGCAGACCCGCGGCCTTTGGAAAGAGACATTACCTTTCGACAAGGCCACTGACCCAGGCGAGGCCCGCTGAATGTACCGCTTTCTTTTTTCCAGCAAATGGCTGGGCTACTTTGTCCTGGCCGTGATCTTCGCCACGGGTTGCGTTTTGCTGGGCCGCTGGCAAATGGACCGCAGGGCCGAGACGTTGGCGGAAATCAATCGTGTCGTCAACAACTATTCGGCCACTCCCCTTCCCTTCTCTGCTGCCAAGGCGGAGTTCCAGTCTTTGGATCCCGAACGGGAATGGGCGCAAGTTGAGCTGCACGGAAGGTACGACGTTTCGGGACAACGAGTCGTCCGTAACCGTCCCCTCAACGGCCAGCCGGGTTACGAGGTAGTGGTCCCGTTCCGGTTGTCGAGCGGCGAAGCGGTTGTGGTTGATCGCGGGTGGCTGCCCATCGGAAACAAGACTCCCGGCCACCCCGACAGCATCCCGGCCCCGCCGGCCGGGGAGGTCACCGTCGTCGTACGATTGCAGGCTTCGGAGGCCGACCTAGGGCGTGGCGCCGTCGATGGCCAGCTGCAATCGATCGATCTTCCTTCCTACGCCACGGAACTTGGCTATCCCATCATGACCGGCGCCTACGGGCAGCTCGCCACAGAGTCGCCGGCTGTCCAGGTGATGCCCGCGCCGTTCGCCAAGCCGGCCACGGACGAGGGTACCCATCTCTCCTACTCCTTGCAGTGGTTTGCCTTCGGCGTGCTCATGTTCGTCGGTTTCGGCTACGCGGCCCGGCAACAGGCCCGCAATGCCCGGATTGATGCCGAGGACGAGGAAGAAGAGCTAAGCGCGATTCCTCGCCGCAAGGAGCCCGCGCCACGGAAATCAAAGCGGCCAACGGCCGAAGAAGAGGAAGACGCCATCCTGGATGCACAAGGCTACTGAGATGGTCCCGGCACCCGTGCTGAATGTGAAGTCGGCCCTGACCGCGGCCGGCGCCCAAGACACGGTGCGCACGTTCGACGACGAAGTCCCCACCGCGGCCGCGGCGGCTTCGTTGCTGGGTTGCGATGTTGCGGCCATCGCCAACAGCCTGGTGTTCGAGCTTGACGGCGCTCCCCTGTTGATTCTCGCGAGCGGGGCCGCGAAGGTGGACACCGCCCTGGTGGCGGCGTCCTTGGGGACGGCCAGGATCCGCCGGGCAAGCCCTGACTTTGTCTTTGAGCACACCGGCCAGGCCGTAGGCGGCGTAGCTCCCGTTGGACACCCGCAGCCCATTCGAACCATCCTCGATATTTCGCTCCAGGAGCATCCACTGCTCTGGGCAGGCGCGGGTGACCATAACTCGATGTTCTCCATCAGTTACAGCGAGCTCCAACGGATTACGGCCGCCCAGCCCTTGAAGGTCCGCTGAGGCGTTAGTCCCCCGCGGTTATGATCCGGTTGGTCATTGACCCGCGGGTCATTGATCCGCCGCGGCCTGGGGCTAGGCTGTGAGCATGGCTGAATACACCTACGTCACGTACATCGAAGGAACCCCGGACCAGATTTGGACGGCACTGACGGACGAAGCCCAAAGCGCTGAGTACTGGGGCCACGCCAATGTCTCGGACTGGAAGGCAGGTTCACGCTGGGAACACCGGCGCACGGACGGCTCCGGAACGGCCGACGTCGTGGGAACCATCCTGGAGGCAACCCCGCCGGCGCGCCTTGTGAACACGTGGGAGGATCCCGCGGTTCCAGCAGTGGTGAAGCCCGACGTAGTCACCTTCACCATCGAGTCACATGACGGCATTGCCAGGCTCACGGTCCATCACAGGAACATCGCCGACGACGAACAGTTGGCGATTGCAGGCCGCGGCTGGTCGGCGGTCCTGTCCAATCTGAAAAGCTACATCGAACTAGGCCGGCCACTTGCCTCCGTGCCGTGGGAAATGCCCTGAGGCGATCGCCTAAGCGAGGGTGATGAGGTCCAGGTAGTCTTCGTTCCAGTGGTCCTCGACGCCGTCCGGAAGCAGCACCACGCGTTCCGGGTTCAGAGCCTCCACGGCGCCTTCATCGTGGCTGACGAGCACGACGGCGCCGGAATAGTTCCGCAGTGCGCCGAGGATCTCAGCGCGGCTGGCCGGGTCGAGGTTGTTGGTGGGCTCGTCCAGGAGCAGCACGTTGGCGCTCGAGGCCACGATCGTGGCGAGGGCGAGCCGCGTCTTCTCACCACCGGAAAGCACACCCGCCGGTTTGTCGACGTCGTCGCCCGAGAACAAGAAGGAACCGAGGATCCCGCGGACCTCTGCGTCCTTCATGTCCGGAGCTGATGAACGCATATTCTCCAGGACGGTGCGGTCGTGGTCCAGGGTTTCGTGTTCCTGTGCGTAGTAGCCCACTTTGAGCCCGTGGCCCGGGACGATCTCGCCGGTGTCCGGCTTGTCCACCCCTGCAAGCATCCGCAGGAGGGTGGTCTTGCCCGCACCGTTGAGGCCGAGGATGACCACCTTGGAGCCGCGGTCGATTGCCAGGTCCACATCGGTGAAGATTTCCAAGGAGCCGTATGACTTGCTCAGGCCTTCCGCCGTGAGCGGAGTCTTGCCGCACGGAGCAGGATCCGGGAAACGCAAAGCCGCCACGCGGTCATGCTCGCGGACTGCTTCCAGGCCGCCAAGCAGCCGTTCGGCACGCTTCGCCATGTTCTGCGCCGCAACGGCCTTGGTGGCCTTGGCCCGCATCTTGTTGGCCTGGTCCATGAGGACCTGGGCCTTCTTCTCGGCGTTGGCGCGTTCCCGCTTGCGGGCGCGCTCGTCGGTTTCACGCTGTTGCAGGTAACGCTTCCAGCCCATGTTGTAGAAGTCGATCTGCGCCCGGTTGGCGTCCAGGTGGTAAACCTTGTTGACCGTGGCTTCGAGGAGCTCCACGTCGTGGCTGATCACAATCAGCCCGCCCTGATGGCCCTTGAGGAAGTCACGGAGCCAGGTGATGGAGTCTGCGTCGAGGTGGTTGGTGGGTTCGTCGAGGAGGAGCGTTTCGGCGTCCGAGTAGAGGATCCTGGCCAGCTCCACGCGGCGGCGCTGGCCGCCGGAAAGTGTCTTGAGAGGCTGGTTCAGGAGCCGCTCGGGAAGGGCCAGGTTGGAGGAGATAGCTGCGGCTTCGGCTTCGGCGGCATAACCGCCTCCTGCGAGGAACTCGGCTTCCAAGCGGTCGTAGCGGTTCATGGCTTTGCGCTGAACCGTTGCGTCTTCGCTGGACATGTCCGTTTGGGCTTGCTTTAGCTTGCCCACCACCACGTCGAGCCCGCGGGCGGAAAGGATGCGGTCCCGTGCCAGCTGTTCCATGTCCGGGGTCCGCGGATCCTGGGGCAAGTAGCCAATCTCACCACTGCGGGCAACCTTGCCTGCCGCGGGCAGTCCCTCGCCGGCAAGAACGCGGGTGAGGGTCGTCTTGCCTGCGCCGTTCCGGCCCACCAGACCGATTTTGTCCCCCTTATCCACGCGGAAGCTCACCTGGTCCATGAGCAGGCGGGCGCCGGCGCGCAGTTCGAGTTCCTGGACGGTAATCAATTCGGGGGATGCCTTTCAATGGGGAACACCCGCAGCACCGGAGGTCAAGGCGCGGCTGAAGTGGAGGGGCCGAACAAACGGCCTTTACGATTCTACCGCCCACCGGGTCCCACACTCGCCAGCGTCAAGGGCGGGCGCGGATGGCCCTGAAATAGTAAGCACCCTTGCTACTATTTTCGGCGCGTGGTTAGGTGAAGGTAGGACGATTGCAAGGGAGGCTCTCGATGAGCAGTGCAACAGGATCCGATGGCAAACACGTCCGGGCCGACCGCGGCCAGGATGAAGTCCCATATGCCGCCGAACCACGGAGCGACCGGGTAGACGGTGTACGTGGAAACGGCCCCGGTTACGTTGACCGTGGCTACGTTGACGAAACGAGCAGCTATCCCGTGGTTCCCGCAGCTTCCGAGCCGGGCGCGGCCACCCGTGAGACCGTCATCGCCCGCGAAAAGGAGCAGTTCGGCGGAATCAAGATTGGCTCTGCCTTCTTCGGCTGGCTGACCGCCACGGGGATGGCCGTGCTGCTGGTCGCCCTCCTTGCGGCGGCGGGGATCGCTGTCGGGCTCGCCAACAACGCGAACGTCAGTGATGCAGTGAACCTGGCATCTTCGCAGCCCGTAGGCATTGCGGGGATCATCGCGCTCCTGGTGATCCTGTTCCTCTCCTATTATTGCGGCGGCTACGTTGCCGGACGCATGGCCCGGTTCAACGGCGTCAGGCAAGGGCTCATGGTCTGGTTTTGGGCAATTATCGTCGCCGTGCTGGTGGCGTTGCTGGGCTTGCTCGCCGGACCGCGGTTCAATATCCTCGCCAACGTGAACAGCTTCCCGAGGATTCCCGTGAATGAGGGACAGCTCAGCACAACCGGCATCATCGCCGCCGTCGTGGTGGCAGCAGTGACCCTCGCCGCCGCGGTATTGGGCGGACTGGCCGGCATGCACTACCACCGGAAGGTGGACCGCGCGGGCTTCACCCCAACAGCAGAGGACGTCGAGGCGTAGCAACGGCGGCTCCGGCCCAACTGCGCCGCTCTTTGTACCTTGGGCCCAAGGCCTTGCCATGCTGCTCGTGGAGACCCTACAAAATGCCGTGTCAGACCGCTCTGTAGTGTCGGTTCCAGGGGATTCACTCCGCCCCAGGCACAGACAGGACACACCATGAGCAGCACCGAAACCGCTTCCACGCGGGGAACCTCTCCCCGCACGCGCTGGACGTCCACGGACATCGGCCTCATCGCGGTATTCGCGGCCCTCGTGGCCGCCTCAACGCTGATTCCAGGCATTCCGGTCGGCGCCTTGGGCGTGCCGATCACCCTGCAGACCCTTACCGTCATCCTGACGGGACTCGTACTCGGCGGCGGGCGGGCTTTCGCCGCCGTCGGCCTTTACACCCTGCTCGGTTTCGCGGGACTGCCGATCTTCAGCGGCGGCCGGAGCGGGCTCGGTATCCTGGCGACGCCGTCGGCCGGCTACATCATCGCCTTTCCCTTGGCGGCGGCCGCCACCGGCTGGCTGGCAGCGATCGTGATCCGCAAGACCGTCAAGTACCGCGCCGTTTTCCTGTTTGCCGCAGCCATGATCAGCACCATCGTCCTCATCCACGGCCTCGGAGTGCTTGGCTTCATGGTCAATGGCAAGTTCGACTTCGCCAAGGCAGTCCTCGCCGACCTGCCGTACTACCCCGGGGATACCATCAAGAACGTCCTGGCGGCGATCATCGCCGTCTCGCTCCACAAGGCCTTCCCGGACATCCTGGTCCGCCGCGTCAAGTAGAGCGGGAACAATCAGTACATGAACACCATCATTCTCAGCGAAGTCTCAGTGCGCGTAGCCGTCGATGGCAGCCCGGCGCCCAAGACTTTGCTGCAGGACGTCTCGTTGGAACTCACAGAGCGACGCATCGCGGTCATCGGGGCCAACGGCTCGGGAAAGTCCACCCTGCTGCGCTTGCTCAACGGCTTGGTGGTTCCCAGCGAAGGTACCGTCAGCGTCAACGGCGCCGACAGCTTGCGGGACGTACGCCAGGTCCGCAGCCAGGTGGGCTTCGTCTTCACCGATCCCCTGTCGCAGCTGGTCATGCCTACGGGCCGGGAGGATGTTGAACTCTCCCTGCGGCGTTCCGTCAAGAACTCCAAAGAGCGCGCGGCCCGGGCGGAAGCTGTGCTGGAACGGTTCGGGCTCCTGGACCTCGCCGACCAGAGTATTTACGAGCTCTCCGGCGGAGAACGGCAGCTGCTCGCCCTCGCCGCCGTCCTCGCGGTGAACCCCGCCGTGCTGGTCCTCGACGAGCCTTCAACGCTGCTGGACCTGCGCAACCGGGAACTGCTGAGGCGAACCCTTGCAGGCCTGGAGCAACAGATCATCATGTCCACCCACGATCTCGATCTTGCCCTCGAAGCCGATCGCGCCTTGGTGGTGGATTGCGGACGGATAGTGTTCGACGGCGGAGCAGCCGACGCCGTCGAACACTACCGCGCGCTGTGCGTAGCTGAATCCCCCCAAGGCAAGGTGCAGGCGACGTGAGGGGCCGCGGGGTGCTGATCCCCAACTATGTGCGGGGCGAATCGATCGTGCACCGCACGCCGCTGTGGCTCAAGTTCCTGCTGGTTGCCGGCTGCGGCTTGGCATCGTTCCTGATCGTGGACTGGCTTGTCTCGGCGGCGGTCCTCGCAGTGATGTGCGGACTCTTCCTGCTGAGCGGTGCCGGATTCAAACGGCTCGCCCGTTCCGTGTGGCTCGTGACGCCCATCCTCGTTGCGATCGGCGCCTTCCAATGGTGGCAGCTTGGCGGCCCCGTTGCCGCGCGGATCGTGCTCAATGTGCTTGTCTGCGTCGTCGCGGCGTCGGTGCTGACCGTCACGACTCCCGTGCAGGCATTGCTGGACGGGGTGGTTGCCCTGTCCAAGCCGTTCAAGCGTTTCGGGGCGGACCCTGAGCGCTTCGCCCTGACCATCGCCATCATGCTGCGCAGCCTTCCGTTCATTGCCGGCGCGTTCTCCGATGTCCGTGACTCAGCCCGGGCAAGGGGGCTTGAACGCAATCCCCGCGCCCTGGTGTTGCCGGTGTTCATCACCACGGTTGCCTATGCGCGGCAGACCGGCGACGCCTTGGCCGCGCGCGGCCTTGGCGACTCCGAAGACTAATCGGCCGTCAACTGCGCGTACTGGAACATCGCTGCCGTGCCCATTCCACCTGCGATGCTGATCATCGCCAGCGCCAGGCTCTCCCGGCCTGGCTGATCTTCGGCGATCCTGCGGGCTTGGGCCAGCAGCCGTGTCACCAGGACAGCCCCCGACGCACCGTACGCGTGTCCCAAGGCCAGTGCGCCACCGTCAAGATTCGCCCGTTCCGGTTCCACGCCAAGCGCGTCAAGGCAGGCGAGGGTCTGCGAAGCGAACGCCTCGTTGAATTCCACGAGGTCCAGTTTCCCCGGTTCAAGACCAAGCTCCGCGAGCAATCGCTTGGCCGCCACTGAAGCTCCGATGCCCAGCAGTTCCGGCTCAACGCCCGCAGTGTCGCAGCCCAGGATGAGCAATCCGTCCGCGGCACCAAGTTGCCGTGCCCGCTGGAGTGAAGTGATCACGACGGCGGAGGCAGCGTCAGCGTCGAAGCACGAGTTTCCGGCCGTAACAGTGCCGCCCGGTACGAATGCCGGCGGGAAGCGGCCCATGAGTCCGGCCTTGAGGGATGCCCGGGGTCCGTCATCCGCCTGCACCACGGCGCCCCCTGCTTCCACGGGAACAATTTCCGGGGCGAATGCGCCCTGGGCGCTGGCAGCGACGGCGCGCTGGTGACTCCGCAAGGCGAACTCGTCCTGTCGTTCGCGGCTCACGAAGAATTCCCGTGCCACATTTTCTGCAGCCACACCCATGTCCGGGTCCCCGAACTCGGGCGGCACAAAGGTGGCGCGGGTGTAGAAGTCCGGTTCGCCGTCGGGGTCTTGATTCCTCCTGGCACGCAGCGGAGCAGTACTGATACTCTCCACTCCCCCGGCCAGGAAGACGCCATTACCGCCCGCGGCAACGAGCCGGGATGCCAAGGCGATGGCGTCGAGCCCGGAGCCGCATTGCCGGTCGACAGTCAGTCCGGGAACCCCCGCAGGCAGTCCCGCCCGCAAAGCGGCATACCGGGCCAGGTTTCCGCCCCCGCCCACCGCATTGCCGATCACGACGTCGCTGACGTCCGAGCCGGCAACACCCGTGGCTGTCAGCAGTGCGCGCAGCACGGGAGAGAGGAGCTCCTCGGCGCGAAGCGACTTCAATTGTCCGTTGGCCCGGCAAATTGGTGTGCGCAGGGCGGCGATGATCACCGGTTGGCGCGAAGGGTCCGGCCCTGTGCCCGGCTCGCGGCTAGGCAAGGGGTTTCGCCCGCGGATCGTTGTTCTCAATCCAGTCGAGCAACATTTGGCGGCTGACCTTCCCGCGGTCCGTCACGGGCAATTCGGACAGCGTGAAATACCGCAGGGGCCGCTTGTCCCGGGCGAGCAGGCCGTCAAGGCCCGTCTTCACCTGGGTTGCAGTCACGGATCCGTAGGCGGGAACGATTCCGGCGACAACTTTCTGGCCGCGGACTTCGTCCAGCATTCCAGCCGCGACGGCCGCCGAAACCCCGGGAACCGATGCCAAGGCAAGCTCCACTTCGTGGGGATAGACGTTCCTCCCGGAGGTGATGATCATGTCGGACCGACGGCCGAGGATATGCAGGACACCGGAATCCACATAGCCCTGGTCCCCCACCGTGTACCAACCGTCAAAGCAACGTAGCGCCTGGCCGTCATCGCCCCAGAGATACCCGTTGCTGACCATGCCGGACCGGACGCAGATATTCCCGTCGGCCCCTTCGGGCCGCTCCGCGCCGTCGTCGTCCATGATCTTGAGTTCGACGCCGGGAAACGGTTGGCCGATTCCCGTGCCGCCGGCGTCGAGCGGTTCACCGGCAGCGAGCCGCGTTCCGGAAACAAAGCTGAGCTCGGACGCGCCGTAGTACTCGAAAATTGCAGCATTGGGCGCCCAACGCCTGGCCGCTTCGAGGGTACGGGCGTCGAGCTTCGAGCCTGCGCAGATGATGCTCCGCACGCCGGATGCGTCCACGCCCCCGGTCAATCCGCGCTCGCTCAACAGTCGTAGCATGGTGGGCACGAGGACCAGCCGGGTGACGCCGTCGTAACTGATCGCTGCGTGGACATCGCCGACGTCGAATGTCTCCAAAGTGTGGAAGGCCGCCCCGGCATACAGGCATTCGGACAGGGCGTACAGGTTCAAGCTCGCGGCCAGCGGTCCGGGCGCGAGCGTCCTGTCCTCCGGTGTGAGCCCGAAGAACTCGATGGAGGCGTCGAACGAGACTTGCCACGAATGCCGTGAACGGGTGAAGGCTTTGGGAACGGACGTGGTTCCGGACGTCAGTCCGATCAGGAACGTGGAGTCCAGATCGCCGTCGGACAACTCGTCACCGTTGCCAAGCTCCCGGCTGGTGGCGGGCCCGGCTTGTCCGATCCTCTGGGCGACCTCATCGATCATGGCTTGCGGCCACAACGGGTCGAGCACGGCGCAGCGCCGTTCGCCGGCCACGGCGGCCGTGTAAGCCACCACGAAGTCAAGGGAATTGGGCTCGGCGAGTACCGTCGTCGCGGCCGTCTCCTCCAGGCGCAGGGTGGCGGCGTCCCGAAGGTCAGCCCAGTTGAGCCGTTTGCCGCCGACGACGACGGCGGTGTCGTCGGGGCGTTCATCGGCCCAGAGCTGAAGTTTGTCCAGAAAAGGCATCATCGAATTTTAGCCTGTGCGGTGGGTCCGCGGCTTACTGTGACGCCACTCGTGCGGTCGGGAGATCTAGGTACGACGACGGCCGGTCACCTTTCGCGAAAGGTGACCGGCCGTCGTCGTAACCTAAGCAGGGGCCTCCGCCGCCGAGGGTTCCCTGGCCGAAGCGAAGCGAGGCTAGGGAGGCGGTGGGGACCTAGATGTTGAAGCCGAGGGCCCGCATCTGGTCTTTGCCGTCGTCCGTGATCCGCTCGGGACCCCATGGCGGCATCCATACCCAGTTGAGGCGCCAGTCGTCCACGATGCCGTCGAGGGACTGGCCGACCTGCTCTTCGAGGACATCCGTCAGCGGACAGGCCGCCGTCGTCAACGTCATGTCGATGAGCAGAGCGCCGTCCTCCTCGGAGTACTTCAGACCGTAGAGCAGCCCAAGGTCCACCACGTTGACACCGAGTTCCGGGTCAATGACATCCTTGAGCGCCTCCTCGACGTCCTCGAGGCTGGTGCGAGCCGCGTTGATTTCGGTCATGGCGGGAGTCCTAACTAGGCCTGTGCTGCTGCGGCAGCAGCGATGGTGGCTGCGCCGGCGCCCGTGGCGTAACGGTCGTAGCCTTCTTCTTCGAGGCGGTCGGCCAATTCAGGGCCGCCCTCTTCGACAACCTGGCCATCGACAAACACGTGGACGAAGTCCGGCTTGATGTAGCGCAGGATGCGGGTGTAGTGGGTGATGAGCAAGGTACCCATGTTGCCCGTGGCGTGGGCGCGGTTGACGCCCTCGGAGACGACCTTGAGCGCGTCGACGTCCAGGCCGGAGTCGGTCTCGTCAAGCACGGCGAACTTCGGCTTGAAGAGTTCGAGCTGGAGGATCTCCACTCGCTTCTTCTCGCCGCCGGAGAAGCCCTCGTTGACGTTGCGCTGTGCGAAGTCGGCGTCGATACGCAGTTGCTGCATGGCCGCCTTGACGTCCTTGGTCCAGGTGCGGAGGGCGGGAGCTTCGCCGTCGATTGCGGTCTTGGCGGTGCGCAGGAAGTTGGTCATGGTGACGCCCGGAACCTCTACGGGGTACTGCATGGCCAGGAAGACGCCTGCGCGGGCGCGCTGGTCAACGCTCATGGCCAGCACGTCTTCGCCGTCGAGCGTGATGGTGCCGCGTGTGACGTTGTAGCGCGGGTGGCCGGCAATGGTGGACGCCAGGGTGGACTTGCCCGAACCGTTGGGGCCCATGATCGCGTGGGTCTCGCCGGTCTTGATGGTCAGGCTGACGCCCTTCAGGATCTCTTTGGTGCCCTGCTCCGTCTCGATGCTGACGTGCAGGTCCTTGATCTCAAGAGTAGACATGCTCTTCTTTCTTTCGTAAGTCTTTAGGCACTTGGCGCTCAGTAGTTCTGTACTGAGGCGCCGTTCACAACGTTGGTCACGTCCACGTAGACGTCGTCGCCGTCGAGGCTGACGGCGAAGACCGGGACGGGGTCGTAGGCAGGGAGCTGCAAGGGCTGTCCGGTGCGGAGATCGAACTGGGAACCGTGGCCCCAGCATTCGATCGCGCAGCCTTCGATTTCGCCCTCGGAGAGCGAAATGTCCGCATGCGAGCAGGTGTCGCCGATGGCGTGGATCTGACCCATCGAGTCCTTGACGATGGCTACGGGGTAGTCATCGATCAGGATGCGCAGCGCCTGCTTGACCTGGATCTCGTTGGCGTTGCATACCAGTTCGCCTTGTGGCTGATCGCTCATAGTCTGTTTTCCCTGCTTGGCTTGTATTAGTTGTCGCTCGCGGCGAGCTCACGCTCAACAGCTTCGGTCAGGCGCTCTTCGAGTGCCGGTACCTTGATCTGCTGGATGATCTCGTTGAGGAAGCCGCGGACCACCAATCGGCGGGCTACGTCTTCAGGGATGCCGCGTGCCATGAGGTAGAACAGGTGTTCGTCATCGAAGCGGCCGGTGGCGCTGGCGTGGCCGGCACCCTCGATCAGGCCCGTTTCAATTTCCAGGTTCGGCACCGAGTCGGCGCGCGCACCGTCCGTGAGGACCAGGTTGCGGTTGGCCTCGTAGGTATCGGTGCCTTCGGCTTCCTTGCGGATCAGGACGTCGCCAACCCACACCGTATGCGCGTTGCGGCCTTGCAGGGCGCCCTTGTACAGGACGTTGGACTTGCAGTTGGCCACGGCGTGGTCAACGAACAAGCGCTGCTCAAGGTGCTGTCCGGCGTCGGCGAAGTACAGGCCGAACATCTCGGCTTCAGCGCCCGGTGCAGTGAAGCGCGTGGACGGAGTCATGCGCACGACGTCGCCGCCGAGGCTGACCACGATGTGCTTGAACTTGGCGTCACGGCCCAGCTTGGCCTGCTGCGACGAGGCGTGAACGGCGTCGTCGTTCCATTCCTGGAGCGAGATGACCGTCAGGTCGGCACCGTCTTCGACGAGGATTTCGACGTTCTCGGAAACGATCGCGCTGCCCTGGTGGTCCAGGACGATCCGGGACTTGGAGAAGCGCCCTGCCACGATCACTATGTGCTGGGCGGAAGCTTCCGTGGAGGTGCCGGTCAGCAGGACGGACACTTCGCCGTCGAGCTGGAGCTCGGCGGGCACCGTGATGACGGTGGCCTCCTTGAAGTTCTCCCAAGCGTTGGCGGACACGCGGTCCTCCGGAATGGCCGCCGACCCGATGCGGGCATCGTCCCGCCCCACGGTCTCGACGACGACGCCCTCCGGGGCGGTAACGGCGACCGACGGTGCCGAACCGGAGAGGACCTCGTTGTGAAGGCCGCGAAGGCGCTTGAGCGGGGTGAAGCGCCAGTCTTCTTCCAGCCCGGTGAGGGGCTTGAAGTCGGCCAGCTTGTACGAGGTCAGTCGACCTGCGCGTGAGCTGTCCGGAATTCCAACGCCGCCGCCGTGGGAGTGGCTCTTGGCCGAGGCGCCTGCAAGCGGTCCGGCCGAAGGAGCCTGTTCCAAGGCCTTTTCCGAGGTGGAAGACGTGTTCGTGCCGGTGTTGACGGGCGAGAGGTTCTCGCCTTCTTCGGTGAAGCCGTCGATAAATGGCTGTGCCGAGGGCGCGCCGATGCGGGCCTTTTCAGTAGTGATTTCAGTCATTGCTAACCGACGGATCCTTCCATCTGCAGTTCAATCAGGCGGTTGAGTTCAAGGGCGTATTCCATAGGCAACTCACGGGCAATCGGCTCAATGAAGCCGCGCACGATCATGGCCATGGCCTCGTCCTCGGGCATACCGCGGGACATCAGATAGAAGAGCTGCTCCTCGCTGACTCGGGAAACGGTGGCCTCGTGACCCATCACCACGTCATCCTCGCGGATGTCGATGTAGGGATAGGTGTCGGAACGGGAAATGGTGTCTACCAACAAAGCGTCGCAACGCACGGTGTTGGCGGAGTGCTTGGCGCCTTCGCGGACCTGGACCAGGCCTCGGTACGCTGCACGGCCGCCGCCGCGGGCCACGGACTTGGAGATGATTGAGCTCTTGGTGTTCGGCGCGATGTGGACCATCTTCGAGCCGGTGTCCTGGTGCTGGCCTTCGCCGGCGAACGCGATCGACAGGGTCTCACCCTTGGCGTGCTCGCCGACCAGGTAGACGGCCGGATACTTCATGGTCACCTTGGAGCCGATGTTGCCATCAATCCATTCCATGGTGGCGCCTTCTTCGCAGATGGCACGCTTGGTGACCAGGTTGTACACGTTGGTCGACCAGTTCTGGATGGTCGTGTAACGGACGCGGGCGCCCTTCTTCACGATGATTTCCACCACGGCGGAGTGCAGCGAGTCCGAAGTGTAGATCGGAGCGGTGCAGCCTTCGATGTAGTGGACGTAGGAGTCCTCATCCGCGATGATCAGCGTGCGCTCGAACTGGCCCATGTTCTCGGTGTTGATGCGGAAGTAGGCCTGCAGCGGGATGTCCACGTGGACGCCCTTGGGGACATACACGAAGGAACCGCCGGACCAAACGGCCGTGTTCAACGACGCGAACTTGTTGTCGCCCACCGGAATGATGGTGCCGAAGTACTCCTGGAAGATCTCCGGGTGCTCGCGAAGCGCGGTGTCGGTGTCCAGGAAGATCACGCCCTGCTTTTCCAGGTCCTCGCGGATCTGGTGGTACACGACCTCGGACTCATACTGCGCGGCCACGCCGGACACGAGGCGGCTGCGCTCGGCTTCCGGGATGCCCAGCTTCTCGTAGGTGTTGCGGATGTCCTCGGGGAGGTCTTCCCACGTGGCAGCCTGCTTCTCGGTGGAGCGCACGAAATACTTGATGTTGTCGAAGTCGATGCCGGAGAGGTCTGCACCCCAGGTGGGCATGGGCTTGCGGTCGAAGTACTTCAAGCCCTTGAGGCGCAGGTCCAGCATCCATTCCGGCTCGTTCTTCTTCGCCGAAATGTCGCGGACTACCTCTTCGTTGAGACCACGGCGTGCGTTTGCGCCGACGTCGTTCTTGTCAGCCCATCCGTACTCGTAGTTGCCAATACCGTGCAGCTCGGGATTCTTCTCCAGAATCTCCGAGATCACAGCACCGTCAGCTAGCGCTTTCTCTGCTGTTCCTTCAGCTAATTGACCCGTCATCACGGCCTTTCTTACTGATTGTTTGATTCGACATGGGGCGTGGCCCGCAGCTTTGGAAACCCGAGGGCCTCCTTGGCGGCTGGCCTGCCGGTAGGAATGTGGGTGGTGCAGACATGTCCGCCCTGCGCGAGGGTAGAGAGCCTGCGGACATCGACGCCGACCAAACGGGAAAACAGTTCGGTCTCGGTGTCGCAAAAAACGGGAAATTCCGCGGCGAGCTGCTGGATGGGGCAATGGCCCTGGCACAGCTGGACACTTGAGAGGGAAGCGGGCAGGGGCGCCTTGGTCTCAATCGATGCAGCCGATGCAACATATCCGTCCCTGCTAAGCGCCTTCGACAGCGCCACAGCGCGGGCCGTTATGTCGGACCCTGCCCGGTCGATTTCGGGTGCATAGCGCTGTTCCATCTCGGCGAAGCGCTCTACCGCATAGTCCCTGACAGCTTCCTCGCCTGCGAGGTCCCTCAGGCGCCGCAAGGCGGAACTGGCAATGTTCAAGTAGTCATCCCCGAGCTTCGACTGCCCCCGTGAGCTGAGGACATAGCGACGGGCCGGCCGGCCCGCGCCGGCTCCTGCCTTCGCGACGCGCTTTACCTCTATGACCCCGGCACGCTGGAGGTGATCCAGATGCCGGCGGACAGCTGCGGGCGTGAAACCCAGCATGTCGCCGAGTTCAGCTGCGCTGACGGGACCGTGCTCCAACACCGCATTGAGAACGCGGTCCCGGGTACGGTCTTCCGCGTCAGCCACGCCGACGGCGGTCCCATCGGCCACAGACATGACCGCGCTGTGCCCTGCGGGCACGGAAACAGAACTCCTCATGGAATACACAACACAATCATGTCGTAATTTAGTCCGTGCATCCAGTAAGGCAAGGCTGGCCTGCGGCACCTTGCCCGCCGCACCCCTACTACTTCACGTAGAATACTTTGGTGCGATCCCCCGAATCCCCTGTCCTCACCATCGATGGACTCATCAAGGACGTTGGCCCGCTGGCTTCCCTTGACGGCAAGATGCTCCGGGTAGTCAGCGACCTGTCAATGTTCGCAGAACACGGCCAGATCACGGCTTTGCTGGGCGCCAACGGCGCGGGCAAGACAACGACGCTCGAATGCGCGCAAGGCCTTCAAAAGCGTACCGGCGGCCGCATCGGGCTCCTCGGCGAAGACCCTGACGCCGCCGGCGCGAACCTTCGTTCGCGCGTCGGCGTGATGCTGCAGGACGGCGGCCTCCCGCCGTCGGCCCGTCCCATCCCATTGCTTCGGCACATCGCAGGCATGTACCAGAACCCCCTTCCCCTGGACGGACTCGTCGAGCGCTTGGGCATCGACACCTTCAGCCGCACCGGCGTCCGCCGTTTGTCCGGAGGCCAAAAGCAGCGGCTCTCGCTCGCGGCTGCCCTGATCGGCAATCCCGAAGTCCTGTTCCTGGACGAGCCCAGCGCAGGGCTCGATCCCCAGTCCCGCCAAATCGTCTTTGAACTCATCGCCGAACTGCGGGATGCAGGCATGGGCATCATCCTCACCACGCACCTCATGGACGACGCCCAACGGCTTGCGGACTATGTGTACATCATCGACGCCGGCCGCAACGTAGCGGAGGGCACCGTCGCCGACTTGTTGAGCCACGGCCATGAGGCCATGGACGGGGTAACCGAACGCACCCTGTTTTTCGACGCCCCGGCCGGACTCGACATTGCGGCAGCCATCGGAGATGAACTGACCATCACCGAAAGCCGCGCGGGCAGCTACGCGATCGCAGGCACGCTGACGCCGCAACATCTGGCGAAGCTGACGGCATGGTGGGCCGAGAAGGGCATCATGCCGGCGTCCCTCCGCTTGGAGGCTCGCAGCTTGGAAGACGTCTTCCTGGACATCTCCGGAAGGGACATCCGATGACCAGTGCCATCCCCGTGCGCAGCACACCCCACGCCGGACCGGCGCCCTTGATGCGCAGGATCCTGCTGCAGGGCCGCTACGAAACGTTGACTATGATCCGGAACGGCGAGCAGCTGATCCTCGCAGTGATCATGCCGTTGCTGGCCTTGGTGGGACTCACCGTCACACCCCTGCTCGATGGCTTGGGTGCCAACCGGGTGGACATCGCGACCCCGGGCGTCCTCGCTCTGTGCGCCATGTCCACGGCGTTCACCGGCCAAGGCATCGCCACCGGCTTCGACCGCCGCTACGGTGTGCTCCGCTTCCTCTCGACCACTCCCCTGGGCCGGACCGGCCTCATTGCAGGCAAGATCATCGCCGTCTTGGCCGTCCTGGTCCTCCAGGTCCTGGTGATAGGCGCCGTGGCCGCGCTGCTGGGCTGGCATCCGCGTCCCGAAGGCTGGCTTCCGGGCCTGGGCCTTCTGGTTCTCGGCGCTGCAGCCTTCACTGCGCTCGGGCTCCTGGTTGCCGGTACCGTGCGGCCGGAGGCAACCCTCGCCATCACCAACCTGCTCTGGATCTTGCTGGGCGCCCTCGGCGGAATCGTGGTCCCTGCCGAGCGTTTGCCCGAACTGGCGCAGAACGTCGTGCACTTCCTGCCCTCGGGAGCACTGGGGCAGTCTCTCAGGGACGCTTTCCTCCACGGCAACGTCTCCCTGCCCTACGTTCTTGTGCTGCTGCTGTGGACCATCGTCCCTGGCGCGGCCGCCGTCCGCTGGTTCAAATGGAACTGAGCGTCCCCTTGTGGAACCGAACCGTCAGCGTGAATTGAGTACCGAGAATTGAGAAAACTGTGAGCACGGCTTCCCGCCTCCCGAAGTCCATCCAGCAGTTGACCGCCAAGCTTCCCACGGAGGTCAACAGCACCATCCGCAGGCTGGCGATGTTGTCACTGATCGGCCAGGTGGTCCTGGTGGTCACCGGCGGCGCGGTCCGGCTGACATCCTCAGGCCTCGGCTGCCCCACGTGGCCGCGCTGCACCAGCGGTTCGCTTGTGAACACGCCAGAGATGGGCATCCACGGCTTCATCGAATTCGGCAACCGCATGTTGACGTTCGCATTGGCAGCCGTCGCCGTCCTGATGCTGGTGTATTTGTGGAACCTCCGCAAAGAACGTCGCGACCTTTTCCTCCTGGCTGTGGGCCTGCTCGCGAGCATTCCGGCACAGGCCATCATCGGCGGCATTACCGTGCTGTCCAATCTGAACCCGTGGGTTGTCGGCCTGCACTTCCTGGTTTCGATGGCCCTGGTTGTCTTCTCCACGCTCCTGGTCAACCGCGCCTATGGCCGGACCGGCCGCTTCATGAAGCGGACACTGGCAGCGATTCCGGGCGCCATGAGCCCCGTGATGACCGCCGTCGCGTTCTTCTCGGTAGTCGCTGTGTGCCTGGGCGTCGTGGTGACTGGCGCCGGACCCCACGCCGGCGACGCTAACGCGCCGCGCAACGATCTCGACTGGGACCTCTTTTCGCACATCCACGCAGTGCCCGCATACCTCATCACGGCGGGAGCCGTCTTCGCCGTCTACTTCGTCCTGCGTAAGGGAATCACCGGCCTGTTCCGCACAGCTGCCCTGCTGCTGCTCGCCGTGACGGTCCTGCAGGCGGTCATTGGCTTTACCCAGTACTACAACGGCATCCCTGCCTTCCTGGTAGGCGCACACATGTTGGGTGCCGCCCTGCTCATGAGTGCCGCAACGAACGCCGCGGATGTGGCCCGGTTCAGCCCGAAAGTCTAGTTCAGACCTAAGCTCTAGCCCCCGGGCGGTTGCCCGCCTCCGCCTTAGCCAAAGGGAAGACCCTCTTTCGCATCATGCGATGTGAAAGAGGGTCTTCTGTTTTGGCCCTATAGGTGAGCGGGCGTTTGGGGAAACGGCCCTAAAGGTGAGCGGGCGTTTGGGGAAATGGCGTCATAAGTGAGCGAGCGTCCTTCGGTGACGGGGACGCCGACGGCGCGCGTAACGGGGCCGTCAGCGGCCGATGATCGGGGAGCCGATGAACGGGTCCACCGCAAGGGCAATGAAGAGAAGCGTCAGGTAGCTGATGGAACCGTGGAAGACCTTCATGGCTCCCTTGTTCGAGACGTCGCCGCCCTGTGCACGGTTGTAGAGGGCGTGTGATTCATACAGGAACCAGGCGCCCGCGAGGACGGCGGCGATGGTGTACACCCAACCCGCGCGGCCCACCGGCACCAAAAGCAGCGAGCACGCAACCATGGCCCACGCGTACAGGACCACCTGGACCGAAACCACCTTGGCGCCGGCGATGGCACCCAGCATGGGGACGTTGGCGTTGCGGTAGTCCTCGCCGTACCGCATGGACAGCGGCCAGTAGTGCGGAGGAGTCCACAGGAAGATCACCATGAAGAGCACGATGGCGGGCCACTCAACCGTGTTTGTCACGGCTGCCCAGGCGATCAGCACCGGGAAGCAGCCGGCGGCACCGCCCCACACGATGTTCTGTGCCGTGCGGCGCTTGAGGATCATCGTGTAGATGACAACGTAGAAAACAATCGCACCAAGGCCGAGCCAAGCCGAGAGCGGGTTGGCCCCGAACCACAGGATGGCAATCGAGGCAGCTCCAAGGATCCAAGCGAAGACGAGTGCTTCGCGGGGAGTGACTTCGCCCGTTACGAGGGGCCGCTTTTCAGTGCGGTGCATCAACTTGTCGATGTCGCGGTCGATGTAACAGTTGAAGACCCCTGCGCTGCCGGCGGCAAAGGCGCCGCCCACCAATGTGGCCAGGATCAACCCGATGGAAGGAAAACCCCGCTGCGCGAAGATCATGGTGGGCAAGGTGCTGACCAGCAGCAACTCGATCACTCGGGGTTTGGTCAGTGCCAGATACGCCTTGAACTTTCGGGACATTCCGCCCTTCCCCACAGCCGGGGAAGCATTGAGGGGCGTATCTGTTGTGCTCACGTTGGCAGTCACTCTGTTCTTTGCTGGTGTTGTCAAGGCGGGTTTCTCGCGGCGGCGGCACCTCGCTTCGGCCTCCAGATATCATACCGTGGCCTGTCCGACGCCACGGCACCCGGATTTTTCGTGTGTTTCCGAAAGTTCACCGGCACTTTGACGTCGCGGTGATTCATAAAACGGAATTTGCGTCCATTTTTTGAGATTCCCACCATTTGGGCCCGCGAACCGGGCTAAGCTGTCTGCAGATCAGCTCACGCAAGGTTTCCGAGAAAGCGTATTCTCAGATCTGCATGTCTGGATGATAGATCAACGTTTCAATGGTGAACGGCTGGTAGACACTTCGCAGCGGGCGCCATCCTGTGCCCGAGGTTTGCCATGTGCCGTCACCAGCCGTCAGCACAGAGAGGGGCTCGGTTTACGTGCCACATTTGGAAGAGCAAGAACTGACTTGGACCAGCCTGGACCAGCGCGCCGTGGACACCGTCCGCGTTTTGGCCGCTGACGCCGTCGAGAAGGTCGGCAACGGTCACCCCGGCACGGCCATGAGCCTTGCACCGGCCGCTTACCTGCTGTTCCAGAAGCTGATGCGCCACGACCCGAAGAACCCTGACTGGATCGGCCGTGACCGGTTCATCCTGTCCCCCGGGCACACATCCCTGACCCTGTACATCCAGTTGTTCCTTTCCGGCTACGGCCTGGAGCTGAAGGACCTCGAGGCCCTCCGCACCTGGGGTTCGCTGACCCCCGGCCACCCGGAATACAAGCACACCGCCGGCGTCGAGATCACCACCGGCCCGCTCGGCCAGGGCCTGGCCTCCTCGGTCGGCTTCGCCTACTCCCAGCGCCGCCAGCGCGGCCTGTTCGACGCCGACGCCCCCGCCGGCGAGAGCCCGTTCGACCACACCATCTGGGTCATCGCCTCCGACGGCGACCTCCAGGAAGGCGTCACATCCGAGGCGTCCTCGCTGGCTGGGCACCAGGAACTGGGCAACCTCGTGGTGATCTACGACGAGAACCACATCTCCATCGAAGACGACACCGACATCGCCTTCACCGAAGACGTGCTCAAGCGCTACGAGGCCTACGGCTGGCACACCCAGCGCGTGGACTGGACCAAGACCGGCGAATACGTCGAAGACGTCCAGGAACTCTACGGCGCCCTGCTCGCCGCCAAGGCCGAGACCACCAAGCCGTCCATCATCTCGCTGCGGACCATCATCGGCTACCCTGCCCCCAAGAAGCAGAACACCGGCAAGATCCACGGTTCGGCCCTCGGCGCCGAGGAAGTCGCAGCACTGAAGGAAGTCCTGGGCTTCGACCCCGAGCGTTCCTTCCAGGTTGACGAGGACGTCCTGGCACACGCCCGCGCCGTCGTTGAGCGCGGCGCATCCGCCCGCAGCGAATGGCAGGCATCCTTCGAGGCCTGGCAGACCGCCAACCCCGAGAACGCTGCGCTGCTTGAGCGCATCGAGGCCAAGAAGCTTCCGGTCGAGCTCGACGCCGCCCTGCCGGTGTTCGAAGCAGGCAAGGAAGTCTCCACCCGCGCCGCCTCCGGCAAGGTCCTGAACGCGATCGGCCCGGTCCTTCCGGAACTGTGGGGCGGCTCCGCCGACCTCGCCGAGTCCAACAACACGACCATCGAGGGTTCGCCGTCGTTCATTCCGGCCTCGCGCTCCACGGGCGCCTGGAAGGGAAACCCGTACGGCCGGGTGCTGCACTTCGGTATCCGCGAGCACGCCGCCGCGTCGATCGTGAACGGCATCTCGCTGCACGGCCGCACCCGGGCGTTCTCCGGTACGTTCCTGATCTTCAGTGACTACCAGCGTCCCGCGATCCGCCTCGGTGCCCTCATGGGTGTCCCGTCGCTGTATGTGTGGACCCACGACTCCATCGGCCTGGGCGAAGACGGCCCCACCCACCAGCCGGTGGAACAGCTGTCCACCCTGCGCGCCATCCCGGGCCTGGACGTCGTCCGTCCCGGCGACGCCAACGAGGTTGCCGCAGCATGGAAGACCATGCTGGAGAACCACGAGAACCCGGCAGGCATCGTGCTGACCCGCCAGAACATCCCGACCTACGCACGCGGCGAGGGCGTTGCCGAGGGTGACACCTTCGGCTCCACCGCCGGCGTCGCAAAGGGCGGCTACGTCCTGGCGGAGGCTTCGAAGGACGGCGCTACGGTCCCGGCCGAGGTCATCCTGATCGGCACCGGTTCCGAAGTC
Organism: Arthrobacter sp. efr-133-R2A-120; assembly: GCF_030209835.1. Classification (GTDB taxonomy): domain Bacteria; phylum Actinomycetota; class Actinomycetes; order Actinomycetales; family Micrococcaceae; genus Arthrobacter. The sequence goes on along the minus strand of NZ_JARVRF010000019.1, from coordinate 108,449 downwards.
CAGCTCGCGGTGAACGCCCGTGAAGCGCTCCAGGCCGAAGGCATCGCCACCCGCGTTGTCTCCATGCCGTGCGTCGAGTGGTTCAACAAGCAGGACTCCGCGTACCGCGAGTCCGTGCTTCCGGCCGCCGTGAAGGCCCGCGTCTCGGTCGAGGCCGGCCTGGCACTGGGCTGGAAGGAATTCGTCGGAGACGCCGGACGCTCCATCAGCCTTGAGCACTTCGGCGCCTCGGCCGACTACAAGCGCCTCTTCAAGGAGTTCGGCATCACGGCGGAAGCAGTCGCCGCCGCCGCCAAGGACTCCCTCGCGGGTCTCGGTAGCTGAAAACGCGTCTGAGACGAATCCGACTGCAACGAACAGATTTCCAAGGAGATTAAAGAAATGACTACGACTCCCACCCAGCAGCTTTCCGACGCCGGCGTGTCCATCTGGCTTGACGACCTTTCCCGGGAACGCCTCTCCAGCGGCAGCCTGCAGAAGCTCATTGAAGAGAAGAACGTCGTTGGTGTCACCACCAACCCGTCCATCTTCCACGCCGCCATCACCGCCGGCAGCGACTACGACGCCGTGATTGCCGAAGAGGCTGCCAAGGGCGCAACCGTCGAAGAGACTGTCTTCGAGATCACCACCACCGACGTCGCCGATGCCTGCGACCTCTTCGCCCCGGTCGCGGCAGCGAGCAAGGGCGTGGACGGCCGCGTCTCCATCGAGGTGGACCCCCGCCTCGCCTGGGACACCGAAGGCACCATCGCCGAGGCCAAGCACCTCTACAAGAAGGTCAACAAGGACAACGTCCACATCAAGATCCCGGCAACCCTGGAAGGCCTCGCCGCCATCACGGCAACCCTGGCCGAGGGCATCAGCGTCAACGTGACCCTGATCTTCTCCCTGGAGCGCTACCGGGCCGTCATCAACGCTTTCCAGTCCGGCCTCGAACTGGCCAAGGAAAACGGCCACGACCTCTCCAAGATCCACTCCGTGGCGTCCTTCTTCGTCTCCCGCGTGGACACCGAGATCGACAAGCGCCTCAACGCCCTCGGCACCGATGAGGCCAAGGCCCTCAAGGGCAAGGCAGGCGTTGCCAACGCCCGCCTCGCCTACCAGGTCTACGAAGAGCTGTTCTCCACCGAGCGCTGGGCGGTTCTGGCCGAAGCCGGCGCGCTCCCCCAGCGTCCGCTGTGGGCTTCCACCGGCGTCAAGGACCCGGCCTACCCGGACACCCTGTACGTGACCGAACTGGTCGCCGCCGGCGTCGTCAACACCATGCCGGAAAAGACCCTCGACGCCACGTTCGACCACGGCGTCGTCACGGGTGACACCGTCTCCGGCACCTACGAGGAAGCAAACAGCGTCCTCAACGCATTGGAGGGCCTCGGCATCTCCTACAACGACGTCGTCGCAATCCTCGAATCCGAGGGCCTGGACAAGTTCGTGGCCAGCTGGAAGGAACTTCTGGCCGACGTCGAAGGCGCCCTCGCCTCTGCACGGAAGGCTTCCTAACCCACATGAGCACTCTCAGCTACGACGCCAGCGGCGCTGCACAGCAGGCCATCGAGCAACACATCCCGGCACTTGTCGAAGACCGGATTGCCACCAGGATTTTCGCTAAGGACCACACTTTGTGGGGTCCGGATGCTGAATCCGAATCCGCCATCCGTCTCGGATGGGTGGAAGCGGCAACCGTTTCCCAGCCCTTGGTTGAAGGGATCCTGGAACTCCGGGACGCCCTCCGGGCCGAAGGCGTCTCCCGCATTGTCCTGTGTGGCATGGGCGGCTCTTCGCTTGCCCCCGAGGTCATTGCCGGCACCGCTGGCGTCGAGCTGACCGTGCTGGACAGCACAGACCCCGAACAGGTCGGTGCTGCCCTCGCGGACCGCCTGGCCGAGACCGCCATCGTGGTCTCTTCCAAGTCAGGCTCCACCGTGGAAACCGACTCGCAGCGACGGGTATTCGAGCAGGCCTTCACCGAGGCCGGCATCGATGCCAAGAGCCGCATCATCATCGTGACCGATCCCGGTTCCCCGCTGGACAAGGCCTCCCGTGAAGCCGGCTACCGTGCCGTCTTCAACGCCGACCCTAACGTCGGCGGCCGCTTTTCGGCGCTGACGGCTTTCGGCTTGGTCCCCAGTGGCCTCGCCGGGGTCGACATCCAGGCGTTCCTGGACGAGGCCGAGGAAGCTGCGGAAATCCTCAACGAAGACTCAGCCGAAAACATCGGGCTCCGGCTCGGTGCCGCGCTGGGCGGAACCACCCCGCTGCGCAACAAGATCGTCATCGTCGAAGACGGTTCCGGAATCGTGGGATTTGCGGACTGGGCCGAACAGCTCATCGCCGAATCCACCGGCAAGCTCGGCACGGGCGTCCTGCCGGTAGTTGCAGGCCCTTCCGCACCCGAGGTCGGCAGCGGCGCCGAAGACGTCCTGGTGATCCGCCTCGTCGGTGCGGAATCCGACGTCGAACTCGGCGATAACGAAGCCGCCATCGCCGGTGGCCTGGCCACCCAGATGTTCGTCTGGGAGTTTGCCACCTCGGTCGCTGGGCGCCTGTTGGGCATCAACCCCTTTGACCAGCCCGACGTCGAGGCAGCCAAGATCGCCGCGCGCGGCCTGTTGGACGCGCGTCCCGAGCCGACGCCGGCGAACTTCGTCGACGGCGCGATCGAGGTCCGCGGGGGTGCGTGGCTCGGCGACGCGGCTACGGCCGCCGATGCTGTCAAGGCACTTCTCGGCGAACTCGGCACGGACGGCTACCTGAGCGTCCAGGCCTATTTCGACCGGATCGCGTTCGCTCAGCTGGAAGGCATCCGCGACGAACTCGCCGGAGTCAGCGGCCGTCCGGTCACTTTCGGCTGGGGTCCGCGCTTCCTGCACTCCACCGGACAGTTCCACAAGGGCGGACCGGCCATCGGTTCCTTCCTGCAGGTGACGGCTTCCGCGAGCGGCGACATCGCCATCCCGGAACGGCCGTTCACCTTCGGTCAGCTGATTGCGGCCCAGGCCGCCGGTGACGCCCAGGTTCTCGAGAACCACGGCCGTCCGGTCCTGCGGCTGCACCTCACGGATCGTGGAGCCGGAGTCGCCCAGCTCCAGGACATCGTCGCCGCGCTGGCCGGCCAGGCCAGCGCGCTCGAAAGCTAAGGCACAAACCCAAACATGCCAGAAACTGAAATCGGTTACAGGTCCACGGGAAAGGCAAGCCACCGCAATCCCCTCCGGGATCCTCGGGACCGGCGCCTGAACCGCATCGCAGGGCCTTCGTCATTGGTGTTCTTCGGAGTCACCGGTGACCTCGCCCGCAAGAAACTCATGCCGGCGGTCTACGACCTCGCCAACCGCGGGCTGCTGCCGCCGAGCTTCGCGCTCGTCGGCTTCGGCCGGCGGGACTGGAGCAACGAGGACTTCGCGAACGAAGTCAAGGAGAACGTCAAGGCGCACTCCCGCACCCCGTTCGACGACGCCGTCTGGAACCAGCTCTCCGAGGGCATCCGCTTCGTGCAGGGGGAGTTCGACGACGACCAGGCGTTCAAACGCCTCAGCGCCACCCTTGACGAACTGGACGAGACCCGCGGTACCCGCGGCAATCACGGTTTCTACCTGTCCATTCCGCCCAAGGCGTTCGAGCAGGTCTGCCAACAGCTCTCCAAGCACGGGCTCGCGCAGGCCGGCGACGGGCAGTGGCGCCGGGTGGTCATCGAGAAGCCCTTCGGCCACGACTTGGCGTCCGCGCGCAAACTCAACGACATCGTGGAGTCGGTCTTCCCGCCGGACGCGGTCTTCCGCATCGACCACTACCTGGGCAAGGAGACGGTCCAGAACATCCTGGCGCTGCGCTTCGCCAACCAGTTGTTCGAGCCGCTCTGGAACGCCAACTACGTTGACCACGTCCAGATCACCATGGCCGAGGACATCGGCACCGGTGGCCGGGCAGGGTATTACGACGGCGTCGGCGCGGCACGCGACGTCATCCAGAACCACCTGCTGCAGCTGCTGGCCCTGACGGCGATGGAGGAGCCCATCTCCTTCAATGCCGATGACCTGCGTGCCGAAAAGGAAAAGGTCCTCGCAGCGGTCAGGCTCCCCGACGATCTCTCGACCCACTCCGCCCGCGGCCAGTTCGCCGGCGGCTGGCAGGGCGGCGAGCTCGTGCAGGGCTACCTGGAGGAAGAAGGCATTCCCGCCGATTCCAAGACGGAAACCTACGCGGCGATCCGCCTGGACATCAACACCCGGCGTTGGGCCGGGGCGCCGTTCTACCTGAGGGCCGGCAAGCGGCTGGGCCGCCGCGTCACGGAAATCGCCGTGGTGTTCAAGCGGGCACCCAACCTGCTCTTCCGCGGCCACGGCGAGGACGACTTCGGCCAGAACGCCGTGGTCATCCGTGTCCAGCCCGACGAGGGCGCGACCATCCGCTTCGGCTCCAAGGTACCGGGAACGCAGATGGAAGTCCGCGACGTCACGATGGACTTCGGCTACGGACACTCGTTCACCGAGTCCAGCCCCGAAGCGTACGAACGCCTCATCCTGGACGTGCTGCTGGGTGAACCGCCGCTCTTCCCCCGGCACCAGGAAGTCGAGGAGTCCTGGAAGATCCTGGACCCCTTCGAGGAATACTGGGCCGGACTCGACGAACAACCCGAACCCTACGCTCCTGGCAGCTGGGGCCCGGCCTCGGCCGATGAGCTGCTTGCCCGCGACGGACGAACCTGGAGAAGGCCATGATCGTAGATCTTCCCGACACCACCACCTCCAAGATCTCCAAAAAGATCACCTCCCTGCGCGAGCAGGGAGGTGTGATCGCCCTCGGACGCGTCCTGACACTCGTGGTCGTCACCAAGTCCGGCCTCGAGGAAGAAGCCATCGAGGCCGCCAACGAGGCCAGCCGGGAGCACCCCTGCCGCATCATCGTCCTCGCGGACGCGGGAAGCGAAGCGCCCAACCGCCTCGACGCCCAGATCCGGGTGGGCGGCGACGCCGGAGCATCAGAGGTCATCGTCCTGCGCGGCTACGGTGAACTCGCCAAGGAAAGCGAATCGCTCGTCGCGGCGCTGCTGCTCCCGGACGCGCCGATCGTGGCCTGGTGGCCGCACGGAGCCCCCGAGAACGCCTGCGAGACCTCCATCGGCAGGATCGCGCACCGCCGCATCACGGACTCCGCAAACGAGCCCGACCCCGCGGCAGCGCTCGCCCGGATCCGGAAAACGTACCGGGCAGGCGACACGGACCTCGCCTGGACACGCCTGACCAACTGGCGCCTCCAGCTCGCGGCAGCCCTGGACCAGGTGGATGAATCCCCCGTCACGGCCATCGCCGTCGAGGGCGCTTCGGACTCCCCCAGCACCCTGCTGCTGGCCGCCTGGCTCACGCTGTTCCTCGACGCGCCGGTCCAGATCGTCGCCGACCCGGCAGGAACCGGCATCCGCCGGGTACGGCTGAGCCGCGCCACCGGGGACGTCCAGCTCATCCGTCCCGGCCTCACCGTTGCGGAACTGACCCAGCCGGGCCAGCCCGCCCAGCGGATTTCACTGCCGCGCCGCAGCCTCCGCGACTGCCTCGCCGAAGAGCTGCGCCGCCTTGATCCGGACGATGTCTTCGGAGAAGTGATTACTATGGGACTGCCCCGAACCAATAGCAAGGAGTGACCGTCCCAGTGAGCGCTGACCCCAGAGTAAGCATCCATCCCGACTCCGCCGTCCTTATGGCCGCGATCGCAGCAAGGCTCATCACCAAGCTGGTGGACGTGCAGGACAAGCACGGCGAAGCCACGGTGGTCCTCACCGGCGGAACCGTGGGTATCGGCACCCTGAAAGCCGTTGCCGACTCGCCCGCGGCGCCCGCCGTTGACTGGTCCCGCGTGAACTTCTGGTGGGGTGACGAGCGCTTCGTCGGCAAGGACAGCACGGACCGCAACACCGTGCAGGCGCATGAGGCACTGCTTTCCAGCCTGCCGGTGGATCCGGCCCGCGTGCACGAACCGGGCTCATCGGACGAGTTCGCCACGGCGGATGACGCCGCAGCGGACTACGCTGCCCGGCTCAAGGCTGCTGCCGAAGCCGAGCACGCCGCGGATACTTCGGACAATCGTCCGGAGGAGGCAGGCGAGTTGCCTCGATTCGACATCCTGTTGCTCGGCGTGGGTCCCGACGCGCACATCGCCTCGCTCTTCCCCGAGCAGGCCGGTATCCGCGTGCAGGACCGCACCGTGGTGGGGGTCGAGAACTCCCCCAAGCCACCGCCGTCGAGGATTTCCCTAACGTTGCCAGCCATCAACTCCGCCCAGGAAATCTGGATGGTTGTGGCAGGCGAGGACAAGGCCGGAGCCGTGGGACTGGCCCTCGCGGGGGCCAACCCGGTCCAGGTTCCCGCTTCCGGCCCTAGTGGCCGGTCGAGGACCCTATGGCTCATCGACGAAAACGCAGCCTCACGTGTCCCCCAGCAGCTCGTCCGCAAGGACCCCGCGGGCGCGTAGCCGCTTGAGCGCTCCGGCCAGGACGATCTCCGCGTCCTGGCTGGAGCGTCTTTCTTTAACGTAATCCAGGTGGCTCTTGAAGACCTCGTCGTCTGCCCGTTCCATCGTGGCCTCGCCCTGTTCGCGGACGGCAATCAGACCGCATTTCGGGCAGTCCCAGCGAAGCGGAATTTGATCTTCCGGAAGCTTAACGAAAACAAGCCGCGTTTCATGTCCCTTGGCGCACCAATAGGGAACACGAATACGCGGCAAGCTTTCGCCGACTACCGAGTCGGGTTGGTTTCTCGGGGCCGATCCAGCTGTGACGCCGGCCCGGGTGCCCCGGAATCCAGAAGTACCATGAACCATCGTCGATCCCCTTAAGAGTTCGGCTGCATGGCGGTGAAGGCCATGCAGCCTAGTCTAGTGGGAGGATCCCGACGACGGCAGTGCTAGGAGTCTCCGCCGGCGGTGAAACGCATGATGAGGCCGAGTCCAATGATCACGACGCCCCAAGTGCAGCCCAAGACGATGGTGAAGCGGTTGAGGTTTCGCTCTGCGACACCTGACGAACTCAACCCCGAGCTCATGCCACCGCCAAACATATCGGACAACCCGCCGCCACGCCCCTTGTGGAGGAGGATGAGCAGCGTCAGCAGAAGGCTGGTAATGCCCAGCAGGATCTGCAGAATGACTTGAAGAACGTCCACGACGGCCTTTCAGAAGAACGGAAAACGGGAGCGGAACCTAAAACGGACTAAGCCGCGCTGAGGTGGCTCTCGAACCTGACAATGTTAGCAAATTCGGCGGGGTCCAGGCTCGCGCCACCCACCAGCAGACCGTCGACGTCGCTTTCGGCCATGATCGCTGCCGCATTGTTGGCCTTGACCGAACCGCCGTAGAGGAGGCGGGTCTTGGCAGCCACTGCATCGTCGAACAAGGATGCGAGCTCTGAACGGATCGCGGCGCACATCTCCTGCGCGTCTTCGGGACCTGCGACTTCGCCGGTCCCGATGGCCCAGACGGGCTCGTACGCGACAACCAGTTCGCCCGCTTGGTCTGCGGAGAGGCCCTCGACGCCGGCGCGCAGCTGGGCCAGCGTGTGCTCCACGTGGGTGCCGGCCTGGCGGATCTCAAGACCCTCGCCGACACACAGGACCGGGGTGACCTCGTGACGGAAGGCGGCTTTGACCTTCGCGTTCAGCACCTGGTCGTCCTCGTTGTGGATGGTGCGGCGTTCGCTGTGGCCCACCAGGACATAGGCGCAACCAAGCTTGTTGAGGAACTGGCCGGAGATATCGCCGGTGTACGCTCCGGAGTCGAACTGCGAGAGGTCCTGTCCGCCGTAGACTACGTCCAACTCGTCGCCCTGGACGAGGGTCTGCACACCGCGGAGGTCGGTAAACGGCGGGAAGACCGAAACCTCCACCCGGCTGTAGTCGTGCTTGGCGTCGGAGAGGGTCCATGCCAGCTTCTGCAGCAGGGTGATGCCCTGAACATGGTCCATGTTCATCTTCCAGTTGCCGGCAATGAAGGGCTTGCGGATGAAGTTTCCGTTGGCAGAAGTTGTCACGTGTGCTCCAAAGATGCGTTGAGATAGGGAAAGCCGGCGGGGCGCTTGCCTTCAAGGAAGGGCGCCCCGCCGGCCGTGTAGCCTTAGCGGTCCAGAACGCTCAGGCCGGGAAGATCCTTGCCTTCAAGGTATTCCAGGCTGGCGCCGCCGCCGGTGGAAATGTGTCCGAACTGGGAGTCCTCAAAGCCGAGGGTCCGGACGGCCGCGGCGGAGTCGCCGCCGCCAACCACGGTGAATGCCGGTGTCTCGGTCAAAGCCTGGGCGATGGCACGGGTGCCGCCCGAGAAGGCTTCGAATTCGAAGACGCCCATGGGGCCGTTCCAGAACACGGTCTGGGCGGCCTTGATCTGCTCGGCGAAAGCCGCGGCGGATACCGGTCCGATGTCCAGGCCAATCCCGGAGGCGCCGAACGAGCTGTCCTCGATCGCGTCCGCGGCGACCACCTCGTGTTCAGCGTCCGCGGCGAAGCGGCTGGCCACAACCACGTCGGTGGGGATGACGAAGGCGGTACCGGCGTCGGAAGCGCGCTTGAGGTAGTCCTGGACCACGGGGATCTGGTCGGCTTCAAGCAGGCTGCCCGCCACCTTGTGACCGGCCGCCGCGAGGAACGTAAAGAGCATTCCGCCACCGACGAGGATCGTGTCAGCCTTGCCCAGGAGGTTGTCGATCACCGCGAGCTTGTCCGAGACCTTGGAGCCGCCGAGAACCACGACGTACGGGCGCTGGGTGTCCGTGGTGAGCTTGCGCAGAACCTCCACCTCGGTGTGCACGAGGTCCCCTTGGTAGGAAGGGAGCCGGGTGGCGACGTCGTAGACGCTGGCGTGCTTGCGGTGGACAGCGCCGAAGGCGTCATCCACGAAGGCACCGTTGTCGCCGGTCAGCGCCACGAGTTCATCGGCGAAGGCGCCGCGCTCGGCGTCGTCCTTGCTGGTTTCGCGGGCGTCGAAGCGGACGTTCTCCAGGACCAGGACGTCTCCGTCGCCCAAGGACCCGGCCAGCTCCTTGGCCGACTCACCAACGGTGTCTTCCGCGAGCTGGACTTTGAATGGCGCGAGCTCCGCAAGGCGCGCTACTGCGGGCTTGAGCGAATACTTGGCCTCGGGAGAGCCCTTGGGGCGTCCCAGGTGGGCCGTGACGAGCACGCGGGCACCGGCGTCCGAGAGCTTTTCGATGACCGGGAGGGAGGCCTTGATGCGGCCGTCGTCGGTCACTGTAGAGCCGTCGAGCGGCACATTCAGGTCACTTCTGACAAGAATGTACCGCCCGCGGACACCTTCAGCGATCAGTTCGTTGAGGGTGTGAGATGTCATGTGTCTACCCTAGCCCAGCTTGGATGCGACGAGCTCCGTGAGGTCAACGAGGCGGTTGGAGTAGCCCCATTCGTTGTCATACCAGGAAACAACCTTGACCTGGTTGCCGATGACCTTGGTGAGGCCGGAGTCGAAGATCGAAGAAGAGGGGTCGCCGACGATGTCCGAAGAGACGATCGGGTCTGCCGTGTAGCTCAGGATGCCCTTGAACTGCTCGGTCTCCGAAGCTGCCTTGAGTGCAGCGTTGACTTCCTCAACGGTCACTTCGCGGGAAACCGTGACGGTCAGGTCCGTGGCGGAACCCGTGGGGACCGGAACGCGGATGGCGTAGCCGTCCAGCTTGCCCTTGAGCTCCGGAAGGACGAGGCCGATGGCCTTGGCGGCACCCGTGGAGGTGGGGACCATGTTGATCGCTGCGGCGCGGGCACGGCGAAGGTCGCTGTGGGGGCCGTCCTGCAGGTTCTGGTCTGCCGTGTAGGCGTGGACCGTGGTCATGAGGCCGCGCTCGATGCCGAAGGCGTCGTTGACGACCTTGGCCAGCGGACCGAGGCAGTTGGTGGTGCAGGAAGCGTTGGAAATGATGTGGTGTGCTGCGGGGTCGTAGAGCTCGTGGTTGACGCCCATGACGATGGTGATGTCTTCGTCCGAAGCCGGAGCGGAGATCAGGACCTTCTTGGCACCTGCATCGATGTGCTTCTGTGCCGCGGCGGCCTTGGTGAAGAAGCCGGTGGACTCGATGACGATGTCGACGCCCAGTTCGGCCCAGGGGAGGTTCGCAGGATCGCGCTCTGCAAGGACCTTGATGATGTTGCCGTCGACGATGAGGTTGCCCTCTTTGACTTCGACGGACTCGGTCAGGCGGCCGCCGACGGAGTCGTACTTCAAAAGGTGGGCAAGTGCCTCGGGACTCGTGAGGTCGTTGACCGCAACAATTTCGAGGTCTGCACCCTGGGCGAGTGCTGCGCGGAAGTAGTTGCGGCCGATGCGGCCAAAGCCGTTGATACCAATACGGGTGGTCACTATTTCAGTCTCCTTGGTGCTCTTGCAAGCACACCTAGTGAGTCGGATCTTGATTCCAACTAACAATTCCCGCACATCATTGGGCAGAAGTGATTATCAGATCGGAGGGCGACCAGCCACGTTGCTGAAGGCTAACCGCCTTCCGTGACCCATCTTACGTTTAACTACGTCTGCCCCCGCAACTGCGGGGGCAGACAATCCGGTATTTGGGCGAAATTCACCTGAATGTGAAGTTTGTTACATCCCTGTGTATTCCGCGTCACTCACCGATTCGGGGCGGAGTTCCCTAGAGAACGATCAGTCCAGTGGCGTTCGCGCGGGCCGCCTCGAAGCGCTTTGCGACGTCGGCCCAGTTGACGATGTTCCAGAAAGCCTTGACATAGTCAGCCTTGACGTTCACGTAATCCAGGTAGAAAGCGTGCTCCCACATGTCCAGCATGAGCAGGGGCGTGGTGCCCACTGCGACGTTGCCCTGCTGGTCGTAGAGCTGCTCGATGAGGAGGTTGCCGCCGATGGGCTCGTAGGCGAGGAAGCCCCAGCCGGATCCCTGCAGGCCGAGCGCGGCTGCGGAGAACTGTGCGCGGAATGCATCGAAGGAGCCGAAGGCGTCGTCGATGGCTGCCGCCAGCTCGCCCTCGGGCTTGTCGCCGCCGTCCGGGGAGATGTTGTTCCAGAAGACGGAGTGGTTGATGTGGCCGCCGGTGTGGAACGCGAGGTCCTTGGAGAGGCGGTTGATGTTGGCGAAGTCGCCCTTGTCGCGGGCCTCGGCCAGCTGGGCCAAAGCGTTGTTGGCGCCTGCTACATAGGCAGCGTGGTGCTTGCTGTGGTGCAGCTCCATGATCTTCGCCGAAATGTGCGGCTCAAGTGCTGCGTAGTCGTAGCCGAGCTCGGGCAGTACGTACTCTGTCACGAAATCCTCCAATGTAGTGGACCGGGGTCCGGTTGGTAACTCTCGTTTTGTTCATCCGACCGGCGAACCGGCCGGAAATCTACACCCTGACGATTCTAGGGCGAGGGCTTTATTCGTCCATCATTTCGGGGGTCACATTTGCCTCGGTGCCCGGGATGCCCAGATCCCCGGCCCGCTTGTCCGCCATGGCCAACAGCCTGCGGATCCTCCCGGCGATGGCGTCCTTGGTCATGGGCGGATCGGCAAGCCGGCCCAGTTCATCGAGGCTGGCCTGCTTGTGCGCCACGCGGAGTTCACCGGCGTACTTAAGGTGGTCCGGAACGTCGTCGCCCAGGATTTCCAAGGCCCTGTCCACCCGGGCGCCGGCCGCGACGGCGGCCTGGGCCGAGCGGCGCAGGTTGGCGTCGTCGAAGTTCGCGAGGCGGTTGGCCGTGGCACGGACTTCCTTCCGCATGCGGCGTTCTTCCCACACCATGAGGGCGTCATGGGCACCCATCCGGGTGAGCAGCGCGGCGATGGTGTCGCCGTCACGGATAACCACGCGATCCACGCCACGCACTTCCCGGGCCTTGGCCTGGATGCCGAGGCGCCGGGCAGCCCCAACCAAGGCAAGCGCAGATTCCGGCCCGGGACACGTGACCTCAAGCGAAGAGGACCGGCCGGGTTCGGTGAGGGAACCGTGAGCCAAGAAGGCGCCGCGCCACACGGCCTCCGCGTCGGACGCCGAACCGTTGACGACGGCGGACGGCAGGCCACGTACGGGCCGTCCGCGGCCATCCAGGAGGCCGGTCTGGCGGGCCAGGGCTTCGCCGTCGCGCACTACGCGGACAACATAGCGGCTACCGCGCCGGAGGCCACCACCGGAGACGACGATGATCTCGCTCTGGTGCCCGTAGACTTCGGCGATCGCGGCGCGCAGCCTTCGTGCAGTGGAGGCGAGATCCACCTCTGCCTCGATGACGATTCGGCCCGAAATGATGTGCAGTCCGCCGGCGAAGCGCAGCATGGCCGAAACTTCGGCCTTGCGGACGGACGACTTCTTGATGTCCAGCCGGGAAAGTTCTTCCTTGACCGATGCGGTCAGTGCCATCGCATGTTCCTAACTATTCCCGAAGATATCGTGATACGCCGATGCCAGACGCAGCGGGTCATGGACTGGACGGCGGCTCGACGCCCCCACTTTACCCAAGACCACCTCCGCACCGATCATCCCGGCAGCCCGTTCGAATTCCTTGAGGTCCGATATCGAGGAGGGATCGGCCAGGACGACGTCCACGCTGAACTCCGGCGCGTAGTGTCGCAAGGCATCCAGATGGTCCGCGGCGGACATCCCGGAGGTTTCCTTGGTGTCCATGGCGAGGTTCATGGTGAGGCAGCGTTTGGCAGGAGTGTCGCACAAGGCCTGGCGCATTTCGGGCAGCAGCAAATGCGGCAACACGGACGTGTACCAGGAGCCGGGACCCAGAATGATCCAGTCCGCGAGCTCGATGGCCGTCAGCGCTTCGATGCAGGCGTGCGCGTCCTCCGGAAAGAGCCTGACGTTTTCGAGGGATCCGGCAACGGCGCACTTGGCCTGGCCCTTGACGGCCTGGAACTCGTACCCGCCCCCGGGCAAGGGCACCCTGACGTCACCCTCGATGTTCAGTGGCTGGGTGGACATCGGAAGAACCTGGCCGCGGGCACCCAGGAGCGCGCCCGCCCATTTCAGTCCCGCGACGGCGTCGCCCAGAAGCTCCCAGAGGGTGACAATGAGCAGGTTCCCCATGGCATGGTCGTCCAAGGAACCTTGGCGACCGCTCGGGGTCTTGAAGCGATGCTGCATGACGTCCCGCCAGGTGCGCCCCCAATCCGTGTCGTCACAAAGGGCGCTCAGCGCCATTCGAAGATCGCCGGGCGGAAGGACGCCGTACTCTTCGCGCAGCCGCCCGGAGGATCCGCCGTCGTCCGCAACCGTGACAATCGCGGTGAGCTCCGAGGTAAGCAGCCGCAACGCCGACAATGATGCGGAAAGCCCGTGTCCGCCGCCGAGTGCCACTACTGTGGGGCCCTTGGCAGGTTGGCTGCCTGGGGTGCCCTTCGGTGGAACCAGCGGCAAGGGTCCGGTAAGGACCCCCATTACTCGCGACCCAGATCGCGGTGGCTTGTGGTGACAGTGACGCGAGGATATTGCGCGAGCCGTTTGGAGAGTTCGACGGCGACCGCGACTGAACGGTGCTTGCCGCCTGTGCAACCGACAGCAATGGTGGCGTAGTGCTTGTTTTCCGTCCGATAGCCATCGAGGACAGGCTCCAAGGCAAGGACGTAGCGGTCAACGAAGTCCTTCACGCCCGCGGCGCCCAGCACGTAGTCGCTGACGTCGGCGTCGAGCCCCGTGTGCGGTCGCAATTGCGGAACCCAGTGCGGGTTGGGGATGAAGCGCGCATCCGCCACGAAGTTGGCGTCCACGGGCAGGCCGTATTTGAAGCCGAAGCTCATGACGTTCAAGCGCAGTGCCACAGGGCCTGTGTCGGTGAAAAGTTCGGTGATGGCTGTCGCCAGTCCGTGGACGTTGTATGTGCTCGTGTCCAGGACGACGTCGGCCGATTCGCGGAGTTCCTTCAGGACGTCGCGTTCCGCCGCGATGCCGTCCAGGATCCGTCCACCGCCTTGGAGCGGGTGCGGGCGGCGGCCCTGCTCAAAGCGCCGTACCAGGACGTTGTCGCTGGCATCGAGGAAGAGGACGCGGAAGGTGATTCCGCTGGCGCTGAGGGCGCCGAGCGCCGTCCTGATATCGGTGAAGAGGCCTTTGCTGCGCACGTCCACGACGACGGCAAGCTTCGGGATGGACTGGGGCGCGTGCGAGACGATTTCCGCCAGCGTGCCCAGCATCTGCGGCGGGAGGTTTTCGACGACGTACCAGCCGTGGTCCTCCAGGGCGTCCGACGCTGTGCTGCGGCCTGCTCCGGACATGCCGGTCACCACCAGCAGTTCCGCTTCGACAGGCTTGACGGGTACGAGACCGTCCTGCTCCGCGCCGGATCCTGCTGTTGGCTCTGACATCAAGTTTCCCCGTTCTGAGATGGTCCAAAGTTTCTGGGATGGTCCAAAGGCGGACCTCTTCAGGAGGGGTCCGCCTATTACCCTAGCTAAGTTTCAAGGATTTCGCCGGTGGTAATGTTCACGGCTGGAGCGGCCTCGCCCGAGGCGCCCGCCGCCGCCAGATGGCTGACGACGGCTTCCGCCAATGCCGGGCCGATCCCCTTCGCGGCTGTGAGTTCGAGTGCCGTCGCTGCCTTGATTTTCTTGAGGGAGCCGAAATGCGCCACGAGCGCCTTCCGTTTTGCTTCGCCGAGGCCGGGCACGCCGTCGAGCGCGGACACCGTCATGGCCTTTCCACGCTTCTGCCGGTGGAAGGTGATGGCGAAACGGTGGGCCTCGTCGCGGATGCGCTGGAGCAAGTAGAGTCCCTGCGAAGTGCGGGGCAGAATCACCGGGAAGTCGCTGTCCGGCAGCCAGACTTCTTCGAGCCGCTTGGCGAGGCCCACGACGTAGACGTCGTCGATCCCCAGTTCCGCGAGTGCCCGCGCGGCCGCATTCACCTGGGGCTGCCCGCCGTCGACGACCACGAGGTTGGGCGGATAGGCGAATCTCGCCTTGGCTCCCGTGAGGGCGGCATCGTCCGACGACGACGGCGGCTCCCCGACACCGGGGTTCGGAACTTCTCCGCTCTTGGGAAGCTGGGCGGATTTATCCTGCAAGTAGTGCCTGAAGCGCCTCGTAAGGACGTCGTGCATCGCAGCGGTATCGTCTGTTGCCGCCGCACCGGTGATGGAGAACTTCCGGTAGTCAGCCTTCTTGGGGAGGCCGTCCTCCACCACCACCATGGATGCAACCACGTTGGTGCCCTGCACATGGGAAATGTCGTAGCACTCGATCCGGAGCAGCGGCACGGGAAGCTCGAGGGCTTCCTGCAGTTCCTGCAGCGCCTGCGAGCGGACGGTGATATCGCCGGCCCGCCGGACTTTGTGGAGCTTCAGGGCCTGCTCGGCATTTTCTCGGACGGTGGACATGAGGGCGGCCTTGTCACCGCGCTGCGGCACCCGGATATCCACCTTGGCGCCCCTGAGGCCACCGAGCCATTCCAGCAGTTCGTGATGGTTGCTCGGAATCTCCGGCACGAGGACTTCGCGCGGAATACGGCCCTGGTTGTCGCTGTCCTCTCCGTACACCTGTTGCAGCAGGTGCTCGATGAGCTCCGGAGTGGTGGCGTCTTCGACCTTTTCCACGACCCAGCCCCGCTGGCCGCGCACCCGGCCACCCCTGACGTGGAATACCTGCACGGACGCCTCGAGGTCGTCGTCGTGCAGGGCGAAGACGTCCGCGTCGGTGTCTTCGGAAAGCACCACGGCGTTGCGCTCGAACACTTTGCGGAGGGCGATGATGTCATCCCGGAGCCGCGCGGCCCGCTCGTAGTCCAACTCGGCGACGGCGGCGCCCATGTCCTTTTCGAGGCGGGTGATGAAGCGTTTCGCTTCGCCGCCCATGAACGAGCAGAAGTCTTCGGCGATGGCCCGGTGCTCTTCGGCGGTGACACGCCCGACACACGGGGCCGAGCATTTGTCGATGTAGCCGAGCAAGCATGGCCGGCCACTGGCCTGGGCGCGCTTCAGCACGCCGGGACTGCAGCTACGGACCGGAAAGACCCGCAACAAGGTGTCCATGGTTTCGCGGATGGCGCCGGCCGTATACGGTCCGAAGTAGCGGGTTCCCTTGCGGCGCTCCCCGCGCATGACCTGGACCCGGGGGAGCTTCTCCCCCATGCTCACGGCAAGGTACGGATAAGTCTTGTCATCGCGGAAGACGACGTTGAAGCGGGGCTTGAATTCCTTGATCCAGGTGTATTCGAGCTGAAGCGACTCAAGCTCGCTGCCCACCATGGTCCACTCGACGCTACTGGCCGCATGCACCATCGCATGCGTCTTCGGCAGCAAACCCGCAGGGTTGGCGAAGTATGAGTTCAACCGGGAGCGGAGGTTCTTCGCCTTGCCCACATAGATGACACGGCCGTGTGGATCCCGGAACCGATAGACACCGGGGGTGGTGGGGATTTCTCCCGCCTGGGGTCGATAACTCGCTGGATCTGCCACAGATCCAGTCTAGTAAGGGAAAGACGTCACCCTGTACGCACCGGCTTCGCGGAGAGTTACCCCGCGGATTTGCTCTGGTTGTAGCTGGTGGAACGTTCCTGGCCGCTCAATACCGCAATGGCATCCATGATCTTGTCCGTCACTTCGCGCCGGGCAGGCAGGGAATGGTCCGGGCCTGTCTTCTCGAAGTACAGCGGCTCGCCCACCTTCATGGTGAAATGCTGCGGGCGGACAGTGTTGCGGTCCACCGGCTGCAGCTTGTCCGTGCCGATAAGGCCAACCGGCACGACGGGTGCCCCCGTGGTCAGGGCAAGCCAGCCGACCCCGGTGCGCCCGCGGTACAGCAAGCCGTCGCGGGAGCGGGTCCCCTCCGGATAGATGCCGATGCCCCGGCCGTTCTCCAGGATGTCCAGGAGGGTCTTGAGGGCCTGCACACTGGCCGCCTGTTCTCCGCGTTCCACCGGAATGGATCCGACAGCCTCGAAGAACGCCTTCATCGCGCGGCCTTTGAAGCCTTTGGTGGTGAAGTACTCGGCCTTGGCGAAGAAGCCCACCGGGCGCGGCATCAAGGCCTGGACAATCACGCTGTCCAGAAAGGACAAATGGTTCGGGGCCACAATGAAGGGCCCTTCCTTGGGCACGTTTTCCAGCCCGATGACCGTGGGCCGGCAGGTGCTGGAAATCAGTCCGCGCGTGGTCCAGCGGATGACATCAAAGGCTTCCATCGTTCTGCACCTCGCTCAGGGCCGCCGCGCGGACAGCGTCAAGTTCTTCGATCTTCTTCAGCAGCTGCTCCGCGGTGTCCACGACGGCGACGGCGCCTGCCTCCTGAAGTTCGCCGTCGGGCGCAAATCCCCAGCTGACCCCGATGCAGTCAAGGCCATTGGCCATCGCACCGGCAACATCCTGATGGCGGTCCCCGACCATCACCGCGGGCTGGGAACGCAACGTGGCCAGCGCCGCACCAACAATTGCCACTTTGCCCGGAGCTGTGTTGGCCGCCATTGATTCGTCGTCCGAGGCACCGCAAATGGAAGCAAAGAAATCGGCAATGCCGTGGTGCTCCAACACGACGTGCGCCAAGCCCTGGGGTTTCTGGGTGGCCACGGCAACCGGCCGCCGCGACTCCGCGAAGAACTCCAGGAGCTCACGGATACCGGGATAGAGCCGGCTTTGGCCGATTCCCACAGAACGGTAGTAACCACGGTAAAGGCCAATGACTTCGTCGACTTTTGCCGCGGGAACCCCGGCAATGTGCTCCAGGGAGTCGCTGAGCTTGGGCCCGACCATGGAGTCCAGCACTGCTTGTTCCGGGACACGGAGGCCCATTTCGCGCAGGGCCGCGGCGATGCCGCCGGTTATGCCACCTGCAGGATCGACAAGGGTGCCGTCCAGATCAAAGATTACGGGCACCATTGTTTGAGTCACCGGGTTAGTTTCTCACGAGTTGAGGCATGCCTGAAACTCACATGCCGGCCAGGGAATACTTCGGCTTCAAGCGAAATATTCCCCGGCCGTTCCCGCAGGACTAGCCGAGAATCTCCGCCAGGAAGGCAGCGGTGTGGCTTTCCGTGGACTTTGCAACCTGTTCGGGCGTGCCCGTTGCCACGATGCGCCCGCCGCCCGAACCGCCATTGGGGCCAAGGTCCACGATCCAGTCGGCGGATTTGATGACGTCGAGGTTGTGTTCAATGGTGATGACCGTGTTGCCCTTGTCCACGAGGCCCTGGAGCACCATGAGCAATTTGCGGATGTCCTCGAAATGGAGGCCCGTGGTGGGCTCGTCCAAGACGTATACGCTCCGGCCATTCGAACGCTTCTGCAGTTCCGACGCCAGCTTCACGCGCTGCGCCTCGCCACCTGAAAGCGTGGTGGCGGGCTGTCCGAGCCGGACATAGCCGAGACCGACGTCGACGAGGGTGTTCAAATGCCGGGCGATGGGGGTGAAGGCGGCAAAGAACTCGGCACCCTCCTCGATGGGCATGTTGAGGACGTCCGCGATGGTCTTGCCCTTGTAATGGACTTCCAGGGTCTCCCGGTTGTACCTGGCACCGTGGCAAACCTCGCAGGGAACATATACGTCCGGCAGGAAGTTCATCTCGATCTTCAGGGTGCCGTCACCGGAGCACGCCTCGCAGCGGCCGCCCTTGACGTTGAAGGAGAAGCGTCCGGGCTGGTATCCGCGGACCTTGGCTTCGGTGGTTTCCGCGAAAAGCTTCCGGATGTTGTCGAACACGCCGGTGTACGTGGCGGGGTTGGAACGCGGGGTCCGCCCGATGGGACTCTGGTCCACGTGGACCACCTTGTCGAGGTGCTCGAGGCCTGCCACGGAACGATGCCGGCCGGCAACTTGCTTTGCTCCGTTGAGTTTGTTGGCAAGAACCTTGTAAAGGATCTCGTTCACCAGGGTGGACTTCCCTGAACCGCTGACGCCCGTGACTGCCGTGAAGAGGCCCAGCGGGAAGGTCGCGTCAACGTTGTTCAGGTTGTTTTCGCGTGCGCCGATGACCTTGAGCTCGCGCTTCTTGTCATACTTGCGCCGCTTCGCCGGGATGTCGATCTTGCGTCGCCCGGACAAGTAGTCACCAGTCAGCGAGTTCCGGTTTTCCAGAAGCTCCTTATAGGAACCGGAGTGAACCACCTGGCCGCCGTGCTCGCCGGCGCCGGGTCCGATATCCACTACCCAGTCGGCCTCGTGGATGGTGTCTTCGTCGTGTTCGACCACGATCAGCGTATTGCCCAGGTCCCGAAGCCTGGTCAGCGTTTCGATGAGGCGGCGGTTGTCTTTTTGGTGCAACCCGATGGACGGCTCATCCAGGACGTACAGCACGCCCACCAAGCCGGAGCCGATCTGGGTGGCAAGCCGGATGCGCTGAGCTTCGCCACCGGACAGAGTCCCGGACGGCCGTTCGAGATTCAGGTATTCGAGCCCGACGTCCAGGAGGAATGTCAGGCGCGCCTGGATCTCCTTGAGGACCTGATGGGCAATCTGGGCCTCGCGGTCAGTGAGCGTGAGGCTGCCGAGGAAGTCGGCGCAGTCCCTCATCGGGAGGGCCGCTACTTCAGCGATGGACTTGCCGTTGATCAGCACGGAAAGCGATGCCGGGTTGAGCCGGGCGCCATTGCATTCAGGGCAAGGAATCTGGCGCATGTACTCTTCGTAGCGGTCGCGCGCCCAATCGGAGTCCGTTTCACCGTGCTTGCGGTGAACATACTGGATGGCGCCCTCGAAGCCCGTACTGTACTTGCGCTCACGGCCGAACCTGTTGCGGTACTGCACGACAACCTTGTGGTCCTTGCCATGCAGCACGGTTTGCCGCACTTCCTGCGGCAGTTTCTCCCACGCCGTGTCCATGGAGAAGTCGAGCTCCAAGGCAAGGCCTTCCAGGAGCCGGTTCCAGTATTCCGTGGTGGCCGTGCCCAGCGACCAGGGCGCGATGGCCCCCTGGTTCAAGGAAAGTTCCGGGTTGGGGACCACCAATTCTTCGTCGACCTCGAGCTTGGTGCCGATACCGCTGCACGCGGCACATGCGCCGAAGGGGTTGTTGAAGGAGAAGGAGCGTGGCTCGATTTCGTCGATGGCCAGCGGGTGCTCATTGGGGCAGGCAAGGTGTTCGGAGAAGGCCCGGATCCGGGCGGGGTCTTCGGCGTCGAGGTCCACGAACTCGGCAAGTACGCGTCCTTCCGCGAGTCCGAGCGCGGTTTCGATCGAGTCGGTCAGCCTCTGGCTGATCCCTTCCTTGACCACCAACCGGTCCACAACCACTTCAATGGAGTGCTTGAATTGCTTGCCGAGCTTGGGCGGATCGCTCAGCTGGACGAGGTCACCGTCCACCCGGGCACGCGAGTATCCCTTGGCAGTGAGTTCTTTGAAGAGCTCGACGAATTCACCCTTGCGTCCACGGACCATGGGAGCGAGGATCTGGAAGCGGGTGCCGGATTCGAGCTCCAGCAACTGGTCGACAATCTGCTGCGGCGTCTGGCGCGTGATCGGCTCGTGGCACACCGGACAATGCGGCCGGCCGACACGTGCCCAGAGAAGGCGCATGTAGTCGTAGATCTCGGTGATGGTGCCCACGGTGGAGCGCGGGTTCTTGCTGGTGGACTTCTGGTCGATGGAGACTGCCGGGGAAAGACCCTCGATGAAATCCACGTCCGGCTTGTCCACTTGGCCCAGGAATTGGCGGGCATAGGCCGACAATGACTCCACGTACCGGCGCTGGCCTTCGGCGAAGATGGTGTCGAAAGCCAAGGATGACTTACCTGAACCCGACAAACCGGTGAAAACGATCATGGCGTCACGGGGAAGGTCGAGATCGACGTTCCGGAGGTTGTGTTCGCGCGCTCCCTTGACCACGAGCCGGGACAGGTCATGTCTTACGGGCGTGGAAGGTTGCTGCGCGGAAACGCTTGTGAAGGATTCGACGGCGGGGACTTCAGCTACGGCTTTAGGCACCCACTAATGCTAATCGAAAACTTCTTCGAATTTCCATGTGGCTTCCCACACCCTACCGATGGGTATCAATCGGCGTCATAAGCGGCTGCCAGAAGCTGGACAGCCTCCGCGAAACTGGCGCCCTGCGCTTTGGCCGCCGCCGAGTAACTCGCGGCGACCGCTGCCAATGCGCTCCAGCGGTCATCCCGGGCACACACGACTGTTCCGTTGCGGCCACGGGTTGCAACCACTCCCGCAGCTTCAAGTTCCTTGTAGGCCCGGGCCACTGTGTGGGGGGCGACATCCAACTGTTCAGCCAGGCTGCGCACCGCGGGAAGTTTGGTACCGACAGCCAGGGTGCCGCCGTCGGCCAACTCGATAATCCGGAGCCGAAGCTGTTCATACAGTGCGACGGTGCTGGACTGATTGGGACGCCACGAACCGGGAAACCCGAGCGGGCTCATGAGGCTTCCCTCTCCCCTTGGCTGGCGCGATGCTTGGCGGACCTCACGGGCATCGCGGCGAGTTCGCCGCCACCGGCGGCATACTGTGCTTCGTGCAAGCGGGCGTAGTGCCCGCCGCGCTCCAACAGCGAATGATGGGTGCCGTGTTCAACGATCCGTCCGTGGTCCATGACGAGAATTAGATCAGCGTCGCGGATAGTGGACAAGCGGTGCGCAATGACGAATGAGGTCTTGTTGCTCCGCAGACGGTGCATCGCTTGGCGGATAAGGACTTCCGTGCGGGTGTCCACCGAACTTGTCGCCTCGTCCAGGATCAGAATGGGGCGGCCCGAGAGCCTTGCGCGCGCGATGCTCAGCAATTGCCTCTGGCCCTGGCTGAGGGGTTCGCCTCCGTTGCTGAGCATGGTTGAGTAGCCGTTGGGCAGCGAGCGGACAAAGTGGTCAACATGGCTTGCCTCGGCCGCGGCCACGATCTCTGCTTCGCTGGCGCCCGGAAGTCCATACTCAATGTTCTCCCGGATGGTGCCAGTGAAAATCCACGGATCCTGGAGAACGACGCCGAAATTCCGGCGGAGCGCGTCACGTCCCAGGCCGGCGATGTCCACGCCGTCGATGGTGATCCTTCCGGATCCGAGTTCGTGGAAACGCATGAGCAGGCTGACTAGCGTGGTCTTCCCCGCTCCGGTGTGCCCGACAATAGCAACGGTCTGTCCCGGTTCCACGTGGAAGGACAGGTCCTCGATCAGGGGCGCATCCGGCCGGTAGCTGAAGGAGATGCGTTCGAAGGCAACCCTCCCCGCAGGGGAATCGGACTGGAGATCAAGCCCTGCCTCAAGCCCCGAACCGGCGTCGGCGCGGGAACCAGCGTCCCGTTCCGCCGGTTCCCCCGTCAATTCCGCGGCGTCCAACAGCTCGAAGACCCGGCTGGCGGAAACTGCGCACGATTGCAGGACCTGGGCCATTCCGCCGATCTGGCCCAGCGGCTGGCTGAAGAGCCTGTTGAATTGGATGAACGCTTGAATGCCGCCAATGCTCATCGCCCCCGCGAGGAACTGCAGGGCACCAACAATCGCAACTCCCACATAGCTGGCGTTCGAGACGAAGGCCATGAGGGGTACCAGCAACCCCGAAGCGAACTGTGCCTTGGAACTGGCGGCGTACAGGCCGTCGTTGTGGGTAGCGAAGCGGACCGCCATCGCAGACTGGGCGTTGAAAAGCTTGATGGTCTCGTGACCTGTGGCTGTCTCCTCCACGAGGGAGTTCACGTCTCCCGTGGCTTCCCACTGCCGGACGAAGTGTTTCTGCGAGCGTCGGGTCACGATAACCGATGCCAAGGCCGATACCGGAACAGCCAAGAGGGACACCACGGCGAGGAGCGGCGAAAGAAGGAGCATCATCCCGAGGGAACCAATGACCATCAACGTCGAGGTCAAGAGCTGGGAAAGGAGTTGGTTGAGCGTTTGCGACACGTTGTCGAGGTCGTTCGTGGCACGGCTCAGGACGTCGCCCCGGGAGCGGCCGTCGTAGTAGGCGACGGGAAGCCGGTGCAGTTTCGCTTCCACGGCTTCCCGCAGCTCGTACGCGAGCCGCTGGACGGCAAGGGCGTTGAGGCGGCCCTGCGCCCAGCTGAGCAATGAAGTGACGCAGTACATGGCCGCGGCCACGAGCAGCAGGAAGACGAAGCGCCCAGTGTCGAACTGCGCGCCGAACACGGCAGCCGCGATGACGTCGGTGGCGTCTCCGAGTATTTTGGGGGCGGCGACATTGAGCGTGACAAAGCCGCAGATGCACAGGATCGCCGCCGTCATGACTCCGCGGGCGGGCTTCATCAAGCCAACCAGGCGGAGGAGCGAGCGCGATGGTTTCCCTGTGGCGGCGAGTTGCTCGCCTTCGCTGCTCATGCGGCTTCTTCCGTTTCCAGCTGGGACGCCACGATTTCCCGGTAGGTCTCCGAGGACTCAAGAAGTTCGTCGTGGGTTCCCTTTGCCACCAGGCGGCCCTCGTCGATGAGCAGTATCTGGTCCGCCGACACTACGGTGTTGACGCGCTGGGCGACGATGATGACGGTTGCCCCGCGGAGTTCCGGTTCAAGCGCTGCACGGAGCTTTGCTTCCGTCACTGTGTCCAGCGCCGAGAAGCTGTCGTCAAAGAGGTAGACAGATGCGGGGCGCAGGATTGCGCGGGCTATGCATAGGCGCTGTCGCTGACCGCCGGAGAGACCGGCACCGCCTTGGGACAACGTGGTTTCCAGTCCTTGCGGCAACTCGTTGACGAAATCCGCTGCCTGGGCCGCCTCAAGGGCATGCCACAATTGCGAATCTGTCGCGGACGGTAGTGAAATCCGCAGGTTCTCGGCGATGGTTCCGCGGAACAGCCAGGTCTCCTGGGGCACGACGCCGAGCTGGTCGCGCAAGGCACCGAGGGGAACGCCAGCGATGTCCCGTCCATCGAGCGAGATGCTGCCGCTGGTCGCCTCAAGCAGTCTTGGCACAAGGCTGACGATGGTCGACTTGCCGCTTCCCGTGGAGCCGATGACCGCCGTCGTGGTTCCCGGGGCCGCATGGAAGGTGATGTTTTCCAACACGGGCGTTTCGGCCCCCGGGTAGGCGAAAACGACATTGTCGAAGCGCAGGCCCTCCGCCTGCGAGGTGCCTGCAGCCATCCCATCGGCTGTGTTTCCCGGCAGGACCGTTTCAGATTCCGTCTTGAGCACCTCGGTGACGCGTTCGGCGCTGACAGCCGCGCGGGGCGCAGTGCTCAACACGTACATTGCCATCATGATCGCCAGGAGGATCTGCATGATGTACGCGATGAATGCAGTCAGCGCACCCAACTGCATGTCTCCGGCAATAATGCGATGGCCGCCGAGCCAGACCACGCCGGCGGAAGAGAGATTGACCACGGTCATGACGAGCGGAAGCATGGCCGCGACTATCCGGGCAGAACGGAGGTTGTTCTTTGTCAGGGCGTCGTTGGCGGCCTCGAACCGTTTCATCTCGAACGGCTGGCGGACGAAAGCGCGGATGACCGCGGTCCCCAGGATCTGTTCTCGGAGCACGCCGTTGATCCGGTCCACCAAGCCTTGGCCCTCGCGATACAGCGGGACGAGCTTGCGGACAATCAACAGCATGATGACCAGCAACACGGGAACGATGGCGAAAACGATCCAGGACAGGGCAACGTCCTGTTCGACTGCCAGGATCACGCCGCCGATGCCCATGACGGGTGCTGCCACGAGCATGCTGAAAACAAGCACAGTGATGTTCTGCAGTTGCAGGACGTCATTGGTGGTCCTGACCACGAGGCTGGCCGGTCCGAAGGCCGCGACGTCCTGGTCGGGCAGGGAGTGAATCTTGTCGAAGAGGTCCTGCCGCAGCCCGCGGCCGATCTTCATGGCGACAATCGCTCCAAGGTAACCGGCCAGCACGGCGGCAAGCACCTGGACGACCGTGAGAACCAGCATCCAAGCGCCCAAGCGCAGGATCACCTCGCTGTTTCCGGCGACGAGGCCATCGTCAACGATCTTGGCGTTGAGGGTGGGCAGGAGGAGTGTGGCGCCGGTCTGGACCAGCTGCAGGAGAACAATGGCCAGCACGTGGGACTTGTAGGGGGCCAAGCGCTGCAACAGCAAGGATGCCAGCACACTGCCTCCAATCGTTGGCCTCCGGAGCAGCGGATTCCACACGATGCCGCCCCGCGATCGCGTTGCCATTGTAGTTCAGATCACAGTGCGAAACCTTGTAATGGCGGCACTTCCGGAGGCGTGTGGAGCTGGGCCCGATCAGCCCCGCTTTTGCGCCACGGCAAAAATCCGGCGGAAGGCAAACACGGTCCCGTGCCGGTCCCGTGGATAGGCCTCGCGGAGCACGGCTGCGTATTGGTTTTCGAAGGTGCGCGCTTCGTCTTCGGGAAGGGCGGCGAGCACCGGGCGCAGGCCGGTCCCCCGCACCCACTCCAGTACAGGATCGGCTCCCGGCAGTAGTTGCTGGTAGGTGGTTTCCCACGCGTCGGCGTCGCATCCGGCGTCGAGCATGATCCGCAGGTAGTCGGCCGGCTCCCCGACGGCATCGTCGTGGCGGAGCACACCGGAGAGCCTTCCGGACCATTCCGGCGAAGCGGCCAGCTCGCGCATGAGCACGTGGGAAGGCGCGCCGAAGTTTCCGGGGACCTGGAGCGCAAACCATGCGCCCGGTTTCAGCGCTTCCAGCCAAGCGGCGAGCATCGTCAAGTGCCCTGGCACCCATTGGAGCGCCGCGTTGCTGACCACGACGTCGGTGTCCGCTTCCGGTGCCCACTCCGCAATGTCGGCATGGACGAACGAAAGGCCCGGTTGCGCGGCAGCGAGGACTTGGGCCCTCGCCAGCATTTCGGCGGAGTAATCCAGCCCGACGACGGCGGCACCTGGCCATCGCGTCGCGAGGGTCGCCGTCAAGTTTCCCGGGCCGCAGCCCAGATCCACGACGTGCCGCGGATCCTCCGCCAAGATCCTTGAGGTCAGGTCAAAAAACGGCCGGTCGCGGTGATTGCCGAACTCGATGTACTTGGCTGGATCCCACTTCACTGCATCCTCCATCGTCGGTCTCCGTGGTCTGCTCCACCCACACTAAGCTGGAAGGCAATGAAACTTCTTGAGCAGCTCCCCGGCGACGGATCCGTTGACCCGGACGAAATCTATACCCGCTTCGTCGAATGGACGGAGAGCCGCGGGCTTCAGCTCTATCCAGCCCAGGACGAGGCCATCATGGAACTCGCGTCCGGCTCCAATGTCATCCTCGCTACCCCCACCGGTTCCGGGAAATCGCTGGTGGCGATCGCCGCGCACTTCGAGGCGATGTCCCGGGGTTTGCGCAGCTACTACACGGCCCCCATCAAGGCCTTGGTCTCCGAAAAGTTCTTCGCGCTCTGCGACATTTTCGGAGCCGAGAACGTCGGCATGATCACGGGTGATTCAGGAGTCAACCAGGACGCCCCGATCATCTGCTGCACCGCCGAAATCCTCGCCAACATCGCTTTGCGCGAAGGCAAGGAAGCCGAGCTCGGCACTGTCATCATGGACGAATTCCACTTCTACTCCGATCCCCAGCGCGGTTGGGCGTGGCAGGTGCCGCTCCTGGAACTCCCCCAGGCCCAGTTCCTGCTGATGTCGGCCACCCTGGGAGACGTCAGCCGCTTCGAGACCGGCCTGAGCGAACTCACCGGACGGTCCACGACCACCGTCAGTTCGGCCGAACGGCCCATCCCGCTGCATTATTACTTCCAGGAAACGCCGGTCCACGAAACCCTCGAGGAACTGCTGAGCACCAAGCAGGTTCCCGTGTACGTAGTGCATTTCAGCCAGGTCGAGGCCATCGAGCGTGCCCAGAACCTCATGAGCGTCAACATGTGCACCCGCGAGGAAAAGGACAAGATCGCCGAGCTGATTGCCGGTTTCCGGTTCGCCGCCGGCTTCAGCAAGACCCTGAACCGGCTGGTCCGCCATGGCATCGGAGTCCATCACGCAGGCATGCTGCCGAAGTACCGCCGCCTCGTGGAGCAATTGGCACAGGCAGGGCTCCTGAAGGTCATCTGCGGGACCGACACGCTCGGCGTCGGGATCAACGTTCCCATCCGCACAGTCCTCCTGACGGCGCTCAGCAAGTACGACGGCGTTCGCACCCGCCTGTTGAACTCCCGGGAGTTCCACCAGATCGCCGGCCGCGCGGGCCGCGCGGGCTATGACACTGCCGGAACGGTAGTGGTGCAGGCTCCCGAACACGTGGTGGAGAACGCGAAGGCGATGGCAAAAGCCACCGCAAAGTTCGGCGACGACCAGAAGAAACTGCGGCAAGTGGTGCGGAAGAAGCCGCCGGAAGGCTTCGTCTCCTGGGGGCAGCCCACTTTCACCCGTTTGGTGGAGTCCGTGCCGGACCCGTTGACCTCGAGTTTCACCGTGACGCATGCAATGCTGCTCAACTTGATGGAGCGCCCCGGAGATCCTTTCGCCGCTGCCCGCCGTCTCCTCACCGAAAACCACGAGGCACGGCCCGCGCAACTGCAGCTCATGAAGAAGGCCCTGAGTATCTACCGCGAGCTGTTGGCAGCCGGAGTGGTTGAACGCATTCCTGAGGCCGAGCAGGAGAAAGAAGGCCGTTCCGTGCGGCTGACGGTTCACCTGCAAGCCAACTTCGCGCTGAACCAGCCGCTTTCGCCGTTTGCCCTTGCCGCGCTCGAGCTCCTGGATCCGGAGTCGCCGTCGTACGCTTTGGACGTCGTGTCCGTGATCGAAGCGACCCTCGAGAAGCCCCGCCAGATCCTCTCCGCGCAGCAGAAGAAGGCACGCGGCGAGGCCGTCGCAGCGATGAAGGCCGATGGGATCGATTACGACCAGCGCATGGCGATGCTCGAAGAGGTGAGCTACCCGCAGCCCCTCGCGGAGATCCTGGGCGAAGCGTTCGAGGTGTATCGCAAGGCAGCCCCTTGGGTGGGCGACTTTGAGCTTGCTCCCAAGTCGGTGGTCCGCGATATGTATGAGCGCGCCATGAATTTCGGTGAGTTCGTCCAGTTCTACGGGCTGGCCCGATCCGAGGGGATCGTGTTGCGGTATTTGGCCGACGGCTTCAAGGCCTTGCGTCAGACCGTGCCGCAGGACGCGCTCCGCGAAGACCTCGAGGACCTCATCGCCTGGCTGGGTGAACTGGTCCGCCAAGTCGACTCCAGCCTGCTCGACGAGTGGGAAGAACTCACCTCCGGGGTGGCTCCGACGCCGCACGACGCTCCGCCTCCCCCACCGCCGTCGCTCACGTCCAACATCCGCGCTTTCAGGGTCATGGTCCGCAACGAAATGTTCCGCCGTGTTGAGCTGTTCGCGGACGAGGACGCGGCCGCTTTGGGCGAGCTCGACGCCGGCAGCGGCTGGGATGCGGAGCGTTGGGAAGACGCTTTGGACGACTACTTCGACGAACACGACGACATCGGAACCGGCCCCGATGCCCGCGGCCCGGGACTCCTCATGATCACCGAGGAACCCGGCATCTGGCGGGTGCGGCAGATTTTCGATGACCCGGCCCGCAACCATGACTGGGGTGTTTCCGCCGAAGTGGACTTGGCAGCCTCCGACGAGAGCGGCACCGCTGTGGTCAGGGTGATGGCCGTCAACCGCCTCTAGGCGCCTAGTAAGCTCGAATCATGAGTGTTATCCGCCCTGCCACAGTGTCCGATGTACCCGCGATCCTGCAGATGATCCATGAGCTTGCGGTCTACGAAAAAGAGCCCGACGCCGTGAAGAACACGCCGGAAATGCTGAGCGATGCCCTGTTCGGCGAGAATCCGCGGGTGTACGCGCACATGGCGGAAAACGCAGCCGGGGACGTCCAGGGATTCGCCTTGTGGTTCCTGAACTACTCCACGTGGGAAGGCGTCCACGGCATCTATCTCGAGGACCTCTACGTCACGCCGGGTGCGCGGGGCGAGGGCCACGGGAAGGCGCTCCTGCAGCATCTGGCGGCCACCGCCGTCGAACGTGGTTATGCACGGGTGGAATGGAGTGTCCTGGACTGGAACGAACCGTCCATCAACTTCTACCGCAGCCTAGGTGCCGTGCCCATGGACGGCTGGTCGACGTTCCGGCTGACCGGCGAAGCGCTGGGCGCATTCGGCAGCGATGACAAGGTCATGGCACGTGGCTGAGCGGGTGGCTGAGCGAGCGGCGCACACGATCCGGGCACGGCACGAATTCCGGGGTGTCCGCACCACCGAGCACTTCTTCACGGTCCCCCTCGACCATTGGGCGTTGGAAGGTATGGCGGCTTCCGGCAACGCGGAAACGATCACCGTTTTCGCCCGGGAGTTCGTCTCCGCCGAGCACTCGGAGGAGGACACGGCCCGGCTGCCGTGGTTGCTCTACCTCCAGGGCGGGCCCGGCGGGCGCGGCACCCGGACCACGACCCTGTCCGGCTGGATGAAGGCTGCCGGAAGGAGTTTCCGCATCCTGATGCTGGATCAACGGGGCACGGGCTTGTCCACCCCGGCAGACCGCAACACCTTGCCGCTCCGGGGCGATGCCGCGGCGCAGGCGGACTATCTCACACATTTCCGTGCCGACTCGATCGTGGCCGACGCTGAACTTATCCGGAAGACCTTGGGTTCGGAGCCATGGACCGTCCTTGGCCAGAGCTTCGGCGGTTTCTGCGCGCTGACATACTTGTCCTTCGCGCCCGAAGGTTTGAACGAAGTGCTCATCACGGGAGGTCTGGCCCCGTTGGAAGGTGCCGCCGAACGCGTCTACCGCGCCACCTTCCGACGGGTCGCGGACCGCAACGCGGAATACTTCGCGTGGTATCCGGAGGACCGCAAGCGGGTCACCCGGATCGCGCGGCATCTGGATTCCACGGAGGAGCGGCTGCCCAGCGGGGAACGCCTCACCACGGAACGCTTCCAAATGGTGGGATCCTTCCTGGGCGGGAACGCCCGTGTGGATGCCCTGCACTCGCTCCTGGAGGATGCTTTCGTGCCATCGCCCGGGGGAGAACGCCTCTCCGACGCGTTTCTGGAACAGGTCCACGGCCTCGTTTCCCGGGCATCGAATCCCCTGTACGCGGTTTTGCACGAGTCCATCTACGGCCAAGGGCAGGCCACCGACTGGGCGGCGTGGCGGGTGCGCGAGGAGTTCCCCGAGTTCCATCCCGATGCCGCAGAGCCGCTCCTGACGGGCGAAATGGTCTACCCCTGGTATTTCGAACAGGATCCGGCGCTTGTGCCACTGCAGGAAGTGGCAGCGCTGTTGGCCGGCAAGCAAGACTGGAAACCCCTCTACGATGTGTCCCGGTTGAAGGCGAACACCGTGCCCGTCGCGGCTGCTGTGTATCGCGACGACATCTATGTGGACTACCAGCTCTCCATGGAAACCGCGGCGGCCGTGCGCGGACTGCAGGCCTGGACCACAGGGGACTTTCATCACGATGGCATCGGCGAAGACGGGGAAGGAATCTTCAAACGACTCCTGGGAATGGCCCGCGGCACGAACTGAGCCCCGGCCACCATAGTGACCGGGGCTCAGAAGCGTTCCGCAGTTGTCAGCGGCTCCGTAGTAACTAGTGCCCGGAAACCTTGTTCATGCTCTTGCGGGAATCTTCCTCGAGCCGAGCGTCCAGCTTGGACTTGCTGGCGGCCGGGGTCAGGAGGCTCGCGACAACCGCCACCACGATCGTGCCGAGGATGACGGCCAGGGACACATAGGTCGGGATCTCCGGAGCCCATTCAATATGGTGGCCGCCGTTGATGAAGGGCAGTTCGTTGACGTGCATGGCGTGCAGGACCAGCTTCACGCCGATGAACGCGAGGATGACCGACAGTGCGTGCTTGAGGTAGATCAGCCGGCTCATGAGCCCGCCAAGCAGGAAGTAGAGCTGGCGCAGGCCCATGAGGGCGAAGATGTTGGCCGTGAAGACGATAAAGGCGCTCTGCGTCAGTCCGAAGATCGCCGGAATGGAATCCACGGCGAACAAGAGGTCCGTCATGCCGATGGTCACGAAGACGATCAGCATGGGCGTGAACAGCTTCTTGCCGTTGACCGTGGTTCGAAGCTTGCCTCCGTCGAACTTCTCCGACATCGGGACAACTTTGCGGATGCGGGCGATAAGCGGATTCTCGGAGGTTTCTTCCTCGTCTTCGCCGTTGTCCGTGGCCTGCTTCCACGCGGTCCACAGCAGGAACGCGCCGAAGATGTAGAAGACCCAACTGAACTGCTCAATCACCACGGCACCAAGGGCAATGAAGATACCCCGTAGGACGAGGGCAATGATGATGCCCACCATCAGCACTTCCTGCTGGTACTTACGGGGCACCGAGAACCGCGCCATGATGATGATGAAGACAAAGAGGTTGTCGATACTCAGGCTGTATTCGGTCACCCAACCGGCGATGAACTGGCTGCCATGCTCCGGGCCGGCAAAAGCGAACATCGCTCCGGCGAACACCAAGGCGAGGGTGACGTAGAAAGCGACCCAGAGGCCTGCTTCCTTCATGGAGGGTTCGTGCGGACGCTTGACCACCAGGAGAAGGTCGACAAGGAGGATGATTCCGAGAACGACGAAAGAGCCGATCTCAAACCAGGCGGGGAGTTGCATCTAAAATGCCTTTCGCAGGTACGCCAAAACGGCGTAAGTCTCTCCGACCTGCCTGCGTCTCCATGCCCGAAGGCAACAACGCTCAAATGGCAATCCGCTAGGCCCGGCGAGGCGTCTGTGCCTTGCGTGTTGACGGACTTAGCGCTTGGGATACTCCCCTACGTAGCCCCAACTTTACCCTAAGCGTGCCCGGCGGACTGCATTTGGCGGAGTTCGCGCTTGAGGTCGCCCACCTCGTCACGGATCCTCGCAGCGATCTCAAATTGGAGCTCGGCGGCGGCCGCGTGCATCTGCTCGGTCAGCTGTTCGATCAGACCCACCAGGTCTTCGGCAGGCGCTGCGGCCAGGCCATCTTGCCGGACCTTCGAAGTGCCCTTGCCCTTGCCGGTCCGGCCGCCCTTTCCGGCTGCGGCCAGCAACTCGCGGGTGTCGGCGTCTTCGCGGGCAAGCTGATCGGTGATATCTGCGATCTTCTTGCGCAACGGCTGGGGATCGACACCGTTGTCCGTGTTGTATTTGATCTGGATTTCCCGGCGGCGATTGGTTTCCTCGATGGCCTTGGCCATCGAGTCCGTGATCCGGTCGGCGTACATGTGGACCTGGCCTGAGACGTTTCGGGCGGCGCGGCCGATGGTCTGGATGAGGGAGGTGGCCGATCGGAGGAAACCCTCCTTGTCGGCGTCGAGGATGCTGACAAGTGACACTTCGGGCAGGTCGAGGCCCTCGCGGAGAAGGTTGATGCCCACCAGGACGTCAAAGCTGCCCATGCGGAGTTCACGGAGCAGTTCCACACGCCGGAGGGTGTCGACGTCGGAGTGCAGGTATTGGACCTTGACCCCGTGGCCCAGCAGGTAGTCGGTGAGGTCCTCCGCCATTCGCTTGGTCAACGTGGTGACCAACACGCGTTCGTCGCGCTCCACCCGCGTCCGGATTTCGCCAAGGAGGTCGTCGATCTGGCCCTTGGTCGGCTTCACGATGACTTCGGGATCGATCAGGCCGGTGGGGCGGATGATCTGCTGGACGAACCCGTCCGCCTTGCCCAGTTCGTACTTGCCGGGGGTCGCGGAAAGATAGACGGTCTGGCCCACCCGCTCCAGGAATTCATCCCATTTGAGCGGCCTGTTGTCCATGGCGGAAGGAAGCCGGAAGCCGTGGTCCACGAGGGTGCGCTTGCGCGACATGTCGCCCTCGTACATGGCGCCGATCTGTGGAACCGTAACGTGCGATTCGTCGATGACCAGCAGGAAGTCGTCCGGGAAGTAGTCGATGAGGCAGTGCGGGGCTGTGCCGGAGCCGCGGCCATCGATGTGGCGTGAGTAGTTCTCGATGCCGTTGCAGAAACCCATTTGCTGCATCATTTCGAGGTCGTAGGTGGTGCGCATGCGCAGCCTCTGGGCCTCCACCAGCTTGTTCTGGCCTTCGAGCACTTTGAGCCGTTCCGCGAGCTCTTCTTCGATGGCGGTGATGGCGCGGGACATGCGTTCGGGCCCGGCGACGTAGTGTGAGGCCGGGAAGATGTACATCTCCGTTTCCTCACGGATGACGTCGCCCGTGACCGGATGCAAAGTGTAAATGTTCTCGATCTCGTCGCCGAAGAACTCGATGCGCAGGGCCAGCTCTTCGTACATGGGGATGATTTCCACGGTGTCTCCGCGGACGCGGAAAGTGCCGCGGTGGAAGTCCATGTCATTGCGGGTGTATTGCATGGCGACGAACCTGCGCAGGAGATCGTCCCGGTTCATCTCGGCGCCCTTGCTGAGAGTGACCATCCCGGCGATGTATTCCTCCGGGGTACCGAGGCCGTAAATGCAGGACACGGTAGCCACCACGACGACATCCCGCCGGGTCAACAGCGCGTTGGTTGCCGAGTGCCGCAGCCGCTCGACCTCCTCATTGACGGAAGAGTCCTTTTCGATGAAGGTATCCGTCTGGGGAACGTAGGCTTCGGGCTGGTAGTAGTCGTAATAGGAAACGAAGTACTCCACCGCGTTGTTGGGCAGCAGCTCCCGGAACTCGTTGGCGAGCTGCGCGGCCAGGGTCTTGTTTTGGACCATCACCAACGTGGGCCGCTGCACTTGTTCGATCAACCAGGCGGTGGTGGCACTCTTGCCCGTACCGGTGGCGCCGAGCAGGACGACGTCTTTCTCGCCGTTGTTGATCCGTTCGGTCAGCTCCGCGATAGCGGCCGGCTGGTCACCTGCCGGCTTGAATTCGCTGATGACCTCGAAGGGCGCGACGACACGGTTGATCTCCTGGGCAAGACTCATGAATCCAATGTACCCCTGCCCGCGGACAGCTACTGTCCGCGTTTTCGGGTTGAACCGTCGCCGCCGCCGGGCCGGAACCAGCTGTCGTCGAGCCGCCCCATGATGGAACGGAACATCTTGATGGCGAACCACGCTCCGGATACAAGCCAGACGGTCCATGCGAGCCAGAAGGCTGCGGCCGGCACGAGAACGCGCCACGTCGGCGTCTGGGTTCCGGCGACGAACTCCTCGCGGCCGCCGGCCAGGAACCACAACAGCGCAGCGCCGGCCATGAGAACGACGCCGGCCCACGCCAGGCCGCGAACGGCGCCAAGGCGCTGCCCGTCAAGATGCGGCGTGATTCTCCGTTTCCCGGCCATGCGTGCCATGCCTAGCGTTGCGCCACCGAGTACGACGGCGGCTGCCACCCGCTTCTGCTGGCCCAGGCATCCATGAGCGGCCAGGCGACCTCGGTGAACCAGGGCTCCTTCGCTTCCGCATATGCCAAGGTGCGACCGTCGCCGGCGTGCTGCGCGGCAAGCTCCTGTTTCATCGCCGCATACATTCCCACGGCGTCGGGGTTGGCGCGGAGCCAATCCCGGAACAACAACGCATATCGCCAGCCCGGGCTTCCGAGGACCCTGACATGGACATTGGCCGGCCGCCCGGGGTCCGCGTTGCAATGGAAACGTTTTTGCCATGCCGATGGATCCAGGTCCGGCGGCTTGGGCGTATCTCGGGCGGAGGCCTCCCGCAACGGGAATCCGGCCTCACCCAAGTCCCGTGCTATCCGGTCCGCGGCTTCCAGCGAGGACACATTTACCTGCAGGTCGATGATGTCTTTAGCAGGAAGACCGGGTACCGATGTCGAACCGATGTGGTCTGCGCCCAACACCTCCGGGGATGCCCGGCGGATCCTGGCAAGCAGCCGTTCAGCCTGGACCGGCCAGCCGGGGTTTGGCGGTGACAACACGGGGCCGCCGGATCGTGGCGCCGGGTGGCCCGCTGCGAGATTGCGGGCAAACGGCGCCAAGCGTTCTTCCCACAAGGTGTCCACGAGCGCCGTGACGTCTTCGGGCCGTGCCGAGTTGTCCAACACGATGTCGGCCGCCGCCAGCCGTTCATCCCTGCTGGCTTGCGCGGCCATCCGGGACACCGCGTCCTTGACCGTCATGCCGCGGATCTCCGTCATGCGCCGGATCCGTTCTTCGTCCGGCGCATCGACCACCAGCACCAGGTGGAAGCTGCTGCCCTGCCCGGTTTCGACCAGGAGCGGAATATCCTGGACGACGATGTCTCCGGGTTTTGCGGTCGCGAGCATCGCCGCAGCCTTCTCCCTGACGCGCGGATGGATGATCCCGTTGAGCGCTTCCCGGCGATCCGGCTCAGCGAACACGATCGCGCCGAGGCGTGCCCGGTCAAGGCGACCCTCGGCGTCGACGATGTCTTCACCGAACTCGGCCACGACGTCCGCCAAGCCCGGAGTGCCCGGCTCCACGACCTCGCGGGCAAGCGCATCGGCGTCGATCAAGACAGCGCCCAACTCCCTCAGCCGGGCGGACACGAGCGATTTGCCGGAGGCGATCCCGCCGGTAAGTCCAATCTTCAGCACCCCTCCACACTAGACTGGGTCGGTGGCAGAACAGGAAGAAAGCCGGGCGACCGCGTACACAACATTGGCGCCGGGAGACGATTTCCGCCACGAACTCGAGATCAAGCGTTCGCGCTTCATCACGGTGCTGCGCCGCGCTTCCGACGAGGACGCCGCCCGGGCCCTGGTGGCGGAACTGCGCAAGGAGTTCCATGACGCCCGGCACCACTGCTCGGCATTCGTCCTCGGTCCGGATCGCGTCATCCAGCGTTCCAACGACGACGGCGAGCCCTCCGGAACTGCCGGCATCCCCATGCTCGAGGCGCTCATCAAACGCGAGACACTGCCCGGGGTGACTGACCTCAGCGACGTGAGTGCCGTCGTCGTGCGCTATTTCGGCGGCATCCTCCTGGGCGCCGGCGGACTGGTCCGCGCCTACTCCGAGTCAGTCTCGGCCGCACTGGACTCCGCTCCCCTGGTTCAGCGACGCCGCCTGCGGATTTGCGACATCCCCGTGCCCCACCACGCGGCCGGAAGGCTTGAAAACGATCTGCGCTCCGCGGGCCACGTCATGGCCGAAACAAGCTACGAGCCCTCGGAGACAATCCTGCGCGTGGCGCTACCCGATGATCCAGGCGCAATCGCGGACGCCGGTGAGCGGCTGGCATCCATGACCGGCGGCGCCTCGGGCCTCCAGTTGCGGGGAACGGTATGGGTCGACGTCCA
The DNA here is from genome assembly GCF_030209835.1 of Arthrobacter sp. efr-133-R2A-120. Lineage (GTDB taxonomy): Bacteria > Actinomycetota > Actinomycetes > Actinomycetales > Micrococcaceae > Arthrobacter. Next base: position 72,501 of record NZ_JARVRF010000019.1, on the reverse strand, counting down.
GGCCTGAGCACCCGCGCTAGGGACATGCCCTCCCCTGACCACCACCATTGGACATAGTGGGCATATGTCCACTCCTTGCAGTCAACGAGGGGCATGTCCTGTGGTTGACGCTTGGATCCTGGCAAACTGTTATTTCAGATCGTGGTAATCCTGCGATGCAGTCCTTCCGAGTGAGCTCTGCGGGCGCGCCCTGGATCTTGCCTTTCGGAATAGCTTGATCGTATAGAAAGTCATGATCGCCAGCGCTGCCAGCAAGAGGAAAGCCAGCGGGGCAAAAGAAAGTACCGCCTCTGAAAAAGTTGGAACCAAGGGGTTCATAAGTCTGATCACGCCCATCCGCACGAGACTACTCCGGGGCCGCTGGTAACCAGTCGGAGATTAGCGGATCTCGTGGAGTGGTTCCACCCGAAAATGGACCGGGTCACGGTCACTGTGGTCTGGAAATAGCCCCGCCCGCCAGAAACGTAGTGGCTGAAGTTACTAACAGGATATGCTCGATCCGGGCTCGTATGAGTGCACGACATGTGCAGTTGCACCGTTCGTGCTCAACACGACGCCGCTTCCCGTAACGTACGTCCCGGTCAGGCGAACCTTCGTCACGCTAATACCCCACTACCTGGGCGCTGAGAAGCTTGAATGAATCCCTCATCCAGGAGGATCCGGGCGAGTTCCGACTCCTGCTCCTCGTCGAGCATGCTCAACGCGCTGAGGGAGTCTTTCGCAATCTCGTCCCCGGCCATCGCCGCAAATGCGATCTTCTGCGTCAGCTCGGCCAGAATCCTGAGCTCCACTTCCCGTCGGTCGGATTTTGAAGCGTTCTCGACGGTTTTCTCGGAAGTCGCGGCATAGGCCGGAACGGCTGCCCCCGCAGCCAGCAAGGTCGATAGCGAAGCGATCACAAGGCCGGTCCTGAGATGTTTTAGCACAATGACTTTCCCCTTGGTTTCATTGACCTTGTCCAAAGAGCCAACCACATGCTAGCAGCGCGTGCGACGTATCTGATAGATCGTCATCAGTTAGTTATCCCCAAATCTCCGGTGCGATCCCGGTGAAGGGCTGGCATCCGTGATCGGCAGCTCGTCGGGACTCAAATCGGTCGACGTCCAGGGCCGAGCGTCCACCCCACAGGGACATGCCCTCCCGTGCCCGCCACCACTGGACATAGTGGGCATATGCCCACTCCTCGCTGCCAACGCGGGGTCACTTACGGCCCATGTCGGGCGCCAACACGGGCCGTAAGTGACCCCGCGTTGGGTTAAACGGAAGGCGCCCCCTCCAAGTGGAAGGGGCGCCTTCGTGGCTTTTCGGCTGAATTAGTTGCCGGTCAGCTTCTCGCGCAGAGCTGCGAGGGCCTCGTCGGATGCCAGGGTGCCCGCGTTGGACTCGGCAGCAGCCGGCTCGGAGGAGTAGCTGGTGGTGCCGGAGTCGCTCTCGCCGGAAGCGGCAGCAGCGGCGTCGTCAGCAGCGTGCTGGGAAACCTGCTTCTTGTGAGCTTCCCAACGCGCCTGGGCGTCAGCGTACTGCTGCTCCCAAGCGGCGCGCTGCGTCTCGTAGCCCTCGAGCCATTCGTTGGACTCGGGGTCGAAGCCCTCGGGGTACTTGTAGTTGCCCTCTTCGTCGTACTCAGCGGCCATGCCGTACAGAGCCGGGTCGAACTCGGTGCTGTCAGCGTCAACGCCCTCGTTAGCCTGCTTGAGGGAGAGGGAGATGCGGCGGCGCTCGAGGTCGATGTCGATGACCTTGACGAAGAGCTCGTCGCCAACGGAGACGACCTGCTCAGCAAGCTCAACGTGGCGGACAGCCAGCTCGGAGATGTGAACGAGGCCTTCGATGCCGTCTTCGACGCGAACGAACGCACCGAACGGAACCAGCTTGGTGACCTTACCCGGAACAACCTGGCCGAGGGCGTGGGTGCGGGCGAAAGTCTGCCACGGGTCTTCCTGCGTGGCCTTGAGGGACAGGGATACGCGCTCGCGGTCCAGATCCACTTCGAGAACCTCGACGGTGACTTCCTGGCCAACCTCGACAACCTCGGACGGGTGGTCGATGTGCTTCCAGGACAGCTCGGAAACGTGAACCAGACCGTCTACGCCGCCAAGGTCCACGAATGCACCGAAGTTGACGATGGAGGAAACGACGCCGGGACGAACCTGGCCCTTTTCCAGCTTGTTGAGGAACGTGGAGCGAACCTCGGACTGGGTCTGCTCGAGCCATGCACGGCGGGAAAGAACAACGTTGTTGCGGTTCTTGTCCAGCTCGATGATCTTGGCTTCGATCTGCTGACCGATGTACGGAGCGAGGTCGCGGACGCGGCGCATCTCGACGAGGGATGCGGGCAGGAAGCCGCGCAGACCGATGTCGAGGATAAGACCACCCTTGACAACCTCGATGACGGTACCGGTGACAACACCGTCTTCTTCCTTGACCTTCTCGATGTCGCCCCAGGCACGCTCGTACTGAGCACGCTTCTTGGAGAGGATCAGTCGGCCTTCTTTGTCTTCCTTGGTGAGCACCAGGGCTTCGACCTGATCGCCAACGGAGACGACGTCCCCGGGGTCAACGTCGTGCTTGATGGAAAGCTCGCGGGAAGGGATGACACCTTCGGTCTTGTAACCGATGTCGAGCAGGACTTCGTCGCGGTCAACCTTGACGACGATACCTTCGACGAGGTCTCCGTCGTTGAAGTACTTGATGGTGGCGTCGACAGCTGCGAGGAAGTCCTCAGCGGTACCGATGTCGTTGATCGCGACTACGGGGGTACCGGGCTTCTCGGTGGAGGTGATGGTCATGTAGTAGGGGCTCCGTTGTGGATAGAGTATCGGTCAGGCAAACCGCCCGCTTTCCGTCGCCGGTCCGCAGGACACGGCAAAACGCCGGGTCATCCTGAATTGTGGATTGTAAATTTGCGCGCACGTAGCATGCGCCCGTTCATTCTAGTCGTTCGCCTCAAGGAGGGTCAAAGCGGCAGCGTGTCACCCAGCCGAGCGAACGTCACACCGCGGTCCAACAAGCTTGGCAGGACACGTGCATAGCCCTCCGCGGTGCCGCCGGCGGGCTGGTTGAAGTGCGAGATCACAATCTGGCCTGAGCCCCGTCCCGCGGCGATTTTTCCCACTTCCGTGGCAACAGTAGGGGCCGGGAAGGTGGCGCCGCCGTCGCCGTTCACGGTGAAGCTCACCGGCACCAGTCCGAGGGCATTGGTGATCGCCGCCGCGACGTCGTCGTAGTAGGCAGTGCCCGCCCTGAAGAAGCGGGGGGCCTTGCCGCAGAGCTGCTCCATGACTTCCTGGTTGCCCATGATTTCGTCATAAACCTCGCCCGCGCTGGCCGTGCCCGGAATGCCGTACGCTGAGCGACCGGTGACCGACAAGGGTTCGTGCCGGAAGCCGTGGTTGCCGAGTTCGAACAACGGATCGGCCGCGAGATCGGCCGCCAGCCCGGGATTGGCCTTGATCCAACGGCCGTTGACGAACAACGTGGCGGGAACGTTGAGCTTGCGCAGGGTCTTGAGCAAGCGTTGATCGCAGTCCGAGCCGTGGGGGCCACCGCAGGCATCAAACGTCAAGACCGCATGCGTGGACGGTGTTTTTGAAACAACGCCAGTGACATCAAGCCCCCATTCGACGGGCTTGCGCCCGGAGAATTCGGCCACAACCTGGGACCTCGACGGCGGCGCGGGCCGCGTTTCGGGCACGACCGGACGCTGGCCCACCGCTTCGACGACCGGCGTTGAAGCCGATGTGGGGCGAAGCGACGGTGCACCTGCCGGTTGCTGGGCGCAGGCGGCCAGGCCGGTCACCGCGAGTCCGGCGGCGACCGCCAGCAACGACCTCCGGCCCGGCAGCCCTGATGTGCCGGAGGAGCGGCCCCCCGGCTGGAATTCCCCCATGGAATCCTTCTTCTGTTGTTGATCCTGCGTGTGGAGATGTGCCTAGAAGTGCGTCAGGCAATGGGCGGGGCGTTCGACGGCGAACATGTGCTGGGCAGCCAATGCTGCTCCCGGCGTGTGCTCGCGGATCCGGCCTGCCGAAGCCAAGATTACAGGACTGACGGCACCCAAATAGACAGACCCCAGGTCCGTGACATCCATGCTCAGGTCCGGGCCCGATTCCTGGCTCCCGCCACTCGACTCACTGACGGTGACGACGCCACCGTCGGACGTCAATTCCCACATACCGTCGGCAAAACCAAGCGCATCCCGGACTTCCAGCACCAAGCGTCCATCGGCGCCGTAGCGGCGGGCTGACAAGGCCGCAGGGACGTCCAGGACGCGCAACCACAACATGTCGCGATAGTCGGAGGACGTGACGCAACGTCCGTCCTCGAGCGCCCACGCCAGCGGGTCTTCAACGGGGGCTTCAGGCCAGGAGACCTGTTCGATGAGATCGATGCTGCCCAGGAATTGCCACAGTTCCAGGTACGCGGAGTCCGTCGCGGCGACAAGGTCCACGACTTCCACGGTGTATGGCTTCGTTTCCCAGCCGGCGAACTTGTAGGACACGTAGCCGTCAATGGTGCCATCGGGTGCGTAGTGGAGCGCACATTTGATTGCCTTGTCCTCACTGCCGTCGCGCTTCATGGCCCCGGACACGTGATGGCGGTAGGAGTCCTGCCTCACGATGGACCCCGGCGTGCGGTGGTGAGCGCGTTCGAAAACCTCGGGCGCGAGTTCGAGAAGGACTCTTGGATCTGCGATCTCCACCCGGCCAACGGGCTCGTGCCGGACGCAGAATTTCGGACCGGTGTCAACCTTGATGCTCCGCTCAAAGGTTGCGACGCCAAAGCCAAAGCGGCCGTAGATGGATGCCTCGGACGCGGTCAGGGCGGCCATGGCGAAGCCGTCATCCTTGGCATCGGCGAGATCCGCGGTCATCATCCCCCGCAGGATGCCGTGCCGCCGGTGCGTTCCGCGGACGGTGACAGCCGTGATCTGGCGGGTCCGCAGTTCCTGGCCGAAGCCAACATTCAGCTTGTTTTCCAGCGTTCCAAAGGTAGCCACCGGAAACCCCGGGTTGAGCGCGTGCAACGGTGGTTCGTCGTTGACGTAGACGCCCGTCAGCTCACGGTTGTCCGCTTGGTACATCGCGAGGATCTTGTCGATGAGATCATCGCTTCGTTGCTCGTCGTGGAATCCGAAGCCGACGGCCCGGAGCCAATCACGTGCTTGTCCGTAGTCAGGGTTCTCCTTGTCGACGGAACGAAAGCGCTTGACGTTGTATTTTTCGTTGGTTTCCTTGGGATCAGCCACGTCCCGAGCCTAGCCAGACAGCACGGGGCACGCCACCATAGTGGCGGCGTGCCCCGTGCAAGCCTGCAAGCAGGCCGGTGCGCCTGCTAGTGGCCGGCGTCGTACCAGCTGGAGCCGACACCTACCTGCACGTCCAGCGGGACCGTGAGCTGTGCTGCCGTCCCCATTTGCTCGGTGACGAGCTTTTCGACCGCTTCGCGTTCGCCGTGGGCTACCTCGAGCACGAGTTCGTCATGGACCTGCAGCAGCATCCGGGACTTCAGCCCCTGGCTGGTCAACTCGGCAGAGACGCCGAGCATGGCCCGCTTCATGAGGTCCGCCGCCGAACCCTGGATGGGCGAGTTCAGCGCGATGCGTTCGGCGATCTCCCGGTGCTGGCGGTCCGTGCTGGTCAGGTCCGGAAGATAGCGGCGGCGGCCCTCGATCGTGGAGGTGTAGCCGTCGATCCGGGCCTGCTCCACCACGCCACGCAGATAGTCGCGCACTGCGCCGAAGCGGTCGAAGTAGTCCTTCATGAGCGTCCTGGCCTCGTCGACGGAGATTTCCAGTTGCTTGGACAGGCCGAACGAGGTAAGCCCGTAGGCCAATCCGTAGGACATCGCCTTGACCTTGGAGCGCATGGCACTGGTGACCTCTTCCGGCGCAACGTTGAAGATGTGCGAGCCGACATAGCGGTGCAGGTCTTCACCCTCCTTGTACGCCTGGATGAGTCCTTCGTCGCCGGACAGGTGCGCCATGATACGCATTTCGATCTGCGAGTAGTCAGCCGATAGCAGGCATTCGTAGCCCTCACTGACGACGAAGATCCCGCGGACGCGCCGGCCTTCCTCACTGCGCACCGGGATGTTCTGCAGATTGGGGTTGTTCGAGGAAATGCGCCCCGTGGCCGCGACGTTCTGCGCGTACGTAGTGTGGATACGTCCGTCCTCAGCCACTGATTTCTTGAGCGTCTCCAGCATTTGGGCCAGCTTGGAGGATTCCCGGTGAGCCATGAGCTGCACCAGGAACTCGTGGCCGGTCTTCTCAAGGAGCGCCTTCAGCGAGGCGGCGTCCGTGGTGTAGCCAGACTTGATCTTCTTGGTTTTGGGCAGGCCAAGTTCTTCGAAGAGGACGGTCTGGAGCTGCTTGGGAGAGCCAAGATTGACCTCGTGGCCGATTGCGGCAAATGCCTGCTCCTGGGCGTTGTCGATCACCTTCGCGAGGTCCGCGAGCTGTTCGTTCAGGCGTTCCGTAGAGATGGCAATGCCGGAGAGTTCCATCTGGGCCAGGACCCGTGCGACCGGCAGCTCCAGCGTGGTCAGGAGCGCCTCGGCCTTGCGCTCGGCGAGCTCGCTTTCGAAGTGCTTGCTCAGTGCGTGCACGACGGCGGCCTGCTGGACGAGCGCGCTGGCCGCGGCACCGTCCGGCCCATCACCAAGATCGAGTTCCAGCTGGCCGGTTTGGGCCGCCACAGCCGTGATGGTGATCCTCAAGTGGTGCTGGGCGAGTTCGGCGAGCTCGTAGCTGCGGCGGTCCGGCTGGATCAAGTAGCCCGAAATGGCGGTGTCGTCCACCACGCCTTCCAGGCCAAGTCCTCGGTGGTGCAAGGCCTTCAGAGCGTCCTTGAACTCGTGCATGACCTTGGCCTCTTCGGGATCCCGCAGCCATTTGGCCAGGACGGCATCAGCCGCAGCGTCCAAGGACGACAGCTCGATATAAGCGGCCCCGTTGGACCGAACGACGGCGAGGGCAGCGGCGTCGTCGCCAATCCGCCCGGGAACCAACTGCACGGCAACTGCGGCGCGGCTGCCCGAGCCCGCAGCGAAAAAGGCCTCCAAGGCGGCGGCGTCCTGCAGGACCGCGTAGTCGGGCGCGTCGATGGTCTCGGGAGGCGCTCCGGCTGTGTCGTCGCCGTAGAGTGCGAACAGCCGGGCACGGAGGGTCCTGAATTCGAGGGTGTCGAAGAGTGTCTCGACCTCCTGGCGGTTCGGGCGCGGCTCCTCGAGTTCGGCGAGCGTCACTGGGAGCTCAAGGTCTTTGAGGAGCTGGTTGAGGCGGCGATTGCGCTTGACGGCGTCGATGTTTTCCCGGAGGGCTCCTCCGACTTTGCCGCCGATGGAATCCAGGTTCTCCAGGATCCCTTCCAGGCCGCCGTAAAGGTTGATCCACTTGGCTGCGGTCTTGGGGCCGACGCCGGGAACGCCGGCGAGGTTGTCAGCGGACTCCCCTACCAGCGCGGCCAGATCGGAGTAGCGGGACGGGGGAACGAAGTACTTTTCTTCGATGGCTGCCGAGTCCATGCGGGGAATATTGGACACGCCCTGCTTCGGGTACAGGACGAACACGTTGTCCGTGATGAGCTGGAAAGCGTCGCGGTCCCCCGACACCAAGAGGACTTCGTAGCCCGCGGCCTCCCCTCGCGCCGCGAGCGTGGCGAGGATATCGTCGGCCTCGTATCCGGGCATCTTGATGGTCTTGATGCCCCACGCTTCCATGACTTGGTCGATGAGGTCGATCTGTCCGCGGAACTCCGGCGGCGTCTCGTTTCGGCCACCCTTGTATTCGCTGTACTCCGCCTTGCGGAACGTCGTGTCGTCCGAGACATCGAATGCCACCGCAACGTGGGTGGGCTTCTGATCCTTGATGAGGTTGATCAACATCGACGTGAAGCCATGCACCGCGTTGGTGTGCTGACCCGAGGATGTGGCGAAGTTCTCAGCCGGCAGGGCATAGAACGCCCGGAACGCCATCGAGTGGCCATCAAGGACCAAGAGCCTCGGCCGGCCACCTGTCGCGGTGTCCGCACTGCTTGTTGAAGGGTCTGGTGCCGTTGCGGTGGCAGTTGATGTTGCTGTTGCAGTTGATGTTGTTGTTCCAGTTGACACTGGCGTTGCCGTTGGAACTGAGTCCGGTTTGGTTGTTTCGCTCACAGGTGCCAGCCTAGTTGCCATGATGGACAATTTCACGCCGGGCCCGTTCACCGACGAACTCAATGCGGCCGGCGTTCCGCAGGAGTTGCACGGTTGGCTTTCCCGCTATGGCGTAGGCTCGCTCGTGGCGAAGATGGGCATCAAGTTCCTTGAACTGGGCCCTGAACGGACCGTCGCCACCATGCCGGTGGAAGGCAACACCCAGGTTGCGGGCATCCTCCACGGCGGAGCCCACGTGGTTCTCGCCGAAACCCTGGGCTCCTTCGCGGCGGCCCTGCATGCCGGAGCTGGACGCCACGTCGTAGGGATCGAGGTGGGCGCTACCCACCATCGCTCCATAGCAAGCGGCCTGGTCACCGGTACGTGCACAGCCATCCATTTGGGCGGTACGCTCGCCACCCATGAAATCGTCATGACCGACGAACACGGCCGACGGCTGTCAACTGCCCGGATTACCAACATGATCCGGGAGAACAGGGCCCGCTGACCCGGCACGCGCTGGGAACCTGTAGCGCACCTCGACTGCCGCGCCACCCAGGGTGCGGGACGAGATCAACTCAAGCGGCGCCGTCGGGCTCTCGACAGGCAACAAGCGCTTACCGGAACCCAAGGCGACCGGGATAAGGGTGACAATCATCTCGTCCAGCAGGCCGGCCTTGGCGAACTGGGCTACCAGGTTTCCACCGCCAACTAGCCACACGTTCTTGTCGCCGGCGTCGGCAATCAGGTCCGGCGCGAATTCCTCAACCTCGCCACGCACGAACGTGACGTCCGCGCCGGGCGGCGCCGCGTATTCGCGGTGGGTGAAGATCCAGCATGGAACACCCGGATAGGGCCATTTGCCCGGTTCATGTTCCATGAGCCAGCGATAGGTCTGGCCGCCCATGACTATGCAGCCGATGCCCGCCATGAAGTCTTCGTAGCTTTCGGTGACGCCCTCGGCCTCTTCGAACTGGAGCAGCCAGCCGAGATCGTCATCCTTGGTAGCGATGAACCCGTCAAGCGAGGATGCCACGTAGTACTGGAAATCCGCCATGGCCCCACCCTACCCATGAGGCGGCGGCGTTCCCAGCTACTTCGTGAAGTACGGAACGATCAGATAGATCCCGAAAAGCACGGCGATTCCGCAAGCCGCGAAACACACGTACGCAAGGGACCGCACCATGACCGGCGACTTCTGCCGGGCGTCGCCCGCGATGGCGGTGAGGCGGACACCGAGCGAATACAGCACTACGAGGAGCACAGCTGCCACAAGGGTCGCGCCGGCCACCTGCACCAGATCCAACCACTTCATGCCTGGATGTCCTTACTCATGCTTTTGCTCAGACTCTGTTTCTTGGCGTTCTTCTTGCGGAAGCGGACTGCGGTGCCGGCTTCTTCGACTTCGACGGCGTTGTGGTGGCCAACGTGCGACTTCCTCGAGTAGATGAACATGTAGACGACGACGGCGGTGCCCACGACTGCAGCGATAACCACGCCGACAGTGCCTGTACCGATGAGGAACGCCGTCAAGGCGCCCACGATCGCGGCCGCAGGGAGGGTGAAGAGCCAGCCGGTGGCGATGCGCCCCACGGTTCCCCAGCGCACCGTGGTGCCTTTGCGTCCGAGGCCCGAGCCAATGACCGACCCGGAGGCCACCTGCGTGGTAGAGAGCGCGAAGCCAAGGTGGGAGGAAGCGAGGATGGCCGAAGCGGTGCTCGCCTCGGCAGAGAAGCCTTGGGCCGGCTTGACGTCGGTCAGCCCGGAACCCATCGTCCGGATGATGCGCCATCCGCCGGCGTAGGTTCCTATGGCGATAGCGAGTGCGCAGGCCCCGATGACCCAGAACTGCGGGCCGCTGCCGGCCGGCTGGGTTCCGGCGGCGATCAGGACGAGGGTGATGATGCCCATGGTCTTTTGCGCGTCGTTGGTACCGTGGGCCAAGGCGACAAGGCTCGACGTGAAGATCTGGCCGGTACGGAATCCGCCGCGCTTCTGGGTCAGCTTGTCGCCGGTTTCGGGGTCATGCCGGGACGTCAGGGCGTAGGCAAGCTTGGTGCATAGATAGGCCACGGCACCGGCGAGCAGTGGCGAGAAGACGGCCGGAAGGATGACCTTCTGGAGCACGGTATCGAAGTTGACGGCGTGGAATCCGATGCCGACGATCGCCGCCCCGATGAGGCCGCCAAAAAGCGCGTGCGAAGAACTCGACGGCAGCCCCTTGAGCCACGTGAACATGTTCCACAGGACGGCCCCCATCAGCCCGGCGAAGATGATCTCCGGCGTGATGTGGATACCGTCCGTGCCCTCTCGGATAAGTCCTCCCGAAATGGTCTTCGCCACTTCGGTCGAGAGGAACGCGCCCACGAGGTTGAGCACCGCGGCCAAGGCAACAGCCGTCTTGGGTTTGATGGCACCCGTGGCGATCGGAGTCGCCATGGCGTTCGCAGTGTCGTGGAAGCCGTTGGTGAAGTCAAAAAATAAGGCCAGCGCTATGACAAGCGCGACCATGAAGGTGATTCCCACCTGGTGCCCAATCTGCAGAGTCGATGATGCGCAGTTCCACTTCCCCGGGCCTGCCCAACAAAAAACAGTTCAGCACGCGTTCATCTGACTGTACTGGCGGAATTAACTATGGCGGGCGTGAAACCTTAAGAATCTTACGTGCCATTTGCCGGCATGGCCAAACATCGAATCATCCAAGGAATTGCCGAACAGCCGCGATATCGCTGCGTGACAGGCCCCGCCGCGGGTCCGGTGAGATCCAAAGCACACGGTTGCCGAGGAACTCGGCCCAGGACCGGGCAGCGGCTTCATGGTTCAGCTGATCGTCCATCCACACGATGCGTTCGGCTCCGGACTCCTGGACGTCCTTCTGCAAGACGTCCAGCTTCCACCAATCGGCGGTCTGGTCCCAACCGTCGCTGGTCAGGACGGGCCAATGCTCGCCATGGAGACCGATTGCAGGGCACAGGAACTCAGGGGCGAGCCGCTGCCACGTGGTCAGCCAAACAAACCTCGCCGCGGGGTGCGCGGCCAGCTCATTGAGTTCGCCAACCAGTTCGGACGCGTAAACGACGTCGAGGATTCCGGCGTCGGCGATTTTCCATTCCGTACCCCAATCAGTGAAGCCCATGGAACCGAAGGGGTTCACCACGCCGTCGACGTCCAGATACAGCGACACGGTGGTCATGCAGTCCCCCTCCCGGACGTGCCAACAAGGCCAGCGTAAGCCACGCGTTGGCGTTATAGCAGTCCGGGGACCGTTTGCCGGGTCAGTTCGCGTGCAGGATTGCCGCCGAAGATGCCGCCGGCCGGGACATCCTCGCCCTTCATCAGGAACGAGTCGGCTTCGAGTTCCGAGCCGTCATGCATGGTGGTGCCGTAATGGACGAACGCACCCACGCCCAGGGTGCAGCCGGCGCCAAGGGTGATGGCATCGAGTTTGAACGCGCCGTCCTCCATGGAGTGGCATTGCGCCACGGCGTAAGCGTTGAGGGTGCAGTAGTCCCCGATGGTGACGAGGGTCTTTTCCGGGATCCCGCAACCGTCGTCGAAGACCTTCTTGCCCATCCGGACGCCCAGGATTCGCCAGATCACGGGTTTGAAGGGCGTGCCGTTGAACATTTGCACGATTCCCCCGGCGCCGAGTTTCCAGTAGCGCTCGTGCCGCCAGAAGGGCACTTCGTAGATGGAGCAGAAGGTCGGAGAAAGTCGACCAAAGCCGAGGGACGCCCGCTCCACGAGGACCATCAGGACGCCCGTGGTGATGACCATTGTTGCCAGTGCGGCCACCGCAGAGAGCCCCCCTGCGGCGGGAAGGAAGGCCTGCGATGCCCAGGCGGCGAGGAGAATCACGTACAGTTCAGCCCACCGGGCAAGCAGGTAGAGGATCACTGTCACGGTGTTGTGTACGTTCTTTGCAGGGATCCGGCGCCGCAATTCCTCCGCCGTCCTGAACCGATCAAAGGTGTTGTCAGGGTCCACGGTGCGCGGTATTTCAAAGGGCGGTGAGCCCAGGAGGCCCACCCCCTCGCGTAGCGGACCGTCCAAAGGCACCATGGTCTTGGTCCCCAGGAGGCAGTTGTCCCCCATCCTGGCTCCGGCGGGATAGGCGATGTTGTTGCCGAAGAAGCTCCTGGCCCCGATGGTGGCGGGCGAAAGGCGGAAAGCGGTGTTCGAGTAGTCGGCATTGATGATTGAAAGCCCATCCGAGACCATGGTGCCGCTGCCGACCGTAGTCAGTGTGGGGCTGTCATGCTTCAGCCCGACGCCGAAATTGGATCCGGTCTGCACCATGTCCGGTTGGTGATAGCCCAGGACGTCCAGGTAGTACACGATCAGGGAACTGTCTCCGGTGAGCTGGAGGAGTGCTTTGAGGTTGGTCAGCCGCTGGGCTGTCCGCAACAGTCCGAAGCGGACGCCGTAGAGGGGGTAGTCCTTGCCTGGAACCAGAAGCAACGCCAGCAGCCTCGGAACGGTGGCGGCGACGGCGAAAGCGGCCAGGATGCTGCCGAAAAGAAGGACGGCGGAGATCAGCAGAAGCGCTTGCCAGAATAGCGGCTTGGCCGGGTTTGTTTCGCCCGTGGGGAGGGAAGCGAGTACGACGTCGATGACTCCAAGCCCGATGGACGACACCAGTACCACGTGGACCACCACGGTCCAGAAACTGAAACTGGCCCGGCGGGCCGTCCCGGACGCGGCTTGTCCCGCCCTGCGATAGCTGGTGTTGGTGGGCTCGGCCGGGGAGCCGGCCCAGGCGCCGCCAGGCGGAATACTCTGGAAGCGATGCAGGCAGGAGCTGTGCCCCAGTTGGGCGTCGTCGCCCATGGCCGTGTCAATCTCCAGCGTCGTTTGTTCGCCGATCAGGACGTTTCGGCCTAGGATGACGGGCCCCGTCTGGATCCGGCCGGCCTGGGCACGGTAGCAGCTGAACGTTGAGTCCCTCCGGATCACTGTGTCCGCTCCCACAGTCAGCAAGTCGGTGCAGGCCGGAATCCTTGAGGAGAGGATGGTTACCCTCGGGCCGATCCTGGCCCCCAGCGCCCTGAGGTACAGGGGGAAGACCGGTGTCCCGACGAACAAGCGGACAGGGCTTGTGTTGACTAATGTCTTCACGAACCAGAAGCGGACGTACCGCAAGGACCAGAGAGGGAACTCCTCGGCCTTCCACCGGCCGATGAGCGCCCATTTGAGCGCAATGGGCATGACTGCCAGGGCCAGGAACGATATGGTGCCGACGACGACGGAGCGCGCCACGAGGACGCCCGGCTGCCGGGACCCGCCGATCCACTGTTCGCCGGCGGAGGGGATGAGCACGACGACGTACGCGTAGGCCAGGGCGGCCAAAGCCTGCAAAACCCCGCACAGCAGGTACTGGGCAGTCCCCACTCGCAGGAACGGTTCAGCCGTCGCAGTTCCCCTCCCTCCGGCGCCGACCCCCGCCAGTGCCTCGTCGTTCGCGGCGTCGAGGGCGGCCGCCAATGCGGCGATGGTCGGATATGCATAGATCTCGCGCATCGAGACTGAGGGTGAGTTGGCTTCCTTTCGGACGTTGGCGCAGAAATGCGCCATCAGCAGGGAGTTTGCCCCGAGGTCGTTGAAGAAGTTGGCGGTGGTGGAAACCGACGTGAGCCGGAGCGCCGCAGCCAAAGCCGGGGCGAGGATCCGTTCCGTGGGCGTCACCGGACTGGTGTCAGCGAAGTCTGTACTGACCGTGCGCGGCCCGGCGGGATGTGGAAGGCGGCTGCGGTCCACTTTCCCGCTGACCATCATCGGCATGGTCCGGAGGGACTGGAAATAGCCCGGCACCATGTAGGCGGGAAGCCGCTCGCGCAGCCAGGCACGGATGTCTCCTCCTGCCACCTCGGGGACGTTCTGGTGCATCGTGTAGTAGGCGGCAAGTTCCGTGATTCCCGGCTCGGGCTCCCACGTCTTCACAACGGCCATCGCTATCCCGGGTATCTGCAGAAGGACGTTTTCGATTTCGCTCAGCTCAATCCGATAGCCTCGGACCTTCACCTGTGTGTCGGCGCGGCCGTGGTACTCGATCTCGTCGTCGTCGTTGAACCGGCCCAGGTCACCCGTGCGGTAAATGCGATGGGAGGGGTTGTCCGCCAAGCCCAGGAAATCGGGAATGAAAGCCCTTTCTGTCAGCTCGGGCCGGTTGATGTACCCCCTGGCGAGCCCCACCCCCGCCAGACCGATTTCGCCCAGCTCGCCGTGAGGCAAGGCGCGGTCCTGGACGGGATCCAGGATGACCGCCGAGTAGCCGGGCAACGGTTTGCCCAGGGTCACGGGCTTGCCGGGCTCCGCCGTGCCCCAGGTTGCCGTCACGGTCGCTTCGGTGGGCCCGTAGACATTCAGGAACCGCCGGCCGGGCCGGTGCCAACGCTCCACAAGGTCCTCCGGGCAGGCTTCACCGGAGACGAGCAGGAACCGCAGCCCGGGCAGCTCGTCATCGAGCGTGGCGAGCAGGGTCGGCACGCAGCAAAGGGCGGTGATGTTCCGGGCCTCGATGAACTCGGCAAGATCCGGCCCGAGGAGGTTGTTCCCGGGCGGTCGGGGCACCAAGGTGGCCCCTACCATCCAAGGCACCCAGATCTCCTCCACGGAGAAGTCGAAAGCCGTGGTCATGCCCTGGTAGACCCGGTCGCCGGAATCGTAGCCGTAGGTTTCGGCGGCAATCCGTACGAAGTGGCAGATGCTGGCGTGGGCTATGGCTACTCCCTTTGGCCGTCCGGTGGATCCCGAGGTGTAGATGATGTAGGCCAGTCCGTTGGCCGGGGACTCCTGCCCCGCCCAGCCCAAGCGGGAGGGTTCGAACGCGGCAATGCGGCGGTCCTCCTTGTCCATGCGAACCGCGGGGGCCGCAGTCCCGGTCAGGAGGCTGTCCGCGAGGCGGGAGACAGTCAGGATCATGGTGACGTCCGCGTCGGCGGCAATGTAGGCAATTCTCTCTGGAGGGAACGCCGGGTCGAGGGGCACGTAGACGGCATGGGCCTTGAGGACCGCGAGCATGCTGACATAGGACCACACCGGGTCATCGAACAGCAGTGCGATTCTTTCGCCCGGGCTCACACCGCGGGCAAGGAGGTAGCGGGCGAGCTGGTTGGCCCGGGAGTCGAGTTCTTCATAGCTGAGCGAACCATCCGCTGTTTCCACTGCCGGATGGCGGCTGCGGCCTTCGGCTCGTTGCCGGTCGCACCGGTCCTCGAAGAGCTCCTCAAGCCGCTCGCCCGGGCTCCACCGGATCGTGTTGCCCTGCCTTGTGTTGCCCTGCCTTGTGTTGCCCTGTGTCGTACTGCCCTGAGCAGTCACGTGCCTTCCCATGTTCCCCTCCTGGTCCTGTCCCTGCGTCCGGCCGGCGGGCCCTATCGGACCGCCCCTGCCTTGGCACTCTGTCCTGCGGTGGAACTTTGTTCGGCAATGGCAGCCAGCAGCAGCTCGCAAGCGGCGTCGACGAGTTCCGCCGTGATGTTCAGCGGCGGCAAGAGCCGGACCACGCAGTCCTCCCGCCCGCCGCATTCCAGGATCAGGCCCCGCTCCAGGGCATTTCGCTGCACTGCGCGGGCCAGGTGTCCGGCAGGACGTCCTGTCCCCGGATCGCGGAACTCGATTCCCCACATCAGGCCCCGGCCCCGTACCTCGCGCACCCAGGGGTTTGCGGTCAAGGGCGCGAGGAGCCGGGCAATCTGCGCGCCGCGGCTACGGACGTTGCCGAGAACGTCGTCGCGCCGGATGATCTCCACGGCCGCAGCCCCCGCGGCGAATGCCAACTGGTTTCCGCGGAATGTCCCGGTGTGGGCACCCGGGAGCCAGCGGTCGAGGTCCTTGTTGTAGATGATCAGCGCAACGGGGAGGCCTATTCCGCTAAGGGCCTTGGATGCCACGATGACATCGGGCTCGATCCCGTACTGCTCGAACGCGAACCACGTTCCCGTGCGCCCGCACCCGGTCTGGATCTCATCGATAATCAGCGGGATGTCCAGCTCACGGGTCACCCTGCGCACGGTTCGCGCGAATTCGACGGTGGCCGGAACAACTCCCCCCTCGCCCTGGACCATTTCCATGATGACGGCTGCGGGAAGTGGAATGCCCCCAAGCGGGTCTTTGAGGGAATGTTCGAAGAATTGGACACAGTTGGTCGCACAAGTCTCCGGGCGCAGGCCTACGGGACACTGCGCACAGTAGGAATAGGGGAAGAAGTGAACTCCGGGCATCCCGTTCGCCACCGGTTGTTTCTGTTCAACTAGTCCAGTCAACGCCATCCCCACGGCACTGCTGCCATGGAATGCTCCCTGGAAGCACACGATGTCCCCGCGTCCGGTGGCGGTCTTGCACAATTTGATGGCAGCATCCACGGCATTTGCACCGGTCGGTCCGCAGAAATGGATCTTCATCCGATCGCCAAGTCCCCAAGGAAGCATGGACAGCTGTGCGCTCGTGAAGGCGTCCTTCACCGGCGTCGGGAAATCAAGCCCATGGCTCAAGATCCGCACTTGTTCCGCCACGACCTCGACCAGTTCCGGATGGCTGTGCCCGAGGGACAAAACCCCGGCACCGGCCAGGAAATCAATGAAGACATTGCCATCGACGTCCCGCACAAAGGCACCGGAGCCCTCGGCAATCGCGATGGGAAGATGCCGCGGATAGGTACGGGCATTGGATTCGTGGAGTTCCTGGCGAGCCAACAATTCAGCAGATCCGGGTCCTGGCAGGGGCCCGGTTACATGTGCCGAGGTCAAGGTAGCCTGCTGCGGGTGTGTGTGCATGGCGATCGGGTCCTTATCCCGTGGATCCGCGGCGGCGGATCAATGACTGAGCGCGTCCCGCTGCCGTGCCTTTTGCGACGCGGGGAAGATGGGGTGCCGGTGCTGCGGCCCCGCTACGGCGCTTTGCTGGCCTCCTCTCCTGCCTGCTCCTGTCCTGCCTGCTCCTGTCCTGCCGGGTCCTTTCCTGCATCGTCCAGCCCGAAGGCGAACCGCACGGAGCGCTGCGCGTCCTCGAGCGCTGCCGCGCGGACAACGACGTCGATGCGCATGTCGGACGCCGAGATCAGCTCGATCTCGGCTCCCGCGTCCGAAAGGGCCTTGAAGAGCCGCGAAAAGACCTGGGCGTCAGTGCGCAGGCCCACCCCGATCAGCGACAGCCTGCCGATCTGGCCGTCGTACTGGAGGTCGATGAAGCCGATGGCCCCCTGGGCAGCGGACAAGGCCTCACGGACACGGAATCCGTCCCGGCTGGGAATCGCCAGCGAAATGTCGCTGCCGCCGGCACGCGCGGCCGAGCTGTTTTGAACGACCATGTCAACCTGGGCGCGCGCGTCGGCAAGAAGCCCGAAGATTTCCGCAGACTTTCCCACCCCATCCGCGACGCCTATGACCTTTAGCTTCGCCACGGACCGGTCACAGAGAACTGCAGAGACCACTGGCTGCTCAACGGCCGGAGCCCGTTCCCAGACCGGCTTGTGGTCCCACACCGCCTCTTGGTCCTGGCTTGGGAGGATCAGGGTGCCCATGACACGGTTGAAAGACGAACGCACATGGATGGGGACGCCAAAACGGCGGGCATACTCAAGGCACCTGGCATGCACCACTTTGGAACCGGACGCAGCCAATTCCAGCATTTCCTCGTTTGAAATGACATCGATTTTCCGCGCGCGGGGAACGACCCGCGGGTCCGCGGTATAAACGCCGTCGACGTCGGTATAGATTTCGCACATACCGGCCCCCAACGCGGCCGCCAAGGCGACGGCCGTGATGTCCGAACCGCCCCGGCCCAGCGTGGTGACCTCTTTCTTCTTGAGGCCCTTCCCTTGGAAACCAGCCACGATGGCAACTTCTTCGCGTTTCAGGCAGGCGCGGATATGGTGCGGGTCAACGTTGACGATGTGCGCCTTGCCGTGGATGCCGTCGGTAATCAGTCCGGCCTTCTTTCCGCTGAAGGTCCGGGAAGGGACACCAAGGTCGGACAGGGCAATCGCCAGGAGCGTCACGGAAATCCGTTCACCCGTGGTCAGCAACGCGTCAAGTTCGCTGGCGGGAGGACTGGGGCTGAGTGACACGGCCAGGTCAAGCAGTTCGTCGGTGGTGTCGCCCATGGCCGAAACCACCACCACCAGCGGGTGTCCGGCCTCCCGGGTCTCGGCGATCCGCCGGGCGACCCGCTTGATGGCTGCCGCATCGGCTACGGAGGAGCCCCCGTATTTCTGCACTATGAGGTCCCGGGCCCGAAGCTTTGAGCGTGTACGTAACGCCATCTGTTCGAGACCGAGGAAGTGTTCTAGGCCGTCTACCTCCGGATGCCGACGGTCTGCTGGTAAATCCCGAATGCTGACTGTCTGCTGGTACATGGAGCCTCCTGGAGCCCGCATACCCCCCTGCCGATCTTACAACGTACAGACTCCGCCGGCGGTTCACTTAGGCAACAAAAAGTGGCCTTGGAACGTCAGTCACGCATCCTCAGATTTTCATTATCTTGACGTTCGTCATGATAGTGATACGATCAATGTATGGAAAACCGTACCGGCCACTCCGCCCGAAGCATCAGGCCTATCGAGGATTCGGTCCGCACCGACTTCAGCCAGGCCATGTCCTACGGCGGGTATCTGGACCTTGACCGCCTCCTCACTGCCCAGCACCCATTGAGCAGACCCGAACACCACGACGAATTGCTGTTCATCATCCAGCACCAGACCAGCGAACTGTGGCTCAAGCTGATCCTGCATGAGCTTCTTGAAGCCCGCCGGCTCCTTGATGTGGACAACCTTGCAAAGGCCCTCAAATGCATCGCGCGCGTCAAGGCGATCCAGCGGACCATGACCGAGCAGTGGTCTGTCCTGGGCACGCTCACTCCGCGCGAGTACTCCGAATTCCGGCGCTTCCTGGGCAGTTCGTCAGGCTTCCAGTCCCACCAGTACCGCGGCGTCGAGTTCCTCCTGGGCAACAAGAACCGCGACATGCTCCGGGTCTTCGAGAGCGATCCGGCGGCGCACAGCCAGCTCAGCACCCTCTTGGAGGAGCCGACTCTTTATGACGCCTTCCTCGCAGTGCTGGCGAGGGCCGGTTATTCCGTTCCCGCCGACATCCTGGAACGTGACACGAGCGAACCGTGGACGTTCCAGAAGGACCTGGTCCCGGTCTTCCAGGAGATCTACGAATCGGAAGCCACGCCTTGGGGTTTTTACGAGGCCTGCGAAGACCTCGTGGACATCGAGGACAACTTCCATGCCTGGCGCTTCCGCCACTTGCGGACAGTGCAGCGAACCATCGGATTCAAGGTGGGCACGGGAGGCTCCTCCGGCGTCGACTTCCTCAAGCGGGCCCTTGACCTGACTTTCTTCCCGGAGCTCTACGCCGTCCGCACCGAAATCGGCAACTGAACAGTAATTCCAAGCAACCCCAGCAGTTTCAGGAGAGACATGAACAGCGCGCAGCAAACGCAACGGCCGACGTCGGCGGAACTCGACGCCGCGGATCCCCTCGCCGGGCAGCGTGAGGCCTTTTACTCCCCGGCGGACGGCCAGCTCACCGCCTACCTTGACGGGAACTCGCTCGGAAGGCCGCTCAAGGCGACGTCGGCAAAGCTCGCGTCCTTCGTCGAGGACGCCTGGGGCAGCCGACTTATCCGCGGCTGGGACGAACAGTGGATGGACGAGCCCACTACGGTGGGCGACCGGATCGGCGTCGTCACCTTGGGTGCGGCCGCCGGCCAGGTCACCGTGGGAGATTCCACGTCCGTGATGCTCTACAAGCTCATCCGGGCAGCGGTAGACGCCCAGCCGGGCCGCGATGAGATTGTGGTGGACCGGGACAACTTCCCCACTGACCGTTTCATCATCGAGGGCATCGCCGCTGAGAAGGGCGCCACCATCAAGTGGGTCGCTTCCAATCCGGCCAGCGGCGTCCGGACCACGGACCTTGAGGGACTGCTCAGCGAGCGGACCGCCGTCGTCGTGCTCAGCCACGTGGCTTACCGTTCCGGTTTCCTGGCGGATGCCGCGGCAATCACCGCGATGGTCAAGGAATCCGGTGCTCTCATGCTCTGGGACCTGTGCCACTCGGTAGGCTCGGTCCCCCTCGAACTGGACGCCTGGGGCGTGGACCTTGCTGTGGGTTGCACGTACAAGTACCTCAATGGCGGCCCGGGCTCTCCCGCGTTCGCGTATGTCAGCGCTGCGCAGCAGGACCGCTTGCAGCAGCCCATTTGGGGCTGGATGGGCGCCGACAACCCTTTCGGCATGACGGAGAGCTACGCACCCGCCAAGGGGATCCGCAGCTTCATCACCGGCACTCCCCCGGTGCTGGCCATGCAGCCGCTCAAGGACATGGTTGAGCTGATCGCGTCGGTGGGCATGGACGCCGTGCGGGAGAAGTCCATCAAACTCACCGAGTACGCAGCTGCCTTGGCCGAGGACATGTTGGTCCCCCTCGGTGCCGAGATTGTCAGCCCGCGCAACACCGCAGAGCGTGGCTCGCACATCACGGTGGACCATCCGTTGTTCGGCGAGGTGACCCAGACGCTTTGGGAGCGGGGTGTCATTCCGGATTTCCGCCCCCCGCACGGACTGCGGATCGGCCTCTCGCCGCTCAGCACCAGCTACGCGGAGGTTGAGCTGGGCGTGACCGCCATCCGGGACGCCCTCGCCGAGCTCCTGTGAGTGCCGTCCTCGACGACATGGACTCCCGGCCCGGGAGTACCACGTCGTTGCTGCGCACGGTGATCGGCTTGTACCTGCGCGACGCCGGCGGATGGATGTCCACCAGGCACATCATCGCCCTCATGGAGGCCCTTGGCGTGACCGCGGCTGTTTCCCGGACGGCCTTGTCACGGTTGAAGAAGAAGGAAATCGTCCTTCCGCAGCAGCGTCACGGTGTTCCCGGCTTCGCCGTCACCGAGGGCGCCGCATCGATGCTTGCCCGCGGCGACCGGCGGATATTCAACCCGCGCCTTATGTCCTCGGAGGACCGCTGGTGCCTCGTGTCCTTTTCCATTCCGGAAACGGAGCGCGAAAAACGGCACCAATTGCGGCGGCGATTGCACTGGATCGGCTGCGGCACGGTGGCAGCAGGGCTGTGGATCTGCCCGGATTCCCTTCGGGAGGAAGTGGAGGAGATCCTGGAGGACCTGGAACTGCGCGGCATGGCCACGGTTTTCGTCACGGATACTCCCTTGGTGGGCGGCAGCCTCCGCGATGCCGCATCCGCGTGGTGGGACCTGGACGCCGTGGCAGAACTGCATCGCGACTTCATCCGGCATCATGGTTCCGCGGCCGAAGAAGGCGGCCAGGGCAACGATTCCGACGGCGGCCCTGCCTCCGCCGAAATCTTCGCCCGTTATGTCCGATGCATTGACCGGTGGCGGATCATTCCGTACCTGGATCCGGGGCTGCCGGCGGAGTTCCTTCCCGAGGATTGGCCCGGCACGGCGGGAATCGCCTTGTTCGAGCGCCTAGGAGCCGCCTATTCACGGCCAAGCGCGGAGTTCGTCCGGACGATGTTGGAAGCATAGCCGCTGCCATCCTTTTGGGACGCCCGAAGCTCCATGCCCAGCAGGTAGGGCGCGCCTAGCTCCCCGATCGGCGTCTTCGCTGTTTCCCTCGACAAAGCTACGCAGACAGCGGCAATAGCCATGCAGGCGCACGCGAACACCGCCACGGGCACCCAGCCGTCAGCGCCTTTGCCGAGCAGCAGGCCGGCGATCAGCGGGCCGAAACCCGCGACCACCAGTCCTAGCTGGTTGCCGATGGCCATGCCGGAGTACCGGACGGGGGCCGCGAACAGTTCGGCGAAGTATGAAGGCCAGATGCCGTTGAAGCATGAGTAGAGCAGTGTCATGTTGACGAAGGCCGCGGCGAAAACCAGCCAGATGTTGCCGGTGGACAGCGTCCAGAAGTAGGCAAAGATCGTAGCCGAGCAGCCGATGGCTGCGGTCAGGAGCAATGGTCGCCGCCCCACTTTGTCCGATAGCCTCGCGACGAGGGGCATGACGAACATTGACAGTCCGATCGCCACGGCATTCACCGTAAGGATTGCCGTCTTGTCGAAGCCGGCCGCACCCGTTGCATAGGCCAAACCGAAGACGGTGAAGATGGTCTGCATGACCGACATGATGGACATCCCAATAACGCGCACCACGTCCATGGACTGGAACTTGAGCACATCGCGGATCGGCAAGGAAGCCACCGCATCCTTCTCTTTTGCGTCTTCGAAGACGGGAGTCTCATCCAGATGGGTGCGGACCCAGTAGGCGATGGCCAGGACCACAATCGACAGCCAGAAGGGGATCCTCCACCCCCAGCTCATGAGTGCGTCGCGGGGCAAGGCGGCGACCGGAATGAAGACCAAGGTGGCGAGGACCATCCCGGAGGCGTAGCCGGTCATCACGAAACTCGTAAAGAAGCCGCGGCGGCCTTCCGGCGAGTGTTCCAGTGTCAGCGTCGATGCTCCCGCAGACTCAGCCCCGGCAGAGAATCCCTGCGCCAGGCGACCGGCAACCAGCAGGACCGGCGCCCAGTACCCGATCTGGCTGTAACTCGGCAGGAAGCCGATGCCCAGCGAAGAAAGGCCCATGACGCCGAGCGTGATGAGCAGGATCTTCTTCCTTCCCAATTTGTCGCCGAAATGGCCCATCACAAGCCCTCCCACCGGGCGCGCTATGTAAGCGACGCCGAACGTGGCAAAGGCGCCAATCAGGCCGACGGCGGGATCGTCGGAGGGAAAGAACAGCGGCCCGAAGACCAGCGCGGCCGCAGAGCCGTAAATGAAGAAGTCGTAATACTCGAGGGTGCTCCCGAGGAACGACGCGAGGGCTGCTTTTCCGGGGGTTTTGCGCATCGTAGCCTGTTTCCGGGTGGTTATTGCCATGGGGTTTCTCCTTGGGACGGCATTGTCTCTGTACGGACGGAGATCCGGGGGTGAGGAGATCAACACTCGCGGTTTTCGTGTGACCGGCGCCATGCGCTTACCGATGATCGGGAATCGAATCTCCGCGCTGCCCGGCACGGACAAGGAGGCCATGGGCACGTGATCACTCCGGGCACCAGGAGTAGTCTGGAACCATGAACTTCCCCGATGGTGGATGGTTCGCGAGGTTGCCATGACCCGCGCCTGGTTGCGTTGGTTGCCGGCCGCGCTGGTTCCGGCAGCCCTTGCTGCGGCGGCCCTGGCTGGTTCCTACCAGGCAGGAGCTGCGACGAGCCTGCCGCACAAAACCGCCGAGGAAGTCATCGCGATGATCGGCCGAGCCGACGTCCGTGCCTTGTCCGGGACCGTTCAACAAAGTTCCGATCTGGGACTCCCCCAGCTCCCCTCGGTCGGGCCAACGGCAACCCAAGGCCCCGCTTCGGTCATGGAGCTTTTGAGCGGATCACACACGGCCCGGGTCTACATTGACGGCCCCGCCAAAGCCAGGTTCCAGGTGATGGACATGCTCGCCGAGCGCGACCTCGTCCGCAATGGCAACGATCT
This sequence comes from Arthrobacter sp. efr-133-R2A-120, assembly GCF_030209835.1. Classification (GTDB taxonomy): domain Bacteria; phylum Actinomycetota; class Actinomycetes; order Actinomycetales; family Micrococcaceae; genus Arthrobacter. The sequence goes on along the minus strand of NZ_JARVRF010000019.1, from coordinate 48,895 downwards.
CTGGCTCTACAACTCGGCCGACAACAGTGCGGCGCACATGACAATGCCCGCAGAGCCGGCGCGCGCAGCGGCGCCACACGCGACGCCGACTCCCGGAGTGACCACGCCTGACGTCGTCGCGCAACACTTCCTCGCCGCCGTCGGGCCCACCACAGACGTGACCGTGGGCGACGGAACCTCGGTGGCCGGGCGCACGGCGTACCCATTGGTGATCAAGCCGCGCAGTACCGGCACGCTCGTCGATTCCGTGACAATCGCCGTCGACTCCGCCTCGGGCTTGCCGCTCAGCGTCGATGTGCGGGCACGGGGCCAGGCCGCAGCGGCCTTTTCGCTCGCGTTCACTGACTTAAGCTTGTCGGCGCCCGACGCCGCCCTGTTCAGTTTCACTCCGCCCCGCGGTGCCGCCGTGGAAGAGAAGGCAAGCCCGCAGCTGCGCACTCTCCCCGGTAAGACAGGCCAGGCACCGCAGGCAAAGGCAACAGCGAGCCGGCCCACGATCACGGGCACCGGCTGGGACGCCGTGATGGTCCTGCCCGCGGGCACGATGACCGCTGATGTCCGTTCGGCTCCGATGTTGACCCAGCTCACCCAAGCTGTGCCGGGCGGCCGTGCGCTGACCACCAGCCTGGTAACTGTCTTGATGCTCGACGACGGCCGCGTCTTCGCGGGGATGGTGCCACTTGAGCGGTTGCAGGCCGCAGCCGCCGCGAAATGACGGAGGCATCCCCGCCGGCTGAACTGGCGATAGAGACGCAAGGCCTCAGCAAGCGCTTCGGCCACCGGGCCGCCGTCGACAGTGTCGACTTGGCGGTTCCTCGCGGTTCAGTTTTTGGTTTCCTTGGTCCAAACGGCTCCGGCAAGACCACGACCATCCGGTTGCTGCTTGGCTTGGCGGCCGCCACGAACGGCCGCATCCGGGTTCTTGGCGGCGAAATGCCGCGCCAGCTGGCGACGGTCCTGCCCAATGTGGGCTCGCTGGTGGAAGGCCCGGCCTTCTACCCTTTCCTGTCCGGGGCGGCCAACCTTCGGCGCTTGGACAGCGCCGACCTTCATGCCTCCCCGCGAACCAGGGCCGCAAGGGTGGATGAAGCGCTCGAGAGGGTGGGGTTGTCCCATGCCGCAGGCAAGAAGGTCCGGGCCTATTCCCTCGGGATGAAGCAACGCCTGGGGATTGCGCATGCCTTGCTGCGGCCGAGGGAACTGCTTGTCCTGGATGAACCTACCAACGGCCTGGATCCGCAAGGTACCCGGGAGGTGCGCAGCCTGGTCCGTTCCCTGGCGGCGGGAGGCACCACGGTGTTCGTTTCCAGCCATCTCCTCGCGGAAGTGGAACAGATGTGCACCCATGTGGGCGTCATGAGCGTCGGCAAACTCGTGGCGCAAGGAACCCTCCACGAACTGCGCGCCGCGGGAAAGGCCACGATCCGGCTCCACACGCCCGATATTGAGGCCGCTGTCCGTGTCCTCTCCAGGCTGGGCCTGCAGTCGGAGCTGTCTGCTCCGCCGCCCGGCTCGTACGGGCCCGATGGCCAGAGCCTCGTCAGCACCGGTCCGCCGGGGCACGAGGTGGCTCCCGAGGAGATTGTGGCTGCCCTTGTCTCCGACGGCGTGCGGGTCCGGGGTTTCGGCGTGGAGAACGCCAGCCTGGAGGAGCGCTTCGTCTCCCTCACCGGAGAGGGTTTCGACATTGCCGGCTGAACGCGGAACCGAATCTTTACCCGGCCAGCCAGCGGCCCGGGCATCAAGCTCGTGGTCACTCATGGCCTCGGAGCTTTCGGTGCTGTTCAGGCGGCTGCGGACGTGGGCTATGCTCCTGGCCCTCGCGGCGATTCCCGTCCTCATTGCCGCGGCGGTCAAGCTGAGCTCGCATCCCGTGGCGCCGGGCCGCGGCCCGCCTTTCCTGGACCGCATCACCCAAAACGGGCTTTTCGTCGGCGTGACGGCGATGATCGTCTCCGTGCCCTTGTTCCTTCCCCTCACGATCGGAGTGGTGGCAGGCGACACGATTGCCGGTGAAGCGAACCTGGGCACGCTCAGGTACTTGCTGGTCGCCCCGGCCGGTCGCGTCCGCCTCTTGTTGATCAAATACGGGGCCGCCGCGGCGTTCTGCCTCGCAGCGACCCTCACGGTGGCCGCCGCCGGGGCGCTGGCCGGCGTCGCGCTTTTCCCGGTGGGTCCGGTCACCCTGCTGTCGGGCGACACGATCGGCGTGGGCGAATCCGTGGTGCGTTCCCTGCTGATTGCCGCGTATATTGCGGTGTCGCTGTTGGGGCTGTCCGCCATCGGGCTGGCAATTTCCACTTTTACGGACGTGCCCGTGGGAGCCATGGCTGCAACCATCGTCTTGTCCGTGGTGTCGCAAGTGGCCGACAACCTGCCGCAACTTGAGTGGCTGCACCCGTGGCTGTTCAGCCACTACTGGCTGGGGTTTGCCGATCTCTTGCGCCAACCCATCTCGTGGACGAGCTTCGGCGACAACGCCCTCTTGCAGGCGGCCTACATCGTGGCGGCCGGCGCGTTGGCTTATGGCAAGTTCACGAGCAAGGATGTCCTGTCCTGAAGTACTGCCTGCCCGTAAGCTCGTGGCATGGCAAGATTCTTCGATGTCCACCCCCAGGACCCACAACCACGCGCAATTGCCCAGGTGGTGAATATCCTCCAGTCCGGCGGGCTCATCGCCTACCCCACCGATTCCTGCTACGCACTCGGGGCGCAAATCGGCAACAGGGAAGCCCTCGATCGGATCCGCTCAATCCGGCAGCTCGACAGCAAACACCATTTCACCTTGGTCTGCAAGGACTTCGCGCAGCTCGGGCAGTTCGTCATGATCGACAACGATGTGTTCCGAAGCATCAAGGCCGTCACCCCCGGAAGCTACACATTCATCTTGCCTGCAACGAAGGAAGTGCCGCGCCGGCTCCTGCACCCCAAGAAAAAGACCGTGGGCGTGCGGATTCCGGACCATAATTTTGTCCAGGCCCTGCTGGCCGAACTGGGCGAACCGCTCCTTTCCAGCACCTTGCTGCTCCCCGACGAGGAGGAGCCCTTGACCCAAGGCTGGGAAATCAAGGAACGCCTGGACAATCTGGTGGAAGCCGTGATCGATTCCGGGGACACCGGCGCGGAGCCGACAACCGTGGTGGACTTCTCGAGCGGCACGGCCGAAGTGGTCAGGCGCGGCACCGGCGATCCCTCCCGATTCGAGTGAGCATGAGCATCGCCGAATCCCGTGTCACGATCGACGTCGACGGCGCACCGATCTCCGGTATCCACGCAAGGCCGGACAAACCGGTCGCGACCCTTGTTCTCGCCCACGGGGCCGGGGCAGGCATGGAGCACCCGTTCCTGGGCGGACTCGCGCAAGCGTTGAACGACGACGGCGTCGCGACTTTGCGCTTCAACTTCCCTTACCGGGAAGCCGGCAAGCGGTTCCCCGACCGGCCGCCTGCCGCGATCGCGGCATGGCGGGCCGTCATGGCGGAAGCGGCGTCCCGTTCGGAGGGCGAACCGCTGTGGGCAGCCGGCAAGTCCTTCGGTGGTCGCATGGCGTCGATGGCGGTCGCCGAAGGTATGCCCGCCGCGGGACTCGTCTACCTCGGCTACCCCCTGCACCCGCCGGGAAAACCGGAGAAGCTCCGGGACGAGCACCTTTACGGGCTCACGCTGCCCATGCTCTTTCTGCAGGGCACCCGGGACACCTTCGCGACGCCCGAGCTGCTCGAAAACGTCGTGGCGCGGATTGGACCCACCGCCATTATCGAGTGGTGGGAAGGCGGCGACCATTCCTTTGCACGTGTCGGGGTCAAGAAGAGCGCTGGGGAGGTGGGAGCCTCATTGGCGGCTCCGGTGTCAGCGTTCCTTCGAAAGAACGGCTGAGCCTCAGGCTTTCGCCGCGGCAACGGCGATGCCGGGAGGCAGCGGCTCATGCCGCAAGTACTCACGGCGGAACCGACCGCTTCCCGCCGTCAGTCCCCGCAGCACGATCGCGTATCGCAGCAGTTCCTGTTCCGGGACTTCGGCGCTGATCTCGGTCCTCTCGCCGCCCACGGACGTCGTCCCGGTGACGCGCCCGCGGCGGGAGGACAGATCGCTCATGACCGCACCCACGTAATCGTCGGCCACAAGGACCGTCACGGCCGAAATCGGTTCAAGGAGTTGAATGCTGCCCGCCGCGGCGGCCTCCCGCAATGCCAACGCGCCGGCCGCCTGGAAAGCCGCGTCCGATGAATCGACGCTGTGCGTCTTGCCGCCTACCAGGGTCACCCTGATGTCGACCACCGGGAAACCTGCCCGCACCCCCTTGCCCATCTGGGCCCGGACGCCTTTCTCGACCGACACAACGTACGTCCCGGGAATGACCCCACCAACGATCCTGTCGACGAACTCGAAGCCTCCGCCGCGTTCAAGTGGTTCCACTTCGATATCGCAAATCGCGTACTGTCCGTGGCCGCCGGATTGTTTGACATAGCGCCCGTGGCCGGCGGCCTGTGCGGCGAATGTCTCCCGGAGCGGCGTGATGACATCCACGGTCTGCAGCTTCACCCCCTGTTCCCGCAAGCGGTCCAGGACTGCCTCCGAGTGGGCCTCGCCCATGCACCACAGGACCAGTTGGTGTGTCTCGGAGTTGCGCTCCACCCGAAGGGTAGGATCTCCTGCCGCGACCTTCGCAAGGCTCTTGGACAGCGCATCCTCATCTCCGTGCGAGGCCGCTTCGATCGCCACTGGCATCAGCGGTTCGGGCATGTCCCAGGTTTCCACGAGCAATGGAGACTCGCGGGCGGAAACGGTGTCTCCCGTCTCGGCGCTCGCCACCTTCGCCAGCGCGCAAATGTCCCCGGCCACGGCAAACTGTACGGGCCGAAGGTTGGAGCCCAGCGGCGAGTAGAGATGAGTGATCCGCTCGTCGCTGTCGTGGTCGGGGTGGCCGCGTTCGGCCAGGCCGTGCCCGCCTACATGCACGGCGGAGTCCTCGCGAAGCGTCCCTGAGAAGACCCGGACCAAGCACACCCGTCCCAGGAACGGGTCAACGGTAGTCCGCACGACCTCGCCAAGGAGCGGACCGTCCGGATCGCAGGTCAGTGGTGCGACAGGTGTCCCTCCCAGGTCGGTTACCGTCGGGAGGCTTCCCTCGGTTGGAGACGGAAACGCCCTGGTCAGCACTTCCAGCAGTTCGGCCGTGCCGACCCCGGTCACCGAGGAGCTGGCCAGCACGGGAAAGAACGTCCCCCGGACGATCGCGGTCTCCAAGTCTTCCACGAGCGTGTCGATGGGGACCTCCTCGCCTCCGAGGTACCGGTCCATCAAGGTCTCGTCCTCGCTCTCGGAGATGATGCCCTCGATGAGTTCCCCCCGGACACCCTCCGCGCCGGCCAGTTCCTCCGCGGTCGCCGGACGGACAGCAGGTCTGGGCTCCCCGGAGGTGTACTCCGATACCGAGCCCGAAAGCAGCCCGAGCACTCCCGAGACGGCGTCACGCTTGCGGACAGGCAAGTGAAGGGGAAGGACGGAATCACCGAAGGCGGCCCGGCATTCGGCCAGGACAGCATCGTAGTTCGCCCGCGGATGGTCAAGCCGGCTGATGACGACTGCCCGAGGCATGCGAACGCGCTCGCATTCGCCCCAGAGGGCGGTGGTTCCGGCGTCGACGCCGTCAACTGCCGACACCACGAACAACGCCGCATCCGCGGCACGCAGCCCCGCGCGCAACTCTCCCATGAAATCGGCGTAGCCCGGGGTGTCGAGAAGGTTCACTTTGACGTCGTCGAAGACCAGCGGCGCCGCGGATAGCCCGATGGACCGCTGCTGGTGGATGGCCGTCGCTTCCGAGTCACTCACAGTGGTGCCATCCACGATCGAACCCATGCGGGACACAACGCCGGCAGCGTAAAGGAGCGATTCGAGCAGCATCGTCTTTCCCGCGCCCGAGCGGCCAATCAGGACGACGTTGCGGATATTCTCGGGCCGATCGGCCGGCGCCGAAGAGGGGTCCGCGCGTCGAAGATCGGGGTTGGTCCGGTTCGACCCCTTCGTCGCACTGCCTGGGCCTTTCACCGACATGAGCACCTCCTGGGTTAGAAGCCGGATCCCCCGCGTCCTTTGCTAACCGATTCCACACCCTGGACCGGCGCACGGCAAGAGCAATCCATGCCGTCTGTGCCGAAACCGCAGGCTTAGGAGAGCATGACCCACACCAGGCGAACGGAAAAGGCCGCGCTCGCTGCAATGACAACGGCGAAAGCCACCAGCCACAGCAAGGACGGCACCCCGGTGGCACGGGCCAGGATGTAGGCGTCCGACGACGCAAGCCGGTCCCGGCGGCGGGTATGGACCGAAGCCACCTTGAACCAATCCCGCACGGCCCCCACCTCGAGGGCTATGCCGAGTCCCAGCACCACATGGCTCACCGTCGAGGCAGTGGCGAACATGACAAGCAGCTGGGCAATCGCCGCGCTCAGGAGCGCCACGAAGATTCCGGTGAAGTTCCGCAGAAAAATCAGTGCGAGCAGCAACACAAGCGCGCCGATGGACATGGCCGCTCCCGAGCGCCCGGCCGACACGGACCAGATGAGAGCCACGCCTACCACCGCCGGACTCGGATAGCCCCAGAAACCGGACCAGGCCGCCCCGAACTTGCCGCGCCCGCTGCTCAGGAGCTGTCCTGAGTGGTCCAGCCCGATCCGGAGCCCGTGGACAACCCGCCCCGTCATGAGGGCGGCGAAAGCGTGGCCCAGTTCATGCACAAACGTCACGTACAGGCCGAACCAGCGCCAGGTGGCCCGCGGGATGCTCAGCACGACGGCCGCAGCGAGGATGCCCAGCACAACAGGTGTCGCAAGGTTCGGGACCTCTTGCGTCGCGAATCCCCGCAGCACGGCTTGCCACCAGTCGTTGGCCAGGTCAGCGGGACGCAATTCCATGTTCATCACCGTGGCATCCTAAAGAACGAGCCTGTGAATGCCACCCAGATGGCTGGAACTGCCGACAAGCCGAAGTCACATCTTTCGCTTGGTCCTGGCCGTGGCGGGCGCTGTCCACGGGTCCTCGGGCCAGGGATGCTTCGGATAGCGGCCGCGCATTTCGGCACGGACCTGGGCATACGGGCCGGACCAAAAGGAAGACAGGTCATCTGTCACGGCCAGCGGGCGCCTGGCCGGAGAAAGAAGATGGAACAGCACCGGTACCCGTCTGCCCACCAAACGGGGCGTTGCAGCCCAGCCGAAGCACTCCTGCAACTTCACGGCCACTACCGGCCGCCCGCCGTCGTCTGCCACGTCCGGATAGTCGATCCGCACCCGGGAGCCGCTCGGCACCTCAAGCCATTCCGGCACCAGCTCGCCGAGACGGGCCGCTTCCGGCCACGGTAAAAGCCGCCGCAACGGCTCTGCCAGGTCGATCCCGCTCGTAGCAGCGCCTCCTGCGAGGGCTTCGAGCTCCGGCGCCAGCCACTTGTCCAGCCGGGCCAGCAACGCCGGTTCGGAGACGTCCGGCCACGGATCGCCCAGTTCCCTGTGCAGCAAAGCCAGTCGCCGGCGCAAGGCATCGGCTACTGTCGACCATCCGATGGTCCCCAAGCCCTCTTTCGCCAGGGCACGGGCTACGGCAGCGCGCCCGTCGTCGATGGAGGGCCGTACAGGCGTCGACGAAAGCACGATCGCTCCCAGCCGCCGTTCCCGCCTGGCGGTGACACGTCCCTGCTTGAATTCGGCCTCCATCGTGTCGCGCAGGAGGTGGCTGGCGGCAGCTTCCGCCGCATCCGCCGCCAAGGGCGCGGCGGAACGGATGACTGCGCCGGTGCCTGCCGCATCCCGGCCCTCCGCACGGGACACTTCGGCCACGGCAAGCCACTCGTGCCCGGCGAGCGGACTGCCCGCCGGCAGTCCGGCACGTGTCCCGGACGTCAACAGGTACCGTTCAGGGCCGATGCCTTGAACGCGGCGCGCCACACGGTCCGGGAACGCGAGCGCGACGACGAACCCCAAGGCTTCGGCGGGACTCGCCGGTGAAGACAGGCTTGGCGGCGCGGCCAGGGAAGGCCCGACGCCGGGTCCCTCCTGGCGCGCGATCGCCTCCATGCGGCGGACATCCTCCGCCCAACGCCGGGCGGCAGGGTCCTTGCTTTCCCGGAGTGTGGCCAGGAGGCGCGTCAGGTCGGCTCCGGGAGCCCGCTGATCCCCTGCCACGAGGGCGACCGCCTCGGCAGCCGCGCGGTGCCCGACAGTGGCGGCACCATCCAGCAGTGCGCGGGCCAAACGTGGATCGGCGGGAATCCTGGCCAGGGTCTTTCCCACGTCCGTGGCAAGTCCGTCTGGGCTAATCGCGCCAAGCTCTCCCAATACCTCGATGGCGTCGTCCATCGCGCCTTGGGGCGGTGCGTCCGGAAGAGCCAGTCCCCGGCCACCCGGTGAACCCCAACAGGCCAGGACGAGCGCGGCTCCCGTCAGGTCCGCCGCCGCGATTTCCGGGGTGGGGTGCGCCGGTGCAGCGCCGTACGCTTTTTGCTCGTAGCAGCGGACCACCCGTCCAGGCCCTTGGCGCGCCGCGCGTCCGGCGCGCTGTTCGGCGGAGGCGCGGGAGCAGGAGACCGTCACGAGGCCGGACATGCCGCGGTTGGCGTCACGACGCAGCTCACGGGACAGTCCGGAGTCGATGACGAGCCGGACTCCCGGAACGGTCAGGGAGGATTCGGCCAGGGCAGTCGAGATGACAATCCGGGGAGGTCCGCAGGGCTCACGGCCGGAAACCGCCCGGTCTTGTTCCGCCGGGCTTGCCTGGCCGTGAAGCTCCAATACCTCGGCGTCCGGTAGCCTCGCAGCAAGGCGGGCGCGCAACCGGGAAGCGACGTAGGAGACTTCCCCCGCGCCCGGGACGAACACGAGGGCGTCAATATCCGGATCAGTTGCGAGCGTGTCCATGTACGACGCCGCGGCCGTGTCCGCCACATGGTCCAGGAAGGCTCGGGTTACGCCGCGTCCGTCCAGCCGTGGAGCGGACGTGGGCGCCCAGTCCACCTTCAAGGGATACAGGGCGGACGGACAGTCGACGACGGGTGCCGTCCCGCCGCCGTCGGACCTTTCGTCCGTACCTTCTCCGACGCTCCGACCAATCAGCGCGGCAAACCGTGGCGCGTCCAGGGTTGCCGACATCGCGACGAGAGTGAGGTCGTCCCGCAGCTCACGGACTTCAATAAGCATCCCGAGCAATAGGTCTGTCTCCAGGCCGCGTTCGTGAACCTCGTCCAGGATCACAGCGCCGGCAGTCTCAAGTCCCGGATCGGCGAGCAGGCGGCGCAGGAGGATTCCGGGAGTGACAAACTCGATGATGGTCCCGGGGCCCGCCTGGCTTTCTCCGCGGACCGTGTACCCGACGCGATCGCCGAGCCGGCTACCGTCCAGGGCCGCGAGGCGCCGTGCGGCAGAGCGCGCGGCGACCCGTCGTGGTTGGGTCACGATCACCCGGGGGCGCTCTGTCCCCGTGACGGCGCCGGCCGCGATGTTGGCGAACGTCATATTGGCAAGCAAGGGCGGGACGAGCGTCGTCTTGCCGGTCCCCGGAGGCGCTTGCACGACGGCGGCTCCTGCCGATCCTCCCGCCCTGAGGGCTTCGGCGAGTTCCCCCAGCGATTCTCCGAAGACCAGACCCGCGCCAATCCGGTCCAGGTCGAAAGGGCGGTATGCGAGCGCGGCGTTCCGCGGACCGAGTGGGGATTTCACTCCTCCATTGTCCATATATGCGGATCCGACCCTGAAAGGTGGACTGCTTGCCGAATCGGGAGGACGATTAAAAGGCAGTTGCTAGAAGGAGGTCTGTGATGTGCTACGGCTACAACAAGGATTTCCGGCGGGACACCAGGAAAGATGCTTCACAGGAACCCGAGGAACCCCCTGAGCCCAAGGTGGACGCGAAGGACTTCATGTTCTGGGCCTTCCCACGCCGCCATCGTGAGTTCACGAACGATCCGGAGCCGGTTATCGACCGGACCCGCGAAAGGGTCTAAGCCACGAAATTGAAAGGAACGTCCCAGGGGGCGTTCCTTTCATGTGTGGCCCTACAACTCCGCGAATCCAAGGTATTTACTGGAGATACAACGTAAGCGGGTTCGCCTGCCTCGCTGCGGAAAGTGGGCTCCCTTTTCCCTCCACTGCCACCGAAGGATCTCCGCCATGAACGCATCAGCACTAAGCGATGAAGCCGGTGGGCGGCCATGACAGCGGACGCCATCACCTGGCTGATTGTCTTGATTGTCCTGCTGGTCATCTGGTTTGCGATGGCCGTCCACATTGTCACGCAGTATGAGCGCGGTGTCCTGTTGAGGCTTGGGAGGGTCCAGGGCCTCCGGACCCCGGGGCTTGTCCTCATCATCCCGTTCGTCGACCGGTTGAGGAAAGTCTCCCTGCGGATCGTCACCATGCCTATCCAGTCCCAGGGCATCATCACGCGGGACAACGTCAGCCTGGACATTTCCGCCGTCGCGTATTTTCGGGTGGTGGACGCCATCAAATCCGTCCTCGCCATCGAAAACGTCTACGCCGCAATAGACCAGATCGCGCAAACCACGCTGCGCAAGGTGGTGGGCCAGCACACGCTTGACGAAACGCTCGCGGAAACGGATGTCATCAATGCCAACATCCGCCAGATCCTGGATGGACTGACCTTGGAATGGGGCGTCGAAGTGACCCTCGTGGAACTCAAGGACATCCAACTGCCGGACAGCATGAAGCGCGCCATGGCCCGCCAGGCCGAGGCCGAGCGCGAGAAGCGCGCCAAGATCATCGCCGCCGAAGGCGAGTCCCTCGCCGCCGCAGCACTTGGTATGGCCTCTGACACCATGATGGCCCACCCTTTGGCGCTGCAGTTGCGCAACCTGCAGTCCATGGTGGAGATCGGCGTGGACAAGAACACCACCGTCGTCTTCCCCGCGCCCTTGATGAGCACCATCGGCGAGCTCGGAGCATTCCTTGCCCGCGAAGCCGCCGCCGCGAAAGCCGCGCAACCGCCAAGGACCATGACGGGACGGACCATGGCGGGGTGAAACGGAACTGCGCCTATACTCGTTGAACCGTCGTAAAGCCTGGGTACAGAGCGCACAAGCTGCGGAAGGAGGAAGACCATGACCGACCCCCTACGGGGCCGCGCCACCGCCTTCCTTCTCCGCATAGGACTGTTGGCAGGACTGCTGGCGATCATCGCCGGAATCGTCGGGATGCATGTCATGGCGGGTGGCCACAGCATGCACGCCACCCCCGTCGTGAGCCAGTCCGCCGTCGTGAGCCAGTCGCATGGCGCCCACACGCACGCTGAACGTGCGTCGCTGCTGGACGAAGCCGCAGTTCAGCACGCGACTTCGTCACCCGCCGCGCCCTGCACCTGCCCAGGCACCTGCACCGGAATGTCGGCCTTGCACGCCGTCTGCGTGCCTGCTCCGGGCCACAACACGCTGACAGCTCCTTTACCCGGCGTCCCCCCATATGCCAATGCGGGCACCGCCGGGGGCGGCGTCCTGGTCTCCGGATATTCGCACCGCCCGGGTAGTCCTTCCCCGGGTGATCTCTGCATCAGTCGCACGTAAAATCCACAGCCGCATCGAGCCGCCGGCCCGCCGCACAAGACTCCACCATGACGCGCCACCCACGAGGTGGGCTTGCTGTGCGCGTCCCACGCAGCCGCAAGTCTGCAGGCCGATTGATTGAAGGACCCCAAAACCATGAGAAAAAACCTGACCATGACCACCTTTACTGTGGCTACAGCGATCGCAGTTGCTGGCTGCTCGGCCGGAACCGGCGGTGACAGCAGCATGCCGGGAATGAACCACGGAAGCGCCTCCCCATCCGGTCCGGCCGCGGGCACAGCCGGAGGCCACAACGCGGCGGACGCAGGGTTTGCCCGGATGATGATCCCCCACCATGCCCAGGCCGTTCAGATGAGCGATGTTGTGCTCGCCAAGAAGGGCGTCCCTGCACAAGTGACTGCGCTCGCCGGCAGGATCAAGGCAGCCCAAGCCCCCGAGATCGAGAAGATGGAGGGCTGGCTCAAGGAGTGGAACGAGCCCGCCGGGATGTCGGGCGAACACGCCATGGACGGAATGGTGGACAACGAGGACTTGAAGAAACTCGAGGCCGCCCAAGGCCGAGAAGCAGCCAGGCTGTTCCTGACCCACATGATCGCCCACCACCAAGGGGCCGTGGCCATGGCACAGAAGGAAGGCGCCGAGGGCGAGAACGCCGATGCCCTCAAACTCGGCAAGGATATCGTGACGGCCCAGGAGGCCGAGATCAAGGAAATGCAGGAGCTGCTGGGCACCCTGTAGCCGAAAGCACCCTATACCCCAAAGCACCGGCCCACCTGGTTTTCCAGTGTGGGCCGGTGCCAGCGGCTTGGGTTATTGCGGCCTGGATGCCGGCATCCCCGGGCCTATGCAGTGACGCCTACAGAGGTTCCTTCCGCTGCGAGCACGGCCTCCGCTACGTCTTCCCTGAGGTGGTAGTCCCTTGCTTCGACCGGATACAGGGAACCACTGACCACGTAGTACCCGCGGCCTTCTCCTGGCCCGCCGGCCGCGGCGTCTATGGCGGCGACCATCCCCGGTTCCAAGGGCTTTTCTTTGCCTGCCTCGCGCAATCGAGCGAGGTCTTCGGCCTCAAGGCGACTGATCAAACCCGGAATATCGCACATCTAAAACACCGTCCTGTTCGGTCCATGGGAAAGGTTTGCGCCGTCGCCCCAGACCTTGGTGCATGCCAAGAACAGTAAGCCCGGGCATGGCTCGTGGCAAGGGTCAATTGGGGACAGGTCCACTGAATGGACGCCGCTTGCTGGCGCTCCTGCTTTCATGCTGCGTTCTTGGTTCCGTTGCCTACTGTTCAGTAACGGTGGGCAACATCGAGCGGGTGACTTCACCATGCAAAGCCCATTCGGGCGACAATGCCTCCTTTTCCTCTACCCGGCGCGGCTTCCTGGCCGCCGCACTGACCGGCGCGGCCCTGACCCTGGCCCCGGTTTCGTTCGCGGCCGCCGCTACCGGAACCAGCAAGAGCAAGACGATCACCGGCCATCTGGATCCGGGTGCAGCGGACTTCGTGTATTTGCCGGTCGAGGTCCCGGCCGGCGTCAACAAAATCAGCGTTTCGTACACCTACAGCAAGCCCCAGGTGGCCTCCGGCCTCCTCGGGAACGCCTGCGACATCGGAATCTTCGATGAGAAGGGCACCGAGCTCGCCGGAAAGGGTTTCCGCGGCTGGTCCGGCGGTTTCCGGACCGAGTTCAGCATCAGCGCGGGCGAAACGACTCCGGGCTACCTGCCGGGGCCGATTGGAAAGGGCACGTGGAACGTTGTTCTTGGCCCGTACCAGGTGGCAGGGCAGGGCCTTGATTACACCGTGAACGTCACCCTTGAGTACGGACCCGACGTCGCCCCTTTCAAGCCCCAGTACCCGCCACAGCAGATCGCCGGCCGCGGCGCAGCCTGGTACCGCGGCGATGCGCACCTGCACACCGTCTACTCGGACGGAAAGCGAACCCCCGAGGAAGTCGCAGCCGGCGCCCGCACTGCGCGTCTCGACTTCATGATCTCCACGGACCACAACACGCCGGCATCGCACGGCGCCTGGGGGCCGCTCGCCGGCAACGATCTGCTCATCCTCACGGGCGAGGAAGTCACCACGCGCAACGGCCAATACCTCGCGCTCGGCTTGGAGCCGGGCGAATGGATCGACTGGCGCTATCGGGCCCGCGACAAGGGATTCGAGCAGGAAGCCCAGCGGATCCACGCCTCGGGTGGAATCGTTGTTCCGGCACACCCCTATTGCCCCTACGTCGCGTGCCGCTGGAAGTTCGGTTACGACGACGCCGATGCGGTTGAGGTATGGACGGGCCCGTGGACCCTGGACGACGAGTCCTCCGTCAACACCTGGGACTCGATGCTCGCCCACTCCGCGCGCACAGGTGGCCGGTGGCTCCCGGCGATGGGCAACAGCGACGCCCACAGTGTCCCGCAGGTCATCGGACTCCCGCACAACGTGGTCAACGCCGCGGCGTTGTCCCGGGATGCCCTGCTGGACGGCATCCGTAACGGACGGAACTGGATCGCCGAGTCGGCTGACGTCTCGGTGGACTTCCAAGTCGCGTCGGGCGGCAAGAGCGCAACCGTCGGCGAGCGGCTCAACGTCGCGGTAGACGCCCCCGTCACGGTGACGGCGAAAATCGCCGGCGTGCCGAACGGCGTCGTGCGCTTCATCACGGATGAAGGACAAACCCAGCAAGTCACGCTTCCCGCGTCGGGCCAGGGAACGAGCACGTGGCTTACCACCCCGCAGCTCGCGGCGTACGTGCGCGTCGAAGTCCGGCATCCGAAGATCGACGGAACGTCCGGCAGCGGCACGGAGATGGGAACGGTCATCCCGCTCGGCCCCATGGCAGCCTTGACGAACCCGATCTTCCTGGGCGCAAGCTAGTCCGCAACAGATCCGATTCAGTTGAGGGAGTCCCTGCCAGTACCCGTACCAGCAGGGACTCCCTCACGTCGGAAATCTCCGGTTGGATGGATAGTGCCAATCCTCCGTCCACCCACAGGAGAAAAATGCTGACCGTAAGTGCTTACGCCGCCCCGTCCGCGAGCGAGGCCCTCGTCCCGACCACCATTGAGCGCCGCGACGTCGGTGCCCACGACGTGCTCATCGAGATCAAGTACGCAGGCATCTGCCATTCAGACATCCACACCGTCCGCGGCGACTGGGGACCACAGTCCTACCCACTCGCGCCGGGCCACGAAATCGCCGGAATCGTCACTGAAATCGGCTCCGAAGTCACGCGCCACAAAGTCGGCGACCGCGTCGGCGTCGGCTGCATGGTCAATTCCTGCCGCGAATGCGGTAACTGCCGCAAGGGCGAGGAGCAGTACTGCCTGAAAGGCATGACCGGGACCTATGGCGCCGTCGACCGCGACGGGACCATCACCCAGGGCGGCTACTCCACCCACGTCGTGGTGACCGAGGACTTCGTGGTGCGCATCCCCGAACGAATAGGGCTCGACGCCGCCGCTCCCCTGCTGTGCGCAGGCATCACCACCTATTCGCCGCTTCGGCACTGGGGTGCCGGCCCGGGCAAGAAGGTCGGCGTCGTCGGACTCGGCGGTCTGGGCCACATGGCCGTCAAGCTCGCCCACGCCATGGGCGCCGACGTCACGGTGCTGTCCCAATCGCTGAAGAAAATGGAAGACGGCTTGCGCTTGGGCGCTGACCAGTATTTCGCCACGAGCGAGCCGGCCACCTTCGAAAAGCTCGCGGGAACCTTCGACCTGATCATCAACACCGTCAGCGCCCCGATCGACATCAGTTCCTACCTTCAGTTGTTGACGCTCGACGGCGCGCTGGTGAACGTCGGCGCACCGGCCGAACCGCTGCCTGTCAACGTGTTCTCACTCATCACGGGACGGCGTTCCTTCGCGGGATCGGCGATCGGCGGCATCCGGGAAACCCAGGAAATGCTCGACTTCTGCGCCGAACATGGACTTGGCGCCGAGATCGAGGTCATCCCGGCGGACAAGATCAACGATGCCTACGAGCGCGTGCTCGCCTCCGATGTGCGGTACCGCTTCGTCATTGACGCGTCCACACTGGGCTAGGCGGGAAGGGCGGGCGTAATCTCTTGGCCGCGGGCGTCCGCAGCAACGATGATGTCCCCATGAAGGCAATGCGATGAACAAGAACCGGCTCGAGGCATTCAGCGACGGTGTCCTCGCCATTGTCATCACCATCATGGTGCTTGAACTGCGGGTGCCCGCGGAACCGAGCTGGCATGCCCTGCTCAGCGTGTTTCCCACGTTCCTCAGCTACTTGCTCAGCTTCGTCTACGTGGGGATCTACTGGAACAACCACCACCACATGATCCATCTGGCGGATCGGGTCAACGGCCGAATACTGTGGGCGAACCTGCACTTGTTGTTCTGGATATCCCTCTTCCCGTTCAGCACACGTTGGATGGACGAGTCGGGCTTCGCCGAGGTCCCTGTGCTGGCATACGGTTTCAACCTGCTTTGCGCCGCCGTTGCCTACTTCGTCCTGCAGCAGTCGTTGATCCGGCACCAGGGGCGGCAGGGTGCGCTCGCCCAGGCAATTGGCCGGGACTGGAAGGGGAAGGCCTCGCCGCTCATCTATGTGGCCGGCCTTGGTCTCTGCCTCCTCCATCCTTTACTCGCCGTCGCGGCGTACACCGTCGTGGCCATGATCTGGCTGGTCCCGGACCGACGCGTCGAACACTTCGTCACCCGTGCACACGAGGACCGTGTGGAATAGCGCGAACCAGGGTCAACCGGCGCCAACAAGGGCTACGCCAAGGCGCGAGAGCTGCCTCATGGTTGGATCGTTGGCTGGCGCATCGGTGATGATGCCGGCGATGCTGGTAAAAGGCAACACCGTATAGCGCGAAGCGGCCCCGATTTTCTCGGTACTCGCGAGGACGTAGGTGTCTGCCGCACGGGCGGCCAGGGCGCGTTTCATGGCGGCTTCGTCGGCGTCGGCGGTGGTGAGTCCGTGGACGGGGTGGACTCCGGTGACACCGAGGAAGAACAGCTCGGCGGAAATGGCCTGGGTGGCCTCGACGGCCGCGGCCCCGCAGGTCACGGCAGAGTGTTTGAACAAGCGGCCACCGAGGAGGAACACCTCGACGAGGGGATGCTCGACAAGCGCCGAGGCGATGGTCGGGCTGTGGGTAATCACTGTGCAGTCGAGATCGGCGGGCAACGCGTGAACCACCGCGAGGGTGCTGGTGCCGCCGTCGAGGATCACGGCGGAACCCGGCTGGATCATCGAAGCGGCGCGGGCAGCAATGCGGCCCTTGCTCTCCGGCTCGACCGTAGCGCGGGTGGCATAGTCGGCGATCGCAGGAGAAACCGGCAGGGCACCGCCGTAGACACGTTGGCAGAGCCCGGCCGCCGCAAGCTCGCGGAGATCGCGGCGCACGCTGTCTTCGGATAATCCAAGTTCGTGGGCGATGTCTTTGGCGATCACCTTGCCATCGGCCGCAAGCCGCGAGAGTAGAAATTGGTGCCGTTCGGCAGCAAGCATGCCCATTCCTTCCTGATGTTGCACGATCATGCACTATTCTAGCGGGATGACTCCGAGAAACGATGCCCCGCCCACAACGTTGCGTCCTGGAATTGATGTACCCGACCACCGCGGCCGCACCGGTCTCGACCAGGCCGGCCGAGGCCTCGACCGCAATCCCGCCGTGGTGGTGCGCGACGTCGAAGTGACTTCCGACGGTTGGCACGTGCTGCGTCGCACCACCTTCGACTACCGCCGCAGGGACGGCCGATGGGTTACGGAGCAACGCGAAAGCTACGATCGCGGGAATGGCGCGACGATTCTGTTGTACGACGCCGGCCGGGGCACGGTTCTACTCACCCGGCAGTTCCGCTTCCCGGCCTATGTCAACGATCATCCGGACGGGATGCTGATCGAGACTGCTGCCGGATTGCTGGACGACGATGATCCCGAAACGGCTATCCGTCGCGAGGCCAGCGAGGAGCTCGGCGTCGACGTCGGAGCGCTGAGGCACGTCTTCGACGCATACATGAGCCCCGGGTCCGTCACCGAAAGACTGCACTTCTACGTGGCGCCCTACACCCCGGCGGACCAGACAGGCCCCGGCGGTGGAGTAGCCGCGGAGGGCGAAGACATCGAAATCATCGAGATTGCGTTCGCCGACGCCCTCGTCATGATCCACGACGGCCGCATCGTGGACGGAAAGTCGATCATGCTCCTCCAATGGGCAGCCCTCAACAGCCTCTGCCAAGTGCCATGAGGCGCCCTCGGCGCGCGGCACTGGCGCGCCGCTCAAACCTCGCTGCTCAGACCCGGAGTGAGCGGCGTTCAAGCAGGAGCGTATCCCGCCACTGGCCGGCGAGGGGCCCGGCACTCATGCGAGCGATGCGTACACGGCGGCCAACGATCGTGAAGCCATTCGCTTGGTGAAGGCGGATGCTGGCCTGGTTTTCGGGGAAAATGCTCGATTGGATGGTCCAGATGCCGTGCTCTTCGGTTGACGCAGCGAGCGCTTGCAGGAGCAGGCTTCCGACGCCCCGTCCGCGGGCAGAACCGGCGACATAGACGGAGTGTTCGACGACGCCGGCATACGCCGGACGCGTAGACACAGCGGAAACGGCCGTCCACCCCACCACGCGGCCGGATGCAACAGCCACGAATCGGTGATCGGGAAGGCGGCTCCCGTTGAATTGCTCCCACTCGGGTGCCGCTGCTTCAAAGGTTGCTTGCCCGGTCTCGATACCCTCCGTGAAAATCGCACGGACCTCGGGCCAATCCTCGTGACTCATGGGCCGGATCAGAACGGCTCCGGCTTCGTTAAACATTCACCCATTATGCACGTGGATTGACGAGCCCCTTGATTGAATCCCTCGACCTTGTTGCACTTGTCCCATGAGCAAAGAACAGCTGATCATCATCGGGTCCGGCCCCGCCGGCTACACCGCGGCAATTTATGCCGCCCGGGCGGGCCTGAGCCCCCTCGTCCTTGCCGGATCAGTCACCGCCGGCGGCGCGTTGATGAACACCACGGAGGTGGAGAACTTCCCCGGCTTCCCCGCCGGGATCCAGGGTCCCGAGCTCATGGATGGCCTGCAGGAGCAGGCCGAGCGCTTCGGCGCCAAGATAGTGTTCGACGACGCCACTGAAGTCCGGCTGTTTGGCCACCTCAAGCGCGTGGTCACCGGCTCGGGTGACACCCACGAGGCACCCGCCGTGATCCTTGCGACCGGTTCCGCCTACAAGGAACTCGGCTTGCCCGAAGAGAAGAGGCTGAGCGGACACGGCGTTTCGTGGTGCGCCACATGCGATGGCTTCTTCTTCCGCGAACAGGAAATCATCGTGGTGGGCGGCGGGGATTCCGCCATGGAAGAAGCGATGTTCCTGACCCGGTTCGCGAAGACCGTGACCGTCGTCGTCCGCAGGGAAGAGCTCCGGGCCTCCCGGATCATGGCGCAGCGGGCCAAGGACAATCCGAAAATCCGCTTCGCGTGGAACTCGGCCATCACCGCCATCCACGGCGACGCCAAAGTCACCGGGGTAACCCTGGCCGACACGCGTTCCGGTGAATCGCGCGAACATGCGGCGACGGGCATATTCGTTGCCATTGGACATGTCCCGCGGACGGACCTTGTTGCGGGACAAGTGGAACTCGACGCCGAGGGATACATCAAGGTCGATTCCCCCACCACTGTCACCAATCTGTCAGGAGTCTTCGCTTGCGGTGACGCCGTGGACCACCGCTATCGCCAAGCCATTACGGCCGCCGGCACGGGTTGCGCCGCGGCCTTGGATGCCGAACGGTACCTCGCCGCGCTCGAGGATGCGGACAGCATCGCCACGGCATTGGTGGAAGAACCCACCCACGCCTAAGCCATACCTAAAAACTACTTTTCGGTACGCCTAACTTAACGGTATCCTCTTCATGACCGTATCCCCGACGTTGAGGAAACCATGGCTGCCACGATTGTTGAGCGACCGGCGAGCAAGACCCGGTGGAGGTCCCGGCTGCTCTTGTTGGGTCCGGCCTTCGTGGCTGCGATCGCATACGTGGATCCGGGCAACGTCGCGGCAAACCTCACTGCGGGAGCGAATTACGGCTACCTGCTCGTGTGGGTCCTGGTGGCGGCGAACATCATGGCGGTCTTGGTGCAGTACCAGTCGGCGAAGCTCGGCCTGGCCACTGGCCACAGCCTTCCGGAACTCCTGGGCAAGCGCTTGGGAACCCACCGCCGCAGACTGTTCTGGGTCCAAGCAGAGGTGGTTGCCGGGGCTACCGACATGGCCGAAGTCATCGGCGGAGCGGTAGCCCTCAATCTTCTGTTCGGGCTGCCGCTTCTCATGGGCGGAATCATCATCGGCCTGGCATCCATGTTGCTCTTGGCGCTCCAGTCGTCACGAGGCCAGAAGTCCTTTGAGTACGCCATCATGATGCTCCTGGCCGTCATAGCCGTCGGTTTCGTTTCGGGGCTCTTCGTCAATCCCCCGGAGACCGGTGGCGTGTTGGCCGGTTTGGTGCCGCGATTCGAGGGCACGGACACCGTCCTCCTCGCTGCCAGCATGCTCGGAGCCACCGTCATGCCGCACGCCATCTACCTCCATTCGGCCCTGGCCCGGGACCGGCATGGCTTCTCGGAAGATCCCGCTGTACGGACGAGGCTCATCAAGACCACCCGCGTGGATGTCGTGGGGGCCTTGATGCTGGCCGGCGTCGTGAACATCGCCATGCTCCTTTTGGCCGCCTCCAGCCTGCGGGGAGTAGAAGGAACCGACACCATCGCCGGGGCCCACGCCGCTGTTACTTCGGCCCTTGGACCAATCATCGGCGTGGCTTTCGGCGTCGGTTTGCTTGCCTCGGGCCTTGCTTCAACGTCCGTCGGATGCTACGCCGGCGCAACGGTCATGGGCGGACTCCTCAAGATCCGGGTGCCCTTGCTGATACGCCGCGTGGTCACCTTGGTCCCGGCCCTGGTCATTCTCGGCGCGGGCATAGAACCCACCCTGGCACTCGTGCTGAGCCAAGTCCTTTTGAGCTTCGGCATACCTTTCGCTTTGATTCCACTAATCCGGCTCACCGGCAAGCGCGAGGTCATGGGCATCCATACGGATTCCACGCCATTGAAGATTGCCGGGTGGACCAGTGCCGCCCTCATCGTGGGCCTCAACTGCGTCCTCATCGTACTGACAGTCGCGGGGAAGTCCTAGGGTCATGAGCAACCCGCAGGCCCTGGCCCGTCGGCTGGGTACCTTCGACGCGGTCGTGATCGGATTAGGCTCCATGATCGGCGCCGGCGTGTTCGCGGCCTTCACCCCGGCCGCTTCCGCAGCGGGTTCAGGCCTGCTGATTGGACTCGTCGTCGCGGCGGCGGTGGCATTCTGCAATGCGACGTCCTCCGCACAGCTCGCCGCCGCATATCCCACATCGGGTGGAACGTACATTTACGGTCGCGAACGGCTGGGACCGTGGTCCGGATACCTGGCCGGATGGGGATTCGTCATCGGCAAGACCGCCAGCGCGGCGGCCATGGCCATGACATTCGCCGCCTATGCGGCCCCTCCAGGGTGGGAACGTCCCGTGGCCATCGCCGCGGTCGTCGTCCTCGCCGCCGTGAATTATCACGGGGTGACCCGCACGGCGGGCCTGACACGCATCCTGGTTCTCGCCGTGCTGGCGGCCCTCGCCATTGGGGTGGCAGCCTCCTGGAGTAGTTCTGCTCCCTCCCCGGCGAACATCCCCGGGGATGGGCTGCTTGCTCACGGCTGGTACGGGATCCTCCAATCCGCCGGTTTGCTGTTCTTCGCCTTCGCCGGCTACGCGAGGATCGCGACCATGGGAGAGGAAGTCCGCAATCCCCGCCTTGCCATTCCGCGTGCCATCGGGATCGCGTTGGGCATCGCCGTCGTCGTCTACGCGATCATCGCCGTGACTCTTCTCGCCGCTCTCGGTCCGGACGGCGTTGCAGGCACCCCGACGCCGCTCGCTGCCGCCGTCGGAGCCGGGACCTTCGCTTGGGCCGTTCCGGTGGTCCGCGTGGGAGCCGCCGTGGCTTCCCTCGGTGCCCTGTTGGCCCTCATCGCGGGCTTGGGCCGGACTACCCTGGCAATGGCCAGGCACCACGACCTGCCGCATTGGCTCGCCGCCGTCCACCCCCGCTATCGTGTCCCGCACCGGGCCGAAGTCGCCCTCGCCGTCGTGATCTGCTTGATCGTCGCGGTCGCCGACCTGCGCGGCGCGATCGGCTTCTCCTCGTTCGGCGTGCTCATTTACTACCTGGTGGCCAACGTTGCGGCGTTCACCCAGACGGCCGAAGACCGCCGATACCCCAAAGCGCTCCAGGTGTTCGGAGCCCTTGCTTGCGTAATCCTCGTGGCCACGCTTCCGCCGCTATCGGCGGGCCTGGGCGTCCTCATGTTCGCGGCAGGCATCATCCTGCGCGTGGTCAGGCTCAATCGTTAGCGTCAAGAGCGGGCACCGGGAGCCGAGGCGGCAAGCCGCTCTTTCGGCGGCATCCGCCGCGACGGCCGTCCGGCCAGCACGATGACCAGCAGCGCCAGGACGGTGAGGGCCGCACAGGCCGCGAAGATGCCTTGGTAGCCGAGCGCCGTCGTCGATCCCAAAGCGATGATGGGGCCGGAAACGATAGCGCCGACGCGCCTGGTGTTGGTGTAGAGCCCCGAGGCCAGGCCGGGACGGGGAATCAGCCGCTGGAACAGGGTCAGCCCCACGCCCGCCACAATCCCGAAGAACCAGGCATTCAGGACCTGGAGCGCGATCAGGGTGAAGGGGTTGGAGACAACCGCCATGGACGCGTAGTAGGCCATCCCGGCCACGCAGCCGGATGCGATGAGCGCCCGGCTGGAATAGCGGCGCGCGAGCCGCCCGATCAGGAAGAGCGCAGGGATCTCAAGCGCGGCCGACACACCAAGCGCGATGCCCGCCCAGATGACATCCACGCCGAGCCCCTGCGTCACGAACAGGCTCATGATGGACACAGCGGCGCTGTTGGTGGCCTGCAAGGCGACAAAAGCGAAGACGACGGTGGCGACCCCGAATTTCGAAAACGGGTGCCCGTCCTCGTCGCCCTGGGCCCTGGGCCGATCCTCGACGACGGCAGTCCGCCGTCGGGAAATCATGGCAGCGGTCGTGGCGACATTGAGGACGGCCACCACACCGAGGGCGAGCAGGATGGCCCGATTGCCCAGCGCGCCCATGATGAACGTCGCCAGGGGCGGTCCCGCCACCCAGGCGAAGGAGACAATCGCGCGCGTGTTCACCACATCCGACGTTCCGGCACCTGAGTGCCTGAGGTGGGCGAATAAGAGTGAGCTGCCAACCCCTGCAGGACCGCCAAGGACGATCAAGCCCACGACGGCGAGCGGCAGCGAAGTGCCCACCGCCAGGAGGGCGGACAGCGCCAGCGTCAGAACCCCGCAGGCCAGCATGGGCCGAAGGTAGTCGTTCGCCCGGTCTGCATAGGCAGGCACGAGAAGGGAAGCGACGAAGCCGCTGGCATTGTAGACAGCGAGGACCCACCCCACCTCGGCTGGCGTGGCGTTGAACAGGGCCACCAGCAGGAGTGCCAGCGCTGGGTTGAGGAACGCGAACTGGAACCCCCACAGCAGCGCCGCAGACGGGACGAGCAAGCGCTTCATGCGTTCATTCCGGTTATCCACGTCCTCAACCCTAGAAGCCTTCCGCGCCGCGAGGGAGGCCCTGCCGGTACCTGTATCACCGAGTCTTCCGGCTGGTCAGGGCGGATTTCGGCCATATGTCCGATCGAATCCGGCCGACGGCAAAGCACTGACAAATCCCGAATCAGGGGTGGACGGCGGAGGTTGCACAGAGCAGGATTGAGCCATGAGCATCCATGAGGCACTTCTGAAGCAGGCCAGCATCACCGCCACGGAAGCCACGCTCGTGGCGAAGTTCGAGATCGAGGGCAACATCCCTGGTTCCGGCGCCTTTGTCGTAGGCCTCGTAGCGGCGACTCCGGACTATTCCTCTCAACGAAGACTGGGCATCGAGTTCATGAACGGGGAGGCGATCGCATTCTTCTCGTTTAACCATGACCAAAGTGCCGAAGAGAACTACGACCTCAAGGGCGTTGAGCACTCCGGGAACACCATTACGGGCCATTTCCCTCTCTCGGCGATCAACGGCCTTGGCAAGGGACATGTGATGACGGCCTTCAGTGAAGCCGACGGCCGCGAATTCCAGTCCGGCGTCGCCGTCGAAGAATCGCTCTAGGACCGAATACTTACGGTCCTATGGAACCGCGCGTCGATTTCATCTCGTTGGGCGTGCGCGACATTGATGTGTCGCGCCGTTTCTATGTGGACGGCCTTGGCTGGCCGGTTCACGCCGAGTTTCCAGGCGACGTCTTGTTCCTCCAGGTCAACCACGGGCTGATGTTGTCCCTCTGGAATGTGGAACAGATGCAGGGTGAAGCTGCCGTCGATCCGCCGTCGGGAGTCCCGTGCATCACGCTGAGCCACAACGTCTCCAGCCCCGGGGACGTGGACCGCACAATGTCCGAAGCGCAGGCCGCGGGCGCCGTCGTCGTCGCTCCCCCGAAGGCCCAACCTTGGGGCGGCTACACCGGCTACTTCGCGGACCCCGATGGCTTCCGATGGGAGATTGCCTACAACCCGACGTGGACAGTCGACGACGGCGGCAAAGTCACCGTCTGAGCCGGCTCGGCTCTGTCCAGGGAAGTTTCCCGGGTGCCCAAACCCCTGCCCGATTGGCCTTGGCGTGTCATGTGACACATGCGCGCGGAGGAATAGTGCCTGCCGGGTTACCGTTGACGCGAGTAGTTCATAACAAAGACGACAGGAGAATCCGTGGACTTCACCCCCGAATCCGGCACCATCACTATGTTCTCGACCACTTGGTGCGGCTATTGCAACCGCCTCAAGAAGCAGCTGGATGCCAAGGGCATCGGCTACAACGAGATCAACATCGAAGAGGTTGAGGGCACTGCCGAACTCGTGGAGAAGCTGAACGGCGGCAACCAGACCGTCCCCACGGTCCTTTTCCCTGACGGCACCGCGGCCACCAACCCCTCCGCCGCCGAGGTCGAAGCGCGCCTCGCCGCCTGATTTTCCGGAGGCCGGTAGCACGGACGCAGGGTGTCCGTCCTACCGGCCTCCGTCGTTCGCAGGCAGCTACGCCACACGCTGAATGCGCAGCAACCCCCGGACCGCAGTCCGGCCCGTGTGATAGACAGTTTGGGATCAGACCCGGACACCAGTCCGCGGTCCACGAACCTCACAGGGGAGTTATCCATGGTCCACGCAGTCAAAGGGGCAGTAGTCCGCTCGAAAGGCGCACCTGTCACCCTCGAAACGATCCTCATCCCGGAGCCCGGCCCGGGCGAAGCCTTGGTGGACATCCTCACCAGCGGCGTGTGCCACACCGACCTGCATTACAAACTCGGTGGCATCAGCGATGATTTCCCCTTCCTTCTCGGCCATGAGGCCACCGGCGTTGTGAGCGCCGTCGGTCCGGATGTCACCGACATCGTCCCGGGAGACCGCGTGATCCTGAACTGGCGGGCAGTCTGCGGCAATTGCCGCGCCTGCAAGCGCGGCCAGGCCCAGTACTGTTTCAACACGCACAATGCCACACAGAAGATGACGCTCGAGGACGGCACGGTCCTCTCCCCCGCGCTGGGCATCGGCGCCTTCGCGGAGAAGACGCTCGTCGCCGCGGGGCAGTGCACCAAGGTTGATCCCGACGCCGATGCTGCCGCCGTCGGCTTGCTCGGTTGCGGTGTGATGGCCGGGCTGGGTGCCGCAATCAACACGGGAGGCGTGAAGCGCGGCGATTCGGTGGCCGTAATCGGCTGCGGCGGTGTCGGCGTGGCCGCCATCGCCGGCGCTGCCTTGGCAGGCGCCACCACCATCATCGCCGTCGACATCGACGCCAAGAAGCTGGACCGTGCACGCGAGCTCGGAGCCACCCATGTGGTGGACTCCTCGCAAGGCGATCCCGTGGAACAAATCCGCGAACTCACCGGCGGCTTTGGAGCGGACGTGGTGATTGACGCCGTCGGCCGCCCCGAGACCTACAAGCAAGCGTTCTACGCGCGTGACCTCGCCGGCACGGTGGTGCTGGTGGGAGTCCCGACGCCGGAAATGACGCTCGAACTCCCGTTGCTGGACGTGTTCGGCCGGGGCGGCTCGCTGAAGTCCTCGTGGTACGGCGACTGCCTGCCGTCCCGCGACTTCCCCATGCTCGTCAGCCTGTACCGGCAAGGCAAGCTCGATCTCGACGCCTTCGTCACGGAACGGATCGGCATCGCCGATATCGAGGAGGCTTTCGACAAGATGCATTCAGGGTCTGTCCTTCGATCGGTGGTTGAACTGTGACCGAGGAAAGCAAGACCGTTCGTGTTGACCGCGTCGTCACCTCCGGCACCTTCTCGCTCGACGGCGGTACCTGGGACGTGGACAACAACGTCTGGATTGTCGGAGACGATTCCGAGTGCATCGTGATCGATCCCGCGCACCAGCCCGAGTCCATCGCGGAGGCGGTCGGGGACCGGACCGTCAAAGCCATCCTTCTTACGCATGGCCACGACGACCACATCCGGTCCGCGGGGGCTTTCCGGGACATCGTCCGGGCGCCCATCCACTTGCATGGTGACGACTGGATGCTGTGGCAGGCGGTGTACCCCGGGGCAAATCCCGACGGCGGCATCGCCGACGGCGGGATCTTCGAGGTCGCCGGCACCCGGCTCCGCGTCATCCACACACCGGGCCACTCACCCGGTTCCGTGTCCTTCTATCTGGAGAGCGAAGGAATACTGTTCAGTGGCGACACGCTGTTCCAGGGCGGACCCGGTGCCACCGGGCGTTCCTACAGCGATTTCCCCACGATCATCGATTCCATCCGTTCCAAGATCCTGCCGTTGCCGGAAAGCACCCTCGTCCTGACCGGCCACGGCAGCTCCACTACGGTTGGAGCCGAGGCGCCCCAATTGGAGGAATGGATCGCCAGGGGGCACTAAGTGCGTCACCCCCTTTTGGGGAACGCTAGTGGGCACTGGCGCTGAAGTCCGGTGGTGCGGCTGGTTCCAGCCGCACCACTACCGACTTGGACGCCGGCGTGTTGCTGCCTTCGGCGGTCGAATCCAGCGGTACCAGGACGTTCGCTTCCGGGTAATAGGCAGTCACGCAACCGCGGGCTGTGGGGTACGCGATCAACCGCAACTGGCGCAGGACCCTGTCCACGCCGTCGTCGGCTTCGCTGTGCACGTCCACATAGCCGCCGTCGGCCAGGCCCAGATCCGCCAGGTCGTCGCGGTGCGCAAAGAGCACCAGGCGGCCCTTCTTCACGCCCCGGTAACGGTCATTCATGCTGTAGGTGGTCGTGTTGAATTGGTCGTGGGAGCGTACTGTCTGGAGCAGCAGGCGCCCCTCCGGTACGTGGATGGTCTCAAGATCGTTGACCGTGAACATTGCTTTCCCGGTGGCGGTGGGAAACTTCCGCTCGTCCCGGGGTCCGTGGGGAAGGACGAAACCGTCACGGCTCCGGGCTTTCTGGTTGAAGTCCTCAAAGCCCGGCACCACATGGGAAATGTGCTCGCGCACGGAATCGTAGTTCGCCTCGAAAGCTCCCCAGTCAACCGGGACTTTATCGCCGAGCACCGTGCCGGCCATGCGGCACACGATCGCCACTTCGGACAAGACTTTGTCGGAGATCGGCTCCAGCCTTCCCGCAGAACGGTGAACCGCGCAGACTGTGTCTTCCACAGTGACGAATTGCTCGCCGCTGGCCTGGCGGTCTATTTCCGTGCGGCCCATCGTCGGCAGGATCATCGCTTGTTCCCCCACCACGGCGTGGGAGCGGTTGAGCTTCGTGGAAATCTGGACCGACAACCGGGTCTTGCGGACCGCGGCCTCAGCCGCCGTGGTGTCCGACATCGCGTGGACCAGGTTTCCGCCGAGCGCAACCAGCACCTTGATCCGCCCGTCGCGCATGCCTCGGATGCTGTCCACGGAATCGACGCCCGGGTGCCGCGGCGGGTCGAAGCCGAATTCCCGCTGCAGGGCGTTGAGGAACGGTTCGGGCATCTTCTCCCAAATGCCCATGGTGCGGTCCCCCTGGACGTTGCTGTGCCCACGGATCGGCGACGGGCCGGCGCCCGGTTTGCCGATGTTCCCGCGGAGGAGGAGCAGGTTGACGATCTCTTTGATGGTCGCCACGGCCTTCTTGTGCTGGGTCAGGCCCATGGCCCAAGTGATGATGACCTTCTCCGCACGCAGGTACCGGGAGGCAAGCTCGTCGATTTCCTGTACCCCCAGGCCCGTTGCGGCAAGGACGTCCCGCTCATCCAGGTTGTCGATATGGGCTCGGAACGCTTCGAGGCCTTGGCAGTGCTCCTCGATGAACGCATGATCCAGAACTGCCCCCGGTGCCGCCTTCTCCGCTTCCCGGACGCGCTTGGAAACGGCTTGAAGCAACGCCATGTCCCCT
Source organism: Arthrobacter sp. efr-133-R2A-120 (assembly GCF_030209835.1). Lineage (GTDB taxonomy): Bacteria > Actinomycetota > Actinomycetes > Actinomycetales > Micrococcaceae > Arthrobacter. Next base: position 20,878 of record NZ_JARVRF010000019.1, on the reverse strand, counting down.
GCGAGGCGGATCTGCAGGAACTGGTCCGCCAGGTCCGTTCCTTTGCCCACCAGCCCACGGGGACGTTGCGGGTTCTTGAAGTTGATGAGTCCGGCCTCCGGCAGCGGGTTCACCGCCACAATGCTGGCACCGGCGAGCTTTGCCTCTTCCAACGCCGTGAGCATCCGCGGATGGCAGGTCCCCGGGTTTTGGCCCATGATGATGATCAAATCCGCCTTGGCAAAGTCCGTGTAGCTCACGGCGGACTTGCCCACGCCGAGCGTCTCACCGAGGGCCAGCCCGGTGGACTCATGGCACATATTCGAGCAATCGGGCAGGTTGTTGGTACCGAAGGCGCGGACGAAGAGCTGGTAGACAAACGCGGCTTCGTTGCTTGTCCGTCCGCTCGTATAGAAGGTGGCTTCGTCGGGCGATTCCAGGGCATTCAGTTCACGGGCCACAATCCGGAACGCGTTGTCCCAACTGATGGGACGGTAGTGGTTCGAACCTGCGGGTTTGTAGACGGGTTCCACGAGCCTGCCCTGCTGTCCCAGCCAGTATTCCGAGCGCCCGGCGAGGGAGTCGACGTCGTTCTCGTCCCAGAAGGTGGACGGAACCTTGAGCGGATCCGCCTCCCACCCGACGGCCTTTGCACCGTTCTCACAGAACTCGGCCAGCTTCCGCTCGGGAGGATCCGGCCACGCGCAGCTCATGCAGTCGAAGCCGTCCTTCTGGTTCATGGCCAGCAAGGACTTCCAGGTGCGGGACGGCCCCATCTGGCTCACCGCGCGGGGCAAGGAGTCCACCAGGCTGGGCAAGCCCGCGGCAGAGCGCTTCGGCGGACCGACGGTGAGGTCCGCGTCGGAATCGTGGACAACGGATGGCTTCTTGTCCATTGCTCTACCTCGCTTCAGGAGGGCGGCAGATTCCATTTCCGGGAGGAAGCCACCGCCCGGTACTCATGGTTGTGGCCTCAAGCGTAGTACCGGCCGGAATCCGCTACAACGGCGTAATGGTGCTCGTCACCGGGAGCAGGCTCTGGAAATCGCCGTCGATCAGTTCGGCGTATTCCGCGTAAGCCGCGACGACGGCGTCTTCCACCGTGGGTACGTCCAGTTGCGGCAAGAGGTCATTGGCGGCACCGGCGGTGGCGGGGTCCCACTCCAGTCCGAGGGCTTCATAGCTGGCAGTGAGGACTTCGCGGATGGGCGCCGAGTTCTCGACGACGATCACCGAGCTGAACAGCCATCCCCCGGAAACCACCCTCTGGGCGGTGCCGACCAGCTTGATCTGGTGCGTTGGGAAATCCGGGTCCAGGCCGTGGACGCTGAACTCACCAGGGCAGTATTCGCCGGGGATCTCCCCGACGGCGGCCTGCACCCCGACGCGGCGGAGCGCACCCGCCAGGAGCTCGCCAAAGAAGGAGAAGCGGGCCTTCGCTCCGGCAATCGCGTCAGTGTGCGGCTCCACATGGTCGATCACCAAGGTACCCCGGTGGTAGGCCGCTGCCCGGCCGCCGGCCTTGCGGATCAAGGGTTCGAAACCGAGGTCCCTGCAGGCCTCGGACGCCGCCTGGAATCCCGGCAGCTTGGCATCGCGTTGCCCGAACGCCACTGTAGGACGGGGCCGGTACAAGCGGAGCATCGGCACCAATTGCCCCCTGCGGGCACGGTTGAGGAGCTCAATTCCGAAGTCCAGGTCTTCAGCGACGCCGAGCGATTCTTCCTGACGCACTACCGTCAGCGTGCGCTGCGTCCGGGTGAGGTCTTCAACCATCAGCTCTTCCTCAGCGTGAGGATCTGCTCAGCCCGGCCGAAAGGGCCGCTGATGTCGTGGAGCACCGTGGACGTCAGGCCGATGCCGTCATCGCCAAAGGAGACCATGTTGTCCAGGCCCAGCCATTCGCCCGCGGGTTCGCGGTACATGTGGATCTGCAGGTCAAGGTTGGGGAAGATGTAGCTGTTCTTTCCGGGCGAAACGCGGGCGGCGATACCGTTGGCCGTGTCCACGAGTCCAACGAGCCTCGCGAGATCGCGGCTGTCCGCCGCGTCGGTGAGGGGATGCTCTGTGCGGATCCAGACTTTGCCCGAGCCGGCCCGGTGTCCTTCCGCTATGCGCATTTCCAGGGACCGGATGTAGCCACCCGGCCACACGCTTGCCCCGTCCCACGGCTTGCATTCGTCCGGGGCCGGCATGACGACGTCTTCTATGGCGCCGACGGCACTCGTGTCGCTGGTGGCCATCCGCCAGGCGGTAGCCCGGATAGCCACGCGTCCTGCCGCCGAGAGTTCCGCCTGGATCAGTTCAATCGTCCTGCCGGGGCGGACAGTGGCAGTGGTGATTTCGAATTCGCCGCCCGGGATCAATCCCAGGATTTCGTAACTGAGGCGGGCCAGCCGGACGTCGTCGCGCGGCTCGTGGCGGAGCAGGGCATCAGCCATGATCCCTGATGCGGGCGCCATGTGCTGCTCATGCGGATTCCACGCGCCCTGGGCGTGGATGGTCGAGCGGAACCGCCCATTCCCGAGCGATTCGTAGTAGAAATCGCCTTCCGCAAGGTCCGGAAGCTCAATACTCAACGCCTGCCCTTTCGCCGGTCCGGTAATGGAACTCAGACCACTGTATCTTCTGGCGCCACACCCGTCCGACGTCGACGCCACAAGACCAGGCAGACCGCCAGTCCGGCAAGGAAGAGGACCAGGAGAACGGCGGCCAAAGGGGAGGCCGCCATGACGGCGAGCCAGGCGTCTATCGCCGCGAGCCCGATGGTCGCGTAGACGAAGGCCCAGATGCCGGAGCCTACTATTGCCGCAGGGAGATACCGGCTGAGTGGCATTCTGGCAGCCCCCGCAGCCAGGTTGACGGCAGTTTGGAGTCCGATGGTCAGGAAGGTCAGCACGACCGCGTAGGGGCCAAAGCGTTGTATCAGCGCCTGCGCTTTGCTTGCTTTGGGGCGATGCAAGGCGCGCGCGAACCGCGTCCGTTCGATTCCCGCCGCTGCGCCGCGGCCGATCCAGTATGTCGCGTTGACCCGGACCATCACCACAGCGAAGAGCGCCGCAAGCGCCACCTCAAAGGGCAGCTCCAGGATCTGGTCCACGCATGCCCTCCCCCGGTCTCCTTCGCAGCTAAGTCTTACCTTAGCCCAAGGCGGGATTGGCTCAAGGCGGAAGTGGGCCGTCCCTCCGGCTACGAGCTGCCGCCTGTGCGATCGATCGTGAAATCACCACCCGGATAAAGGATGGTCTCGTGACCATCGTCAAAACGCACGAAATACGGCGGCGCACCATTTGCACCGCGGACTTCGATGATCTCGCCGTGCCGGTCGGACGCCCCGACCGTCCTGCCATGAATGATGATCCGATCTCCCTGGGCTGCTTCCACAGGAACCACCTCCCAGCATTCAGATTACGAGTGTTGGGCCGTCGTGGGAACAGGCTGCGGGCGGCCCATCCGACCGGCCGAGCGGTGGCGCCCGGCAGCTCCTACATTGTCAGCCCTCTCCCATACGTTCGACGAAACGCTCGACAAACCATGTCGCCGTACATAGTCGCCACAAAAGCCATAGTCGCCACAAAAGAGGGAACGCCAGTGCAAAGTCAGGAACTGAAACCGGAAAAGACCACGATGGCGGCAGCAGCGGCGTCGTTCACGGCTCCCCCGGCGCGAACGTCCATGCCGGACTGGTACCCGGAGCTGCTTGCCCACGTTTCCAAGGAAGTCAGTACAGGACGTTCACGGGCCATTTCCGCAGCGAACAGGACGTTGCTCGCGTCCTACTGGTCCATCGGCCGGCAACTGGCGCAGCGGGAATCAGAGGAAGGCTGGGGCTCGAAGGTCGTCACCCGCCTCTCAGCGGACATACGAACCCGGTTTCCGGATTCCAAGGGATTCTCGCCAAGGAACCTCCGCTACATGAAGACTTTCGCGCAGGCGTGGCCCGAGTTCCCAATGTTGCAAGCGCCGCTTGCAACATTGCCCTGGTACCACCAGATCGCACTGCTCGAGAAGCTCGACGACGCCGCGACCCGCCTCTGGTACGCAGCGGCCGCCGTCGAACACGGATGGTCGCGCAACGTTCTTGCCCATCAGATCGAAACGCGCCTCCATGAGCGCTCCGGGCAGGCGATTACCAACTTCAAGACCACCATGATGCCGGCGGACTCGGATCTTGCCCAACAAGCCACCAGGGACCCTTATGTGTTCGACTTCGTCGCCATGACCGACCGCCGCAATGAGCGGGAACTGGAGCTCCAACTCGTCCAGCATGTGGAGAAGTTCCTCCTGGAACTGGGCCAAGGCTTCGCCTTTGTCGGCGAGCAGGTCCGATTGGAAATCAACGGCGATGAGTTCTTCGCCGATCTCCTCTTCTATCACTTGAAGCTCCGCTGCTATGTTGTGATCGAGCTCAAGGCTGTGAAGTTCGAGCCCGGATTTGTCGGCCAACTAGGCATGTACATGTCAGCTGTGGACGATCTCCTGGCGCATCCGGATGACAAGCCGGCCATCGGCCTCCTGCTCTGCAAGGAGAAGAACAACGTGGTGGCCGAGTACGCGCTGCGGGGAATCAACCTGCCCATCGGCGTCTCGGAATGGCAGAGCAAAATCATCGAATCGCTCCCTGAGGATTTCGCTTCAAGCCTGCCAAGTATCGAACTCCTTGAGGCAGAGCTTGCTGACGAACCGGCCAACGTCGCGGCCACGGGACGTGCACCGGCCGTGGAACCTGAACGCAAGCTGTAAATTCGGCCCTTGCCCGCTATTTGTGTTCAACCTGCCGGGTTCAAGGCGTACCCTACATTCATACGCGCCTGGGGGCCCTCGTCTCGTGGAGGAACCATGCGCAACTTTGGTCAGCGTTTCAGGAAGCAAGGCCCGCGAGCGGCCGGATTTCGTCGGATAAACAACCCGAAAAAGTACAAGCGGATCGTCGCCGTCCTGGGTGCCCTGCTGCTCACCGCGGGAGCCCTCAGCGGAGTCGCCGTTCCCGCACGGGCAGCAGCCCCCACCATCGTGAGTTTGACCTTCGACGACGGCAACGGCAACCAGCTTGCCGCCGAACAGGTGTTGAAAGCCCACGGGCTGGTGGGAACCTTCTTCATCACGACCAGCTGGATCGGCACCCCGGGTTACCTCACGCAGGCGGACCTGCACACCATCGCAGGCGATGGCAACGAGATCGGCGGCCACACTGTTACACACCCGGATCTGACGACGCTCACCTCGGCAGCCGCCAGCGCTGAAATCTGCAACGGCAAGTCGACGCTCGAAAGCTGGGGATTCCAGGTGAACAACTTCGCCTATCCATTTGCGGCCGAAAACGCGTCCGTTCAAACTGACGTGAAGAACTGCGGATTTGCGAGCGCGCGAGGCCTGGGCGACATCCGCTCACCCGCCAGCTGCCCAAGCTGCCCGTTCGCCGAGACCCTTCCTCCGGCGAACCCCCTTGTCACCAAGGCGCCGGACGAAGTGGACAGCACCTGGACCCTGCAGAATCTGGAGGATTTGGTCACCAATGCCGAAAGCACCGGCGGATGGCTGGAGTTGACTTTCCACCACATCGCGGTCGGAACTGATCCCACGCTGACCATAAGCCCCACGCTCTTTGACACGTTCGTCACCTGGCTGGCCGCGCGGACGGCCAACGGCACCACTTCCGTCCGGACCGTCGCCCAGGCCTTGGGGCAGTCGACCCCGCCGCCACCCCCGCCGCCACCCCCGGCGTCGAGCCCCTTCAGTGATGTCCCCACCAATTACACGTACTTTACCGAGATCAATTGGCTCGCAACCCAGGGCATCTCCACCGGCTGGGTCGAAGCGAACGGGACCAAGACCTACCGCCCGCTTCAGCCTGTGAACCGCGACGCCATGGCGGCCTTCATGTACCGTCTCGCAGGCAGCCCGGCGTTCACGCCCCCGGCCGTTTCTCCGTTCGCCGACCTGACGCCGCAAACTCCGTTCTACAAAGAAATCACGTGGCTCGCGACGCAGGGCATCTCCACCGGCTGGGACGAAGGAAACGGCATCAAGACCTACCGCCCGCTTCAGCCTGTGAACCGCGACGCCATGGCGGCCTTCATGTACCGCCTCGCAGGCAGCCCGGCCTTCACTGCCCCTGCGGCATCACCGTTCACCGACGTGACACCGCAGACTGCGTTCTACAAGGAAATAACCTGGCTCTCCTCCACGGGAATCTCCACGGGGTGGACTGAAACAAACGGCACCAGGACCTATCGGCCAGTTACAGCAGTCGCCCGGGATGCCATGGCGGCCTTCATGTACCGCTACAACACCAGTTTCCCGAGGAGCTGAGCCCCGGGGAATTGCAGCTCGGGCCGCTGCTTGGCAACCTGTTTCAGCACGGCGTGAACCGCTTCCCTGACAACCTCGGCCTGCCTGCCCGTTTCCCGGGCGGTGTCCAACGCGGTTGTGGCGCGGCGCACAAACGCGTCCCAATCTCCTCCCCCGGCACGGAGCGCCCTCAGGGGCGACATCAGGGCGGCGCGCCGCAGCCACTCGTCAGGTTCCTGCGTCCAACGATCCAGCACGCCTTCAGCACGCACCCTCGGCTGCCCATCCAGCCCGGCGATCAAGGGTCCAACAACGTCGACGGCTAGCGGATCGACCAGTTCGCGCAGCCTTCCTTCACGGACAAAACCCTCGAGGCGCGTCAGGTCGGTATTCGTCAGCAGATGGACGTTTGACTGCAACAACACGATTGCCGAGAGCCGGAGCTCGAAGACGGGCGCCTCCCACAATTCCGAGCTCAAGGCAGTGACCTCGTCGTGCGGGAGTCCCGGGTGGCGGCGCAGGGCGTCGCGGACCGTTCCACGGATAGCCCCGACTGAGGAGCCGTAGCAACGGAGACCGCCTCCGAGCCGGGTCTGCATCTCTTCAGCGCGGATCCACGAGCTTTCACGGCGCAGGGCCTCATCGATAAACCCGCCTGCGTCACTCATGCGAACATTCTTTCGCAAAGCGTCTGGTCAGACGTACTCCCCGAACCAGGCCAGCGTGTCCTGCCAGGCGGCTGTCGCCTGCGCTTCGTTGTACCGCTCGCTGGTGTCGTTGTGGAATGCATGGTCGACGCCGGGATAGACAGTGAGCTTGTGGCGGACATCGGTGGCTGCGAGCGCATCCCTGAGTGCCGGCATCGCACCGGTGATGCGCTGGTCGAGTTCGGCATAGACGCCAAAGACGGCCGGTTTGATGAATGGAACCTTCTCCAGCTCGGGCGCAGGGCCATAGAAGGCCGCCGTGGCTTTCAGCCTGGGTATCTCCGTCGCGGCCTGCCAAGTGATGCCACCCCCAAAGCAGTAGCCATTCATCGCGATCCGCTCGCCGTCCACGAAATCCAATGACCGGAGGTAATCGAAACCCGCGGAAAAGTCCGAAACATGGCGCTCAGCTCCTGCCCGTGTCAGCGCTCCGGGGACTGCGTCGGCATCCACGCCCGGCGTGCCTCCCTCCCGGCTCAGGAGGTCCGGTGCCAATGCGACGTACCCGGCCTTGGCGAAACGGCGCGCGACGTCCTGGATGTGCGGGGTAAGTCCGCGGTTCTCATGGCAGACGAGCACCGCCGGTCCCGCATCGGCCCCCTCGGGCCTCGCAAGGTAGGCGCTGATCCCGGTTCCGCCGGCGGGGAACCGGACAGTGGCCGTCACAAGGCCGGACACGCCCTCAGGCACGGAAAGGGGACTCTTCGCCCCCGGCACTGGCCCGGCGGCCGCCGTCGTCGCCTCCCCTGCCAGCCGGGCCGACGAAGCCATGGGGCTTGGCATGGGATCGGTGCTTCGCGGGACCTCATGCGGAGCACATCCGAGCTGCAGCATCGTCGAGGAAGCCGCGGCCATGCTCCCGGTGATGAACGCCACCCGACGAATGAATGTACCGTGGGACATGTCTCCGGCACGGTAATCGTCAAAGAATTCCTCGACCAGGTACTTCTCAAATTTGCCAAGCTGTGTCACGAAAGCCTCCTGAGTTTGCCGCATATCCTCCTCCCAAGACCGTCACCGGGCAAGGGTGCCCAAGATGATGGGTGGAGCCGCCAAGTAGTGAGACACTCGGTTCCATGCGTGAATTCGTGGTTCTCGGCACCGCCTCCCAGGTCCCTACCAGGACGCGCAACCACAACGGATACGTGCTCCATTGGGATGGCGAGGGCCTGCTCTTCGATCCGGGAGAAGGCACCCAGCGGCAAATGATCCAAGCTGGCGTCTCGGCCAGCCAGATCACGCGTATCTGCATTACCCATGTCCATGGCGACCACTGTTTCGGGCTGCCGGGCGTGCTTTCGCGCATGGCACTGGACCGGGTGGAGCATCCAATCCACTTGCACTATCCCGCGTCCGGTGAGGACATGATCCGCGCCCTCGTGGCTGTTGCGTCTCCCGGCATCGACCTTCGGCTTCATCCGCACGGCGGCGCGGGTCCTATCGCCGCGGGATTGGAGGTGCGCCCGCTGCTCCATCGAATCGAGACATACGGCTACAGGGTTGTGGAGCCCGAGGGCCGCAGCCTTCTGCCGGAGCGGCTTGCGGCGGCCGGGATTACCGGATCGGATATCAGCCTCCTGCAGCGGGACGGGAGCCTGGGCGGCGTGCGCTTGGAAGACGTGAGCGTGCCGAGGCCCGCACAGAGCTTCGCCTTCGTGATGGACACGGCGCCATGTGCGGGGGCGGAGGAACTCGCCGAGGGCGTGGACCTTCTCGTGGCTGAGTCCACTTTCAGCGACGACGACGGCGGCCTTGCGGCGCAGTACCGCCACCTCACCGCCGGGCAGGCGGGGGCGTTGGCTGCCGCCGCCGGCGCAGGCATGCTCATTCTCACCCATTTCTCGTCGCGCTACACCGACGTCGGACTGCTCGCGGAGCAGGCCCGCGCGCGGTCCGGCGGAGCTGCCGTCATGGCCGCGAACGACCTGGACCGGGTTCCCTTCCCGAAGCGGCAGCGGTGGTTGTAGTCGCCCGGAAGTACATGGCATTTTTGTGATGCTTTCGAGTCGGTTCCCGGATAATCTGTCCGTGGGGAGGGCCACACCGGCACACCCAGGCGCCCGCCGATGTGGGCGGGCTTGTCATCTATTCAGCTCTGGGGGCCGAAATGACAAACGAAAAGCAGCCGCTGGATCACGTCGGCTCTTTCAGGGGCCTGGTTGAGGCCGTACCGGACGCTTTGCTCGTAATCGACGCGGACGGTCAGATCGCGTTCGGCAATGCCTACGCAGAGCAGCTATTCGGCTATTCGCGTAGCCAGCTGCTCGGCAAGCATTATGAGTTGCTGCTTCCGGCGCGGTTCATGGGCCAAGGTGGCGCCATCCGGGACCTCTTTGCCAGTGATCCGGGAATACGCCGTGCCGGGACCGACCTGAAACTGTTCGGCCGCCACCGCGACGGCACCGAGTTTCCCATTGAGGTGAGCTTCGCTCCCCTCGGCGTCGGACCCGGCCTGCAGCTCGTCGCCTCCATCCGCGAGGTAAGTGACCGCGTTCGCGTTGACGCAGAACTCCGTGATGCGCTCTCTTTGCTCAGTGCCACCCTGGAGTCCACAGCGGACGGCATTCTGGTTGTCGGGGCAGACGGTAGCATTGCGGGTTCGAATGAACGGTTCGCTGAATTGTGGGGCATCCCCACGGATCTTATGGAGTCCCACGACGACGGCCGGCTGTTGGCTTTCGTCCTGGATCAGCTCACGGATCCCGACGGCTTCATAGGCAAAGTCCAGGAACTGTACGCCGATCCGGGGGCGGAGAGCCTGGATATGTTGGAATTCCGTGACGGGCGGACGTTTGAGCGGTATTCCCGGCCCCAACTGGTCGGGGATGAGATCGTGGGACGGGTCTGGAGTTTCCGTGACGTCACTTCCCGCCAGCGCGCACAGGACCAGGCGCGGGAGGCCCTCGCCCAAGTGGAGGGCTTGGCCGCGATCGTTGAGTCCTCGGCCGACGCGATCATCGGCATGACGCCCGAGGGCCTCATCACCAGCTGGAACCCCGGGGCGGAGAAGCTGTACGGATACACTGCGGCTGAAGCGACAGGGCAGAACGTCGGGCTCCTCGTTCCGCCCTACCTCCAGGCCGAGGACGAGGTGCTGGCCGCTGTCCTGAATGGCGGACAGGCCCGCAGCTTCGAGACCGACCGGATGCGCAAGGATGGGTCCGTCGTCCCCGTGTCCTTGACGGTCTCCCCGATCCACGGCGAACAGGGGGTCATCGGAATTGCGACCATCGGGCAGGACATTACTGCCCGGCGTGCCGCTGAGGCGGAACTGTTGGGCGCCCGGGAGGCGGCCCTGGAATCGAGCAGGTTGAAGTCCGAGTTCCTCGCGACGATGAGCCATGAGATCCGTACCCCCATGAACGGAGTCATAGGGCTGACAACGCTGTTGTTGGACACACCCCTGGATGGAGCACAGCGCAAATATGCCGAAGGGGTTCAGACCGCCGCCGGAGCTTTGTTGACCTTGATTAACGACATCCTGGATTTCTCGAAGTTGGAAGCGGGGAAAATCGACCTGGACATCACCCCCTTCGATCCGCAGTTGCTGATGGAGGAAGTCGCCGGGCTCCTGGCAGAAGCAGCTCAGGGCAAGGGCCTGGAACTCATTGCGTACTGCCACCCCGATGTTCCCGCGCAGCTGGCCGGCGATGCCGGCCGGATCCGGCAGATCCTGTTGAACCTGGCTTCCAACGCCGTAAAGTTCACCGCGTCCGGTGAAGTCGCCATCAGGGTGAACATCGCGGACCAGGACGCAAGAACCGCGCTAGTGCGATTCGAGGTCAGCGACACCGGCATCGGCATCGACGCCGCGGATCATCTGCGCTTGTTCGATTCGTTCTCCCAAGCGGATGCCTCCACCACGCGTCGGTACGGTGGAACCGGGCTGGGCCTGGCCATCTGCCGGCGTCTGACGGAAGTGATGGGCGGGGAAATCGGTTTGAGCAGTACGCCCGGCGAGGGAAGCACCTTCTGGTTCTCCCTCCGATTGCCGCTGGCTAATGAACCCGGACGACTTCCCGAACCCCCGGTCCCGAGCCTACTGGCGGGTCTGCGTGTGTTGGTGGTCGACGACAATGCCACCAACAGGTTTGTGCTGGAATCGCAATTGGACACGTGGGGGCTGCGGCCGGACGCGGTAGCCGACGCACGCACGGCCCTCGATCGATCACGGACGGCAGCCGCCGCTGGCCAACCCTTCGACATTGCCGTGCTCGACATGTGCATGCCGGACATGGACGGCCTCGAGCTTGCCCACGAGCTTTCCGGCGACCCGGCCCTGCGGGGAATCCGTCTCATGATGCTGACGTCCGCGTCCCAGGTATCCAAGACCGATATGACTGATGCGGGAATCAGCGAATGGCTCACGAAACCCGTACGCGGCTCGGAACTCTACGACCGCCTGATGCGGCTCGTTGCGGGCAATGCAGCGACCGAACAGGCGTCCGCACTTGCCCGGCCCCCGAGTCCGGACACGCCTTCCAAAGGAAGGATACTTGTGGTGGAAGACAACGAGGTGAACCAACTCGTTGCCTGTGAAATGGTTGCCAAACTGGGCTACCAAGCCGAGGTGGCCGCCGATGGCGCCGAGGCTGTCTCCGCCATCGCCGCCCGCTCCTATGCGGCGGTGCTCATGGATTGCCACATGCCCGTCATGGACGGTTTCGAAGCAACCAAGCGCATTCGAGCAAGGGAGAACCGCTCCGCGCGGCTGCCCATCATCGCCATGACCGCCGGAGCCCAGGACGAAGACCGCGAGCGCTGCCTTTCAGCCGGCATGGATGATTACCTCAGCAAACCAGTCGATCTGGCTGCCTTGGAGGATGCCCTGAAGGCGTGGGTTCCCAGCGAGGCTGCCCCCGAAGCTGAAGCACCGGCCGTTGACCCGGGACGTCTCGCTGTACTTCGTGAACTGGGTCCGGCGGATGGGCTTGGGCTCTTGCCCGCAGCGGCCGAAGCGTTCCGGCGCGGCGTTCCCTCCGGCGTGGCTGCCCTTCATCAGGCGTTGGAAGATGGCGGCGGAGCGGAACTCGAACAGGCAGCCCACGCGCTCAAGGGTGCGGCAGCCAATATCGGGGCCACCGGCGCTGCATCCCTGTGCCAGGAATTGGAGAATCTTGGACGCAAGGACGGCGGCGAGTCCGGGGCCGAGCTGCTGACCCGGCTCCTTGCCGAGCTGGCACGGGTGGACAAGGAGTTGGAGAACGCCTTGCTTACGTAGGCCGCCCGCGTGTCCAGCCAATCATGCCTGGAAAACGAGTAGGCGGCACTCGTGCCTTAGGGCCGCGAAAGATGTTGAATTAACACAGGAACACTTCCGCGGCTTGAGATAGACCAGCCGGCCCTCCGGGACCGGCATTGGACGGGGCCGACGGCGGGAGGGCCCCTGGAGCCCGGGGCTCGGGGCTCTCTACCCCAGACGCCGCCGGCCCCCCAGCTTGCCCAAGGGAACCCGCACTCACCACTTCAGGTTTGTGCGGGGGTCTGTTCTTTTTCTGCGCCTGCCGGAGCACAATTGAGAAAAGTTGGACCGTGGGCGGTGCGGCTTGAGAACAGCGGGGCAAGTACGTGGTCTCCCCCGGGTGCCGAGCTCTCTTCGCTGTCCCAGTCCTCCTTACGTTGGCCTGTTGTGAAGGACACCGAAAATGTTCCAGCCAAGTAAGCGACTAACCGCCTGGGGTTCCACGCTCGTCCTGTTCCTGGCACTGTCCGCGGTGGCGTCGTGTTCCGGGCCAAACAGTACGCCTTCCCCGGCCACGTCAAACGGGGCACCGACAGGGCCGGCGTCGGGGTCAGCCTCGCCGACTACGACCCCGACAGTGACCTCCGACGCCGCAGAGTACTGCGGGGCAGGGTCGGCCATCCACTATGACAGCTCCGCCTTCCAATCGACTCCGAGGATAGACAACAAGTGGTTTCCGCTGAAGCCCGGCATGCAGTACACGACGAAGGGCACGGTCAAGAGTGCCGATGGCACCTCCGAGCGCACGGTCGTCCACTCCGTGACAGGACTGACGAAGGTGATTGACGGCGTGAAGACCCTCGTAATGTGGGACCGGGACTACTTCGACGGGCAGTTGGTGGAATCCGAACTGGCCTTCTTTGCCCAGACGGCGAAGGGAGCGGTCTGGCTCTTCGGGGAGTATCCGGAAGAGTACGAGAACGGCACTTTCACCGGCGCGCCCCGCACGTTCATTAGCGGGATTTCCAAGGCCCAGGCGGGGATCGCCATGCAGGATCAACCGGTGACCGGTACCCCCGGGTACGTCCAGGCCCACGCACCCGACGTGGGATTCCTGGATTGCGGAACTGTCTTCAAGCAGCACGAGCGGGTATGCGTCCCCGCCGCATGCTATGACGATGTGCTGGTCGTCGATGAATACAATCCGCTGGAACCGTCTGTGGGCCACCAGCAAAAGCTCTATTCAGCGGGCACGGGGCTGGTGAAAGTGACAGCGGTTGGTGGTGCGGACCAAGAGTCGTTGGACCTCATCAAAGCGGAGGCGCTCGCAGACTCCAAGCTGAGTGAGATCAACCAGCAGGCACTGGAATTGGACGGGCACGCCTACCAGGTCAGTGCAAGCGTTTACGGCACAACGCCCCGCGCCGAGGTTGCGACGCCGGGCTCCGGCGGCTAGTTCTTGCGTATACCACTATCACTTGTGAAAAGATGAAAAATTCCCTGTTATTCTCCTGAGAATCCTTGCATGGAGCGTTGACCCGGGGTTTGCCCGAGGCTCATTATTGACGTACACGTCTGGGGGCGCTTTGGCACAGTTCCAAGGAGCCGCGTGGTGGACAGGTATCGGGGATCTAACTTTTTCATCAGGCACTTACGGAAAATCGATTCTGGAGTGTCTCCTCCCCTCTACGGCTTCTCCGCCATCGCTCCCGCGGAACCGGGTGACCGGCGATGATGGGCACGATCCTCCGGTGGGTCCTCCAGTTCCGGTTTCTGGTCCTGGCATTGGCAGTGGGGATCCTGGGTTTCGGCTTCACGAGCCTGCCGGGCATGGCAGTGGATGCCTTCCCGGAATTCGCCCCTCCACAGGTTGAAATCCAGACCGAGGCCTTGGGGCTCTCCGCCGCGGAAGTTGAACAGCTGATCACTTCCCCCATGGAAGCGGACCTGTTGAACGGTGTGGCCTGGGTGGAAGCCATTCATTCCAAATCCGTCCCCGGCCTGTCATCCATCCAGATGGTGTTCAAACCGGGGACCGACCTTTTTCGGGCCCGCCAGCTTGTGTCCGAGCGCCTGACACAGGCGCGCGCGTTGCCGAACGTGTCTGCAGCGCCCGTCCTGATGCAGCCGCTCTCATCGACGAGCCGGGTCATGATGATTCGGCTGACTTCCAAAGAGATGTCTGCCATTGACATGTCTGTCCTGGCCCGCTGGACCATGAAGCCCGGCCTCCTCGCGGTGCCCGGCGTCGCGAACGTGGCTATTTGGGGCCTCCGAGACCAGCAATTGCAGGTCCTGGTCGATCCTGAGCAACTCGAAGCCAAGGGCGTGACGCTGGACGAGGTCATTACCACCACCGGTAACGCCGTGTGGGTGTCGCCCTTGAGTTACCTTGAGGCGTCCACACCCGGCACCGGCGGCTTCCTGGAGACCGGCCACCAGCGGCTCGGAGTGCAGCACGTCCTGCCGATCACCACGCCCGAGGATCTCGGCCAAGTCAGTTTGGAGGGGCCGGCCGGAAAGCTGGTGTTGGGCGACGTCGCCCGCGTCGTGACCGATCACCAGCCGCTGATCGGCGATGCACTTTCCGGCAAGGATGCCGAATTGCTCCTGGTCATCGAGAAGTTTCCAGAGACGAACACGAGGGATGTGACCCGGGGCATCGACGAGGCGCTCCATGCCCTTCAGCCGGGCTTGTCCGGAGTCACGATCGATACCACCGTCTACCGACAGGCAGCGTTCATCCAAGAAGAGGTCGGCACAATTGGTGTCGCACTGCTTGTCTCGCTGGTCCTGATAGCCACCATGTTTGGCGCGTTCGTCCGGTCCTGGCGCACCGCGGTCATCAGCCTGGTCACGATTCCGGTCTCACTGACGGCGGCAGCTTTGGTGCTGTACCTGAGAGGCACCGGGATGAACACCATGGTCCTGGCCGGCATGGTCCTGGCCTTGGCCGTCATCGTTGGAGACGTCGCCGAAGACCTCTATGGCGCAGTCCGCGCTGGCAGGGCTGGCAGGGCTGGCGTCGGGGCCGGCGTGGGGTCCGGCGTCGCGGCCGGCGTGGGGTCCGGCGTCGGGTCCGGCGCCGCGGAGTCGAGCGACACCTTGATATCGGGGTCCCTCCGGGCAGTGCGAACGCCGATTCTCTACTCTCTGCTGATCATGGCGTTGTCCGTGCTGCCCGTGTTCTTCGTGCCGGGCGAGGACGGAGCGCTTTTCGGTCCGCTGCTCCTTTCCTATCTGCTCACGCTTGCCGTCGCGATGATCGTGGCGCTGACTGTGACCGCGGCGCTGGTCTTCGTCCTGCCCGTCCGCCGGACCACTGCATGGGAAGGACGCACCGTGGGCAGGGTCCGCAGCGGATACGGCCGTGCTTTATCCCGCGGGGCGGGAAAGGCCCGGTGGGTATTCGCTGGCGCCGCGGCCGTCGCCATCGCCGGACTTGCCCTCACGCCCCAACTGGCCACAGGCAGTCCGACAGTGCCCGTCCTGCCGGACAAGACCCTCGTGGTGCAGTGGAGTACGATCGCCGGCACATCAGACCAGGAAATGAGCCGGATCACTGATGCGGCCGCCCAAGAGCTCCGGACCCTTCCCGGAGTGGCCAATGTGGGGGGACACGTCGGGCGCGCCATCACTTCGGACCAGGTGGGTGACATCAGCGCTGGGGAGCTCTGGGTGACCGTTTCTCCGGATGCCTCCTACCGCGACACCGCAGCGGCCGTCCAGCACGTAGTAGATGGGTACCCGGGGTTGACCAGCAAAGTATCCACATACGCTCAGCAGAAGATCGAGCAGATCCGCGAGACCGCCGACGCCGGATTCACCGTCCGGGTGTACGGCCTGGATATGGCCACGCTCCGCCAGAAGGCAGATGAAGTCCGGCAGATTTTGGCCCGGACCGACGGCGTCGTCAATCCCCACGTCGACGCGCCCGCCCAACAACCCATCGTCGAGGTCCAGGTTGACCTGGCAGCGGCCCAGAAGGCGGGCGTCATCCCAGGCGATGTCAGGCGCGCGGCCGCTGCCCTGCTGCAGGGAATCGAAGTCGGCAACATCTACCAGCAACAAAAGGTCTTTTCGGTGATCGTCAAAGGAACGCCGTCGACCCGGAACAGCCTTACCAGCGTCCGCGAGCTGCTGATCGACACCCCCAGCGGCGGGCACGTACGCCTCGGCGACGTGGCGCAGGTCAAGATGGTCGGGAACGAGGCGGTCATCCTCCACGATGACACCTCGCGCCGGATCGATGTGAAGGCTGAAATTCAAGGGCGCGCGCTCAACGACGTGCAGCAGGACATCGAGAAGGGCCTCCGGCAGCTCCAGTTCCCGCTCTCGTACCATGCGGAAATCCTCACCCGGTACGCAGAGCAGCAGAATAGCGCCCGGTGGCTTTGGCTACTGGCGGCGGTCGCTGCGGCCGGCATCCTCGTGCTCCTCCAGACGGCGCTTGGAAGCTGGCGGCTAGGCGCGATGGTCTTCCTGGGCCTTATTGCGGCGCTCTCGGGCGGGGTGCTCACTGCCCAAATGACCGGCGGAGTCAACTCCTTGGTCTCGCTTCCTGCCTTCTCCGCCGTACTGGGTATCGCCGTGCGTGGTTCCATCCTGCTGATACGGCACGCCCAAAGCTTGCGGACCGAGGCGGGCGCGGCCTACGGGCCCGCGCTCGTCGTCCGAAGCGCGCGGGATCGGTTGATGCCCGTACTGATGTCGGCCCTGATGACGGCTCTTGCACTGCTCCCGCTCGCGCTCTTCGGCGGCGTGGTCGGAACTGAAATCATCCAACCGCTCGCCGTCATTATCTGGGGCGGGCTACTGACCACGACTCCTTTCCTGCTATTTGTCTTGCCCGCACTTTTGCTTCGATTCGGACCGGAGCGGGCGCCCAGGACCGCAACCCGGAACGATTCGCTGCTCCGGGCGCAGAACGAGGGTGCATCATGAAAAAGTTAGCTTCCCAGCAGGGCCGCGGCACGAAGGTCCTCATCGCCCTGGTGGTCGCCGCGTTCATGACGCTATCGTTGCCGGCCTGCTCCCAGCCGCAAGCCGAAGCCGTGCCAGGCGCGGATGCCCCTGCGACCATGGAAGAAGTCCCGGGGACGGACCTGCACCGCATCACCCTGACGGAACGCGCCGTCGAACGTCTTGGGCTAAAGACAGGGATGGCGGCGTCCGGTCCGCAGGGGAAGCTCACCGTCCCCTACGGGGCGATCCTGTACGACAGCCAGGGCAGGACCTGGGTGTACACGAATCCGGAGCCCCGAGTGTATGTCCGCCAGGCGGTCAACATCGAGCGCATCGCCGGCGAAGCCGCCCTGCTGAAAGAGGGTCCGCCTGTCGGCACGGAGGTGGTAACGCTGGGGGCCGAAGAACTGTTCGGCGAGGAATTCGATACGGCCCACTGAGATGCGTTGGATCATCGGCATCAGCCTCAAATTCAGGACCGTGGTTGTTGCACTGGCCTGCGCGGTGATGCTGTTGGGCTCTGTGCAGTTGAGCTCAGCGTCCATCGATGTCTTTCCGGAGTTCGCGCCCCCGCGCGTGGAGATCCAGACTGCCTGCCTGGGCCTGACCGCGCAGGAAGTGGAAGAGCTGGTAAGCGTCCCGATCGAGGCTTCGCTGAGCGGCATGCCCGGCCTGGATGAGCTGCGCTCCAAATCCGTGCCCCAGCTGTCCTCGATCGTACTTGTCTTCAAGCAGGGTACCGATCTGCTGAACGCCCGCCAGCTGGTCTCGGAGCGGATGGCGGCGGTGACCTCTGCACTGCCCACCTGGGCGGCTCCGCCGGTCATGCTGCAGCCCCTGTCCTCGACGAGCCGCGTCATGAAGATCGGCATGACCTCCTCGAACCGGTCCCTGATCGAGATGTCCATGCTCTCCTACTGGACGATCCGCGCCCGGTTGCTCCGCGTACCCGGGGTGGCCAACGTCGCCATCTGGGGTGAGCGGCTCCAAATGCTGCAGGTCCAGGTGCAGCCGGACAGGCTCAAGGCTGAAAACGTTTCGCTCAACGAGGTCATGGAAGTCACCGCCGGCGCCGTGGACGCCGGGCTGCTGAAGTACTCCCCCGGCCGTTTCATCGGCACGGGCGGCTTCATCGACAGTCCGAACCAGAGAATGGGCGTCCGGCATGTCCAGGCGGTCTCCAGCCCCGCGGACTTGGCGCAGGTCACCATCAGGGAAAAGGACGGCGTCGCGCTTCACTTGGGCGACGTTGCCAAGGTCGTGGAGGACCACCAGCCGCTCATCGGCGATGCGGTCATCAACAACGGGCACGGGCTCATGCTCATCGTCGAAAAACTCCCTTGGGGCAACACGCTCGACGTGACGAAGGGAGTTGAGGATGCCCTCCGCCAGCTCCAGCCGGGATTGAGTGGAATCACTTTCGACACCACCATCTTCCGTCCGGCGAGCTTCATCGAAGAGGCGATTTCCAACCTCAGCCTCGCGCTGCTCCTGGGCTGCCTGCTGGTGGTCATGATCCTCGGCGCCTTCCTCTTCCAGTGGCGCACCGCGCTGATCAGTCTTGTGGCCATTCCGCTCTCCCTGCTGACGGCGGCGCTCGTGCTGTACTTCACGGCCAGCTCCATCAACACGATGGTCCTGGCGGGGCTGGTGATCGCGGTGGGTGTCGTCGTCGACGACGCGATCATCGACGTCGAAAACATCATGCGCAGGCTCAGGCAACACCGGGCCGTGGGCAGCGAGGAATCAACGGCGTCGGTGGTGCTCCGGGCCTCCCTGGAAATGCGAAGTCCGATTGTCTACGCGACGTTGATCATCGTCGTCGCGGCCCTTCCCATCTTCTTCCTCGACGGACTGACCGGTGTCTTCTTCCGGCCGCTCGCCGTTTCCTATACCTTGGCCGTCCTCGCCTCGATGCTGGTCGCGCTGACGGTGACCCCTGCGCTGGCCCTGATTCTGCTCGGCAACGCGAAACTGGAGCAGCGCGATCCTCCCCTGGTCCGGGTGCTCAAACGCGGATACCACGCCGCCTTGTCCCGGACCATGAATCGGCCCCGCTACGGCTACGCCGGTTTCGGCGCCATCGCACTGGTGGGTCTGGCGATCGCTCCCCTGCTGGGCCAGTCCTTGTTCCCCACCTTCAAGGAACGGGACTTTCTGATGCACTGGGTCTCGGAGCCCGGAACATCTGCGGCGGAGGAATACCGCATCTCACAGCGGGGCTGCGAGGAGCTCCTCAAGGTGCCCGGAGTCCTGAACTGCGGAACACACATTGGCCAGGCGTTCACCGCAGACGAGATCGTCGGCGTCAACGCCGGGGAAAACTGGATCAGCATCGACCGCCACGCCGACTACGAAAAAACGGTGGCCGCTGTCCAGGAGGTCGTCGACGGCTATCCGGGCCTGCACCGTGACGTCCAGACCTACCTGAAAGAGAGAATCGAAGAGGTCCTGACCGGCGCCAGCGAACCAATCCTGGTCCGGGTCTACGGCGATGACCTCAACGTGCTTCGGGACCAGGCCCAGAAGATCAAATCCATCCTTGACCACATCCAGGGCACCAATGAACCCCACGTTTCCCTGGAAGTCGAGGTGCCGCAGATTACGGTCAAGGTGGACCTAGCCGCCGCCCAGAAGTATGGGCTGAAACCCGGCGATGTCAGGCGGGCAGCCGCGACGCTCGTCGCCGGGGAAGAGGTCGGCGATGTCTTCCGGGACGGACGTGCCTATGACGTCCAGGTTTGGAGCACTCCGGAGACCCGCGCCAGCGTCACCAGCATTGAAGACTTGCCGCTCGACACCCCCAGCGGACAGCGAGTCCGGCTGGCCGACGTCGCCGCTGTCAGTGTGCAAGCGACACCCAACCTCATTGACCGCACGAACGGTTCCCGCAGAGTCGAGGTCGGCTCCTTTATCGAAAAGGACGCGGACCTCGGGACCGTTGTCCGCACGCTACAGGAACGCCTCGAAGAGATGAACCTGCCGCCGGGTTACAGCGTCCAGCTCCTCGGCGAGTACACGGAACGCCAGGCGGCCACCGAACGCCTGACGATCTTCGCCGTGGCTGCCCTTGCCCTGATCTTCCTGTTCCTGCAAGCATCGTTCCGGAGCTGGCGGCTGGCCCTACTCGCACTGCTGACGCTTCCCATAGCCCTCGTCGGCGGAGTTTTCGCCGCCTACATCACCGGAGGGGTCCTGTCCCTAGGGTCACTCGTCGGGTTCCTCACGGTGATGGGCATCGCGGCGCGTAACGGGATCCTGCTCATCAGCCACTGCCAGCATCTGGAAAGGAACGAGGATGAAGCCTTCGGCCGCGCCCTCGTGTTGCGCGGAGCTGCGGAACGGCTTTCCCCGATCCTCATGACCACCTTGGCTACCGGACTTGCCCTCGTACCCTTGGTGGTCATGGGCAATATCCCGGGCCACGAAATCGAACATCCCATGGCCGTGGTCATTCTGGGCGGACTTGTCACATCCACACTGCTCAATTTGTTCATTGTTCCTTCCCTCTACCTCCGCTTCGCAAAATCAGGGTCCCGTGATTCACGGGAGGCTCTCACGTTCCCTTTCCGGAGATTCAGGCGAATGGTTCCTTCCCGAGCGCAGGAACCTAGCTAGCCGAGTGCATCTCGCGTTCGTCTGCCTCGTGCCCGTCGGCGGCGGGACTAAATTGTCGGTGCCTCCTGCGATGCTGTGGGTATGGATGGAAGGACAGCCTGGAGCGCGGGCAGCAGCCCGGCCGTGGAGGCCGTCG